>JAJFHA010000022.1 GCA_021775875.1 Hyphomicrobiales bacterium | reverse complement strand
ACTGGGGGTCCGGACCCTGACGGTAACCCGCGCCTCAGGCTGGCGATGCAGAATGCCCGCGCCCAGAGTATGCCGAAGGATAATATCACCCGCGCCATTAAAAAATCAGAAGCCGGTGAAGGTGCTGCCTATGAAGAGATGCGCTACGAAGGTTATGGCCCCGGCGGTGTCGCTGTTATCGTTGAAGCGCTGACTGAAAACCGCAACCGGACCGCCAGTTCGGTGCGCTCTACATTTGCCAAAAATGGTGGTGCGCTCGGTGAATCTGGTAGCGTTGCGTTCATGTTTGACCGGGTTGGTGAAATCGTTCTCCCCGGTGACGCGGGGGATAGCGAAGCGGTTTTTGAAGCGGCCATTGAGGCTGGCGCCGAAGACGTTGAATCTGACGAAGAGGCTCACACAATTATTTGCGCTTTTGAAAATCTGGGTGAAGTTGCCAAATCTCTCGAAGCCAGTCTCAGCGAGCCGACCTCGGTTAATGTGATCTGGAAGCCGCAGAATTTGACCCCGGTTGATGAGGAAAAAGCTGGCACCTTGTTAAAACTCATGGATGCGCTCGAAGACGATGACGATGTGCAAAATGTCTATGCCAATTTCGATATCGACGACGAGACCATAGCCAAATTATCCGCTGAATAGGCTTATCCATCATGGACCAGATCAGAACCCGGTTTACCGAAAGATTTGATCTGCGCTTCCCAATTGTCTGCGCCCCGATGGCTTTGGTGACCGGTGGCAAACTAGCGGGCGCCGCGACACAAGCCGGCGGACTTGGCATCCTTGGCGGCGGCTATGCCGGGATGCTTGGCGGCGAACCTGATCTTGAAACTGAATATGGGCTAGCTGGAAACCAGCCAATTGGTATTGGTGTCATTACCTGGGCGGCGGCACAAAATCCTGGCGTCATAGATTGGGCGATTGCGAAAAACCCGCGATGCCTGTTCCTGTCTTTTGGCGACCCGGCCGCTTTTGCCGCCAAAGCAAATGATGCGGGCATTCCTGTCTTCTGTCAGGTGCAGACGCTTGATCATGCCCGGGCTGCGATTGATGCAGGCGCTGCGGTTATCGTGGCGCAGGGCACAGAGGCCGGTGGCCATGGCGCAAGCCGTTCCACCATGCCGTTTGTGCCGGAAGTAGCTGACCTGATCGCGAAAAATGCGCCGGACACATTATTACTGGCAGCGGGCGGCATTGCTGACGGGCGCGGGTTGGCGGCGAGCCTGATGCTGGGAGCAGGTGGCGTTCTGGTCGGGTCCAGATTTTGGGCAGCGGCTGAGGCCCTGTCGCCACAACCTGCAATCGACCGCGCCATTGCCAGTGATGGCGACGGGACTGTGCGTACCATTGTTGCCGACCAATTGCGCGGCGTTGCCTGGCCGGACGAATATTCTTTCCGGATGCTTAAAAACCGCCTCACCGAAGATTGGACGGGACGCGATATGGAAGCGCGGGCGCAATTTGGTGCGATGAAAGACGCTTACGATACAGCGCGGGCAAATGGCGATTTTGATATTGTTGCCACCGTTGTTGGCGAAGCCGCCGGGTTGATCCATGACCGTCCCGAGGCCGCTGAAATTATGCAGCGCATGGCAGCCGAAGCATCCGTTCTATTGAGCAATGGGGCGGCTTTGGTTGCAAAAGGCTAGAAATCTAGCGCGTGATCAGTCACCTTCTAGGCCATGAGCGCAAAAGCGATTCGCATACTTGGCATCGACCCCGGCCTGCGCCGTACCGGCTGGGGAATTATTATATCTGAAGGCAGCAATCTGAAATTTGTTGGCTGCGGGGTTGTGACCTCACAGGCAAGTGACGAATTGGCGGCGCGGCTTTGCGAAATCCATACTGGGTTGATAGAAGTGATCCGCCAATTTGAGCCAGACGAAGCGGCCGTCGAGCAGACTTTTGTCAACCGCAGCGGCTCAGCTACTTTGAAACTTGGTCAGGCGCGCGGCGTGGCGCTTTTGACCCCGGCGCTTGAAAATATTCCTGTTGCTGAATATGCCCCCAACGCCGTCAAGAAAACGGTCGTCGGCAGCGGCCATGCGGGCAAGGGACAGATTATGAAAATGGTATCGGTGCTATTGCCAACCGCCAAAATTACCGGCGAAGACGCTGCCGACGCGCTGGCCATCGCCATCACCCATGCTCACCACCGGACCGCCCATAATATGGCGTCTCTCGCCGCGCGGATCGCCTCATGATCGCCAAACTCAAAGGCCTGATAGATTCGTTTGGTGACGATTGGGTCATCGTGGACGTTAACGGTGTTGGCTATCTCGTGACCTGTTCGACAAGGACATTATCCAGCTTGCCATCGAAGGGCGAAGCCGTGGAAATCGCCACCGAGACCTTTGTGCGCGAAGACCAGTTGCGCCTGTTTGGCTTTGCAACAGAATCCGAGCGCGACTGGTTCCGCCTGTTGCAGAGTGTGCAGGGGATCGGCACCAAGGTGGCGCTGGCGATCCTCTCGACCCTGACAGCGTCTGATCTGGCGACAGCGATCGCGGTGCAGGACAAGGCAATGGTATCCCGCGCCCCCGGCGTCGGCCCGAAAATGGCGCAACGTTTGTTGATCGAATTGAAAGACAAAGTGCCAGCCTTTGCCGGCGGCGATGAAGCGCTTGCAGGTTTGGCAGGCGGCATCGCCGCATCCGCCGGATCGCCAGCCGCTGATGCCGTTTCCGCCCTCGTCAATCTCGGCTACCAGATGACCCATGCCAGCGCCGCGGTGGCGCGCGCCGTCAAGTCATCCGGCGATGATGCCAGCACGCAGACTCTGATCCGGCTTGGGTTGAAGGAGTTGGCAGGATGAGTGATCCTGGTGAACGGAATTTGTGGCTTTCTGTCAAGATCCTTTTCATAGGTTCAGTTATTGCACCCATTGTTGGGGGGCTTATTTTCTGGTTGTTGAGTCCATTTTTTGTAGGGATCATGGACTTTATATTTTTGCAGAGGCCCCACATTAGCTTCACAAGCAATGTATTTGGTGATGATATTTTCGATGCGTTAGAACGTATCTTATCTATATCAACAATTTCTTTAATTATTGGATTTGTACCAGGTTTAAGTTCAAGTTTTTATTTACTACATATGAATTCGAAAAAAATTAAAATTAATTACAGTAATGTTTTAGTTGTTTGGGCGGTGCCAAGTTTTATTGTTGGTGTTATAGTAGTTTCTTTGCTTGTATATATCTTAACTGGGGAATATTTTGTTTCTAGTTATGACGGCCCGCCGAGGTTTTCTATAGTTTTATTTTTATCAGGATGTATGGCTTTGTTAGGCGCAATAACCGGCTGTCTCTTGTGGTCACTCCGCCGTTTCCTCGGCTTGAAGGAACTTGCCGGATGAGCGACGAAGCCGACCGGATTGTGGAAGGAACTGCCAAAGGCGACGACGCCGATGTGGCGTTGCGGCCGCGTATTCTTGATGATTTTATCGGTCAGGAGAAAGTGCGCGCCAATTTGCGGGTGTTTGTTGAAGCAGCAAGGGGGCGCGGTGAGGCGCTTGACCATGTTTTGTTTGTGGGCCCGCCGGGCCTTGGCAAAACCACGCTGGCTCAGATCATGGCGAATGAATTGGGGGTCGGCTTTCGCGCCACCTCCGGGCCGGTAATTGCGAAGGCCGGTGATCTGGCGGCTCTGCTCACGAACCTCGAAGAAAACGATGTGTTGTTTATCGACGAAATTCACCGGCTTAACCCGGCCGTTGAAGAAATTCTCTATCCGGCGATGGAAGATTATCAGCTTGATCTGATTATAGGCGAAGGCCCGGCGGCGCGTTCCGTGCGGATCGATCTGGCGAAATTCACCCTTGTCGGCGCGACCACGAGATCAGGGCTTTTGACGACGCCGCTCAGGGACCGGTTCGGGATCCCGATCCGGCTCAATTTTTATTCAACCAGCGAGCTGGAGCGAATTGTCACTCGTGGTGCGCGGGCGCTCAATGTGGGCATCACCAAGGACGGCGCAGAAGAAATTGCAAAACGGGCGCGTGGGACGCCGCGTATTGCCGGGCGATTATTGCGCCGGGTTCGCGATTTTGCCTCCGTCAAAGGCGATGGCCCGATTGATGCGGGAGCAGCCGATTACGCGCTGCGCCAACTGGATGTAGATGGGCGCGGGCTTGATGGCATGGACCATCGTTATCTCGATTGTATCGCCTATAAATTTGGCGGCGGACCGGTCGGGATCGAGACAATCGCGGCAGCGCTCAGCGAAGAACGCGATTCCATCGAAGACGTGGTTGAACCCTATCTGATCCAGCAGGGCTTTGTTCAGCGCACCCCGCGCGGGCGCTTGCTGACGCCACTGGCTTTCGATCATCTGGGGCTGGCGGTTCCCGAAAGCTCGGCTGAAATGCCGCTCTTTACCGGTGACACCGATATCGGTGATGGCAATGACTGAAGCATCAAATCTGGAATTGTCCGGCACGGTTGAAGACGGTGTGCACCGCCTGAAAATCCGGGTCTATTTCGAAGACACAGATTTTTCCGGCATCGTCTATCACGCCAATTACCTGAAATATTGCGAGCGCGGGCGCTCCGATTTCCTGCGCCATTCGGGCGTCCATCATGCGGAATTATTCTCAAGCGACGATGGCAGCGAGCCACTCGCCTTCGCGGTCAAACGCATGGAAATAGATTTCGTCCGCCCGGCCCGGATCGACGATATTTTGAGCGTCGAATCCCGCGTCGCGAAAATGGCCGGGGCGTCCATGCAGATCGATCAGCGGGTCTTGCGCGGTGACGACGTGCTGTTCGAAGCCAAGGTGATCGCGGTTCTGATCAACGCCGACGGCAAACCAAGACGCTTCCCCGAAGACCTCCGCCGCCGCATGGGTGGGTAGGGGCGAGGCCGAACCACAATCCCCAACCCCGTCATTCCGGCGAAAGCCGGAATCCAGTCTTGCTTTTGTATATGTAGCGACCATCGTTCTGGACCCCGGCTTTCGCCGGGGTGACGGTGTGGGTGACCATGCCTTTTTTTGGAGGTCTATTCTTTACATAGATAATTGAATTTGCGTATGAAAGCCTCTTGGCGTTCCTTGCTGATTAATAATTCAGCGCGATACGCTTTTACAAAATTCTCGAAGACTGTTTGAAAATTGTCTCGGTAGATAGTTTTTCCGCCCCAGTCGATAATACGGTCTGATATTTTGACTTTTTTAGGGTCGGAATTGGCGAGAATCGTCCACCGACCTTTTGTGCGAGCTTCGTGGACCAAAGGGCAACGCACATTTTTATAGAACTCATTTGCTTTACAACTGACGGCTTCACATTGGTCTGGTTTGCAATCACCTGTTTTGCATTCGTCCGCAAAGAGATACTTGAACACAGGTGCTGTTTGAAGGAATTTTCTAAATATATTGCCACTTAATAAGTATAAAAATTCATCATTATCTCTTTTAGCCTTATCCCATTCATAAGCTTTCCCTTCGTAGGTCGAAGCCAAATATTCAATCAGGGTGCATTGCAGCGCAACAATGGAAAATCCCTCTCCTTTGTTGTCACCATGTTTTTGCAACAACCTGATTGGTCCAAAATATCTTGTTTCCAATCGAGTCAGAAAGAACATGGTATAGGCGAGCGCCCAGTCTCCTGGTTCCCCATTGGGCTTAAGTGTCTCTCTTATTGTTTTCCAATCACTTTTTCTGAAATCGCCGGCAATTTTTGCATCATCCTCGGTTTTCATGTTTCAACCCATCCTACTTCTTTCAACACAGTGATTGCCTCAATTCCTCTATCCCTTTCCAGTTTCGGATCAGGAATAGCCTCAATCGCCTTGATGCTCGCAACATAAATGGCTGGGAGTTTGGCCTGCTGGGCTCCAGCTAAAACCAGATACTTGTACCAATCGTATGGCACCAAGTTTTCGTCTATCGCGTCTTGATTGGCGATATAGGTTGTGACTGTTTGCTGTTCGTTCGTTCCCGAATGTTTCACAACAAATTCGTCAACTCTGAAATAATCGGGGCCTTCCGCCTCATCCAGAGACTGGCGATCTTCCAATCTGATCTCAAAGAGTGCGCCATACACTTGCTTCCCGCCTTTATCGGATTTGGCGATGGTTGCTTTTCCCGAACCATCCACGCTCTTCTTGCTGAAATTCAGTGCGTAGCCTTCGGCATAGGCAGCTTCTAAAAAAATGGCGGATGGGCACCTTTTTTGCAGGCGCTGCAGCAGCATGTTCGAGCCGTAGGCGAAATATGTGAAGGTTGCCATTTGGCCAATGTAGCACGATCCAGGATTTTGCCCGAAACGCGAGGGCACCCAAAATTCCTCCCCACACCCCCATTTACCGTTCCTTAAGCATAAATGACCGAAAACTGATGCTCGTTGCTGCAACTGCGAAAGGCCATCGTTTTGACAAGTTTCGTTGGCACTCAACGTGGCCTCTGGAGCGTGATGGTTGTGGGACCTGAATTCCAGGAATCCCGTTGTCGCGCCCGGCTCCCCGAATGTGGACAGGGTCCTGGATCAGTTGCATCAGACAATAACAAAAACATGAGGCTTTGCGCATGATGCCGGTCGTTCTCGCCCAGACTGTTCCCGCGGTGGAACTGGGTGATTTTTCATTTTTCAACCAGTTTCTTCAGGCTCATATTGTCGTCAAGATCGTCATTCTTGGCCTGCTTGCGGCGTCGGTCTGGTCGTGGGCCATTATCGTCGATAAATATCTGCAATTCGGGCGTGCGCGCCGACAGGGCGAAAAGTTTGAGCGGGTCTTTTGGTCTGGCCAATCCCTGGAAGAGCTTTATGGCTCGCTCAGCCACGGTGTAAATCATTCGATGCCGGCGCTGTTTGTGGCCGCGATGCGCGAATGGAAACGCAGCCATGAGGGCGGAACGCGGGCCAGCGACAGCGTCAATATGCGGATCGACAAAGTGCTGAATGTAGCAATTTCGCGTGAGATGGAACGGCTTGAAAAGCGGCTTTTGTTTTTGGCAAATGTCGGTTCGATCGCGCCCTTTGTCGGACTGTTTGGCACCGTATGGGGCATCATGACCAGTTTTCAGGCGATCGCCGTCAGCAAAAACACCAACCTGGCTGTTGTCGCGCCGGGCATCGCAGAAGCGCTGTTTGCCACCGCACTTGGTCTGTTTGCCGCCATCCCGGCGGTGATTTTCTACAACAAATTTACCAGCGAACTGGCGCACCAGAATAATCGCCTTGAATGGTTCGCAGATGAATTTTCAACTATCCTGTCGCGGCAACTGGAAGACCGGAGCTGACCATGGCGGGCGGTTTGCAAAACTATCAGGGTGGACGTGGCGGACAGCGGCGCGGCGCGCGCAAATATGCGCCGATGGCCGAGATCAATGTCACCCCGATGGTCGACGTTATGCTGGTATTGTTGATCGTATTCATGATCGCGGCCCCGTTGCTCACTGTAGGTGTTTCGATTGATCTGCCGGAAACCCGCGCCCAGCAATTGCAGGGCGACAGCGACCCGTTGACGATTTCGGTCGGGGCGGATTCCGTTATCTATCTCCAATCAACGCCGATCGCCTTGGACGAATTGGTGCCTAAATTACTCGCTATAGCTGCCAACGGTTATGACGAGCGGATTTTCGTGCGTAGCGACCGCGCCGTTAGATACGGCGAAGTGATGAAGGTCATGGGGCGGATCAATGAAGCCGGGTTTCGCCGGATCGCATTGGTGACGGAACAAGAGGATCAGGGACAATAGCGTGCGTGTCGGTCTTGCCATATCCGGTGCCGCCCATGTCATCATGCTGACATGGTCAACGCTGGTTTTCCCGTCGGCTGAAATATTCGAAGTGGACGCGGTGCAAAGCCTGCCGGTTGATATTATCACGGCGTCCGAGCTGACCCGGATAATGGCTGGCGAAGAAGACGCGCCGGAAGCGGAACCGGAAACCGCAGCGGTTGCAGAAACGGTGCCCGAGCCACCTACCCAAACCGCAGCGTTGCCGCCAGAGCAGACACCGCCTGCACCCGAACAAACGCCAGAACCGACCCCGGAGGTTGCGGCCGAGCCCGCGCCGACGCCTGAACCAGAACCGGAACCTGAACCGGTCGCGGAGCCAACCCCGGAGCCAGAGCCTCAACGCGTTGTGATCAATACAGATGCGATGCAAATGCCATCATTCAGGCCCCGGCCGCCGCGCCGGGCTGAACCTGCCCGGGAGCAGTTTGATGCTGACCGAATTGCGGCCTTGCTGGACAAATCCCCCGAGAATGAACCCCAGCGCCAGCAAAATGACAGCCAAAGCGATCAGCCTGCAACGCGTGGCCAGTCGGGCGGGAGCGACAACACAATGTCTATCAGCGATATTGATTTGCTGCGGCGGCAAATCTCGCGCTGCTGGAGCCCACCGGTCGGGGTGCGCGGCGCGGAAAACCTGGCGGTCGCCATTCGCATGACTTTGCGCCGTGACGGTAGTTTGAGCGGACCGCCGCAAGTGGATGGCGGAATCAACGGAAATATAGAGCGGGTGGCGGCGGAAAGTGCGTTGCGTGCCGTGCGCCGTTGCGCGCCGTATCAGTTGCCGCCAGAAAAATATGAAACCTGGCGTGATATTCGGGTAACATTTGATCCGCGCCAGATGCTGGGCGGGTAAATTTATGGGTATGCAAAGTACAGGAGTGGCGTCAATGGAAGCGGGTAATATCAGCCGGGTGAGGCGGGTATGCATTTGGCGCCATATATTTATGGTGCCGTTTGTAATAACCTTTGCGCTTGCCGGTCTTGTCTTTCAGCCTCAGCCAGCCCATGCAGTGCTTGAAATCAATATTACCGAAGGCGTGGTGGAGCCGTTACCGATTGCGTTGTCGCAATTTGTCGATGGTTCGTCCGGGCTCGGCGATACCGCGCGCAATATCAACGATGTGATTTCTGCCAACCTGATCCGGTCCGGTCTGTTCGCGCCTATTGATCCAGCTGCCTTTATCGAGCGGATCGAAAATATCGACCTGGCACCGCAATTTGATGACTGGCGCAAGATCAACGCGCAAGCCCTGGTGACCGGGCGTGTAACATTGCAAAATGACGGGCGGCTGCGTACCGAATTCCGGCTGTGGGATATCATCGCCAACGAACAGATGACCGGCCAGCAATTTGTCACCAACACCGATAATTGGCGCCGCGTCGCGCACGTCATATCAGATGCAATTTACGAGCGTCTCACCGGGGAAAAAGGCTATTTCGATACCCAGATTGTATTTGTCGAAGAATCCGGGCCGAAAGACGCCCGGGTCAAGCGGTTGGCGCTGATGGATCAGGACGGCGCCAATATGCGCTATCTGACCAACGGCTCTGATCTTGTATTGACGCCGCGCTTTAGCCCTTCGAACCAGGAAATCACCTACATGTCCTACGGCGACGGGTTTCAGCCACGGGTCTATCTGCTCAATATTCTGACCGGTGAGCGCGGCATTGTCGGGGATTTTCCCGGCATGACATTCAGCCCGCGTTTCTCGCCTGATGGTCAGCGAATTATCATGAGCCTGCAAACCGGCGGCAATACAAATATCTACACAATGGATTTGCGTAGCCGACGGACAACCCGCCTGACCAATACGGCGGCAATTGATACCGGGCCTTCTTTCTCACCGGATGGGGAGCGGGTCACTTTTGAATCTGATCGGGGCGGGGTTCAACAAATCTACGTGATGAGCGCGGATGGCACCAACCAGCAGCGGATATCGTTTGGCCAGGGGCGTTACGGCACTCCGGTATGGTCGCCGCGCGGTGATCTGATCGCTTTCACCAAAGTTGTGCAGGGTCGCTTTCTGATCGGGGTTATGCGCCCCGATGGCAGCGGCGAGCGGATTTTAACTGAAGGATTTCATAATGAAGGCCCAACATGGTCGCCGAATGGCCGGGTGCTGATGTTTTTCCGTGAAATTCCTGGCGCCGATGGTGGTCCACAAATTTGGTCGGTTGACCTAACCGGGCGTAACGAACGCCGGGTCGGGACCCCCACATTTGCGTCCGATCCGTCATGGTCGCCGTTAACCAATTAGACGTTTCCATTGCTTTACAGGTAAGAGTGGATATAGGTTCGCCACCTGATGCAGGCGGCAGAGAAATATTGAAGAGCGGGACAGAAAATAATCGACGCCAACTATGTTGTGGCGGCGTTTTGTCCGGCGATATCGAGGAGAAATTTATGTCTTACGGTTCTGGTCCAGGTATGTTTCGGGCCCTGTTTATCGTCTTTGCCATGTTGTTCGTGGCTGCCTGCTCGAATGATGGTCAGGATAGGCTGAATGGCACGCTGACCCGGGCTGAGCCCGGCTCCGCCCAGCATTTTGTGGTGACCGTTGGCGACAGGGTGTTTTTTCAAACCGACAGCACAAGCCTGACGGACGCATCAAAGGTGACACTCGACAAGCAGGCAGAATGGCTCAACAAATATCCGAACTATTCTATCCTGATCGAAGGCCATGCTGATGAACGCGGTACGCGCGAATATAATCTGGCATTGGGGGCGCGTCGCGCCACTTCAACGCGGAATTATCTTGTTAGCAGGGGCGTATCGGCAAGTCGCCTGCGCACAATTTCCTTTGGCAAGGAGCGTCCGGTTGCGGTATGCGATGATATTTCCTGTTGGTCACAAAATCGCCGTGCAGTGACGGTACTTGAAGGCCAGAACAGCGGCTAGGCCAGTTGATGGATGGCGGCTGGCAAATCTTATTGAAGGTGAGCATTGGTCTACCATGACATTATCAAGGTCAATTTTTAGAGACACGAAGCAGAGCTTGCTGCTGGCAGGTACATTGGTTTTTTGTGGCTTGTTGTGGCTGCCGGGCGGCCCTGCATTGAGCCAGTCCCAGACCGATCTGATTTTTTTGCAAGACCGGATCAGCCGCTTGGAAAGTCAGGTCCAGTCGCTGCAAAATCTGCGTGGCGGCGGCGTGGTTGCTGGTGGCAATGCAGGCAGCGCATCGATGGCTGTCAGGCTCGATGGCATTGAAGAGCGTTTGCGTAATCTGACCGGGCTTGCCGAACAAAACGCGCATCAGCTTCGCCAGCTTGAAGATCGGATGCGGCGGATGGCGGAAGATACCGAATTCCGGTTCCAGGAACAGGGCGCGTTGGGCGGCAGCCTGTCTCAGGCCCCCGTCAGACAAAGTTTCAACACCCAGCCCCTGCCGCCGGCATCAACAAGCTCGGCAACCTTTGGCTCCAACTCGCTTGGTACGTCGCAGGGAACCTTGGGCACGCTCCAGGGTGGCCCGATCAATATCAATCCGATTGTACAGACCGGGCCGATTGTACAGACCGGACCGACCGGGCAATCGAATAATTCCCAATCGCAAAACCAGAATGCCGGGCAAGTGACATTTGGTGTGCCCGTAGATCCGCGCAGCGCTTATGATATCGCTTATGCTTATATTCTTCAGCGGGATTTCGATGCTGCCGAAGGCGCGTTCAGTGGATTTCTGCAGGACTATCCAAACAGTGACCTGGCAGGCAACGCCAAATATTGGCTGGGGGAAACATTTTTCGTGCGCGGCCAATTCCGACCAGCAGCGGACGCCTTTCTCAAAAGCTATTCCGAGCACCAAACCGGCCAGAAAGCCCCGGATTCCTTGTTGAAGCTAGGTATGTCATTGCAGCAACTTGGACAGACCAGCGCGGCCTGTTCGACATTTGCTGAATTGATCAGCAATTATCCGAATTCAGGGGATATCCGGGCGCGGGCGATGCAAGAGCAGCAAAGCGCCCGTTGCTAATAATTTAGGGCGTCAGGCAGACACGACATGACACCTTTTACTGATACCGAAGTTGCGACGCTTCTGGCTCCTTTGAAAAGAGCGGGAAAAGTAGCGCTTGCTGTCTCAGGCGGCATGGATTCCATGGCTTTATTGGCGCTTGTAGAGTGGGCAAAAACGGTTTGGGACGATGGTCCTGAAATCATGGTTCTGACCGTCAATCATGGATTGCGCACGGAGGCCGATCAGGAAACCCGGTTTGTCGCCGAGGCTGCTGACGGACTTGGATTTTCATGTCGGATTTTGACTGCGGACCAAAAATTGACCGGCAGCAATATCCAGGCCTCAGCCCGTGAAATGCGGTATCGGCTGATGTGCGATGCGTGTCACGAAATTGGTGCTGAAATTCTGGTCACCGCACACCATCTGGAAGACCAGGCCGAAACATTTCTGTTGCGATTGGCTCGGGGTAGTGGCGTTGACGGCCTCGGAGCGATGGCGTCGGAAACTCGGATTTGGGGCATCAATCTGGTGAGGCCGTTTTTAGGAATTTCCAAAGCGCAACTCAGGGAATGTCTTGGTTCGGAATCTGAGTGGATTGAAGATCCGAGCAATGATGACACCGCTTATGACCGGGTGAAGATCCGCAATCTGGCACCTCAATTGGAGGAACTGGGACTAAATCCGGCGCGTTTGGCTGAGACGGCTTTGCGGATGCGGGATGCTGCGGATGTTCTGGAGCAAGTGGCGGACAATTTGGCGGCACGGGCGGTAAAAATTGATCCCGCCGGTCATTGCATGATCGGGCGGAAAGAATTTTGCGAGGCGCTGCCTGATACCAGGCTTAGATTATTGTCCCGGTGCCTGACCGCGATTGGCGGCAAGGTTTATCGCCCAAGGATGGCCCGGCTTCGCGATCTCATGGAAACCATTGTCTCCGGCGTTGAAGTTAGCCGCACCTTGTCCGGGTGCCGGATTAATACCAAGGGCGAGAAAATCGATATTTGGCGGGAAACAGGACGGCAGGGTTTGAGCGAATTGGTTCTCTCTCCCGGTGACACCAAGATCTGGGATGGCCGGTTTCGGGTCAGCTTTGATATGAAGCAGGATCACAATGTGATTGTGCGGGCTCTCGGCGGCGATGGTTGGCGCATGGCACGCGGTGCCGATGAGACTGGTGCCTTGCCGCGTGGAATTGGCCCTCAGGCGCGAACAATGGTCTCGTTTTGGCGTGACGAAAAGCTTCTCGCGGTGCCGCATCTTGAAGGGTTTCCGATTCTCTCCGGTGTCACAGCAGAGTTTGTTGGTGGCAAGCAAATTGATCCGGATTTCGGCTCCAAACCGGTAAATTAGTGAAAATGGTAACTGTATTTGAAAAAATACGGGTCTGAGTGCGTAAAAATGCCCGGTTTTTCTTGGCAGACGGGGTTGTCGCACCTATCTTGTGATCAGGTATTAGATGTAACTCCCGTCAAACATGTATATGGCATGTATCTGGCGGACTTAATCCCGGAACCTGCCGGGGCGTGACAAGGGATTATAATGAACTCCAATTTCCGCAACTTCGCTCTCTGGGTCATTATCGGCCTGTTTCTGATCGCATTGTTTCAGCTTTTCCAGAGCCCTGATGAGCGGCCGGGTACAAGTGAGATCAGTTTTTCCCAATTTCTGGCGGAAGTTGACGCTGGAAATGTGCGTGGTGTTACCATTACCGGCGATCAGATTTTGGGTGAGTATAGCGATGGACGTGCGTTCCAGTCTTTTGCTCCCAATGATCCGACCCTTGTCCAGCGCCTGACCGAAAAGGGTGTTTCGATCACGGCACGGCCCGAAACCGAAGAAATGCCATCCTTGCTTGGTGTTCTTGTTTCGTGGTTCCCGATGCTGTTGTTGATCGGCGTCTGGGTATTTTTCATGCGTCAGATGCAGGGCGGTGGCGGCAAAGCCATGGGATTTGGCAAATCCAAGGCCCGTTTGCTGACCGAAGCCCATGGCCGGGTTACGTTTGATGATGTGGCCGGGATTGATGAAGCCAAGGAAGACCTTGAGGAAATTGTTGAATTTTTGAAAGAGCCGCAGAAGTTTCAGCGGCTTGGTGGCAAAATCCCGAAAGGGGCTTTGCTTGTTGGCCCTCCCGGCACCGGTAAAACCCTGCTTGCCCGTGCGATTGCCGGGGAAGCAAATGTTCCGTTTTTCACAATCTCCGGGTCTGATTTTGTTGAAATGTTTGTGGGCGTCGGTGCCAGCCGCGTCCGCGACATGTTCGAGCAGGCCAAGAAAAACGCACCCTGCATAATCTTCATCGATGAAATTGATGCGGTTGGTCGTCATCGTGGTGCCGGCCTTGGTGGCGGCAACGATGAACGCGAACAGACCCTCAACCAATTGCTTGTGGAGATGGACGGGTTCGAGACCAATGAAGGGATCATCCTGCTTGCCGCGACCAACCGTCCGGACGTACTGGACCCCGCCTTGCTTCGCCCGGGCCGGTTTGACCGCCAGGTTGTTGTCGCCAATCCGGATATCATTGGTCGCGAGAAAATTTTGAAAGTTCACACCCGCGATATCCCGCTGGCACCGGATGTGGTGTTGAAAACCATTGCGCGCGGTACGCCCGGATTTTCCGGTGCTGACCTGGCTAATCTGTGCAATGAAGCATCCCTGCTGGCAGCCCGGCGCGGCAAGCGGCTTGTGATGCATCAGGATTTTGAAGATGCCAAGGACAAGGTCATGATGGGGGCCGAGCGGCGCTCCATGGTCATGACCGAGGAAGAGAAAAAACTCACTGCGTATCATGAAAGCGGGCACGCGCTTGTGGCGATTTATCAGCCAGCGTCTGATCCAATTCACAAGGCGACGATCATCCCGCGTGGACGGGCGCTCGGGATGGTGATGCGGTTGCCTGAACGTGACCAGATTTCCTTGACCCGCGCCAAGATGAAGGCCGACCTGGCTGTTGCCATGGGCGGGCGGATCGCAGAAGAAATGACCTTCGGTTACGACAAAGTAACCTCTGGCGCATCAGCAGATATCCAGATGGCGACCAAATTGGCCCGGGCCATGGTCACCCAGTTTGGCATGAGCGACGTGCTTGGTCCTTTGTCCTATTCCGCCAATGAAGAAGAAGTATTCCTTGGCCATTCGGTAGCGCGGACCCAGACGGTGAGTGAAGAAACCCAAAATCTTGTAGATTCTGAAATTCGTAAATTGGTTGAAGAGGGTTTCGATACAGCTGGGAAAATACTGAAAAAGCACAAGAAAAAGCTCGAAATCATTGCCGAGGGATTACTCGAATACGAGACCTTGTCCGGCGATGAGATTGTAGCCTTGTTGAAAGGCCATCCTCCGGTTCGTGATGAGGGGGACGATGGGCCGCCTGCGCGTTCATCGATGGTTCCTGATTCCGGCAATGGAAAACCAGGGAAAAAATCCGATACCGAAGGTATGGAACCCCAGCCCCAGACCTGATCAGGGACAATTTTGAATACGCGAAGAATGTGACGGGGGTGACATGACCGGCGGACTTTATCTGCGCCCCGTTGGGCTTCTATATGGAGATACAGCCGTCGCTGCCATTGCTGACAGCAAAGCATTATCTCTTGGTGGGAGCGGCGTTGCCTTCACGCAATTTGACGCATTTACCGGGCACCGTAATGACAAAAGCCGGACTTTGTTGGCGGCTGCTGATCTTGCCAAAAGTGATGATCCTGCAATTACGCAGTTGATTGAGCGAATTGTCGGACCACGTGCGCAATTTGCAGGTGTCTCTCTAGACCGGCCGCGGTTGATGGGGATCGTCAATGTTACGCCGGACAGTTTTTCCGATGGTGGAAAATTTGCGTCCGGAAAAACAGCGATCCGCCAAAGCCGCCTGCTTGCTGCGGAAGGGGCGGATATTATTGATATCGGTGGCGAATCCACCCGTCCCGGCGCTGAAGATGTTTCAGAGGAAGAAGAGCATAACCGGGTCATTCACGTTATCGAGACCCTGAGCGGTGAAGGCGTCCCGGTGTCGATCGACACCCGGCGCGCTAATATAATGAGCGCCGCACTTGAGGCAGGCGCCCGGATTATCAACGATATTTCCGCGCTTCAGTTCGATCCCGGCAGCGCAGATGTTGTGGCCAAGGCCCAATGTCCGGTCATTCTTATGCACGTTAAGGGTGAACCGAAGACGATGCAGGATAACCCTCAATATGAAGACGTGGTTGCAGATGTTTTTGATCACCTGTTGGCGCGGGTTGATGCGGCTGTTGAAGCGGGGATTGATCGCAACAGGATTGTGGCTGACCCTGGTATCGGGTTCGGCAAGACATTTGGTCAAAATCTGGAGCTTTTGGAATATCTATCGCTATTCCATATGCTCGGTGTTCCGATCATGGTTGGGGCATCTCGCAAGGGTTTCATTGGTGCGGTTACGGGGGTTTCTGACGCCAACGAACGGGCGGCAGGTTCGATTGGTGCGGCTCTTGCATCAGTTACACAGGGTGTACAGATATTGCGTGTGCATGATGTCGCTGAAACCCGGCAGGCGATTGATGTTTGGCGTAGGGCAAGCGGTTTTGGCGAAAAAAGCGTTGTTGGGGAGCGCGTTTGATAGAAACGCACATAATTTTTGAGCGAGTTGTGTGGTGACAAGTGTACTAGAATGAATGCAGACAGGAATCAGATAGGTAAAGTTTGAATTCCACGGGAAATCCGGAGCTATAGATGGTAGAGAAATTCTTTGGCACAGATGGAATTCGCGGCGTCGCCAACAGCGACGCTATGTCACCTGAACTCGCCATGAAGGTTGGTATGGCGGCGGGCCGGATGTTTATGCGCGGTTCGCACCGGCACCGGGTCGTGATCGGCAAGGATACCAGGCTTTCAGGCTATATGATCGAACCGGCTTTGGTCGCCGGGTTTACCTCGATGGGCATCGATGTGTTTTTGCTGGGACCCATTCCAACACCGGCTGTTGCCATGCTGACCCGCTCACTCAGAGCTGATATGGGCGTGATGATTTCTGCATCCCACAATAAATTTCAGGATAACGGCATCAAGCTATTCGGGCCTAAGGGTCAGAAACTGTCGGACGAGATGGAAGGGGAAATTGAATCCCTTCTGAATGAAGACTTATCGAAGCTTCGCGCGTCGCCGCGCCGGATCGGGCGCGCCAAGCGTATTGACGGCGTACATGGCCGCTATATGGAATTTGCAAAACGTACATTCCCCCGCAATTTGCGCCTTGATGGCGTTCGTATCGCGATCGATTGTGCCAATGGGGCTGCATATAAAGTAGCCCCGGAAGCGCTTTGGGAACTGGGTGCTGAAATTGCTGAAATTGGTACGTCGCCTGATGGCTTCAATATCAATGATGATTGCGGATCCACCTCCACCGAAGCTTTGTGTAGCAAAGTACATGAAGTGCGCGCCGATATCGGGATTGCACTTGATGGTGATGCTGACCGGGTGATCATCGTTGATGAAAAAGGTAAAGTTGTTGATGGAGATCAGTTGCTGGCGGTTATTGCTCAATCCTGGGCCAAAACTGACAAGCTGGCGGCTAACGGGATTGTTGCCACGGTAATGTCCAATCTGGGACTGCAGAAATTCCTGGAAGGCGAAGGGTTGAATATGGCCCGGACCGATGTCGGCGACCGCAACGTTGTTCAGCATATGCGTGAACACGGCTATAATGTTGGCGGGGAACAATCCGGCCATATCATTCTCTCGGATTTTTCAGCGACTGGCGATGGTTTGGTCGCGGCGTTGCAATTGCTTGCTGTGGTGCGCCAGGAGGGGCGTCCGGTCAGCGAGATTTGCCACAAATTTGATCCCTATCCGCAGATTTTGCGAAATGTTCGTTTGAATGGTGGCAAACCGCTCGAAGACAAAAATGTAAAAGCGGCCATCGATGACGCTCAGAATTCACTTGGTGATGCGGGCCGGGTTGTTATCCGCCCCTCAGGGACGGAACCTCTGATCCGGGTCATGGCGGAAGGCGAAGATGTAGGGTTGGTCAAAAAAGTAGTCAACGAAATCGTATCCGCCGTTGAATCTGCGGCTTGAGCCTGACGCCTACAAATTTCGCTTCAATGTATCGATAAGCCGATCAGAATCTTCATTTGTATTATAGAGATGGGGCGTGATGCGGATTGCATCGCCGCGGACACTCACATAGATTTTTTCGCTGGCCAAGGCAGCAAGCAAGCTATCCGGAATGCCGTCGCTGACCCGGAGGCCAAGAAAATGGTTCGCCCGCAAGTCTTCCTGTTGGGACGTCAGGCCCAGCACCGCAGCCCTGTCTGCAATATAGCGGGTTTTTTGCAGCAAGGTTTCGGCGATATTCTCAACGCCCCAATCCAGCAATTGGTCAAGCGCGGCTGCCATCATAGGCAAAAGATGGAAGCTAGCGCGCTCTCCCATATCAAAGCGGATGGCGCCTGGCTGGTATTCGTCCTGATAATCCACGAGGCGACGAAAATCCTCTGAATTCTTACGTGCAATCCAGCCTTCTTCAAGGGGAGCGCCATCCTGCCATTTGGGCGCTACATACAGAAATCCCGTCGAATAAGGACCGAGCAACCACTTGTATGAGGCGCAAACCAGAAAATCCGGTTGGATGGATTTCATATCGATTGGCAAAGCGCCGCAGGACTGGGTGACATCAAGAACAAGAGCGGCCCCGTGGTTTCTTGATGTTTTGCCGACCTTGATCAGATCTATTAGTGAACCGTCAGTCCAGTGACAATGGGGCAGCGCCAGAATAGCGGTTTTGTCGCTGATGGCTTCTACAATGGCCTTGGTCCAATCGGTATCGCCGTTGCCGGTCTGGGCGTCGCTAAAAGAGATGATCCGTACAATGCCACCTTTTTCAGTGGCAAGCTGGTGCCATGGATAAATGTTGGATGGAAACTGGTCTTCGAGAACGATGATTTCCTGGCCCGGTTCAACCGGGAGGTTTTTGGTGGCGGTAGCGATCCCGTAGGAGGCCGACGGGACGAGAGCAATGTCTGTCGGATTGGCGCCAATCATGCGAGCGCATTTGCTGCGAATAGCCTCCGGCCCGGTAAAAAAATCATTGATGGTCAGCAACCATGGCTGCTTTTTGTGATTAACCCCGGCAATTCCTGCATCGATTGCCTTTGTCATGAGAGGCGACATATAGGCGCAATTTAAGTAGGCAACCTCTTCGGGAATATCAAACAGGGCGCGCTGCGAGGGGATCAACATGGTTGTAGCAACTCTATATTTTGGTGCGTTGTATGTGGGTAAATGCCGGAGCCAGGTATTTCAAGAAACGATTCATGAATAACCATGCCTTAACATTTTTCCGTCATTAGTAGCGATTGCATGTGCTGGCAGGATGCCGGTTACAACAGTTTGAGTACGATTGAAAGGATTTCGCAATGAGCCGTGTTTCCAGTTTGCTGCTTGTGGCGGCCCTCGTTACGTTGCCAACCATCTCGACAACTGAAGCGGCCGATCCTCCTATTTATGAGCCCCCGGCTTATGTCCCGGAAGAACCCTGCTGTGAAGGCGGTAAATGGTATATTCGTGGTGATCTCGGATATGGCTTCCACGGCGATCCGGAAATTATGCAGGGACCGGCGCTGGGTTTTCAGGAAGACTGGGAATCAACCTATTCCATTGGCGTCGGCATCGGGCGGCGTCTTGGACGCCATGGCCGTGTTGATGTCACTGTCGATCATCGTTTTGAATCTGATATTACCGATGTGGACGTTCTTGGCTTTACCGGAACGGCGGGTCTTTCTTCAACGGTATTTCTGCTGAACGCCTATTTTGATTTTGGTGAATATCGGGGCTTTACCCCCTATATCGGTGCTGGCGTTGGCGGCGCATATCATGACCTTGGCAAGATCACGAAAAATGGCGGGCTGGTTTCGGTCATCGAAGGCGGGACCCGTTGGGCATTCGCAGCGGCCCTGATGGCTGGCGCTTCTTACGAAATCAACGACGGGCTGATGATTGATGCCGGTTACCGGTATCTGTATATGGGGCGTGCTGAATCCGGCGTGATTACGGATATCGGTGTGAACACTTTTGTGACCGAATACAATAATCTAGAAGCCCATGAATTCCGGGTTGGTCTTCGCTACGAAATGGGTTGTGGCTGCTACCAGTAAGCCTCAATTTTCATAGTTTTCCGAAAGGGCGTGCCGGGGTCCGGGGCGCCCTTTTTGTATGCGGAATCAGAAAAACTAACGGTTCTGGTTGACACATGGTGCAACTATATCTATCTCCCGCAGTGGGACACCTCTCCCCAACGAGAGGCAACTATCTGTGAGGATAGATAAATGACTGGCATGAATAAACCGGCTATGCGGCCGGCCAATCCGCATTTTTCTTCCGGCCCGTGCACCAAGCGCCCCGGATGGTCTCTCGAAAATCTTGAAAACGCATTTCTGGGACGCTCTCACCGGGCGAAGCCGGGTAAAGCACGTTTGAAGCAATTGATCGATCTGACCCGCGATGTTTTACAAATCCCGGATGATTACAGAATTGGCATCGTTCCGGCGTCTGATACGGGTGCTGTGGAAATGGTGCTCTGGTCGCTGCTTGGCGCACGCGGTGTTGACATGCTTGCATGGGAAAGTTTTGGCAAAGGCTGGGTCACGGATGTGGAAAAACAGCTCAAGCTTGACGATGTTCGCAAGATTGAGGCGCCTTATGGTGCGTTGCCTGATCTGGCGACAGTGGATTTCTCGCGAGACGTTGTCTTTACGTGGAACGGCACCACGTCCGGCGTACGGGTTCCCGACGCTGACTGGATCCCGGATGACCGGACGGGGCTGACCATCTGCGATGCCACGTCTGCTGCATTTGCCCAGAACCTAGATTTTTCAAAGCTCGATTGCGTCACCTATTCCTGGCAAAAAGTCATGGGTGGTGAAGCTGCGCACGGCATGCTCATCCTGTCGCCACGTGCTGTTGAGCGGCTTGAGGCCTACAGTCCGCCTTGGCCGATGCCGAAGATTTTTCGCCTCACAAAGGGCGGTAAGTTGAACGAAGGTATTTTTGTTGGCGAGACCATCAACACACCTTCCATGCTTTGTGTCGAAGACCAGATTGATGCCCTGAATTGGGGGCGGGAAATAGGCGGCGTTGTTGCGTTGCGTGCGCGGGCTGATGAAAATGCCGATGTCATAGCACGCTGGGTTGCAACCGCCGACTGGGTGGAATTCCTGGCGGATGATCCGGCTACCCGTTCGAACACATCTGTTTGCCTTAAAATCATAGATCCCGACGTCTCAGCAATGCCAGCGGATGCTCAGGCCGCGTTTGCCAAGGCAATTGCGACGCGGCTCGATAATGAAGGTGTGGCCTTTGATATCGGGTCGTACCGGGACGCGCCTCCGGGATTGCGGATATGGACCGGCAGCACGGTTGAATCGGGCGATCTTGCTGCCCTGACGCCCTGGCTGGACTGGGCCTTTGTCGAAGAGCTTTCCGCCCTTCAGGCCATTGCCTGAGCCAACTATCAATTCAATCACAATTAAATTTCGCACTTAAAGGAGACATGATCATGGCCCCGCGGGTTCTCATTTCCGACAAACTTTCTCAGGCTGCGGTCGAGATTTTCAAAAACCGTGGTCTGGATGTAGATTTCCAGCCCGATCTTGGCAAGGACAAGGATGGCCTGCTGGCGGTCATTGGCAATTATGACGGGTTGGCGATCAGGTCGGCGACCAAAGTCACGCAGAAAATCATCGATGCTGCTACCAACCTGAAAGTCATTGGCCGTGCCGGCATCGGGGTTGACAATGTGGATGTGCCGGCAGCTTCAAAGCGCGGCATCATCGTGATGAATACGCCCTTTGGGAATTCGATCACGACGGCCGAACATGCGATCGCGATGATGCTTGCGACGGCTAGGCAAATACCGGCGGCTGATAGATCGACGCAGGCCGGGTTGTGGGAAAAATCCCGCTTCATGGGCGTTGAAGTTACCGGCAAAACCCTTGGCATTATCGGGTGCGGAAATATCGGTTCAATTGTTGCCAGCCGGGCCCAGGGGCTTTCCATGAAAGTGATCGGGTTCGACCCGTTTCTGAGTGCTGAGCGGGCAATGGAAATTGGCGTCGAGAAAGTCGAGCTTGAAGAATTGTTGCGGCGTGCCGATTTTATTTCGCTACATACGCCGCTCACCGACAAGACCCGGAACATTCTGAGCGCCGATGCGATCAACCAAACCAAAAAAGGTGTCCGGATTATCAATTGTGCCCGAGGCGGGTTGGTCGATGAAGCGGCCCTGAAAGTTGCGCTTGATGCAGGTCATGTAGCCGGGGCGGCTTTGGATGTTTATGCTGAGGAACCGGCGACGGAAAATATTCTTTTCGGCACGGATAATGTCGTGTGCACGCCGCATCTGGGTGCCGCAACCAGTGAGGCGCAGGAAAATGTCGCCCTTCAAGTTGCCGAGCAAATGTCCGATTATTTGCTCAATGGTGCCGTCTCGAATGCCCTCAATATGCCCTCTATCACGGCAGAAGAAGCCCCCCGGTTAAAACCTTTTTGCTCGCTGGCCGAGCATATCGGTTCGTTTGCCGGACAATTGACCGAAACCGCGATCAAGGGGGTCAAGATTGAATATGAAGGCCCGGTCGCTGAATTGAATACGCGTGCCCTGACCGCTGCGACGTTGACCGGGTTGCTGCGACCCCAGCTCCAGGATGTAAATATGGTCAGCGCCCCGATCATCGTGAAAGACCGGGGGATTGTTGTTGAAGAGGTGCGCCGGGAACAGCAGGGTGCGTATGAGAATTATATCCGGTTGACGGTTTTCACCGAGCGTCAGGATCGCTCCGTTGCGGGTACTGTATTCTCGGATGGTCGTCCGCGCCTGATCCAGGTGAAGGGCATCAACATGGAAGCCGAACTTGGCGATCACATGCTCTATGTCACCAACGAAGACAAACCCGGTTTCATTGGTGCGCTGGGAGCGGTTCTTGGCGATTCAGGTGTTAATATAGCCACCTTCAATCTGGGCCGGCAAACCAAGGGCGGTGACGCTATCGCATTGATCGAGATTGACGGTCGGCTTGATCCGAAGGCGCTCTCAGAAGTAGCTGATTTGCCTCATGTTACGCAGGTCAAAGAATTGCAATTCTAAGCTCTATTTCCGCACCCGCCAGGTAGCGAGGAAAATGCCCGACAGGATGATAGCAAAGCCGATCAGATGATAGGGTTTCAGGATTTCACCAAGAAACACGATCGCCGCCACCGTGCCAAAAACCGGCAGCAGATATATAACGATACCTGTCTGGCTGGGGCCTATCCGGGCGACGGCGGTATTGTAGCAATAGAATGCGATGACGGTTGCAAAAATGCCGATATAGCCAACGGCGACAAAGACCGGCAGACCGAAAGTCACCCTGTGACCAAACATATATTCCACAACCACGCCGGGTGCGAGGAGCGTGACGGCGCTGGCGCTGGTGAAAAGCAGCAATGAAAACCCGCTGATATTTTTCGGACTGTTGCGTAGCAGCAGGGAATAAATTCCCCAGAAAAACATGGCGCTCAAAATCCAGATATCGCCGGAATTTATTCTGAGCGCAAGCAGGTTTTCCAGATTGCCCCGGCTGACCAGGAAAATGGTGCCAATGAATGAGACACCAATCCCGAACGCCTGGCGGCGGGTGATGGTGTCGCCAAACACAATCCAGGCCATCAAGACAATGATAACCGGCCCCATGGAATTAAGCAGGGTACCGTTGATGGCTTCCGTCGACCGAAGACCGGTATAAACGAAAGAATGAAAAATCGCGGCCCCCGCCGCGCCCATTCCAAGAATGCGCCAAAAATGTTTGCGCACAATCGGCCAGTCGCGCCGCGCACCGCGCCATGCAAAAGGGAGCAGGAACAGGAAGGCTAATCCCCAACGCAAAAAGGCCAGAGTGATCGGTGGAATTTCGGTCCGAAATGCGCGACCAATGACCCAATTACCTGACCAAAGCACCATGGTGAGCGTCGCCAGCAAATAAGCCACCAGGAAATAAGCGGCGCTGTGATCTGATTGACCAGACCGGTTTTCGTTGGGCATGAAAATTACCTTGAAATGTGTTGCTTCTTCTATGCCTGTCGAAACGCACCTTTGTCCATAGAAACAAATTTGGCTTCTTGGACAACAGCGCCGCTTGCTGTAAGCATCATCAACGGCCCTGCCAGATTGTGCGGGGCCGTTCGCTTGTCTGCCGGGGGTTCCGGCAATCCGGAATAAGGACACGGAAATGGCTAATGTTGTGGTTGTTGGCTCTCAATGGGGAGATGAAGGCAAAGGCAAAATTGTCGATTGGCTTTCTGAACGCGCCGATGTTGTGGTGCGCTTTCAGGGGGGCCACAATGCCGGTCACACTTTGGTGATTGACGGCAAGGTTTATAAATTGAGCCTGTTACCGTCCGGTGTTGTCAGGCCGGATAAACTTGCGGTTATTGGCAATGGCGTGGTGATTGACCCTTGGGCGCTGGTCGCCGAAATTGAAGGTCTTGCCGCACAAGGCGTGGCGATATCGAGGGATAATTTGCGTATTGCTGAAAACGCGACGCTCATTTTGCCCCTACATGGGGAACTGGATTCGTTCCGTGAAGCGCAAGCCGGTAAAGGGCGAATCGGGACCACCAAGCGTGGCATCGGGCCAGCTTACGAAGACAAGGTCGGCAGACGTGCGATCCGGGTCATGGACCTCCAGAATGTAAAAACCCTGCCGGACAAGATCGCTCGTGTGATGACGCATCACAATGCGTTGCGCCGAGGCATGGGCGAAGCCGAGATTGATGGCGATCAGTTATATGAACAATTACGCGATATTGCCCCCAAAATTCTGCCCTATATGGATGTTTGCTGGAAGCTGCTGGACGAGAAACGCCGGGCCGGGCGGCGGATTTTGTTTGAAGGGGCGCAGGGCATGTTGCTTGATATTGACCATGGCACATATCCGTTTGTGACGTCTTCCAACACTGTTGCAGCACAAGCTGCGACCGGTAGCGGGATCGGTCCGCGGGCGCTGAATTATGTGCTTGGTATCACCAAGGCCTACACGACCCGTGTGGGGCAGGGGCCGTTCCCGACCGAACAAGATAACGAAATGGGTCGGCTGCTCGGCGAGCGGGGCCACGAATTCGGTACAGTAACCGGACGGCAACGTCGCTGCGGGTGGTTTGACGCGGTACTCGTGCGCCAGGCGATCAAGACCAGCGGGATCGACGGCATTGCCTTGACCAAGCTGGATATTCTTGATGGTTTCAAAAAAATCAAAGTGGGTGTTGGCTACAAGCTGGACGGTGAAGAAATCGATCATTTGCCGTCCGCCCAAGGAGCGCAAGCGCGGGTGGAGCCAATTTTTGAAACCCTTGAAGGGTGGGACGAGACGACCGCAGGCGCGCGTACCTGGGCTGAATTGCCAGCGCAAGCTGTGAAATATGTTCGCCATATTGAAGAATTGATCGAATGCCCGGTTGCACTTTTGTCTACTTCACCCGAGCGTGACGATACCATTCTGGTGCATGATCCGTTTGCGGATTAGTCTCGTCACCGGCTAGTCTTGGGAATTCCAGTCTGTTGGTTGAGGTGAAATTTTGTCGCGAGATCAGGAAAGTCAACCGGACACCGGTTCCCCTGCTGGGTGGCCTTCAAATCAGGCACCTGAAGACAGCATCAGCGACAGGCGTGCTGCATGGCAGGCGCGATATGCGGAGAGCGATGCTCTGGCGGGCATTGAAGTGGACGAGAATTTTGAGCCCTTCAACCAGCGTGACGATATGTTTGCCCGCGCCTTTTGGGACGAGAGCATAAGGTCCGACGCTACTTTTGCATTTTTTAAGGGGCATCAAGGGTCGGGTTACCCTCGCCGTGCTGCTGGTTTCACGCAAAAGGATATTGCGCTCCGCAATGCTTCCTGGTCGATTTCCGATCTGGTTTCAGCGCGCTCAGCAAGTGAAGGGAAACGCGAAGGGTTTCAAGCCCCGATTGAAGTAGCGTCCCGGGTCGCAAAAACCAAAATTGAAATTGGCGATACACAGGCTTTTACCCACGAGATCAAAAATCTGGCCAAGCTATTTGGGGCCGATCTTGTTGGCATCACGGATTATGACGAGCGCTGGATTTATAAATCCCGGATCGATATTCGCGGTTTCAAGGATGTGCCGCATAATCTGCCCGAAGGGATGACCCATGTGATTGTGATGGGTCATTCGATGGATCATGATCTGGTTCAGACCTATCCGTCCGCTCTGGCGGGTGCGGCGACCGGGCGGGAATATTCCCACGAGACAGCAATCGTTATCCAACTGGTTTCCTATATCCGCAATCTGGGATTTGAGGCTGTGGGATCGATGAATGATACCGGGCTGGTTATTCCGTTTGCGGTCAAGGCCGGGCTTGGCGAATATGGCCGCAACCAGATGGTGATCACGCCTGAATACGGACCACGGGTTCGTTTTTCCAAAATTTTCACCAACCTACCGCTGAAGATTGATATTCCGAAGCGCCTCGGGATCACCGAATATTGCAACGAATGTACGGTTTGCGCCGACGCTTGTCCGCCCAAAGCATTGCCGTTTCGGGCACCCGAAGCCGGGCCGGTTAATCGCTCTAATATTCGAGGGGTGAGAAAATGGACAGCAAATTGTGAGAAATGTTTCGGCTATTGGGTCAAAATAGGCACCGATTGCGCGATCTGCATGCGGGTATGCCCGTTTAACCGGCCTTATAAAGGTTGGACAGACCGGCTTTTCTTCAAACTCGCGACAAGTCGGTTCCGGGGACTGGCGCGGCTTTGGGATAAAAAATCCGGGCGCGGTGAACGGGTGAAACCTGGTAGCTGGTGGTCACGGTTAGCGGCTCCGGATTTCTGGCGCTGACAGGCTTGGAAACTGGCGCGTTTACCTTTTGTTAATTTTCCCTGATTGCGACTGGTGGGCATCGTATATGATTGCTAAAGTGCATGTCTGCCTGAAAATGCGGATACGAGGCCGAGCAATTTCAGGGTACGTTTTATGTGGGGTTCTGGCTTCTGCGGCGGCAAAAAATGGCGGACTATTTCAAGATATTGACGGGTGCAATTGAGCAGCAGGGGATTAATGACCCTGCGGCACGCGAGGCGCTTTATGCGCATGTGCGCAAGGTGTTGGATACCCAGCTTGAAGGCCTTGACCCTGAAAAAGCCGGGCCGATTGCTGAGCAACATCGCAAAACACTTGATGATGCGATTGCCAAAATTGAAGCTGAGGCAAATGTTGTGGTCTCTGCCACAAGCGATCCAGCATCGGTTGAACCGCTAACGGATAGTGAAACTGCGACAGAGCCAACCGTACCAACTGCGCCAAATGGTGACAATGATGCAACGCCACCTTCTGCACCAACGCGGCCTGAACCAACACCATCGACCGGAGCCTATGTAGCGCCACCGATGCGGCCGGCATCAGCAACAGCCGCGCCGCCACATTCCCGACCACCTCAGAGCGATATGTCTCGGCAATTGCGGTCGCCAAATGTAGGCGAACGGACGGGTGAAGCGCCAAAGCGTAGCGGATGGCGGGCATTCTTTCTTATCCTGATTTTGCTCATCGCTGGCGCTGCGAGTCTAGGTTATTGGCAGCGTGACAAGATTGAGCCGTATGCCGGGCCTCTGATGCAGGTGATTGGTGATTATGCCGGTTCGGCGAAAGACAGCATTGGTACAATGACCGGTCTCTGGGAACCGACAATGTCCTCGCCAATGGATGAAGCTACAGATGACGATACGGCTGACGATGAACCCGATGTGATCCCTGCGCCAGAAACCGATACGCAAGATCAGCCGCAATCTGATGATGCGCCAGAACAAATCACTGCGACCGAACCTGAACCCGCCGCGCCTGTATCCACGCCCGTGACGCCGGTTACGCTGCCGCAAGAGGAAAACTCCGCCGAAGAAAACCCAGCCGAAGAAAACCCAGCCACTGATGATACGCCATCTAGCGGTGAAGAAGATGTTACCGTGGTGCCCGAACAGACCGCGCCTGCGGAACCTGCAGCATCAGTGGAACCTGCAGCACCTGCGGAACCTGCAGCATCAGTGGAACCTGCAGCATCAGTGGAACCTGTGGTACCTGCAGCATCAGTGGAATCTGCGGAACCTGTGGTATCGGAGCCGGTTGCTACGGGCCCATCCCGGCCGCAGGCATTTTTCCTGATTGAAGGAAATGCCGAAGAAGGCGTTGAAGATGATCGTCTGGATGGCGGCACCAATTGGTTGCTGGTCGGTTCTGGCGGCACCCTCAGAATTGAAGCTGAAATGGTCAGGTCGGGCGCGAGACTGGTGATTGATATTGCAAAGAATAACGATACAGACCTTCCGGCGAGCCATACCGTCAATTACACCTATACGCCTCGGGAAACTGAAGTCGATGGTCCTATCGTTAGCTTCCCGGCATTTATGGCTCGAGTTGACGAAACGTCACAGAGCGTTCCGCTGCGCGGTGCCGGGGCTCAGATTTTACCTAATCAATATCTGATGGGGCTTTCGAACAAGCCGGAAGATATCACGTTCAACATAGATCTTCTCAAGAATGCCAAGTGGTTCGTTATCCCGGCGGTATTTGAGAATGAACGCAGAGGATTGTTTGTGATTGAAAAAGGCGAAACCGGTCAAGATGCAATCGCCTCTGCTTTGGCGGCATGGGGCGAATCTGACGATCCACAATAATTAGTTACGGCCCTTGATGTGTGACGCCTGTTCCCTCATGATACAGGCAATGTTCCGAGGGGTGCCCGGCTGTTGTCCGGGCTGAGAGTGTACCCTTAGAACCTGATCCGGGTCATGCCGGCGAAGGGACTGGGACCGTTTTCCAACCCGTTTGCCGTCTTTCCTGTCGCAATACAGAAGGACTTGAACGAAATGAACAAACACACCCAACCAGCCGAAATGGGCGCGCCGCGCGTCACAACCGGGCCGTTGCCTGCGTCCCGCAAGGTCCATGTGCAAAGCCAGTATGATGCTGCTGTCTCTGTGCCGCTTCGCGAAATTGCGCTTTCAGAAGGTGCCAGCGTGCCAGCCATCCAAGTGTATGACAGTTCTGGTCCTTATACCGATGCAGATGTGACGATTGATCTGGAATCCGGTCTGTCGCGGGAGCGCCAAAGCTGGGCGATTGAGCGCGGCGGGGTCGAAGCTTATGAAGGCCGCCATGTGAAGCCGGAAGATAATGGCGGGGCTACGGGCCAACATCTGGCACGCGAATTTCCGGTTCGCAACCAGCCCTTGCGCGGCTTAGATGGCCAGCCTGTCACCCAGTTTGAATTTGCCCGTGCAGGCATCATCACCAAAGAAATGATTTTTGTTGCTGATCGGGAAAATCTCGGTCGCCGAGCAATGCTGCCTGATGCGCAAGCAACAGTTGAAGCTGGCGAGAGTTTTGGAGCTGAAATCCCGGCGCATATCACGCCCGAATTTGTCCGCTCGGAAATTGCCGCAGGCCGCGCCATTATCCCGCTGAATATCAATCACCCGGAAGCCGAACCGATGATTATCGGGCGCAATTTCCTGGTCAAGATCAACGCCAATATAGGCAATTCCGCTGTTACTTCGTCGGTTGAAGAAGAGGTCGACAAGATGGTCTGGGCGATCCGCTGGGGCGCAGACAATGTCATGGATCTGTCCACTGGCCGCAACATCCATAATACCCGTGAATGGATCATTCGTAATTCACCGGCACCAATCGGCACCGTGCCGATCTATCAGGCGCTGGAAAAATGTGAAGGCGATCCGGTCAAGCTGACCTGGGAAATTTACCGCGATACGCTGATTGAACAGGCCGAGCAGGGGGTTGATTATTTCACCATCCATGCTGGCGTGCGGCTTGGTTATATTCATCTCACCGCCGACCGGGTGACGGGGATTGTCAGCCGGGGTGGGTCGATCATGGCGAAATGGTGCCTGGCGCATCATAAGGAGAGCTTCCTCTACGAGCATTTCGAAGACATTTGCGACATCATGCGGAAATACGATGTCTCCTTTTCGCTTGGCGACGGGTTGCGCCCGGGATCGCTGGCAGATGCCAATGACCGCGCCCAATTTGCCGAATTGGAGACCCTTGGCGAATTGACCAAGATCGCCTGGGACAAAGGCTGTCAGGTGATGATCGAAGGCCCCGGCCATGTGCCGATGCACAAGATCAAGATCAATATCGATAAGCAGCTAAAGGAATGCGGCGAAGCGCCATTCTATACGCTCGGCCCATTGGTCACCGATATCGCGCCCGGCTACGACCACATCACGTCGGGCATCGGAGCCGCGATGATTGGATGGTTCGGCACCGCCATGCTTTGCTATGTGACGCCGAAGGAACATTTGGGCCTGCCCAACCGCGACGACGTAAAAGTCGGCGTGATCACCTATAGAATTGCCGCCCATGCAGCTGATATCGCCAAGGGCCATCCGGCGGCGCAGATCAGGGATAACGCTGTATCCGAAGCCCGCTTCGATTTCCGCTGGCAGGACCAGTTCAATCTGGGTCTGGACCCGGAAACCGCCAAGGACTTCCACGACGAAACCCTGCCGAAAGACGCTCACAAGGTGGCGCATTTCTGTTCCATGTGCGGCCCGAAATTCTGCTCAATGAAAATCACCCAGGATGTCCGCGACTACGCCGCCACCCTGAATGATCGCGAGCAGGGCATGGCCGACATGAGCGCTAAATTTAAGGAAATGGGCGAAAATGTCTATGTGGATGCGGATGCTGCAAAAGCGGAGAAGGATAGTAACGAGGCTTTGTGATAAATGATGGAAAACGATGAACGGCATGCACATTGGACCGCAGGGCACAAATACGCGATAGAGGGCGCAAAAACATTACTCCTCATCAATGGCGGTGGCGCAATTGCGCTCCTTGCGTTTGTTGGAAACCAAATTGGTGCTGTTCCGAAGGCTGAAGAGTTCTCTTCCGCTATCGGCTGTTCTTTGTTTTTGCTCGGGGTTGGAGCGTTATCGTCTGCAATAATTTTTACGTGTGCATATTTGACGCAACTCCAATATGGAAATAACAATCACAACCGCGCATCGCATTGGCATTGGGCGGCGTATGCGGCTGCTGCAATTTCGATGGCATGTTTTCTTTCCGGTCTATGGTTCGCTAGGGTTGCACTGCTGGTAGTACTAAACGCCACCGCGCCGCAATAAGTTGACCGTTCGTTCAAACGACTAGTTTCAGGCGAGAAACGTTTGCTGGTTCCCTAACGCCGTCATTCCGGCGAAGCCCGGAATCCAGATGAGGCTTCGCCAAATATTGTGCTGGGTCCCGGATCAGATGATGGGCTGCGCCCACACTGTCCGGGAAGACGAGTGGTGAGTCTAAGCCGGGAAGCCCACCTCTCCCCTTGCGTTCCAGATTTGAAACCGTCTAGGCTGTCCGTCTGTCTGCAGACCAAGGGAGAGCTATCATGAGGGCCAAAATAACGGGAACGACCAGACGCTGGCTGGCAATCGCGGCGTTTGTGATCGGGGCTTTTGTGGCGCTTGGGTTTGGCCTTGAGAATAGCGAGGCCGGGAATTTTGGTGGTGATGCTATGTCGGCTTCCCGAATTTCTGATGCCGCGATGCAGGCTGCCATTGTCGAAGTGAAAAGCGTTGCGCCGGGGAATTCCGGCGGGTCTCGGGATCAGGTATCATTAAGCGCTTTGCCACGGGATATTGTCCGCAGCATCCAGAGGCTTTTGAATGATTACGGCTATAATGTCGGGCCGGTTGACGGAGTTCCCGGCGACCGGACAAAAGCGGCGATTGACGACTATTCCGCTGATCAGAACCTGCCATATCGACATGGCTATGTGCATACGGCGATTGTTCAGGAAGCTGATCTGGCCGACCGTGGCGGCAACAATGCTGGTAGCAAGGGTAATCAGGCTAATCAGAATGGTGGTTCTTGCGGATGGTACGCGATTGCCCAATGTGGCCAAAACCGAAGCGCGGCGCAACAGGCCACCAACCAGTATGGTGGCTTTGTGATTGATACCAGCGACCCGGCTTACCCCAATTTCCGCAGCGGATTTTACTGTGTCGTTGAAGGGCCGTATTCGCAAAGCGACGCGGACGATGTACGCGACGAAATGCAGGATGCCGGGTCACGCGACGCCTATATCAAGAATGCCTGCTAGGGACGCGGGTCAAGCCGATCATCTCAGCTATTCTTGTAGCCGAAGCACTTCTGCTTCCAACTCGGCAATGCGGTTGCGCATGGCCTCTGTTGCCTTGGCAATATCGGCTTCGGTGTAGCGTGGGGTGATGTATTTGGGGCAATTCAGGTCCCAGGCATCGATATGGAATTTCAATGCTCGCTCTGCTTGGTGGCGGCCAGGAATTTCGTCACCCACTGATATTGTAAAATCCGGATCGTCGACAATCTCGGCGTGCCCCCATAATTTCAGGCGTTGGCGGCCGGGATAATCCATCAGGAAAATGAAGGCGTGCGGGTTCTCAGCCAGGTTGCCGCTAGTGATGAATTGCTTGTTGCCGGGATATTCGGCAAAGGCGAGGGTTCGACTATCGAGCACGCGGATAAAACCCGGTTCGCCGCCGCGATGCTGGATATAGGGGCGGCCAGTGGCTGTTGATGTAGCGAAATAGATGGAATCTCGGCTCTCAACAAAAGCCACCAGATTTTCATTGAGATCGGGCGTGCGGTCGCTGGTCTCCAACCGGGCGCAAAAATCCCGTGTGCCGTATTTTTCCTGCACCGCGCGGATCGTGTCGGTGAAAATTATATCTGACCATTCGCTCATTTATCTGTCCATTCTCACAAGCTTTGACGTTTGCATATGATATCGTCCGGGAAACCAAAATTACCAGAAAATGGAAATATCACTTTATGTTGAAACGCCCAGCACTTGATCCGGAAACCCTAGAACTGAAAAGCCAGGGTGGGTATCCGGCTCCGTTTGACAAGGTAACGGAGGGACGCCGCAAGCGAAATCTCAGCCCCGTGCTCGGACTCACGCAGTTTGGCGTCAATCTCACAGAATTATCGCCGGGTGCGGTGTCTGCATTGCGCCATTGGCACAGCCATGAGGATGAATTCATTCTGGTGGTATCGGGTGAAATTGTGTTGGTGACCGATGATGGAGAACAGATATTGACCCCTGGCATGGTGGCCGGATTTCCGGCTGGCAAGCAGGATGGCCATTGCGTTCAGAATAAATCGGATAAACCTGCAACAATCCTGGAAGTTGGCAGCCGCGATATGCTGGACGAAGGCAATTACCCGGATGTGGATTTGCATTGCAAGGCGGGTCGTTATGAAGGTGCGCAATTTACCCGCAAAGACGGCACCCCGATTGAGTAGCATCATCACAAACCTTGCGTGAATTTTCTATTCGGGTACGAATTGTGCCTTCGGGCAGGTTTAGCAATCAGGATCAGATATGAAATCTAAAAGCGGCACCAACCTTAGAACAGGTGGTCAAATTCTCGTTGACTGCCTGGAGGCTCAGGACGTGGAGCACGCCTTTTGTGTTCCTGGTGAAAGCTATCTGGCGGCACTCGACGCGTTTCATGATTCAAATATTGCTTTGACCGTCTGCCGTCAGGAAGGCGGCGCGGCGATGATGGCGGACGCGGCGGGCAAACTGACAGGGCGGCCCGGCATTTGTTTTGTGACCCGGGGCCCCGGTGCCACCAATGCCAGTGCCGGGGTGCATATCGCGTTTCAGGATTCCACGCCGATGATTTTGTTTATCGGGCAGGTTGGCCGAGGCATGGCGGAGCGCGAGGCGTTTCAGGAAATTGATTACCGGCGCATGTTTGGCCAGATGACCAAATGGGTGGCTGAGATTGAATCCGCCGAGCGGATCCCGGAATACGTGACCCGCGCCTTCCATACCGCAATGTCGGGGCGACCGGGCCCGGTGGTTCTGGCGCTGCCCGAAGATATGTTGCGGGAATATGCTGCCTGCATCATTCCAGACAAAGTTGTCCCGGCGCTGGCGCATCCGGGCGCGGGCGATCTGGATCATTTGGCCGAAATGCTGGCAAATGCCAAAAGCCCCCTCGCCATTCTTGGCGGTGGCGGATGGTCGCAATCGGCAACGGAAGATTTCGCGGGTTTTGCCGACAAATGGGATTTGCCCACATGCGCTTCCTTCCGCTGCCAGCATTTGATGGATAACGAACATCGTTGTTTTGCCGGAGATATTGGTGTTGGTCCCAACCCGGAACTTGTGAAGCGGCTTCAAGAATCCGATTTGCTTTTGGTAATGGGTGCTCGACTCGGTGAAATGACGACCAGCGGCTATTCGCTGATTGATATTCCGGTGCCGCAACAAAAACTTGTGCATGTTTATCCGGGCGCCGAAGAAATTGGCCGGGTCTATCAGCCAACCCTTGGTATCAATGCCGCGATGGGGCCAATGGCTGCGGCATTGAAGCAAATGGCTCCGCCCGGCACAATCCCGTGGCAAGGTGCTGGCGACACGGCGCATCAAACATTTGAGGATTGGACGAAAACACCGACAATTCCAGGCCCTGTTCAAATGGGTCAGGTTATGGAGGTTCTGCGGTCGGAGCTGCCAAAAGACACAATTATCTGCAACGGGGCCGGCAATTATTCATCCTGGCCAAACCGATTTTTCCGCTACCGGACATTTGGCTCACTTCTTGGCCCCACTTCGGGGTCGATGGGATATGGAACGCCGGCGGCGGTCGCGGCTAAGCAAATATACCCGGACCGCATGGTTGTCGCTTTTGCGGGTGACGGCTGCTTCATGATGAACGGTCAGGAACTAGCGACCGCTGTACAATATGACGTGCCGGTCCTGATCATCATTGTGAATAACGGCATGTACGGCACGATCCGGATGCATCAGGAGCGGGAATATCCGGCACGGATCACCGCCACAAAATTGCAAAACCCGGATTTTTCGGCTTTGGCCAAGGCCTATGGAGCGCATGGGGAACTGGTTGAGGAAACCGCCCAGTTCGCCCCGGCACTGGCGCGGTGTTTCAATTCAGGAAAAGCTGCTTTGATTGAAATCCGTATTGACGCGCAGGCCATCACCCCCAACATTACCCTCGACAAGATCAGGGCTGCGGCGCTGGCGAAAAAATCTGATTGAAGGGATAATCAATTGATAGATCTTTATACTTGGGGCACCCCGAACGGGCGCAAGGTCTCGATCATGCTGGAAGAGGTTGGGCTGGAATATGAAACCCATCCGATCAATATTATGGAAGACGACCAGTTTGCACCGGATTTTCTGAAAATCTCACCCAATAATAAAATTCCGGCAATCGTTGATCGCGATACCGGGCAATCGGTTATGGAGACCGGCGCGATCCTGATGTACCTGGCCGACAAGACCGGAAAGTTCATGGTGAAAGACGGCCCGGAATATTGGGAAACGATCGAATGGCTGATGTGGCAAATGGGAGGGTTTGGTCCAATGCTCGGTCAGGCGCATCATTTTCTGCGGTTCAACCCGGAGGTTTCCGAATATGCCTCAAACCGCTATGGCACGGAGACTAGGCGGCTTTACGGCGTTCTTGATAAAAGACTCGAAGGCCGGGATTATATTGTTGGTGATTATTCAATCGCCGATATCGCGGCATGGCCCTGGGCGTCGCGGTTTGAATGGCAGAATATTGACCTGAATGAATTTCCGAACGTCAAACGCTGGTATGTGGACATCGCGTCCCGCCCGGCCGTGATTGCCGGATGCAAGGTGCCAAAAGATGTCGGGCCGATCCCGATGCCTGCTTAAAGGCAATAAAAAAGGGCGGGGAAATCCCCGCCCTTAATCATCTGAAATTCAAGTTCAGGAATTGTGATCTACCACCTCGCCGCGTGCCGGGTAATTGTTGGCGATGACATAATCCATCGCACCGGCAATTTCCGCAAATTGCGGACGGGCAAACGGCATGGTCTGCACTGAACCGAAATAGAGGGTGCCGTCCGGACGGACAACGAAAATCCCGGGTTCTGCAAAAAGATCTGGCTCCACAACACCCATCGAGGTTTTGCCATTGCTGGTCGAGATATAGAGACCCCAATCGCGGGCATCATCCAGGCTGAAACCATGGGCTATGGTGAGGTTGCCAAGGTCCCAGGAAGATTTTGCTTTCTGGGTCCGTTCTTCATCATCTGTAGAAATAACGATGACCTCAACACCCTTGCCATTGAAATCCGCCAAACGATTATTGAGATCATTCAGATAGCCCTTGCAGATCGGGCAATGGAGACCGCGATAAACTACCACCATGGTGAAGTTTTCAGGGGACTGTTCAGACAGTTTCCAGGTGTCGCCGTCGGTTGTTGTTACCGTCAGGTCAGGAACCTTCTGGCGTGGCATAAGAGGGGTAATATTGGTCATGGCAATTGCCTTTCATGAATTTTGTACGGAGATTCGGTGTGCTCAAGAGCAAACTAAGGAGCGTTGCGAATTTGGCAACTGATCCGGTATCGAATGGCTATCACAAGTAAGTGATGAAGTGGAGAAAACAGGAGTTTTGCGTGCCCAACGATTATAAAGGAAAGCGTTTTATTGAGACTTGATCTGAGGGAGCGGTATGAATCCATTATCCATTATTGGGGAGACATTTCTCCTTGCCGGTCGGCAAGGGGGATATCTGATCCGTATTAATTGGTGGATATTTCTGTTGCTTGCAGCAGGGCTTGTCAGCCTGTCCTGGTTGTCCTTGCGGTTTTTGGAAATTTTCCCCTCGTCCCTTGGCATGGCAACCATGCAAGTCGTTGGAATTGGTGTGGCGATGGCTCCACAATTTCTGGTTCTGGTTGCGACCGGGTTGATGGTGGGGCGCTATATGGAACGGTCGAGGACATTTCCGGTGCTGCGGGACAAGGCCAAAGGCGATAAGTTTTTGCAGCGCTGGATAGGTGTTTCATTTCTTGTATTTGCAGGCCTTGTGGTTGTGGAATTTCTTTACGGGAGCATTCTGGAGAGCAACATGAATTCTGGAACCGCTTCATTCCAGGGGGGCATGTTCATTGTGCGCAATTACGCTGCGACCGTGGTTTTTCTGGCTGGGCTTTGTTTTCTGCTGGTGACACAAAATATGTGGTTCGCCGAACCGGCGGCATCACGCGCGGGGGGTAAAATTTCGTTGCGACATTATCTGGCAATGATGGCGGCCGGGTTTGCGCTCTATTTCGTTGTGGAGCCAACGTTGGAGCAGATGTTTCTTTATCTACCACCGATGGGGTTTTACTGGGCGACGCTGGACCGTTTGCAGCCGCCGTATTTTTTCCTGACCGAAACAGCACGGATCGGAGCGCGGACTTTGGCGCCGATTTTCTATGTCGCGTTCATTGTGATGGCAAGTGAAGCGGTCAGGCGCTCACGCACCTGACCGTATTTTCTGGTGGGATTATCCGCCTAGAACAGCGTCTTCAATTTTTTGCGCTTTGTTGGTTACGGCCTTTTGAACCTTTTCAAAAGCGCGCACCTCGATCTGGCGGATGCGTTCGCGACTGACGCCGAATTCTTCCGACAGTTTTTCCAAAGTCAGCGGATCATCAGACAAGCGACGAGCTTCAAAAATCCGTCGCTCGCGATCATTCAGCGTCTTGATGGCATCACCAAGCATGGCGAGCCGACTGTTGAATTCCTGCGACGTGGCAAGTTCGGTTTCCTGATCGGTAGAATCATCAACCAGCCAATCCTGCCATTCGCCTTCCGCGTCAGCTCGGATCGGTGAATTCAGCGACGCATCACCGCTCATCCGGCGGTTCATGGAAACCACATCTTCTTCGCTAACCTTGAGGCGGTGGGCGATTTCTTCCACATGCTCGTTTTTCATATCACCTTCTTCAAAGGCAGAAATTTGGCCCTTGATTTTGCGCAGGTTGAAAAACAGTTTTTTCTGACTAGCCGTAGTGCCAAGCTTCACCAAGCTCCACGAGCGCAGGACATATTCTTGAATGGAGGCTCTGATCCACCACATGGCATAGGTTGCCAAACGGAAACCGCGTTCCGGTTCAAACCGTTTTACAGCTTGCATCAGGCCCACATTGCCTTCCGAAATTACTTCCGTGATTGGCAATCCGTAGCCGCGATAGCCCATGGCGATTTTTGCGACCAGTCGCAAATGGCTGGTCACCAATTTGTGGGCCGATTCACGATCACCGTCTTCGCGCCAGGATTTAGCGAGATTATATTCTTCCTTCGGCTCAAGCATCGGATATTTGCGGATTTCCTGAAAATATCGGGTTAATCCACCTTGTCCGGTGAGCGCAGGGACTGATTTTGTAGCCATTTTTATTGTTCCCCATACTTGTTTGCGGGGTTTCGCATAAGCGAAATCCACCCCGTCCGTTATGGTTTATATAATGTTGTTTTTGGCGAATTAAAGGCCTGAATAAAGAACTGCCCGGTTCAGGCGTTTTTCAGGGCCTTATTCAATTCAGCAAGGTCTGACGGAAGCGGGGCTGAGAATTCCATTGGTTCTTCAGTTTCGGGGTGGCTGAATTTCAGGAAAAACGCATGTAGAGCCTGACGCGACAGGTTTTTCAGGGCTTCCCGGGCATTATCGTCGAGCAAGGCTTCGCGGGTTTTAAAACCCTGGCCGTAAAGCGCGTCGCCAAGCAAGGGGTGGCCGATATGGGCCAAATGGACGCGGATCTGGTGGGTGCGCCCGGTCTCAAGGCGGCATTCAACCAAAGATACAGCCGGGTGTTTCTTGGCGCCGCCAAAGGTTTTTGTAACCTTGTAATGGGTAACAGCCTGGCGGGCGTCAGGGCGGGATTCCTTGACAATTGCGCGTTTCAAACGGTTGCGGTCAGAGCGGCCAAGAAATGTCTCAATGGTTCCGAATGTTGGTTGTAGCGCACCCCAGACAAAAGCCTGATAGGCCCGCTCCAGAATGCCTGATTTGCCGTGATCGGCGAATTGGGCGGCCAGTTCCTGATGTGCCTTATCTGTTTTCGCAATAACCATCACGCCGCTGGTATCTTTATCCAGCCGGTGAACGATGCCGGGCCGCTTGACCCCGCCGATGCCTGACAGGCTGTCGCCGCAATGAGCGATCAGCGCGTTTACAAGGGTTCCTGTCCAATTACCGGCGCCGGGATGGACCACAAGTCCGGCCGGTTTGTTGATGACAATCAGGTGATCATCTTCAAACAGAATATCGAGCGGGATATCTTCGCCGTCCGGTTCGGGCGGTTCGGCTGGCGGAATAACCAGAGAGATTTCATCTCCCTCGTTGACCCGGTAGTTGGGCTCTTCTATCTTGCGCCCGTCAAGGGTGGCCTGGCCGTCTTTGATCAATGCCTTGATCCGGGTGCGGCTTAGAAATTCAATGTTATTGCCAAGAAACTGATCGAGGCGAAGCCCGGTTTGATCCGGATCGATCGTAATTTCAAAAAAACGGGATGGTTCGTCAGTCATGAATATGGAACACCAGATGGATAATGCCAAAGAAGGCGAAGAAATTGTCCCGCAAGCGCCGCGTGGCTTGAAAACAACCGTCTATGTGATGGGCGTGTTGCTCGTTGTGGGCTTTATTGCAGTCTTTTCGACAATTATCTACCGGGCAGCCAATATGGGGAATAATCCGGCAACTGCGACGCGCGGGGCGGGAGCGGAGCCGTGGTCGATTGAAGCAACATTGCCTGCTGGCGCGCAGATACTTGAAATGAGCCAGGCGGATCATCGCCTCACGGTGCGTTACGGGTCTCATGATAGCCAGGCAATCATGGTTTTTGACCTGAAAACTGGTCAGCAGCTGGGCCGGATTAATTTTACCCAATAGCGACAATAAGTGGCTTCGCCGCTTTTTACGCTGGATTGCGGATCACGTGATGGGCTGCGCCCACACTGCCCGGGATGACGAAAATAAAAATTTCCGTCAGGTTTCGGCTTCGCCGACGTGTAAGGGGGTGAGGCAGGCAGGAATTGCTAATTTAATCTGACGGAGAATTATCCATGACACCTTTCACGAAGAAACTTCTTATCACCTCCAGCATCGTTGCGGCGCTCGGCATTGGCAGTGCGGCATTTGCCCATGGTCCCGGTCAGGGACAGAGTCGCCATGGTGGCGGGATGCCCGGTATGGGCATGATGCAGGGCATGATGTTCTGGTTTCTTGACAGGGACGAAGACGGCTTTGTTGATAAAGCTGAAATCGAAAATTTCCGCACCCGGCTGTTCGAACGCCATGACCCCAATAGTGATGGTGTTGTGACCCGCGAAGAAATGCAGGAAAGCCATGCGGCGATGCGTGGCCGACAACATGGCAGACGTCATGGCGGCGGAGGGCATGGTCAGCGACATGGCATGGGTGGTCACGGACAGGGCCATGGTATGGGCGGACAAGGTCACGGCCATGATATGGGCGGATATGGTCAGCGCCACGGTATGGGCGGTCACGGACAGGGCCATGGTATGGGCGGACAAGACCACGGTCATGGCAATGGCCACGGCGGTCAGCATCAAGGCGGCATGACAGGCCAAGGTCATGGCCAGGGTCATGGGGAACATCGTGGAGGCGGCATGTTTGAACGCCTCGATACGGATGAAAATGGTGAAATTTCTCTCGCTGAATTTTTGGCCAGCGAACCGCGTATGTTCAGCCAGGCTGATGGGGATGGCGACGGCAGGGTATCGCGTGAAGAAATGGACCAGATGCGCAACAATCGTAGCACTTGGCATGGCAATCATCGCCAATGGCATCAAGACAATCCGCGTGGTGGCGACGAATAATATCATTTCCTGAAATCTTGCCCGAGGATAACGCGATTAGCGTGGTATCCTCGGGACACCGGAAAAATTGTGGAGCGTAATGCTGACATTGGTACAGCAGGGGCAAAGCGGATCGATCAGCGATCACCAGCTCGTCGCAGACAGCGCTGCTGGTGATGAACGCGCTTTCGCACGCCTTGTAGGGCGGCACGCTGAAAAAATCCGTGCCATTGCCCTTCGCTATACCAACGATATGACAGCGAGCGAAGATATCGTTCAGGAGGTTTTCTGGCGGGTCTGGCGGGCAAAAGACAAATGGGATGCGGATGGCGAAGCCACCTTCTCGTCCTGGCTTTACCGGGTCACGCTCAACCTTTGCACAGACCGGGCGCGGCGTCGCAAGGCGCGGTCATGGTTCTCCGGCTTTGGCGTAGAGGCTGATAGTGCTGCTACCCCGGAACCCGGACCTGAACGGGTCATTGGGGCGCGGCAAGATCTGGCGATTGTGCAAGCTGATATTGCCAATTTGCCCGACAAGCAAAAAGCAGCCTTATTGCTTTCTGCGCTGGCTGGCGAACCGAATGCGGTGATCGCAGCAACCATGGGCACTAGTATTGGTGCGGTTGAACAGGCCATTTCACGCGCGCGGCGGACTTTGCGCGAGAAAAAAATAGCACGCGAAAACAGCGAGCGGGGATAGAGATCAGACATGACAAACAAAACAGAAAGTGACCAGTCCTGGATGGACCGTCAAATTGACGAAGCGCTCCATGTGGAACCAGTGGGGGCGGCGCTGACCGGACGGATCATTGCTAACGTTCGGGCGCGAGCAGGGGTAGGACATTTTCTGGCGCGGGTTTCGCATCCCCTCGTGGCGACAATTGGTGGGGCGCTTGCGGCCTCGTTTGTCGGACTTGGCTATGTTGCCGGTACGCTTGATCCAGGTCTGTTTGATCTGGGCGGGGCGAGTGAATTGTCGATCATGCTGTTTGAAGAGAGCCAGACTGTTTTGGAAATTTTATGACCATACGAGGAAATTGGGCGATCACGCTTCTGATATTGTTCGGCATTTCTTTGTCGCTGAACCTGTTTGTAGCGGGCTTTGCGGCGTCACGGTTTCATGGCCCTGAGCGATCAGGTGCGATCCATCATATGCTTGGAGCGTTCGCGCATCGGTTTCCCCATGAAATTCGCGAAATTTTGCATGGTGAACTGGATGAAGTGCGCCCTGACATGGACCGCGAATTTCTGGAATTGCGCGATGCCCGGCAACAGATGTTTTCGCTGATGCGTCAGGAAAATCTCGACAAGGCGGCTCTCGAACAATCGATGGCGGACGTGCGACAGCAATTAAATGATGTGCAAGCGGTCGGGCAGGCTGCCGTATTGCGGGCGATTGAGGCGTCTGATGCAGATTCACGCGCTGAAATTGGCGAAGCAAGACGTGGTGGATGGTGGCGTCATCGACGGCACTGATCATGTTCAGGCCAATGACCAAACGTGATTATTCGCAAATCCGGTAAGTACCTGTGCTGCCGTGGCGGCCTAAATCCAGATGAAAATGATCCAGATGACTGGCATTGGCTTCCGGTCCGAGCATTGTGGTGAACTCTGCGCAGCCGCCCTGGTGCGCTGTACGTAATAATAATCCCTCCGGCCCTTCAGTTGGCCAATGTTCCAAAACACTGATCCAGTTTCCTGAGCGAAGCTGAAAAGCTGATACGTCCAGCGCGTTTGCAGTGGCATGTTCGCTGACCCGTGCGCCCGGTACATTGTTGCGGGTGCGGCAGACATAGGATGAGGCATTTCGGAGCGCGACCACCGGTTCACCAAAATGTGTGGTGGCGGCTGGTTGCACATAATTTTCCAGCCAGCGCGCAAGGGCACCTGCCATATTACAATTTGATGTAGCTGCCGGAAGCAGGGTTACCTTTGTCGTCAATAGTGACTCCAGAATAATCGGATGGGCATGGCCACAAACGATTGCCTCCTGAATAGGCTGAACGGGTAAGAATTCTGCGCTGAAATCAGCGAGCGATCGTTGGCAAGCTGCAATTGTTACCTCAGGTTCAAACGGCCGGGGCGGTGGCGCCATCTCCAAAGTGGATATTTCAGGAATTGGCGCATTTGTGATTGCCGGGCGTAATTCGGGCAGGGGCGGCATTTTCAGTGCTGCTGCGACACTTGAACCGCAAGCAGAAATTATTGCACTGATTGCCAGTGTCCCGGAAAAAAATCGTCTGAGCGAGATAAAGTACTTTTGCCTATAAGCAGTATTCCGGTCTGAATCAGGCGCGGGAGACTTGAGCCTGGAGGACACGAATCCGATCAGCAAGGGTTTTGCCTTTGCCGCCTTTTTTGGCTGGTGAGGTACCCTGAGACCGCGCTTTGCTGTTTCCGTTGGCAGCATCGGCTAACCCTGTTTCTTCCTGCTCAAGAATTGCATCTATTTCGGGGTCCGAGCCTTCAAATGCAAGTGTCATCCGTGCCACTTCGGTGGCGACATCGTTAAGGCGTTCGCGAAGGATGGCATTCTCCATGCGTTCTTCGTCCCAGCCGTTTTGCGCCTGCTGACGCAATTCGGTAACCTCGGTACGAAGCTCCACCAGTTCTTTTTGTGCGGATTCATGGGCGTCAGAAACGCTGCTGGATTCTCTGGTCAGTTTTTCAAGACGATTGCCCCGGTCATCTGCGGTCAATTTCAAGGCGTCGAGATCCGAATCCAAAGACCTGAACCGGTCACTGGCAACGCTAGCTTCTTTAGTCAGAATGTCGCGCTCAGACGTCAATTCAAATACTGATTGTTCCTGTGCCGCAAGGCGGGTTTTCAGCGCTGCAAGTTCAACTTTTTGTTCGTCTACAATAGTACGAGCTTCAGCGGATTGCCGGGATGCATCTTCCTCGTCATCGCGTGCCTGACGCAAATTCACGGTGGCTTCCTTGAAGGATTTCAAAAGATTGTGGGCCTCATCTTCAGACCGCTGCAATTTGTTGCTGTATTCGTTGACGCTGTCTTCATGCTCGACAATGAGGTCAGATTTTTCTTTTAGTTCTGCAGTCAACTCGCTGATCCGGCTGGTATGTTTGGAAATGTCGAGCAACTGGTTGTTGGTGCGCTGTTTGAGGTTGTCCACGTTCATTTCGAGTTTGCGCGTGGACATCGCAAATTCAGCCCGCAACTGATCTTTGTCAGCTTGTATGTCAGACATGGAAAGAGGAGTTGTCCCCTGGATCCGCCGCGTGGTTAGGCGGACAGCCCGCCGCCACAAAAATGGCGATAACATAAGAGCGAAAAGCGAGGCTACCAAAAACCCGAGGGCGACCAACATGATAATTTCAAACACCGCACCACCTCAAACAAACATTAAGTGAGGGCTGGAATGTGCCAGCAGAAGAGACGAACTGCCAGCGCAACCATTTTTTAACCTTAAGACATAAGGCCCGTTAGTCCAAATTAATTGGCTAACGGAGCAGTCACATTTGCCGCCAGCCTGTTTTGACGGGTTTGTGGCCGGCCTAAAACGGGTTCCAGGTTGGGCGGTGGGTAAATTTCAGATACCCGGCGCTAATACCAAGACGCGCGCCAACACCTGCCCGTATCGGAGCGGCAAAAACATTATTATTACTGAGCACGGTAATGCCGAGCCCGCCAATTAGATAGGCGGAACCGTTGACGCCGACATATCGCCGATACATCTCCTCGGTATCGTTCATATTATAGACGAGGATCATGGTGCGGCCACCATCGGCACCGAAATCCCAGCCGATTGAGGGGCCTTGCCAATAGATTTTATGTTCGCCGGAATTGCGGGTGTGTAGGGTGCCTTCACCATAGCGCAGGCCGCCAATGATGGCGCCACCCCCTTCTTCTCCAAGAATGTAGCCATTCGGTTGGCCGTATTTTGAGAAGAGGCTCTCTACAGCAAGAGCTAAATCGCGCGAAACACCACCAAAAAAATCATGACCGGCTCGAAGGACTTCATCCGGTGAATAACTATTGTCATTATTCTGGTCGTAGGGAATTTGATTTGGAGCGTTGCCCTCTGCGCGGGCTATCGTTGGTGCGCTGAACAGCATTAGGGCGGTTAGGCCAGCAAGAATATTGAAAGCAAGGCGGTTCATGGTCTGCTAAATCTCCGGGTTCTTTTGAGGCGTTTTGTTTTTCGCGCTCTGTGAAAATGCCGATGTGGTATCATTTTGTTTGGAATTCGTTGACAAACATTATCCAAAATCAGGTTTGTGAACTGAAAGGTAAAAATAATTTATGTCGAAGACAGGGCAAAATTGCGAAAAACTGGCAATCAGGACCCGTACGGTTTTTGTTGCTGTATTAATTTTGTTCAGCCTTGGCCTGTTTGCCCCCTCCCAATCTATTTTGAGCCGTGGCATCGCGGGGTCGGTCGCATTCTGGGCCGGATCCCAAAACGGGTTTGCGATTGGGGGTTATGATCCTGTCGCATATTTTGTGGCAGGCGCACCACGCAAGGGTGTTGACGGAATGGAACTGGAATGGGGTGGCGCGTTCTGGCGGTTTGCGAATGAGGGGAATCGCGCGGCTTTTATGGCTGACCCGAATGTTTATTCGCCTCTATTTGGCGGTCATGACCCGGTCGCAGCCGGTCGTGGTAGCCCGACAGAGGGCAACCCGCATATCTGGGTGATCCATAACAGGCGACTAATGTTGTTCCATTCCAGGGAATTTCAAGCGCTCTGGGAAATGGATAAGGAAGAGACTTTGAAATTGGCACGAGGCTATTGGAGCGCCAATGATTCAAACCTGGCCGACTGATCCGAAATGATACATATCTTGAGACGTTGGTGTATTTGATCGCTGATAATGCGCCGTAATGAGCATTATCCCGGTAAAAACCTCTGGCACGGATCTTGCTGCACTCTGTTTGTCATACATGCACTGCATGTCACGGTTTATCTCAAGATTCTTGTCACGGAATCCTTCACCACCCGGGCGCACTTCGCACCCGGGTGGTTTTTTTAGCTCTAACTTGATGAAGGGTCGCGGCCCCAGGCCAGAAAAGCAGGATTGTCATATCCACGTTCTTTTTTCCCGTACCGCAATCCGGTTCCGTCCAATTCCGTCACCACACCACCGGCTGCTTCAAGCACGGCTTGGCCGGCAGCTGTGTCCCATTCCATGGTGCGTCCGAGGCGGGGGTAAAAATCAGCTTCGCCACAGGCAATGAGACAGAATTTCAGAGATGATCCGGCGCCAATAATTTCGCTGACCTGATAGTTTGCCAGCAGGTCTTCGGTTTTTTGGTCGCGGTGAGACCGGCTCGCCACAACCCGCAAGCCGTTTTCCTGGGGTGCACTGGTTTCCAGATTTTGGGAATTATCGAGAGAAAACGCCTGGGGATCGCTCAAAGGAACCTCTACCTCAATGCAATCACCCGGTCCTGCTGCCAGGAACAAACGACCGGTGGCGGGAGCTAAAACTACGCCCTGAACCGGAATGCCGTTTTCTATGAGCGCGATGTTGACGGTAAATTCGCCATTGCGGTTGATAAATTCCCTGGTGCCGTCAAGGGGGTCCACAAGAAAAAATCGATCTCCCACTTCTGGAATATTGCCCGCCGCCGCTGCCTCTTCTGCAATAACAGGAATATCAGAGGCGAATTGAGCGAGGTCAGCGAGGATAATATCTTCAGCCCGCTGATCAGCTTCGGTCACCGGGCTATTGTCGGTTTTGATATTGACGCTGAACGGGGTCTCGTAAATGTCGAGAATGGCGCGTCCGGCTTTTAAAGCCGTTATGGCCAGATTTTCTGAAAATTGATCCACGAGGAAATTAGCTCCGTTACCCGTGTTGGAGGTGCTTTTTCAGCTATTTAACGGATTTTGCCGAGAATCAAAAGCATCTTGCGCTTGATCAACTGAGCCTGCACAGGCAAACATTTTCAGAATGATTCGCAGATTTGGAGTAGACCAGTATGACCGGTGAAAAAGATCTCAATGCCCTGGAGCTGGCCGCCCTGCTTTCAAGCAAGGTGTGTCACGATGTGATCAGTCCCGTTGGCGCTATCGTCAATGGCCTGGAGGTACTTGAAGAAGAGACCGATGAAGAAGGGCGTGAATTTGCAATGACGCTCATCCGCAGCAGTGCGGACCAGGCATCAGCCAAGCTGAAATTCGCCCGATTAGCATATGGCGCTTCAGGTTCTGCAGGGTCCAGTATTGATATCAAAGACGCCGAAATTGCAGCGCAAGATTATATTGATCCCAAGAAAATTGAACTTTCATGGAGTGCGCCGGCAATTCTGTTGCCAAAAGATGTGGTAAAGCTTTTGCTGAACCTGGTGCTGATATCGATTTCAACCATACCGCGCGGCGGCAAGATTTCTGTTTTGGTTACAGGCGATGCTGAAGCCCCAAACCTTGAAGTTGTCAGCACCGGTGAGCGCCACCGGATTGCCGAAAATATCGCTGAATATTTTGGTGGTTCGCAAGAAAAACCCGCTGACGCACATGCCGCTCAACCATATTATACTCTCAAACTTGCCGAGGCATGCGCTTTAACGGTGACTATTTCTGACATAGAAACCGGGGTTTTCATTACTGCAATCCCTGATTGAATTTGATAAAAATGCAATCCGTTCCAGTTTAATGATTCTTTTTAATCAAAATTAACGGTTGGCGTAGAAACTAGCCCCTGACTTTCAATAATTTGTGTGCCTATCAGGTCGCAAATGCGTGTGTAATGCGGGGCTATAAATGGACGATCTATTAAGTGAATTCTTGACCGAGACCACCGAAAGTCTTGACGTGGTTGATATGGAACTTATCAAATTCGAGCAGGAACCGAACAACGCTGACATCCTCAACAATATTTTCCGGTTGGTTCATACCATCAAGGGAACGTGTGGATTTTTGGGTTTACCACGCCTTGAAGCGCTGGCGCATGCTGCTGAAACACTTATGGGCGAGTTTCGCGACGGGGTTCCGGTAACGGCGAATGCTGTAACGTTGATCCTGGAATCCATTGATCAGATTAAAGTTATTCTCGCTGATCTGGAGGCGAATGAAGTTGAGCCGGAAGGTTCTGACAGCGAACTGATTTCCAAACTGGAGGTCATGGCGGCGGGTGGTTCTGTGGAAACTGAGCCGCCTGAAGAGGCCCCGGTAAAAGAAGATCAAGCTGCTGATGCGGCAGCGATTAAGGTGACTGAGCGGGAAGTGAAGCCGGGTGAAGTATCACTTGATGAGTTGGAGCGGGCTTTCCAGGAAGCTGAGTCGCCTGAAGAGGCTTCGGTAAAAGAAGATCAAGCGGCTGATGCTGCGGCGATTAAGGTGACTGAGCGGGAAGTGAAATCCGGCGAAGTTTCTCTTGATGATCTGGAGCGGGCTTTTCAGGAAGCCGAAGGGCCGGAAATGGAGATTAACCCGGTTGCAAGCGATCCGGAAAAACCTGCCGAGCCTGAAGCGGAACCTGAAATTGTGGCGGAAGCGCTTGCTGAAGAAGCTCCGGCAAAGAGCGAGCCTGTTGCGTCTGCCGTTGAATCCGCAAAGCCGGCCGAGAAGAAGGAAAGCCTCAAAAACCAGTCAATCAGAGTCAATGTCGATACCCTTGAACATCTGATCACCATGGTTAGCGAGCTTGTTCTGACACGCAATCAGCTTCTGGAAATGGAACGCCAGCAAGGCGATGGTATTTTCAAAGTTCCGTTGCAACGGCTCTCAAATGTAACCGGTGAGTTGCAGGAAGGGATCATGAAGACCCGGATGCAGCCGATCGGAAATGCCTGGCAGAAATTGCCTCGTATTGTCCGCGATTTGTCAAAGGATCTGGACAAGAAAATTGAACTTGTCATGAAGGGCGCCGACACCGAACTGGACCGTCAGGTGCTCGAACTGATCAAAGATCCGTTGACCCACATGGTCCGGAATTCCGCCGATCACGGGTTGGAAACGACCCAGGGCAGGATAGATGCCGATAAATCAGAGGTCGGAGAAATCCTGCTCAGTGCCTATCATGAAGGTGGCCATATCATCATAGAAATCGCCGATGATGGTCGTGGGCTGAATACAGAAAAGCTGAAAGCCAAAATCATTCTGAATGGTTTGGTCACGGAAGCCGAAGCTGACCAGCTGACCGATGCCCAGATCCACCGATATGTTTTCAATGCCGGTCTTTCGACAGCCGAGAATGTTACCAGTGTCTCCGGCCGTGGTGTCGGCATGGACGTGGTGCGCTCCAATATTGAATTGATCGGTGGCACCGTCGATCTCAAATCGGTGGAGGGGGTTGGCACAACATTTTTCATCAAAATCCCGCTCACTTTGGCAATTGTCTCCGCGCTGATTGTTGAATCTAGCGGTGAGAAATTCGCGTTACCGCAACTCAGCGTTGTTGAGCTGGTTCGGGCGCATCGTGATTCCGAACACCGGATCGAGATGATCAAGGATACCGCCGTATTGCGGCTCAGGAACAAATTGTTGCCGCTGGTTCATCTGTCGACGTTGCTTGAGCTGGAACGAAAACGGGCGAACGGCGCTGAAATTATCGATCTTGCTTCAGAGCGTGCGGCATTAGCCGAAGCTGAATTGGAGACTGCAGACCAGCAAGAAAATGCACCATCTGCAGATGCCTCATCGGACGAAGCAGTTGCAAGTAATGAAGAAGCCGGGCATCAGCATGAAGACGTTGAAAATGGCTTCATCGTTGTCACGCAGGTTGGGCCGCAAAATTTCGGGATTGTCGTTGATCAGGTGTTCCACACGGAAGAAATTGTGGTCAAGCCGATGTCCACAATGCTGCGCGACATTTCCATGTTTTCCGGCAATACCATTCTTGGTGATGGTTCTGTGATCCTGATTGTCGATCCAAATGGATTGGCCCAAGCTGTCTCATCAGAAATTTCAGACGAAGAAGACAATAAAAAAGATACGTCCGTGAGTGAAACGGCTCAGGATCAACCGATTTCATTGCTGCTCTTCAAGGTGGCTGGCGGCGAACCGAAGGCGGTTCCGTTGTCTCTGATTACACGGCTTGAAGAAATCAAAGTCAGTGATATTGAGTATGCGAATGGCGGCTATCTGGTTCAGTATCGTGGCAAGTTGATGCCGCTGGTATTTGTTGATCCGGACGGCAAGCCCAAAGAAGAGGGGACCCAGGCGCTTCTGGTCTTTGCAGACAATGAGCGAACCATGGGAATAGCTGTCGATGAAATTGTAGATGTCGTTGAAGAAAAACTCGATATTGAAATTGCCAGCGAACGTGAAGGAACGCTCGGATCCGCTGTGATCCAGGGCAAAGCTGCAGAAATTCTGGATATTGGCTATTATCTGCCTCAGGCTTTTGCAGATTGGTTCCAGCGTCAGGAATTTGACCAGAATAAATTCTGCAAAAAAATCCTTCTAGTCGATGACAGCGCCTTTTTCAGAAACATGCTGACGCCGGTGCTCAAGGCAGCCGGATACGCGGTTACGGCGGTGGAATCTGCTGGTCATGCGCTTGCCCTTTGCGAGGAAGGCGTGATGTTCGATATCATCGTCAGCGACATTGAAATGCCTGACATAAACGGTTTTGAATTTGCTGAAAAAATACTTGCTGGCGGCAGTTGGTCCGAGACACCAATTATCGCATTGTCGTCGCATTGTTCGCCCGCAGCGTTAGAGCGAGGTCGCCAAGCGGGTTTCCACGATTATGTAGCAAAATTTGACCGCGAAGGACTGATCGATGTGCTCGGTCAAAGCCATAAAGTAGTGGGAGAAGCAGCATGAGTAACAGCCCTGATAGTTCCACTGAATTCATGACCATGAAGATCGGTGGTCAATTATTTGGCTTGGCGATCAACCGGGTCCAGGACGTTTTCAGTCCCGACAAAATTACAAAAGTTCCCTTGTCAGATCATGATATTTCCGGGGTGCTAAATTTGCGTGGCCGCATTGTAACTGTCATTGATATGCGACGGCGGCTTGAACTCCCTGATCGTAAATCCGACCATGGATGCATGGCGGTCGGAATCGAATCCGGGAATGAATCTTTCGGACTTCTCATTGATTCCGTGGGTGAAGTTTTGCATTTGAAAGACGAAAATTTGGAATCGAACCCAGCCAATCTGGATGCTTGCTGGACGTTGGTTTCAGGCGGCGTGCATCGCCTCGAAGGTGAATTGTTGGTGGTCCTGGATGTTGACCGAGTGCTTGCTATTTCAAAAGAATCTTTAGCTGCGTGACGAAAATAGAGTTGGAGAAATGATCATGAAAAACTGTCTTGTCGTCGATGACAGCAATGTAATCCGAAAGGTTGCGCGTCGCATCCTTGAGGAGATGAATTTTGCTATTGATGAAGCAGCAGATGGTCAGGAGGCGCTTGATAAATGCCGCCAGGGGATGCCGGATGTTATCCTGCTCGACTGGAATATGCCCGTCATGGATGGCATGGATTTTCTCATCGCACTGCGCCAGGAAGAAAATGGCCAGGCACCAAAGGTCATCTTCTGTACCACGGAAAATGATGTCGGACATATCATGAAGGCGATGCGGTCCGGTGCCAACGAATATATTATGAAGCCTTTTGACAAAGAAATTTTTGAAGCGAAATTCAGCGAAATCGGCCTGATCTAGCTACAGTTCCATTTGAGTAAGTTTGGTATGCGTTTATGAGTATCTCTACCCACTTGGCCCCGTCGCCCGCCACAGATCAGCAAAATATCAAGGTTATGCTTGTTGACGATTCCGTCGTTATCAGAGGGTTATTGTCGCGCTGGTTGTCTGAAGAAGACGGCATCGAAGTGATTGCCTCCCACAGAAATGGCGAATATGCCGTCAAGGATATCGTGAAGGCTGACCCAGATATCGTTGTGCTGGATATCGAGATGCCGGTTATGGATGGTATGACAGCGCTGCCGCAACTGCTCAAATTAAAACCGTCTGTCTCGGTGATTATGGCTTCAACCCTGACCGGTCGAAATGCAAAAATCAGCATGGAAGCCTTGGCGCTTGGGGCAAAAGATTACATCCCGAAACCAAGCGGCAATCACGGGGTCACCACTTCGGTTGAGTTTCGCCGTGAATTAATTGCGAAGGTGCGGGCGCTTGGTGATAGCGGCCTCCGACGTGCCAAAACCATTGCTCGGCCAACTATTGCGCAGCCTGCAAGTCCAGCAACGGAGGCACCGGTTGCGGCGGCGACTGCAGGTGCGGAATTCAGTCTCCGCCCGGTACAACGTGTCAGACCGCAAATTTTGGCCATTGGTTGCTCAACGGGTGGGCCGACCGCTTTGCGTGAATTCATGACGCCAGAATTGATTAGCGCAATGCGCCATGTGCCAATTGTATTGACCCAGCACATGCCAGCGACGTTTACCGCTATTCTGGCAGAGCAATTGGGCGCCCAGACAGGACTCCAAAGCGGTGAAGGGATCGATGGTGAAACCCTGAAACCTGGTCACCTTTATGTGGCGCCTGGTGCGAAGCATATGCTTTTAGCTGGTAGCGGCGCAGATACCCGTATCGTTCTTGACGATGGTCCGATGGTTAATTTCTGCAAACCTGCGGTAGACCCTTTGTTTAGTGCTGTTTCAAAATCCTTTGGCACCAAGGTGCTCGCTGTCATTCTCACCGGAATGGGAGATGATGGGGCGAGGGGCGCTGAAATTGTTGCTAATAACGGCGGGAATGTTCTGGTGCAGGATGAAGAAACCTCAGTTGTCTGGGGTATGCCGGGAGCAACAGCACGGCGGAATATATGTGCCGCCGTTCTTCCACTCAATGAATTAAGTAAACGTACTGCGTCAATCCTTGGAGGCAATTTCGGATGACCCCGCAAGATCGTGACTATTTGCATGCCATTCTCAAGGAAAAATCGGGCCTCGTACTGGTTGGCGAAAAAGATTATCTGCTACAGAGCCGCTTGATGCCTGTTGCACGCCGCCACGGAATGGAATCCGTGAGTGAGTTGGTGGCCAAAACCCGCACGCCCGGCAATAACGGGATCATTAACGACATCACGGAAGCCATGACGACGAATGAATCGTTCTTTTTCCGCGACAAGACGCCGTTTCTGCATTTCACCGAAACCATGATGCCCGAACTTTTGAAAGATCGTTCCGGCACCAAGAAATTGCGGATCTGGTGTGCGGCGGCCTCTACCGGACAGGAGCCGTATTCGCTTGCTATCTGTCTAAAAGAAATGTCAGAGCGGCTTGCCGGATGGAAAATCGAGATTATCGGGACGGATCTGTCAGCCGAAGTGATCGAAAAAGCACGATCCGGTCTGTACAGCCAGTTCGAGGTACAACGCGGGCTGCCGATTCATATGTTGACCGGTTATTTTTCCCAGGCAGGCGATATGTGGCAAATCGACTCATCCATTCGTGCCATGGTCACCTACAAAGAGTTCAACCTGCTGGAGAGCTTTGCCGGGCTTGGCAAATTCGATATCGTGTTCTGCCGTAACGTATTGATTTATTTCGACCAGCTGACCAAGGCTGAAGTGCTTGACCGGGTTGCCAATCAAATGAACCCGAATAGTTATCTTGTGCTGGGTGCAGCCGAAACCGTAATTGGTCTTTCTGACAAATATAATTCCGTAGCAGAAAAACGCGGCCTTTATGAAGTCAAAGGCGCTGGAGCTGCAACCGTTGGCGGGGTCGACATTGCAAAACCGGTCTTTGTTCCAAGGTCGGCTGTTTCAGGAGCCGCGTAAGCCACTACAAACAGATCAAAAATTCAGACAATAAAAAACCCGCAGGGCAATTCCCGCGGGTTTTTTTATTCTATTTCAGCTTCGATCAGGCAGTGGCCTGCATCGGTGCTTCCATTTCACTTTCATCCGGATCGCGCAGCACATAACCGCGTCCCCATACCGTTTCGATATGGTGATTGCCGTCGGTGGCGGCTGCAAGTTTCTTGCGAAGCTTGCAGATGAAAACATCGATGATTTTGAGTTCAGGCTCGTCCATGCCGCCGTAAAGGTGGTTCAGGAACATTTCCTTGGTGAGGGTTGTACCCTTGCGCAGGGAAAGAACCTCAAGCATCTGATATTCTTTGCCGGTCAGGTGAACGCGCTGGCCGTTGACTTCAACGGTCTTGGTATCAAGGTTCACCTTGAGATCACCGGTTGTGATGATCGACTGGGCGTGGCCTTTGGAGCGGCGTACAATGGCGTGGATACGGGCGACCAGTTCGTCCTTGTGGAACGGTTTAGTCATGTAATCGTCGGCACCTACGCCGAGACCGCGCACCTTGTCTTCGATGCCAGCCAAGCCGGACAGGATAAGGATTGGGGTTGTAACCTTGCTGACCCGGAGCGTTTTCAGAACTTCATAGCCGCTCATGTCTGGCAGATTAATATCAAGAAGGATGATGTCGTAATCGTACAACTTGCCGAGATCGACACCCTCTTCACCCAAATCAGTTGTATATACTTTGAAACTTTCAGACTGGAGCATCAATTCAATGCTCTGCGCCGTAGCGCTATCGTCTTCAATCAATAATACTCGCATGCCAATCCCCTTCTGTCTGGCCTCTTCTGGCCTTCTGAGACGCACGGCACGTGGCGGTGATGCGTCCGAACCTACTGGTTAATACGAGTTAAGACGCTACGCCGAATTGGTTAACAAAATCTAATAACTACGCATTAAACGCTGATACTAAACTTTAGCGGAATTTGGCGAAAAGCCCCTGATCCCGTCCGTAAACCAAAGCTGGGTGATTAAACAATCCGGTTTGATCCCGGGTAAACTGGCTTATTTTGTGCCATTGCGAATCACCTGTTAACCTTTGTTAGCAAGTTCGGAATCCCGGATGCAAGCGCAAATGTTTCAGACGACTCATTTGATGCATTTAAGGCGCATTTTTCGATCTGTTTGGCCATGTGTTGGCCTTGATGGTCAAACTTTAACACCTCGTTAACCATACCCACCCAAAGTCCGGAAACAGCGGATGTTTTGACCCAAGGGGACCCTGTTTGCTTGCATTAACAGAAGAAATTGCTGACTTAAGCGTTACCAGCATTAGCGGCAAGGTGGCGGCCATTCGCGGTCTTATGATCGAGGTTGCCGGTCCGGTCCATGCCATGAGCATTGGGTCCCGGGTTGAAATAATTCTGCCCATGGCGCCATCAATCTCCTGCGAAGTGGTGGGGTTTCGGGGCGACGTGGCGCAATGCATGCCGTTTGGCTCTTTGCAGGGGGTCCGGCTTGGATGCCGGGTCAATGTGAAATCTTCAGTTCAGTCGGTTTTTCCGTCCCACGCCTGGCTCGGCCGGGTGGTGAATGCCATGGGCGAGCCGCTTGATGGAAAGGGGCCGCTTGAAAAAGGCCCGCAAGCTGTTCCGCTCAGAAATACACCACCAGCGGCGCATACCCGCAACCGGGTTGGGGGGCCGCTCGATTTGGGTATTCGGGCGCTGAATACGTTTATTACCTGCTGCCGGGGGCAGCGGATGGGGATTTTTGCTGGTTCCGGCGTTGGTAAATCGGTGCTGTTGTCCATGTTGGCACGCAACACCGCCAGCGACGTGTCGGTGGTTGGGCTGATCGGTGAACGGGGCCGGGAGGTTCAGGAATTCATCGAAGATGATCTGGGACCGGAAGGACTGGCGCGCAGTGTAATTGTGGTGGCAACGTCTGATGAAGCCGCTTTGGCGCGGCGGCAAGCGGCCTATCTGACGCTTTCCCTTTCTGAATATTTCCGCGATCAGGGCAATGATGTACTTTGCCTGATGGATAGCGTCACCCGGTTTGCCATGGCACAGCGGGAAATTGGCCTGTCCACCGGCGAGCCTCCGACCACAAAAGGCTACACCCCAACCGTCTTTACGGAACTGCCCCGATTGCTCGAACGTGCCGGTCCCGGAACAAATAATGGATCAATTACCGGATTGTTTACCGTTCTGGTGGAAGGTGATGATCACAATGAACCCATTGCGGATGCGGTGCGTGCCATTTTGGACGGCCATATCGTGATGGAACGGGGGATTGCGGAGCGGGGACGCTTTCCGGCAATCAATGTGCTGCGGTCTGTTTCCAGGACCATGCCGGACTGTGTCGCGGAAACGTACCGTGAAACAATCATCCGGGCCAGGGAATCGATGGCTGTTTATGAGGATATGGAGGAGCTGATCCGGCTTGGGGCTTATCGCAAGGGTTCAGACCCGCTGGTGGATCGGGCAATTGAATTGCGCCCTGATCTCGAAGCGTTTCTGGGACAGACCAAGAAGGATCACACGACCATTGAAGAAGGGTATCAACGGCTCGCCGGGATACTTGGTGACACGGGTAACGATCAAAATGATCTTCCCCAGCCCTGACGGGCCTGAAGGAGTGTGAGTAATGAAGTCGCGCAAAAGCCTAATTCGCCTGAAACGTTTCCAGGTAGATGAAAAACGCCGGCAGGTATCCGATATTGAATCGATGATTGCCGATTTCGAGAAAATGGCTGCGGATCTGGATATGCAAATTCAGGTTGAGCAGGAGAAATCAGGCATCGATGATGTCACCCATTTTGCCTATCCGACCTTTGCCAAGGCAGCGATTCAGCGGCGTGATAATCTGCTGGAGTCGGCCGCAAATTTGAACGGACAGCTTGAAGCTGCCCAGGATGAGCTTGGTGAAGCTTTCGAAGAGCTCAAGAAAATCGAGCTTATGGAAGAAAAAGAAGGTGAGCGGGCTCGGGCTGAAGAAGTTGCCAGCGACCAGGCCAATATGGATGAAATTGGCTTGCGGGCGCAGCCTGTTTGATTTTTGCTCGCGGTGGTTTATTTCGCTCGCGGCTGATCCGCGCTTAGCGCGGGCCTACGCGGGTGCGGCGCATAAGCGCCGGGCGCCGGTTGGAGCCGTCTGTTTCTGTTGGGTAACAGAAACAGCTTCGGTGCTCACCTACCAGCAAGTGTTTATTTGATCCGGTATTTTGCCAGGGCTTCATAAGCGGGTGTTGCTTGTTCGGCTATGTCTGCCAGATGCGATGGCAGGGCTGATCGTGCGGTGTCTTCGCGTGGCGGGGTGAACTTGGTTGATTTCTCTACGGCATTATACCAGTGAGACGCCCAAACGCCGTCGCTGTCGCGTAAGCCCGGCGGCCAGGACATCATTGCCGGATCAAATGCGATATCCAGCGCCGTACAAAGCGTTGGCAACAGTGTTTTCGGGTTAGCCAACACATCATTTGCATCGATCACCGGCGGCGCTTTGCCCAGCTGATCCGCTACCATATTGAAAATTTCGGCTTGTTCGATAAATCCGATATCACGGAGCGTCACCTCTTCGCGCTTGGCGGCGTATGAGGCCAGCACGTTTTCCGGTCTTCTGATCAAGAAGCAATTTGTGACGCCATGAATCCAGTTTCGGTCGAAGCCGGGGATCATGTGGTGGGACATATGTTTCTGGTAGAAAATTTGTTCCCCGCCAGGAGCGGGGTCGGTCACTTCATTCTTCACCTGATCCCAGTCGGTGATGCCGGCAGCGATAACCTGTTCGTGCATCGGATGTTTGAGACCGGTTGCGTTCAGATAGGCGGCGTAGAACGGCTCGTCCCAAACAAAGCAATCGGCGCGATTTTCAAAGCTGCGCATCATTGCCGTGGATATGTTCCTTGGGCCGGACCACATGGCAACCTGGATGGTCTGATCTGTTGTCATGGGCGTGTCAGCTCCCGACCCGTCATGGTTTTATACTGGCTGTTCAATTTCCCGGTTATGGGGCCGATGGCTGGGGTCCGGGGTTCACCGATTGTTCGGCCATCGACTTCGACAACTGGCACCAACCCGGCAAAGGTGCCGGTGACAAAAGCTTCATCCGCGCCGTAAACATCGGTCAGGCTGAAATCTTTCTCGAATACCGGCAGGCCCGCTTCCCGAGCCGCTTCAATGACGTTGCCCCGGGTGATGCCGCCAAGGCAATACATGCCGCGCGAGGTCCAGACCTCGCCTTTGCGGACAATGAAGAAATGTGTTGAATTGCACGTTGCTACTGCCCCTTGAGGGTCGAGCATCAGGGCTTCGTCGGCACCCGCTTTGGTCGCCTGGATGCAAGCCTGAATGCAATTCAGTTTGGAATGAGAGTTCAGTTTCTGGTCCTGCATGTCGGGTGCGGTGCGGCGTACATGCACCGTGAAAAGGCGGATGCCGTGTTCCGCGGTTTGCGGGTTTGGGGTTTTATATTCGGGAATGATAACAATGGTGGGTGGGCTGATTGTGACCCTTGGGTCCTGATATGGGGTCGCCTTGATACCTCTGGTGACCATGAGCCGGATATGGACGCCTTCGGTCATCTGGTTGGCTTTGAGGCAATCAAACAGGCGCTGCCTGATGCCTTCGCGGCCAACATTGATATCGAAGTCGAGCGCCTTGGCACCTTCAAACAGGCGATCCAGATGGCGGTCGAGGAATGCGATGCCGCCATCATGAACCCGCAACCCTTCCCAAATTCCATCACCCAGAATGAAACCTGAATCAAATACCGAGACGGTTGCTTCAGCGCGTGGGACAAGATTGCCGTTGATCGAAATCAGAATATCGGCGTTGCGGGGATCTACCTGATATTCGTGGGTGCCTGTGCTCATAGACCGGGTCCATAAAATTGGTTTCGTTGAACGTTTAGAAAGGACGGACGATTTCCAGATCGGTTGTCGGGGTAAAATCCGTCAGGGTTACTTCATATATATATTTTTCCGGATCAGTAAGCCTGATCTCTCCCGGAAGACAAAACAGGGCAGGCAATCCACCGCCATCAATTGTCAGGTGAAATTCATCAATTGGCCCGGTCCATGAGGTGGCCGTGGACAATATATAGGTCATGAAGGTGTAGTTGGTGCTCAAAAACCCCTGTTGCCCGGTATCGATAATGTCTGCTGCTATGTGGGATTTCAGTAAATCCTGCAAGCCTTGCCTCATCACTTCGCCAAGATCGTCTTCAGAAACTGAGCAGGAAATTTCCGCGCCATTGCTGCCCGCCCGCCAATTGTCTCTGAGGCGGCGCATCTCGTAGAGTGCGTTTTCGCGTTCATAGTTGATTTGCTCGGCTGTCAGCTCCAGCCTGCCACCCGGTTCAATGTCATATCCACTGGAGATCATGCCGCCGGGGGCAGGGGTATAGCTGTGGGCAATTGTAAGAGTTTCCCTGGCGTCGAATTCTTGAGTCCAATACGGAATTTGCCGGATTTCCCACCAACCCGGAAAATTGTCCTGGTATGGTTCAGGCAATGATCCACGGATCAGGGCTGCAAATTGTTCGTCATCAAGCCGCGACAGGTCGATATTTTCCGGGTCCAGTTCCAGTCCGGCATCGCGCAACAGGTCGCTAATATCAAGAGTGCCGTTAACGGCCTCATCAAGATTGGTATCGAGGTCGCGGATCGGCGGGAACAGCACAACTGCAATATCGGTGCCTTCAGGCACGACCGGTTCGTCATTGACGGTGATCCGGAACGATCTGAGCATATCGAAAATCCCCTCCGGGCCGGGGCCGTCAAATTCGCTGTCCAGCGAAACCGGATGGGGCAGGGGGAAGCCAATCACCGCTTGTTTGCGGCTATTATCAAGGTTCCTGATTTGATAGGTGACGGAAATTCGCTCGAACGAAATTCTCAGATCTTCCTGGAGGATGGTTATATTTTCAGCTTTGGAGAGCCTCAGGCCGCCGCTGGCAAGTTCATAAAACCCGTCATTGGCTCGTGTTGTTTCAGGTGCCGCGAGCAAGCTCAGGCAGATTGTCAGGCCAAATAAAGGTGTTCCGGCCAAGTGAAATCTTTGAACCCCGAACCGCATATTCTACTTTCCATGTAATCCTGACTGCCAGATCCATGATATTCCGATTTGAGACAAAGTTAAGCGTTGCCGGACTTATCCACCGGGATATCCACTTGCAGGTTTTAGCGGATGACGGGAATTTGCGGCGCTGCAGATTTGTCTAGTGCGCCTGTGAGGCGCGGGTCATCATCGATTTCGAAGGTGCGCTTGTACGGCGTGAAACCGGATCGCTGATAAAACGGCAAAGCCGCCGGATGGTCCAGATTGCAGGTATGCAACCAGACCCGATTTGGCGCTTTGGCCCAGGTCAGTTCCAGCCCATTGGTCATCATCCAGCGCCCGGCACCGGAGCCGATCTGATCAGGGGTGGTGCCAAAATACGCGATTTCGACATCAGGAAAATTCGAGAGATCAAGCTCGAACAGACCAACATCCCTGCCTTGCAATTTGAGGGCATAAATTTCGGTTTGTTCACTTGTCAGAATGGCTTCAAGTTTTTCATCCGCCATGTGCAGCCGGAGAAACCAGAGCCAGTGTTCGCCAATTTCTCTGTAAAGCGAGCGGTACCAATCGAGATCGGGATTGGTGACGCGGACCAGACTCAAATCATCGCGATCCGGAAGGGTGGCGCTTTCTGCTGGTGCAAGCATCTCCAGATAAGTGACGATGCTGGCGATTTTGCCATTTGCGATTGCGGTCTCGCCGCATTGGTTCAGTTTGGTCATGGTTCTGATCTAGCAGGCCCGGAATGGCTCGTCGAGAAAAGGCGGAACAATTAAATAGCGCCGACAGTTTTCAGCTTTGCATGGGCGTGTATTTCGTTCTGGGAGATGACCGTTGTTTGTGAGCGGAAGCGTTCGATGATCGAGCGGACGAACGGGCGAACACCCGGGCTGGTCAGCAGGACCGGGATTTCCCCTTGCTGGGCGGCTTCTTCGTACCGGTCGTGAACGATCTGTATGAAATCCTGCAACATGCTTGGGGCCATCGCCAGTTGGCGTTCTTCGTCAGAACCCACAATGGCGTCGGCAAAATTCTGCTCCCATTGGGGGGAGAGGGCGATGAGCGGCAGATAGCCATTTGGTGAATTGTTGGCGGAACAAATCTGGCGGGCAAGGCGGGACCGCACATGCTCACTCAAGGCCTGGGTCGAGGTTACCGCGCCAGCAATTTCAGCGATGCCTTCGAGGATCGACTGGAGGTCGCGGATCGAAATCCGCTCAGCCAACAGGGATTGCAATACGCGCTGGATACCACTGACAGAGACCTGACTCGGTACAATATCTTCAAGCAATTTCTGGTGTTCAGGGGGCAATTCGCCGAGCAATTTCTGCACTTCGGCGTAAGACAACATTTCTGCCATGTTGGATTTCAGCAACTCGGTCAGGTGCGTTGAAAGCACCGTTGCCGGGTCAACGATTGTATAGCCTTTGACTTCTGCATCCTCACGCATTCCTTTGTCGACCCAAGTGGCGGGCAGGCCGAATGTAGGCTCGATGGTATTGTGTCCCGGCATATCGATTTGCCCGCCGGTTGGGTCCATGACCATGAGTTGGTCGGGATAGAGCGTACCGTGACCGGCTTCGATTTCCTTGATCTTGATCTGATAATCGTTGGATTCCAGTTGCATATTATCAAGCAGGCGGACGGATGGCATGACGAAGCCCATATCGGATGCGAACTGGCGACGCAGGGCCTTGATCTGTGATGTCAATCGGTCTTCTTCTGCGCCATCGTTGATCAGCGGTAGCAGGCCGTAGCCAAGTTCGATCCGTAATTCATCCATTTTAAGGGCGGTTGAAATTGGTTCTTCGGTTGGCTCGGCAGCTTTCAGATCAGCTATCTGCAAATTTTCCTGCGCGATTATCTGGTCTTCCTGTTGTTTGTTGGTGTGCCAGGCCAGGCCACCGGTAGCCAATGCCAGCAACAGGAACGGGATCATCGGAATTCCAGGCAAGAGCGACATGACGACCATCACGAAGGACGACATGCCAAGGGCTTTCGGGTAGCCGGAAAGCTGTGTCAGAAGCGCTTTTTCCGCTGATCCGTCGACACCGGCTTTGGAAACCAGAAGGCCCGCAGCGGTGGAGACGATCAGCGCCGGGATCTGGCTCACCAGGCCATCGCCAACAGTCAGCAAGGTATAGGATGCACCGGCCTCGGCGACGCTCAGACCATTTTGTGCGACCCCGACAATCATGCCGCCAATCACATTGATGAAGGTGATCAGCAGTCCGGCAATGGCATCGCCGCGAACGAATTTCGAGGCACCGTCCATGGCACCAAAGAAGGATGATTCATCTTCGAGTTTCTTGCGCCGGGTTTTGGCTTCTGTTTCGTCGATCAGGCCAGCGGACAAATCTGCATCGATCGCCATTTGCTTGCCGGGCATGGCATCAAGGGTGAAACGGGCGGCAACCTCGGCGATACGCCCGGAGCCCTTGGTGATCACGATAAAATTCACAATCACAAGGATGCCGAAAACGATAATGCCGATAACGAAATTGCCCTGCATGACAAAATTGCCAAAGGCTTCGATGACGTGACCGGCGGCATTCGGGCCTTCGTGACCATTGGCGAGAATCAGCCTTGTGGAGGCGAGATTGAGCGATAACCGCATCATTGTGGCGATCAGCAAAACCGTTGGAAATGCCGAGAATTCAAGCGGGGTATGGATGAACAAAGCGGTCATTAAAATGAGGACCGAGAAAACGATGGATAATGCCAGAAACAAATCCAGCATCATCGGCGGCAGCGGCATGATCAGCACCACAAGGATGCCGATGACGCCAAAGGCGAGGGCCAGGTCGCTGCGCCGCGCCATTTTGCCTAATGTTGACATCATGGACGAAGGGTCACCGGAGGCTGCTGGTTTATTGTTGGGAATATCGCTCATGCGTCAGGCATTCTCTTGGACCGCATGTTTTTGTTGGGTCTGATCATCAATATGCTGTACGCATTTCCCGAGGCGTTGGAACATCGACGCCTTCATCTGAATATTGCTTCAATTTGTTGCGCATCGTGCGGATCGAGATACCCAGAATGTTGGCCGCGTGGGTGCGGTTGCCGAGGCAATGTTCAAGCGTTTCCAGGATAAGACCCTGTTCAACGCTTGCGACCGTTTGGCCGACCATGCTGCGTGATGTCATTTCTGCGGTCATGGCCGCGTGTGCCGCCATATTTTGCCCGGCACCGTTGGCCTGATCGAGGCGGGTGCCGTCGGGCATGCGAATGGCGTCGATGCCGATCTCTTCGTCGGTGGTCAGCAAAACCGCGCGGTGCATGGTGTTTTCCAGTTCGCGGACATTGCCGGGCCAGGCGCTGGCGACAAGCTGCTTGCTGGCAGAATTTGCAAGCGGGCGCACAACAATACCGTTGGCTTCCGAATATTTGGCGATGAAATGTTTGGCGAGCTGGACGATATCAGCCGGGCGTTCACGAAGCGGCGGGATATTCAAATTGACGACATTCAACCGGTAGAAAAGGTCTTCGCGGAAGGTACCATCACGCGCTGCCGCAACAAGATCACGGTTCGAAGTAGCGATAATCCGGATATTGATTTTTATCGGGGCATTGCCACCAACCCGGTCAATCTCACGTTCCTGGATCGCGCGAAGCAATTTTGATTGCAGGCGTGTGTCCATTTCGCTGATTTCGTCAAGCAGTAAGGTGCCGCCGTCGGCTTCCTCAAATTTCCCAATCCGGCGGGCGATTGCACCAGTAAAGGCACCTTTCTCATGACCAAATAACTCCGATTCCAAAAGGGCTTCGGGAATGGCGGCGCAATTGACTGAAATGAACGGTTTGTCGGTGCGGTTTGATTTGCGGTGAAGAAAGCGGGCCATTACTTCTTTGCCAACGCCGGATTCACCTGTGATCAGGATATTGGCATTGGACGGTGCGACCTGCTCGGCCAATTCAATAACTCGCGACATAGATTCATCGCGACAGATAATTTCGTTGCTTTCTTCAGCAACGGCCGCGAGCACGGCGGCAATTAGATCTGCGTCCGGTGGCAGCGGGATATATTCCTTCGCGCCAGACCGGATTGCGCTAACGGCTGCCTTAGCGTCAGTTTCGATCCCGCATGCAACAACCGGCACATGAATATGTTCAGCGTCGAGACGCTCGATCAATTCACCGATATTTTCAGCCACATCGACCATTAAGAGATCGGCGCTTCGGCCTGAGCGAAGCGACCGGAGCGCCATATCAATGGTTTCGGCATGGACAACTTTCGCGCCCTTCTCCATTGCCATTTTCGTGGCCGTGGATAATTGCCCCTTGAGCGAGCCGATAATCAAAAGTTTCATTTAATATGCTCCACTAAATGCCTGTACGGGCGAATTCTCTAATTACGATTGAGCTTGATCATTTCCGTCATTGTGATGCCCAGCCGATCTTCGACCAGGACCACTTCACCACGGGCCACCAGCCGGTTATTCACGAACACATCAATTGCCTCGCCAACTTTGCGGTCGAGCTCGATGACAGTACCTTCGCCAATCTTTAGGAGTTCGGACACTTCCATATTGGTGCGTCCCAAAATTGCTTTGACTTTAACAGGGACATCGAAAACGGCTTCGAGTTCACCCGCACTGTGGGCGCTGGCTTCAGCCTCGCCACTGTCTGAAAGCGTTGCTTCAGACTGGGCATCATGCTGCTCGGTCAAATCTTCAAATTTGACGTCATTGCCGACGGCGGCAGGTGCTTCAGTTTTGGTTTCTGATTCTGTTTCATCACTCATGAAGACACTCCTTCATTGACCAGGCCGACCTTTGGGTTGGTATCTGGTGCGTCATGTGTTTCCGTCATTGGTTGATCGTCAACGGGGCTTGCTATCCCGGACGGGTAGTGCCGCTCAATGATGGCGATTATCTGCTCTTCCAATTGCTGGCGGTTTCTGGAAATTTCGCCGGTTGTCCATACAATCCGGCAATCACCTTCCGACAGGGTATCGTCAGTGTTGAGCCTGATTTCGGTTTTTGCGCCGAGGTTCGCGGTCACATTTTCCAGATTTTCCCTGAGATTATCGGCGAAATTTGGTGGAACGTGAATAACAAGGTGGGGCAAATTTTCCTGCTGGGATATACATTCGCCGAACAAGGCCATCAACTCGCCTTCGGGCTCTCTGGAGATCAATGTTGGCACCAGCTTTTGGGTTGCGGTAAGGGCAAGCCTGGTCGCTTTCTCTTCCACCTTGATCTGGTATTGCACCATGTTTTCATTGGCTGCCTGCATTTGCTCCAGAAGCCGGATCATTAGGCCTTGAAGGTGCGCGGTGGCATCATTTTGAGACTGGTTGCGGCCATCCGCAAGACCTTGCTGATAGGCGGCGTCCCGGGCAGCCTCCAAAGCAATATCGTTATGACGCGGCATTTCAGCACTTGCCGTCTGCTCATTGTTAGAGCAAGCAAATACGGCATCAAACATATAGCGCGCGTGGGTATCCATTAATGTGCTTTCGTTTTTAACATTTTGAAACTAGACAATCATCTCTTCGTCGCCACTGCCTCGGCTGATAATGATCTCGCCTTTTGCGGCAAGGTCTTTGGCGATATTCACCATCTGGGTTTGGGATTCATCGACATCGCGAAGCCGTACTGGGCCAAGAATTTCCATATCTTCCTGGAGCATTTTGCCGGCGCGTGCCGACATGTTTTCAAGGAAAAAGTCCCGTATGACATCGGTTGTGCCCTTAAGCGCGATAGCCAGTTTGTCTTTGTCTATGCTCCGTAACAGGGTTTGTACGCCAGCGGCGTCCAGCTTGCCGAGATCTTCAAATGTAAACATCAGGGCCTTGATTTTCTCGGCTGCGTCTTCGTGATTTTCTTCAAGCGCACTCATAAAGCGGCTCTCGGTTTGGCGATCAAAATTATTGAAAATTTCGGCCATGGATTCATGGGCATCGCGACGCTGGGTCTGGGCGAGACTTGCCATGAATTCGGTGCGCAGGGTCTGCTCGACTTTTTCCAGGATATCTTTCTGGACATTCTCCATCTTGAGCATCCGCTCAACTACTTCGAGGGAAAAATCGTCAGGCAAATTTTGCAATACACGAGCGGCATGCTCAGGGCGGATTTTCGATAAAACTACAGCGACCGTTTGCGGATATTCATTCTTCAGATAATTGGCAAGAACACTTTCCTGAACATTGGAAAGTTTTTCCCACATATTCCGACCGGCAGGGCCTCGGATTTCTTCCATGATCGTGACCACGCGACCCGGGTCCAGGAATTCTGTCAGAAGCCGTTCGGTAGAATCAAAACTGCCGAGAATGGCCCCGCTGGATGATAATTGCGTCACGAAGTCGACAACCAGAAGCTCAACCGTATCGGTCTCGATATTGCCGAGCTTCGACATGGCTACTGAGATGGTCTTGATCTCGTCGTCTTCGAGCTTCCTCCAGATTTTCTGACCATATTCGTTGCCCAGAGCCAGCATGAGAACACCGGCACGTTCGGCTCCGTTAAGTTCGGATACATTCCGAACTTTTTCAGGCAGGTTCAGAGAATTGGCGGTGGCGTTTGGCTGGTTCATGCAGCCTCCCCGATCCATTGCCGGATGATTGTAACGGCTTCATCAGGATTGGAATCAACGATTTCGCCAACTTTGCGTAATGTGTCAGCTTGTGCCTGACCGGCGACCTGAGCGGTGTCGATGGCTTCAGAGGTCATCGAGTCTGGTGCTGCCAATTTGGCAAAATCTTCTCCGGCGGCGATCATTGGGTTGCCGTTCGCGTCGATTGCGACAGCACCCATAGCGCCAGCCACCCCTGCGCCGAGGCGTTCATCTGGCGTAAGGATGCGACGAACCAGTGGGCGTACGACGAAGAGAAGAACCAGCGCTGATATGATCAGCAGGATAGCCAGCTCGGCGATGTAAAAATAATCATCCTTATTTAGTTCGAAAAAGACTTCCTCTTCTTCGATGATTTCCGGGCGGACTTGCGCTGCAAATTGCATGCTGGAAACCTCGATCTGGTCGCCGCGTTGCTGGTTAAAGCCGATTGTAGAGCGCACGAGAGCGGATATCTGGTCCAGTTTTGCCTGGCTCAACGGTTGGTATAATTCTTCGCCAGCTTCGTTGGAGGTGTAAGTGCCGTCCAACAGCACGGCCACTGAAATGCGTTCAATTTGCCCGGCTTCCAGTATCTCCGTCTTTGTGATCCGGGAGATTTCGTAATTGACAGTTTCCTCGATTTTCTCGGCGTTGTCGCTGGCACCACCAGTGTCCTGAGCGCTTGACCCGTCCGCACCTGGCAACTCGTTGCTTATAGATACGCCGTCCTGCGATCCGCCATCTTGTGACGAAGATGTTTCCTCTCTCGATTGGGTGGAGCGAACCACGCGGCCTTCGGGGTCGTAGGTATCAGAGGTTTGTGTTATGCGATTGTGATTGAGGGTCGCGGCGACATTCACACGGGAATGGCCGGGCCCGACAATGCTCTCGACAATATTCAAAATCTGGTTGCGGATGCGGGTTTCAACCGCAACAGTGCGTTCATTCAATGAGGAAGCGATAGCACCCGGTTCGTTGGCGTTTTCCGGGCTCGCAAGCAACCTACCGGTTTCATCCACGATCGACACCATCGATGCGCTCAGCCCGTTTACGGCGGAGGCGACAATATGCTGGATTGCGCGGATACTGCTGGATTCTATATCACCACGCGTTTTTATCACGATCGAAGCAGATGGGTCTGCGCTGTCCCGCGAGAAAACTTCGCGTTGTTTTAGAACAAGATGGACGCGGGCAAAGTCGATCCGGTCGAGGGCACGGATCGTTCTGGATAGTTCGCCTTCAAGGGCGCGCAAGTGATTGATGTTTTGAACAAATGACGTTGTTCCGAGGCCATCACTGGAATCGAAAATCTCATAACCCACAGAGCCACCAAGGGGCAGACCGTCTTCGGCCAGTTGCATGCGCAGCCGCAATACATTTTCCTTCGGCACCAGAATGACCGATCCATCAACCTTTAATTCGAAAGGAATATTGCTGCTTTCCAGCTCGCGGATAATGGCGGAAGAATCACGGCTGTCCAGTTCGCTATACAGGGTGACCATTTGAGGTTCTGACAAGCGCATGATCAGGAAGGCAAAGAAACCCACCAGACCAACAGCTACTGCACCCATCGCGCCAAGGCGCGCGGCCCCAAGCGTTTTCAGAAAATCAAAGACTCCGTTCACATATCCCCCACTCAACTGAGCATTCGCCTCTTCGTAATTCAGTCGAGGCTTGAGGTTTAAGTTGCTACGGCTTCGTTGTTTTTACGATTTGGCAACGAATGCCGCTCCTCTGGGCAAGAATTTCCCAGTGAACGGTAAACAAGTGATTAACAAAGTGCGTTTGAAGAGATTTTACTGGGCAAAAATTGCCGGTTGGTAGGTGTTGAGTGCATATTTGAGGATGTTAGCCTGACAGATCAAAGGCGAAACAGGCGACAACAATACCCCCGGAGACCGAATTTCACCGAGGGCCGGATGTTGATTTGCAAAGATATTCGGGTATCAGGGCCGGAAATTAGGGCCTGTAATGCTGCACCCTTGTTGCGCGCAAGCCGGGAAGACCATGGTGTTCGATCGAACGCTGCCAGGAGAGGAACTCCTCCACCGTCAGGGTGTAACGGTCACAGGCTTCTTCGAGGCTTAACAATCCACCCCGAACTGCTGCCACAACTTCGGCTTTGCGCCGGATCACCCAGCGACGGGTGGAAGTTGGTGGAAGATCAGCAATTGTCAGAGGGCTACCATCTGGCCCAATCACATACTTTACACGCGGCATATACTGACCGGTCATACTATACTCACTCAACGCTACTAACTAAACAATGACCCATACGCGATCATTCAACGTTCTAAATCTACGATAATCGGTTTAAGATTTACCTAAAGCGTGTGGTTCGGGCCTTTAATCACCCATTAAGCCTGAAAAGCGGACCAAACGGGGATATTGCGCGTTGACGTGCGGCTAGAGCAAGTTTCGACCATATGGAATAGTTTGATGGTGCCAAATCGGTTCACTCGGCAAGGCGCGAAACGCAGCGCGATCTGGTTGATCGGGCAAATTTCGCAACGCCGCCGATGGACTGATTTGGCCCACCGAAGGCCGATTTTTCGCGCCCGCTGGACTGCGTTATGCTCCGCTTGTGGCCGCCCGGGCCACGGTGCGGACCATACCTTGCCAGCAGACGCGAAAAACCGGTCAAACAATCCCGTATGGTCGAAACTTGCTCTAGCTTTCACTGATCGAGGTGACCGTGCTCAAGTTGATACGCTGTGATCCTATAATGAGAACTGGATCGACGCCCGAGAGATCAACGCTATCAACCCGTCCGCCTACAGATGTACTGATTGCCAGAGAATTGTTGTTAGCGTCGCGGGCATCGATTGAAATCTCATAGACACCATTCGGCTGTATGTCGCCATTGGTGTCGATGCCATCCCAGGTGATATCCTTGGCACCTTCGGTTAGCGAAACCTGTTCAGTATATACAGTTTGGCCATTCGAATTGCGGATGGTGATCGTGGAATTGGAAGCAGGAACCTGCAAGTTATAGGTCCATACCGCTTCGCCGCCTGACAATTCAGCGCTGGAGCCATCGGTAACGATGGTTTTGCCAATATAATTGACTGCTGAAGTTGCAGTGTTTGCAGACTGGAACATCAACAGGGTTTCAAGCTGTTCGTTGGTTTTCAGTGCTTGTTCAACGCCGGTAAATTGCACTAGTTGCTGGGTGAACTGATTGGTATCAAGCGGATCAAGCGGGTTCTGGTTTTGTAACTGGGTTGTCAATAATTGCAGAAACGTATCGAAATTGTCCGCAATCGTTGCCCGGTTATTTTCCACGCCCTGAATGGTCGAAAGGGAGCTAAGGCCGTTGATGTCCATATTATTGGCTTTCAAGTTTCATGTATGGCCCCTAAACACTGATGTCCAGTCGGCCATCAGCCATTGCTCGATGTGAAAGCGGCAGGCCGTCATAATCTTCGTTCATCATTAGAATAGTTGTATCGGGTGCTACTGCGTTATTTGATTGACTGTTCTGATCTTCAGGCTCGTTGGCACCGGTCTGGGACTGTTCGCCATTGCCATCATTTTTCAGCGACATGCGGATGCCGCCTTCGTCGGTTTTTAGACCATTGTCGCTAAGTGTGCGCTCAATCAGTTTGGTATCGCGTTGCAGCAGTTCCAGGGTTTCAGCGCGTTCGACCACAAGCCGGGTGGTGACGCTGCCATTGTCTTTCATTTCAAGCCGCACATCGATCCGTCCCAATTCTGGCGGGTCCATGCGAATTTCAAACCGCTTGATCCCGGCCTGCGCATGATTGGATATTTCAACCGCGAGGCTTCTTGCCGGTGCTTTCACTCCGTCGCCCGCCAAACGCATTTGCTGGGTGTAATTTTCTGTGGCGGCGGTTTCACGCACAAGCGTCAGGTTGTTGATGTGGTTGCTATTTGCGGCGATGGGATCAGGGCGTTCAATTCCCTGAGCACCGAATGCAGTGACTATATTGCTATGGACAAGCGCATGGGTGCTGGCTTTTGTGGCGCCTGCTCCAGGATTGGCCATTAAGGACGCTCCAGACTGGCTTGGACTTGGGCTCGATTTGCGATCGCCAAATTGCGAGGTGATTTTCGGCTCGTCTTCTCTGGTTAAAGAAGTTGGGCGCAGGCCCGAAGCGGTTACTGCTACAGGGGCCTGCGCACCGGCGGCGTGTTTGGATTGTTGGTCAAGGGTTTCTTTGCCGCTGGCACCGGCGGCGTGTTTGGATTGTTGGTCAAGGGTTTCTTTGCCGCTGGCAACGATGCCTTGCTGGAGCGCAATATTTGCGTCTTCCGTTGCAGGCGCTTTCAGACTTGTTGCTAATGCAGCAGTGGTTGTACCTGAAGCAGCCTTGCCACTGGCCGGATCCATAATATTTGCAATGGTGCCAGGTAAATCAGAAGCAGGGGTGTTTGCTGAAGATGTACTAACCGAGATGGTATCGCCGGGAATAATACCGCTAGCCAGGCTGGTGAGGGTCTCGGTTGAAAGTGCACCCGGAGTTTCAATGCTTGTCGGGGCGTTGTTGACCAGCGCCATCATGGCATTCTCAGACAGATCAGCGATACCTGGCTGGCCCGCCTGATTTCCAAGAAGAGCTGCGAATATGCCATTGGCGGCAGACGGGGCGGAAGCGGTTCCGCTGGTCTGCTGGCCATTTCCACCGGAAACCGGTGAGATAAGCATATGGGCAGTTGCCGTGCTCAAAATCAAAAAGCTCCAAACTATTACGTACCCGTGCCATCACGGGAAAATTGATCAAACTTGAAGAAGCAAGTGTAGTGCCAACCTGAGAACTGCCATAAAATGGCCTGTTTCTGCGGTTTAATGAAAATCAAAAATGATGTTGGGCTAAAGGAACCGGCAAAAAATGCCGGTTTGGGGGTAAAATTTCACCTGTAAATTTGGCATTTTAGCTGCCGATTATGCGCTCAAAAGCTGGCAAGCCAGTTGTGAGGCTGATAGAAAACATGACCATGAGTGTATTACCTGAACCATCCGCCATTGTTGAGAGCCTTGATCTTGACGTGTCCGCGAAAAACCAGCGCGTTGTTGTTGCAATGTCGGGCGGTGTGGATTCGTCCGTTGTCGCCGGCCTTTTGAAACGCGCCGGGTGTGATGTTGTAGGTGTTACGCTGCAATTGTATGATCATGGAGCAGCGGTGCATCGCTCAGGCGCGTGCTGTGCGGGCCAAGATATTCATGACGCGCGGCGCGTAGCCGACATTCTGGATTTCCCTCATTATGTGCTCGATTATGAGCAACGGTTCCGCGAAACCGTTATGGAAAATTTCGCCCAGAGTTATGTGTCCGGTGAAACCCCGGTGCCATGCATTAGCTGCAATCAACAGATCAAATTTGTCGATATGCTGGATACTGCGCGGGAATTGGGTGCGGCGGCGCTGGCGACCGGGCATTATATATCCAGGCGGCAGGGCATAGCGGGTCCTGAATTGTATCAGGCTAGCGACTTGTCCCGCGACCAGAGTTATTTCCTGTTTACGACAACCCGTCCACAACTTGATTTCCTGCGCTTTCCGCTCGGCGATATTCCGAAAGCCGCGACCCGTGAGATGGCCCACGAGATGGGCTTGCCGGTAGCAACCAAGGCGGATAGCCAGGATATCTGTTTTGTTCCAAGCGGACATTATTCCAATGTTGTGGAACGGCTGCGGCCGGGTGCTGCGGAGCCGGGCGATATCGTTCACGTGGATGGACGGGTACTTGGTCGTCACGATGGAATTTTGAATTATACAATTGGCCAGCGCCGGGGCATCGGTATTGCGGTTGGTGATCCGTTATTTGTGGTCAAGCTCGATGCGGATGCGCGCCAGGTCATTGTCGGACCACGAGACGCTCTTTTGATCCGGCATTTTCTGCTCCGTGACCTGAACTGGATCGGCGACACCAGTCTGGAAGAAGCCTTGAAAGACAAAGTGCGCGTCTATGTGCGGGTGCGCTCTACCCGCCCGCCACAACCGGCTTGGCTGATCGCGGCCGAGAATGGTGCGGTTCGGGTTGTGCTCGATGAAGGCGAAGAGGGCGTCGCGCCCGGCCAGGCATGTGTCTTTTACGAAAAATTGCAATCACCGGCACGGGTGTTGGGCGGTGGCTGGATCAAATCCACAAGCAGAGACAGCGCGGCACTGGACATGTATGCGGCCGGGACCGGAGAAAAATCGAAAGAACGGGTTGGCGAAACGTTTGGGCATTAATCTCTTTTTTTGACCTGTGAAATGTGCGGCGGGATTTGGAAGGACGTTTTGTGCGTGATCTGGTTGCGATAGATGAGGCCACAGTAAAACGCGCCTATGCCCGGTGGGCCCCGGTCTACGATCTCTTTTTTGGCTGGCTGGTACGTGCTGGGTGTCGCCAGGCCATGAAAATCATCAACCGCTCTCCGGGAACTCTGCTCGAAATCGGTGTTGGGACCGGGATTTCCCTGGACCAATATCGCAGCGACATTGAAATTACCGCGATTGATTTAAGCCCTGATATGCTTGAACGCGCCAGAGCCAAGGCCGATCGGCTGAACCTTACCAATGTTAAAGACCTTTTGGTAATGGATGCCGAAAATTTGGAATTTGCCGACAATTCCTTCGACAAGGTTGTTGCCATGTATATGCTGACCGTGGTTCCGGACCCGGGCAGGGTCATGAGCGAGATGCAGCGGGTCTGCAAGACTGATGGCGAAGTGGTTATCGTCAACCATTTTTCCGCCACATCCGGCCCTCGCGGCATGGCGGAACGCTTAATGGCGCCGCTCGCGAGCGCACTGGGCTGGCGCCCGGAATTCCCGATCGAAAGAATATTGGGGCAGCAATATTTGCGAATGGCCGAGCGGGTTTCCTTCGGGCCGTTTGGCATGTTTTCCCTATTGCGGTTCGAGCGTATGCAAGACCCGATAAGTCGGGATGATCATTTGCGCGAGCTGGCCCGGCAACCGGAAATGGCATCAGTCAAACCCAAAGGGCAGGCTGCGACGACACGCCAGATCCGGGAATAATTCAGACTTCATACGCCAATCTGTATTGACACGGCATAGGCGCTAATCCTATATCGCTTCTGGCCCTTTTAAGGGCCCCGGATCGGGCGACCTTATATGTTCCGATCCCCCTTGGCGGGGTAGCTCAGCTGGTTAGAGCAGCGGAATCATAATCCGCGTGTCGGGGGTTCAAGTCCCTCTCCCGCTACCAACTTCTTTTGAGATCTCTTGTTACTGTAGCGCGACACCTAATACTGAATTTTTGACAGCTAAATTTGTAGCAAAATTTTGGGCAATGATCACTTTGAAACGTTAAGTTTGGCGGCTAGGGCACCCACTGCATCGCCGTATTCGGCTTGAGTTCCACTGGGGGCTTTCCGGCGAGTTTGTTCGCATCTGGTGTTGCTTCTGGAAGTGATCCTGCGGAATCCTGAGCCAATTGCTCTGCCTCCGCTTCCGTTTCGCAGCGTGCAATCCATAGCTGTTTGTTTTCGCCGTGCCGAAGTTCTACACTGAAGTAATCCATAGCCCTATTATGGGGGAAAAAATGTTCTGGTGCAAACAGCCCTCAAATGGCTATTGAAGCTTCTTAAATATCAACTTGAAGCCATCCTATTCATTGAAAGCAGCTCGGAGAGTGCTGTACGCGAGCGCCGCAGCCAGACTGACCACTCCGTTACCGGCTGCGAAGGGTCGCTCCATCCGATTGGCCACCCCATGATCCAGTCTGAAAAATTCGGGTTGAAGGTCAACTCGCCGGGCAAGAGCCTGGTCCCAGGCCTGCAACGCAGATGGAGCGGGTGCGAATAGGGGTAACCGGTAGGTGTCGATACCGGCTTCATGCCCAGAGCCACACACCCGAGCCACCAGGCGGTCCAGGAGCGCGCCACTTCGGACAGCCCTATCTGACTGCCGACCTGATCGGTTCGTGTCTGGAATATCAACCCGTCCGGTCCTATCTTCCATTCGCACTGGTTGCCGCTCATTCCCATGGTTGGTGTGGGCCAGCATGAATAGACGCCGCCTCTGGTGGTTCGCTCCTGCTTCATACGCTGAAAACAGGCCTGCTTTGAGCGTAAACCCCATTTCTTGAAACTCTGCCGCGACTTCGGCAAATCCCAGATCGAGATGCCCTTCGACATTCTCGCAGAAGACCCATTCAGGCTGGGTTTCGCGGATGATCCGCGCCACATCCGGCCAAAGATGGCGAGGGTCTTTGTTGCCGCGTCGCTTGCCGCTGAAGGTGAATGGCTGGCAAGGGTATCCGGCAGTGAGGATATCCACTTTGCCACGCCACGGGCGGCCGTCGAAGGACTTAACGTCATCCCAGAGAGGCGCATCATCCAGGGCCTTGTCTTCCATCCTCGCCACGAGAGCGGACGCGGCAAACACTTCCCGCTCGATATAACAAACGGTTCGATATCCGGGTTCTGCGATATGCAGGCCAAGTTCCAATCCGCCAAATCCAGCGCATAGCGCGAGACCGCTATATTGGTTCCTTGAGTGAGTGTTTCTTTTGGTAGGTAGAGCCACACGAGTCATCTCCTGAAAGACGCTCGGGGCGTTCTGATTGGGGCTCTGTCGGCCTCAATATATTCAGTGCGCCACAACGGCCACACTTGACTTCAATTGAGCGAGCTATAGCGCCCGATGCCGCTCGGAGCAAGAGCCTGCGACATGATCCACAACGAACTGGTTCCATGGGTGTGGAACTTCCACGAATCTGCCAGTATCACCTCGCTGTGCATAGCAGCGGCGGACGTGGCGTTAAGGAACTTGGCGTCGAGCGGGTTCTGGTTGGCGCTAGGCCCGCTGCCTGGCGTGTTTTCACGCCGGGCCGTCCGCTCCAATTAGTGGAGATATTGCATGTGTGTGATCCTTGGACATGAGCAAAGCTGGTGGACAATCCTAGGGCTCTTTCTCGATATTTTTGGCTTCTTGGTGCTGGCATACGACCTGTATGCGAGTGTTGATTTGGAGATTTCGAAGGAGAATATGGAAGGCGTCATTAAATTGCTTCGCCGGCAGCTGATTGCCGACGGGAATTCATCCGAAATACTCGATCGCATGGCGGACGAAATACACATGAAAGTTGATCGAACGAGGGGCAATGAAGATCCGCCACGGATGAGATATCTCAAAACCCGACGGCGTGCCATCAAGCCTGCTATCATATTCATTGTGTTAGGTTTTGCCTTCCAGATCGTCGGTGCCTGGCCCTGCTGATTGGTCAATCTATTGTCTCCAGCAATTCCATTTCAGGTGGTTGATTGGTCAAATGAAGCTGGCGCGGGGCGTATATATGGAGTGCGCCGGCTACTTCCGGCACCGTGCATTCCACAACGACGCGGGTCTCTCCGGCGAGGGTTTTGAACACGGTAAGGATCACGCCTGGCCAGAGATAGCCGTTTGATTTTTGGACCCGGTCGCCTTCCTTGAAATACACGGCTTCACCCATCACCGGTCGCCTTCAGGGCGCTGGAACGGCGCACGACGCTGCAGGAGGAGATAGAGTCCGCTAAAGGCGTACAGCCCGGCAAACATCAACATGCCGATACGTGGGTAACCTGCGGCCGCCACGCATTGCGCCAGCTCTGTATGAGTGCCGCCAAGGTCGTGGGCCACACAGCAATGAATCCATTCAGCGCCGTTACCGCCAAGCCATGTGGGTATTCCGTCTGGCCATAGAGTGCATTCGAAATCCGGCATGATCATTCCAGTATTTCTGTTTTGCGAGCGGAGGTGAGCAGGCCTGCTTCAACCAGGGCATCCAGTCCGGCGATCAGGCGCGGACTGGCGAGGTCGACAGATGGTGAGGCCATGAGCCGGGTGTACCAGAGCTCAAGCTGGGTGTTTTGCTTAATCGCTGCGAGCACCGCGAGGGATTCTGCTTCCGTCAACCTGTCAATGAATTCAAGCGGCGAAATCGACGAGTTTTCAATTGGTGGAATATGGGCGGCTATTTCCAACCCACCTGCGATTAAAGCAACGATGGCCGGGTGCTTTGCGAGGCGGGTCATGCTGGACCCGTCGTCGCACGATATATCGACATATTCGCTGTCCGGGTCAGCGTATTTGGCGGTCAGTATTTCAACCATCATGTAAGCTCCGCATCGAAATGAAGTGTATTACCATTCGCCGCTGCCAGGGTCATGGCGTTGCCAAATGTGTATGCCGTAGCAGCCTCTGTTGAGTTTAACTGGCAGGTATCTTGCTCGATCCCGGCGAAGGACAAGGTGTTCACATCTCCCGAAACGCCGAGCATGTCCCAAACACCAGTCGCGGTAATTGTGTGAGGCTTGAGCCGCTTACGCGCGTATTTCACACCAGTTGTCGCAAAAGATGTCGACCTAGCACCGGCGATGGCAAACGCAGAGGGTCCTGTGAATATCCACCATTCCGAGTAAGCCAGGCAGGCCATCTCTTCGATTACTATCGACCAACGATCGAATGGGGTTGCATTGGGTCCTTCTTCAAACTGGACCTCTTCAATCTGGAACCAGTCGTCAGCACCGGCTGTCCCCACTGGGGTATAGAACAGGCGTAAGCCAAGACCGGTCGCGTTCGCCGGGATGGTGCCTGTCAGCGTATACTGCAAGAGACCCGTCGTGAGAGCTTCTGAACTTGACGCAGGCGATGTGTTGCCTGTTGCAAATCCAAGGTCGAGTTTCTGGTCAATGCCGGTGCCGGTATCCAGCCGGCATTGCAGCAGGTTTCCAGTAGCGCTGAAATTGGCACCGGCCTTTGCCCAAAGCGATATCGTGATTTGTTTGCCGCGCAAGGCTATCACGTCAGATGTCTGCAGGGCGTGAGTGATCATAAGCCAGTCGATTGAGGTGTTGCCCAGGTCTCGCTGAACTTTGCAAGCATATTCCCCGCGCTCACCAGTGACCCGAGAAACGGTCATCCCGGCGCTGTTATTGTTGCGACGACCGCCCCACCTATCAATCATGATGGCATAAGCGCCGGCATGCGCAAAAATATCTGCAAACTGGGAAACGGCGAAATTACCATTGATGTTGAGCCGGTTTGTTGCTGGTGCGCCTGGAGCGCCTGGAGCGCCTGGAGCGCCTTCAATACCCGGCATCCGCAGAAAGCGGTCGGAGACCATCTGATTTGGGCCAACGCGCTTTTCAACCAAAAGCGCCTGACGCGGGTGCAGGATCAGGCTCATGCGGTCACTCCTTTCAAGATGATGATCTTACCGATATAGGCGGTTTGGCGGTTACCTGCCGGATCGAGGATGATGTCGGTCACGTATGTGCCGGGCGCGATTGCGACGACCATGGGTTTCAGGCCGATGACGCCGTCCGCGACATAGGTGACATCTATCCCGCCATTGGCATTAGTCAGGCTGGCGACCACAGGGACATCGTCAGCCGAGACCTTCAAATCGGCCTGGAAGGTGTCGCCAGCCTCGAACCACGGTGTGCCAGCGGCATCGAGAAATGCCGGGAAAAACTCGGTGTCCAACGCGTTGTCGTTAAACTCCGCTTCAAAATAGTCTGCCATATTATTAACCCATGATTGTCAGGCGGATTTCGCCGCGTGCACCCTTGCCTCCATTGGCTCCGCCACCGCCGCTAGGCGCAGCACCATCGGCACCATAATCGCCGCCGTCGCCGGCACGTAGAGAAATGCCGCCTTTAGAACCAGTGCCAGCGCCCGCGCCACCGCCGCCACCATCAATAGAATCACCACCGTTGCCCGGCCCGGTCGGATGGGTGCCGCCGCCGCCACCGCCGCCACCACCATCTGTGCTGGGAGCGCCGTTGCCTGGAAGGTTGGAAGTATTCACGCTGGCACCGCCGCCGCTGCCGCCTGTCGGTGACCCGATTCCGTCACCGCCTGCACCACCGCCGGTTACCGGTTCGCCGATGCCACCGGGGGCCTTCCTTGGCCCGCCGCCTTCGCCGCCATCGCCGCACGCAACCCCCGCTAACCCGTCCTTGCCGCCCCCACCCTTTGAGGTGTTTCCGCCGCCGCCGCCGCCGCCACCGCGTCCAGACCCGGGGTTCCAGTCGTTGCCCTTCCCGCCGCCATATCCGGTCAGATATGAGCCAAAACTCGAATCCCCACCTGTCGCCCCGGCCAGTGCCTGGAGCGCAACGGTTGCCGCAACGCTGGAAGATATATCGCCAGCACGCATCCAGCGCGCCGCATACCCGCCAGCACCGGCACCGCTTCCGTCAGCGATCGTCGAACCTCCGGCACCGCCGCCCCACGTCTCGATCATAACCAGGGCGTCTGCAGGCAGGTCATTCGTCCAGGTGCCATTGGCTGTAAAAACCACATGCCGGAATATCGGCGTTTTGCCGACCACATTTGCGACCCGCACGACCGTCCCGTCAAAGTAGAGAAATTCCAGGCGGGCGGCAGTCGTCTGCCCAGCAGTCATTTCTGCGCCGTCGTCATTCATCAGTGAGACGGCTGCCAGTGCGCCGATCTTGAGGGTCATGGCTCCGGTATTCTGACCAGGCATTACAATCGCGAATTTCATGCCGGCCGTGATAGCGCCGGTCATGGCAGGCGTCACGTCGCATTCGATGTCATCAACGGTGCCACCTGTGACGGTCAGTGTCAGGAACGACTGCGCATAGATATTATCCAGCTGCCCGTTGATCTCGTCGATCATGGTCGCGCCGGTATCTGGATCGGCATTTATTTGTCGGCTCATTTGATTTTCCTCATGCCGCCATCAACCCTTGCGCTTCATCAACGCCGGCCAAAGTGCAGGTCAGGCCATTGCGCCAATCCATGTCGACCAGGATCATCCGCTTGGTGACGTTGCCCGGCTTGCCAACCAGACACAGATCACCCTTTCGAAGCGGCAACTGGCCGTCGGCCATGGGAACAACCTCTTCTGGCGCAGCCAAAACAAGCCGGTTGGTGATGCCGGTTTCATTGGCCAGAAGATGCGTTGAAAACGTGCCGTCCGATCGGCGGATTTCGAGGCCGGATTGCAGACCCCATTTTAGAGGTCGCTCGGACGCGGCCGGGCTTACCACATCGCGTGGTCGGGCTTCGTTGAAAAGCTGCACTTTCTGGTCGATATACATGGCGGTCATCTGCTGGTTAGCGATCACGATCGCTTCCAGGCGGCCGGACCCGTGCTCCTCTTCGACCTGGTCGTGATTGATGCCGATCATTTCGCCACGCCGACAGCGCAGAGATTCAGCAGGCGCTGCCCATGTCCAGATCACTGACCGCTCGGTCATTTGACGGAGATCATAAATTGCCCGCGGGATAATATCGGCCTCGTAGACCAGGCCCTGATATTCGATATTTTCAAATTTTGGATTGGCAACACCTTCACGCCCCGGCCGCCATACGGTTATCTCGCGGCGGCGATATTGGTCGGCTGCGTCCCGGAATGTCACAATGAACGCGTCAGGGACCTCTGAAAATGATTTCTGCCACGTGAGACCGGATGAATTGCGCGGGCTGAATACCTGAATATTATCCTCATTTGACCGGTCCCGGTCAGTGATGACGCCCCATAGAGCGCCCCGTCGCGGCCGGGCATAACCGCAGCCGGTGATCCGCCGTAAAACATCATCAACCCGCGCTCCTTCGATAATCAGGTCGCAGGTAAAGCCTTGCGCTGTGCAGCGCTCTGCGAATGCCCCAAAGGACGCGGTCTCAAACACCCGTGGCGGCAACGGCCGGGCGTTGATATCGGTCTGCAAAATGAAATTCATCTGGTCGCCGGGATTGGAGCTCGTGCCCAAACCCGTGAAGGCATTGCCGTCCCATTTGGGCATCAGCGCACCGGCTTCAACCTTGACATCCTGGACCGACCGGTTCCGTGCCCGCACTGCGATCAGGGCATAGCCGGATATAGGTTCGCCATTGTTGACCGGGTGCTGATTTACGACCGATGCCGTGCGCTGAACGAAAATCCGGTCGGCAAGGTCGCCGCGCGACCGGGCCATCACCTTGGTGCTGCCTGAAATCTGGTAATGAAAAAGATCAACCAGTGACCCATTGATCTCGTGATTGTCCTTGTCCAGCCAGCTCAACGGGATCATCGCCCCGCGCTTCATCTCCGCTTCATAGCGCCCCTGCGGGAATATGGCCGGGTCGAGCCATATGTCTGCGGTCTGGCCATCCAGATGCACGCCAGTCACCGTTGAAGGCCCTTCATTGCCATCATAAAGCCCGCCTGAACCTGCTTTGACAAAGCTCCCGTGGGCGGCAAAATCTGCGCTTGGCGCATTGATATCGGTTTGGCCATCAACGGCGATATAGGCTGCCACAAAGCCTTCGTTCGACGTGGTCACCTTTGCAGAGATTGGCGGATGCTCGGAGAATTGAAACCGTATGGTCGGTTTGACGTTGCGAAGCTTGGCAGCGGCATACATCAATTCTGGCACATTAAACCATGTGTCCGTCCCGAGCGGCCGGATGCGCAGGCGCATCGGCACCACTTGCGCGATGTTCTGGTTGACCCCGTCAGCAAAGCCTTCAGGCATTGTCAGGTCAAACCAGAATTCGTCACATTGCGCGATTGGAAAACGGTGCCATACCGGCAGGCTTTTATCCGGCTGATCCTGATTTTTCAGTTCGTCCTGGGCATCGTCGTTGACGCCATGGGCCGATAATTCGATTGATTGATTGGACGTATGGGAATACCGCGCCACAAGTGTAAGCGGCGGCTCGCCGGGAAGGCCGGACCTAGTCTGAATTTCGATATCATCGGCATCTTCTGCCGGCACACCGGCGAAAGAAACCTTGCCCAATCCATGTGGCACGCCGAGCGCAAACACCGCCTCGACAAATTCGTCGTCACCGATCCGCTCGACCAATGGTTTGCTGATGGCAGGCGGGGCGATCAGGCGGGTGCCGAGCGCGGCCGGCAGATACCCGCCAGCGGCCAGCACATTGGCGTCCAGGGACGCCGCACCGCGTTCCCGCTCGCCGGGCGTGGCAGTAGGTTCCACCGGGGATGGCGGCGCAGAGAGTGCGCGGCCGATCAGCGACCCGACAACGGATATCCCGGCCGACAGCAATGTGGCGCCAAGGCCACCAGCTGCGAATGATGCGCCGAGAAATGAAAACGCGCCCGCAGCAGCAGCACCTGCTGTCAGGACGGTCGCGATGGCCACAACGATCGCCAATACAGCCTTGCCGGAGCCATTGCCGCCACCGCCGCCACCGTCGCCCAGGCGCAGGTGAAACCGCGCCACCTGACCAGCCTTCAGGCGAACGTGACGCCAGTAATTTTGCGGGATCAATGTGCCACCGACACTGATCTCACCCTGGTCAACGAAATCCGGTGGCAAAAATTCCATCCGGCTGGCCAGCGTTTGCAGGTTAATTCCGGCAGGGCATTCAAGCGCCTGGCCGGGACCTTCAGCAAAGGGCGGCCGCCAGACTCCTGTGACCATCTTTCCTGGCATCGCGTTCATTGGTCCAGCTCCCGGTGCCGATAGATGCCGTCCAGGCGACACTGGATTGATGGATCAGACAGTTCCATCAGATAGGACCCGGTTGCCGTCTCGGTTTGCAGCAGGATTTGAGGAAATACCATGATGCCCACATGGGTCGCGATGCCGCCGGCGCGATAATCGTTGCGCATCAACACAACATCGAAAGGCAACGGGTCGTATTTCACCTCAAGCCATGTTTCGCTGGTCAGTGCGTCCTTCAGAGCGCGAGCGGCTTTCAGCCCTTCGGATGGATCAATTTCGGTGTGCAGCGGCAGCTCAATATCCGCTTCCTTTGAGAAGACCAGACGCACCAGGCCCCAGCAATCGACACCAATGAGAGACCGGCCTTTAGATTTGTACGGGATGCCTGAATATCCGGTAATCATGAGTAAAATGCCCCCGGAAAAATGCTCTGGACACCGCGCCTGGCCGGAACCGCTTCGGACCTGTAATCGATCCCGATCAACCGTCCTTTTACCTCTGTCGGCGAGCCGGACGCATCGATCAGCTGCAGGTCGTATACTTCCATCGCTGCGACCGGTGTCTTTCCGGCTTTCACGACCCGCGGCTCCTTGTGGAGATTGAACCAGCTGGCATGAAACAGCCGGAACGAGACCGACATCGGCCCGTTGATTTCGGTCAGCTTTGCGGTTCGGCGGCGGTCAATATTTGGGAACCTGAAGGCGGTTTCAGGTGGCGCATCGTTATCGGCAGGCGGCGCGATATCGAACGCGCTTTTGTACCAGGTCTCGCCCTCAAAAAAATAATCTGCTTCATCCAAAACCAGCCGGATCGGTTCGACCAGCTCGTCGTGATTGACTTCCACAAAGAACGGGATCGCCATACCGCCAGCGGCGCGCTCCAGTTCAGCAATCAGGGCAGGATCAGCCATCAGGCATCCTCCCCGGTAATCAACAATTTGATCGCGACCCGCCGCTCGAGCGGTGAATAATAACTTTCCCGGAATTTCTTCTGACCAGAGAGACTGACTTCGACCTGGTTGCGCGTATCAGGATGCGGGATCATGAACGGTTCGGTCCCGTGTTTAAGGAGAGACCTCACGAAATGTTTGAATGTCTGCAATTGCCCGAGTGTCATAATGAATGACAGGCTCATTTCACTGATCGCGACGGTAGTTTCCGCGCGCTCGATCGGCTTGCCCTTTTCCGGCTCGAACGAATTGATCTTGTCGTCGGCCTCAATTCCGTAACCACGCCGCTCGGCAAATTGTGGCAATGAGCCTGGCCAGATTGCAAGGGTCATGCGCGCCTCCTGGGCAACGCGCCATACCGCTCAAACGGGCTGTCATATTTGCCCTCGGCGATATTCTGTCCGACCCGTTGGTCGATCTGCTCCATGATGATGTCCAGATCGACACCACCATCATCGCTCTGGCGCTGCTCAACACGGGTGCCTGGCGGCGCGCCAATCAGATTGACAGTTACGCGTGCACCGCCGACGCCACCCGCCGATCCGCCACCCCCCGATGGAAACGAGACCACTGGACCGCCTCCCGCCAATTGCGGCAAACGGTTATCGTTGATCGCTTCGATCAGCGGGCGATGCCGCGCCGTCGCGGCGGCGTTGAGAACGAATTCGCCATTTGACGCAAGGATCGGCACCCTGTCGTCGGTTGGCCCACCAGGGCCGACCACCATGCCGCCAAAGGCAAGTGGTTGTGGCCCGAACGGTACGCCACCGCCACCGCCGCCAGTCAGACTGCCGAGAATTGACGCGAAAAAACCACCACCGCCACTATCGGCGAATGTCGGCAGGTCAGACCCGAAGAGTGAATTTTTCAGCGGGTTGAGCGCTCCCAACGTTGCCGCCGTTTTCAGAATGTCGGCAGCAATACCTTGCAGCACGTCCCCGATATCCGCCTTGCGATCGAGCAAAGCATCGAAAATCTTGTCGATCGCATTGGAGGCCGAGCCCTCGAGCGTATCCCAGGCGGCTTGCGAACGCTCGAGAATGGCCTGCTCTTCGGTGAGTGCCTTGGCGTTGTCGCGAATCTTCTCGGCTTCTTCCGATCGCGCGTCGATGCCGCGGCGGCGGATTTCCTGTTCGGCCTCCAGCGTCGCCAGCCCGATTTGCCGCTGATTGTCATTTGCCGCCAGCAATGTGGTCTCAAGGCGGATACGTTCCAGATCACCGGCCTGACGCTCAAGGATCACTTCTGCCGGGTCTCGTCGCGGCCGACGCCGCGCCAGCCGCTGTGCTTCGCGTTCGGCTTCCCGGCGTTCGATCTCAGCGGTGGCGGATGAAAATTGTTCGAGGATTGCGGCGCGCTCGATGCCACCACCACTATTCTGCAAAGCTTTGTCTCGGGCGGCTGTTGCTTGCTGCAATGGAGACAGGCGCGGTTCAGCCAACCGGTCCAGAATGGCCATAGCCTGATTAAAGCTGTCCAGATCACCTTCGACGTCGAATATTGCAAATCCAAGCGATCCGATAGCGTCCTCTGTTGCGGCCAACCCTTGTTCGGCACGCAAAGCCGCATCAGAAGTTTCCAACAATGTGCCAGCAAGGGTTGCCAGTTCTTCACTGGCACCCGGCGCATTAGCCATCTCTGCGATCTCGTTTCTGAATGCAGCGACTTCTGGTCGGCCGTCTTCAATTGAATTCCGCAGGTTAAAGATTGCCGTTTGGAAAGGAGCAAAGCTTTCGTCTACCTCCAATTGTTCGAGGAACGCTTCGTCGAGCCCTATTGAGGATATATCGTCGATGAACGATCGGGACTGTTGCTGCAACACCAGCCTCAACTGGGTCGCGTCGGCTTTCAGCAGCGCTTCATGAACCGCCGCGCTCTCCTGGCCATAATCACGCAGGCCAAGAATGGCGTCGCCATAGGCGTCCTTCAGGGATGAGATTGTTGCTTCATGGGCTGACATAGCGTCGTCAACGTCGATAATGTCTTCGCCCATGGCATCGAACACAGCCTTCGCTCCAACGCCGAGCACCGTGATGCCGGCCAGAAACAAAGTTGTCGGCGTGATCAGGCTCAACAAAGATTTGCCAAGGGCAGGGATGATCTGACCCAGCCCGCGGTTACCCATGATCTGACTAATCTGGCCACCCTGTTGCATCATCATCAGGAACGGGTTCTGACCGGACGCCATCATGACCGCGATATCGTTGACCTGGAAACTCAGGTTGCTGACTTCGTGGCGGGCGAGCGCAACATTCTGCGCCGGCTTTGGCCCGATACCACCACCGACCCGGTCGAACGCCTGATCCAGAGCACCCACTTTGGCGGTGGATTGATCCAGACCGCTATTCAGGTCGGTCGCGTCCATCGTTGCCTTGGCGGACAGGATAAAATTACTCATCGCGCCGCCCGCTCAAACCCGGCCTCAACAACGGCGGATTCCATAATGGCCAGGCTATCCAGAATAGCGACGACATCGATGCCGGCGAGATCGAGCAACGTACGCGCCCCGGCCCAGTCAATCCCGACCCGGAACATGCCTGACATGGTTGAGACCCAGCGCCATTGGGTGCCGATTTTCCTGAATGCAGTGAATGCGTCCCAATTCACGTCCCACACCTCAAATTCAACCTCGCCGGATATCTGATCGTCACCAACAACAACGCCGAGCGCGGCAAATTGATCGGCAACGTCTTGCGTCAATTCTTCCGGCTGCTCCGGGTCCTGGTCACCAAGCAACCAGGCGCGGGCAGCCGCTTCTAGTTTTTTGCCCGTGCCTCGCCTGCCATGGCGGCCCCATAGGCCCGATAAATTGGAATTCTGACGAAGGTGATGCCAAGCATCCGGTCAAGATTGTCGGATGAGAAATCGACAGCCTCTCCGTCGTCGTCATCAACGTTGCGCCAATTCACGACAACCCTCTTGATCAGATCATGTTCGTGATCCGACTTTTCTTCGTCGGTTTTGAGCCTGGACCATTGTTCGGCTAGCTCGCGCGCCTCCTCCATTTCCATCGCGAGGAACTCGACCTCCAAAGTTTGCTTGTCGAACTTGCCCGGCTTCTCGGCTGACGGCACTTTCACTTCAACTGGCCACCAGAAACGGAATTCTTCTTGCAGTACAAATTTCATGATCATTTCACCGATATTGTCAGTTCGTCATTGCCGGTAGCCGGCACGAACATGAGCGGGAGCTGGTAATTGAGGATTTTCTGGGTCTGGCCTTCTGTGGGCCGCCCGATCTCAACGGCGGGCGCGTCGATTGCAACAATGTTGCCGGCAACAGTCCCGTGGTTCAGCGCCAGAGCGGCGCGGGTGCGGGCGATGGCAATTCCGAACCAGTCCACATCAGCCAGCGTCGACGCTTCAAGCGTGGCCTGTCCGGTTGTCTCGCGATCGGTGATCTCGACAGATTCCGACCCGATCAGGTGACGTGGCTCAACTGAATTGTTGACGTTGATCGAGATTGTTTCCGCAATCCGTGCAGCGCCGTGGAGCGACAATGTGGTTGCGGCTTTTGAGACCGGTAAAGGCGTGACGAAACTGCTCAAATCGGCGGCCGGCAAAGCGGTGTCCGCGATCGTGCCGAGCAGGCCGGTCAGCGTGAACTTGAATTTGGGGATTTGCTTCGACGTGAAGTCCAGCTCAACGGAGCCGCGCGCACCGAGCATGATATGGTTCACGCCATCCAGATTGTAATAACAGGTCACGGATTCGAAGGCGTCGGATACCGGATCATAGTCGACCTTGGTTGCAGCGGTGATGGTTTCAGAAAAACCACATGCCCGCAGCAAAGGCCCGTATGCCGGCACGTCGCCAGCAGCGCCTGCGCCGGCAATCTCGACCATGCCGGATATCCGCACATAATCTCCGGTCAGGACAATGCCTTGATGGCCCAAATGCGGCAGCAGCAATCCGCGTGCCTCTTCACTGCCGGTAAGCGGGTCGATCGACACATCCGTCATCTGCATGGCGTTGGCGACACCTGTTGGCGTCGGGTCTGTGGAATAGGTGGCCTCCATCTTTGCGAGCAGAGCAAGCTTCCTGATAATGCGGGGCATCTAACCCTCCTTTTTCGGCTTGTCCGACTTGGCGGACGGCTTGATGATCGTACCGCGCGGTGCGGCCTCTTCTTTTCCGGCCGGGCGGCGTTTGCCGTTTTTTGGGTCGATCACATAGCGACCGCCGACGCGTTGAGAATTGGGCATTTAAGAAACCTCCAGATAGGTGATCAGCGAATAGACGTCTTCGTGCCAGACTGCGCCGTCGCGGGCGTGCAACAATTCACCGCTTATGAATTCCATTGGTTCAGCAGCGCCTGCTGGCTCCCAGCCGGCCAACTTGCTGCGGATGAATGATTTCAAGCCTTCGAGCCCGCCGCCTGCGGCACCGCCAACATCGTCGCTGACATTCTCGAAATAGAGGACGATGGCGACGTCGGCCTCGATGCGCTGCAAATGCCCGCCGGTTGCGCGTTCGTTTTCTGCGCCGGCTTCTTCCTTGATGACGACGAAAGCGGCAGGCTGAACGACCGGGCTGTTTTTCTCAATCCCGGCAAATTCGGTCGCGCCCTCGACAATCCGGAATGGCGTGCCAGCCTCAAGAAGTCGCTCGATGATGCTGGTGATTGCCGCGGCACTCATCGCGCACCTCCGGCTGCACTGCCCAAATAATCGCTGGTGATCTCGCCAATTTCGCGCCGGTCGGTATCGGAAAAGCCGAGATACGGCCGTGCAGGAATTGTGATGGTGTGGGCCGGGATCGTGGCGTCGACTTCGCGAAACCGTTTATGGGCACGCGACCCGCGGGTGCGGGCAAATAGAGATCGCCTGCCGACCCGGCGCAAACGGATTTTGCGCTGGCGTGCGGGTACGTTGATGGTGCCGCCCTGCTGGTGGATGGCGGCATAAACCACATTGGTGCCGACCACCGCCTGGCTGGCGGTCGCTTCACCAGTGATCGACGAAAACAGCCGATTGGTGACGCGCAGAATATTCTCGGTGCCGCGGCGCTTGTTGCCGATCCGCTTGTTGGCCGTGCGCGGGCTCAAGGGTAACCATTTTTTACCGTCTGGCCCGGTCTCGGTTTCAAACCGGCGCTGGGTCGAAAACAACATATAGCCGGCAATCGATTCCATAAGCGGGCGCGTGTCTTTGCCGGCCTTCGCCACGCGCGCCAGACCGTTCTGTATTTCATTGTCGGTGATCTCGATCCGCACGCCGGTCATCTACATGCCCTTCAAGCTGTCGCGTGAGAATGTTTTTGCCGGCGCTTCGGTGCGGATCGTGCCGCCACCGGTCTGTTCTGCCGGCTGCCCGGCCTGTTCCAGTTCGACCAGGCCGCGCGCCACGTCCTTTGCCCAGGCCATGGCTTCCTTGTACGCGCGCTCAACCTCGCCATCCTTGTCGGCACGCTTGCCGTAGAGATAAAACCGGGCAATGTCGCCGGACATGCGGGTCAGGATCGACGGCACCGGATCGAGCGGCAGGGAATATCGTTTGGCGATGTAGCTATCAAGCAAGGCGTCGGCATCGGAAAGCGCTTCGCCGAGCACAATATCATCAATCGTAGACGGCGGTATATTGGTGCGGTCGGTCAGCTGCTGCAGCTCGGTCGCACCGAACCGGTCGATCAGGTTCTGTTTGGTGGAATAGGTCAATCACTCTTACTCGGATTAGGTTTCACAGCATCGGGGCGGGAAACCGCGCGGTTCATGGCCATGAAACCGGTCTCGATATCGGTACGGGCAATTGCCAACCAGCGCAGGTTCGTGGCGGGCAGGCTTTTCGGCAGATCATCGATAATTTTGAGAAAGGAGGCCTCGGCCTTCTTGAGTTCATTCATGACGGAAATTTCGTCAGCCGTGAGTTCTCTATATCCTGCAATTTTCGGCATTTTGAATGTCCCTCGTTTTGGTTGCGGGAGCAGGGATCGAACCTGCGACCTCGTGGTTATGAGCCACGCGCGCTAACCGCTGCGCCACCCCGCTTTGATGTCGTCAGTCAGCCAGCGAAACGTCCAGTTTTGGCTCGGCATCGAGCACACGTAGCTCTTTTTCCGTGAACGTCCCTGCGGGCCAGTCTTCACCTTCGAATGAATGGAATTTGCCGCAGCGATAAACACCACGCTTCACATTGGCCTTGGTGCGGATGCCGGGTTTCTCCTGCTCGGCAGCTTCCCGCTCGGCTTTCGCCTTGTCGGCATCTGCAAGCGCCTTTTTGGCCGCGCCCAGGGCTTTGCCGGCAGCGGTTCTCTGCGCCTTCGTTGTGGCATCGTCCAATACCTTTTGAGCGTCCTTCACGGCCTGTTCGAGTTCTGCTTTAGACATTGAAAATCTCCTGCATGTTTTGTTTCTGATAGGGGCACGGAACACGGGAAACCGGTTTCCGTGCCCCCGAGGCAATCCGCTGCGCCCGAGGCAGCGTGACGGATCAAAAGTCAGTCAGCCGACCCGCTTAAGCCAACCAGGGGACGACGAGAATTTCAGCCGTGTTGCGCCAGATATTGCTGGCACCAGCTGCACCGCGCTCAGCGGAGAGGAGCTCAACCGCTTCACCTTCGAGCGACGGCGGGACAACCAGGAGGTTCGGCTTGATGCCAAGAGGCCGCCCAAAGTCGCCCTTGAAACCGCCCATTGCGGCACGCGCAGCTTTATAATTTGCAGCGTCGAGCGGCTGCTTGGAACCGTAACCCATCTGCCAGAAGCCGAAGCCCACATTGCAGCGACCATCCATGCCGTAGAGAAAGTCGTCGCTCATAAACACATTGTCGTCGGTATCCTGATCTTTGCGGACCAGGCGATCGAACGGTTTCCGGCTCTGATAGATGAGCGGCTTAAGAGGCCGTGACGTGTCTAGCAAAAACCAGGGCGTGCTCGCGCCACCGCCATGGTTCGACACTGTTGTTGCGTCGCCGTTGGCATCGAGCACCGGGTGATCGGTATCGAAGTAAAACTGGCCGTCATAGGCGTCTGTGGTGAAACCGTTCTTGAGAAGCCCGAAAATGAGCTCATCCGGGAACACCGCGGCCGTATATCCGAGATCTTCGAAAAGCGGGCGATACACACCAACATTATCGTCCTCAATATGAGGTCGCTTGACACCGATTGTATTGACGTAACTCTTGTTCTTGATCGTGTATCCGTGGGTCCCGATCGACTGGATTGCACGATCCCCGATCCATTCCTCGAAACTCGGAATTTGGCCGATCCAGCCATATTCGTTTTCGCCGGTGGTTGAGGGCACCGTGGTCGCCACCCTTTGATACATCGGCTCGACACCGGCAAACGCACTTTGGAAGGATGCGTTGAAACCCGTATAGAGCGACGTCAATGTTGCTGAATTAATGAGCATTGCTGAAAAACCTTTTGCTGATTGCTGTTTTTGGACGTCGCCTTAGGAGAACTTCACCCAGACGCCATTGGCATCCACATCGAAGATGGTGCCGGCGACAGAGCGGGTCGATGTTGCGCTTGTTTTGGCCACGGTCTGATCATCGACCACATAACAAGATGACCCGATATCGGCGGCGGTGATTTCGTCGCCACCGGCTGAATTGGCCAGATGGTGAATACCCGCATCCACTTCAACATTGATATCTGAAGCGCCGCCAGCGGCATTGTCGGCGCGTGCTACAGCCACGCCAACAGTAATCAATGTGGTTGCCGTATTGCCGGCCTCGGCCAGGTTTGAATTACCTGTATCGAGCGCCACCATGCCGCCAGCGAAAATCGTTGCGGCAGCGGCAACCGGGAATGAGCGACGTAAACCGGCGCGGCTCTTTGTGGCGCGGTCTTTCAAAAGTGCAGTCATTGAATTGTCTCCTGATTAGGTTTGGCTAGAGAAGCGCCGGCGCTAGGCCTGTTCGCTTTTCCGGCTCGCGACGAAAGTGTCCTCGTCGAGACCCAACTGGCTCATGACAGCCTGGTCGGTCTCATCCAGCGTTACACCGCCATTGGCTTCTTTTGCGGGCGTCGTGATCTGGGATTTCGTCAGCTGCGGCGCAGAGGCGATGAATTTGTCGAACGCGCCCCGGTCTGATTTGCAAAGGTCGGTTGCCCAGTCTTTCTGCGCAGGGCTCAAGCGGCCGTCTTTGATGGCGCTGGCAACTGCCGTCTCGGCGGCGTCCGCCTCCTGGCTGGCATGAAACGTGTTGAACTTGTCGTTGAGTTCTTTGAAAACCGAGAACGGCACATATTTGGCAGGGTCCGGCTCGCCGTCTTTCCCGGCAACCGCCGAGGCAATCGCGGTGGTCAGCTCGTCACCTTCCTTGCCGTCCAGACCAGCGGCCTTGGCAATCGCCGTGAGCTGCTCGCCGGATTTGCCAGCAGCTGCGATCGCGGTCTCGAATTCTTCAAGTGAGCTTTCGCCCTTGATGCCAAGTGCCTTTTTCACGGCATTGAAAATACCGACCATGAATGTGGCTTGTTCAACGCCAGCAGCCTCGTTGGCGCTATCATCGAGCAGAAGGGCTTGCAAAATCTTGTCCATTGGAATGTCCTCTTCGGTTTGTGAATTTGTGGATGCGGCAACGCGCGACAGATCAAGTGCCGGCGAATTGGTCAGGCCGGCTCGAAGAAGCCGGGAGACTTGACCATTTTTGTCATGCTCAAAAACTGGTGAAAGATGACGGTATTCATCAGAGCGGATTGCGGTCGCCGCGGCTTCGGTCCATTTGACCTGGCCCCACAAACCGTCCTCTCGCACTTCGAGCTGCTCGATCCATCCGGCTGCGGGTGCCCGCCCGCCGACGCCTTCGATTGACCCGAAATCACTCTGGTGATCGTAATCGACAACCAACTTATTCGGGCCGGCATAATCCAGTGAAGCAGCTTTGATCCGGTCCAGGTCGATCTTTGAACCGGTGTCGAATTTCCCCTTGTGGCCGCGTGCATCAAATTTGCCAGCCGGCAGCAATTGCACCCAATGCAGGCTCTCTCCGCTAAGTGCGGCGGCGACCATGGTCGAAGCGATATGGAATTGCGTGTTCATCACCGCCGAACCTGCCTGTACGGCTAAGCGGATTACAGTCATAAGGCTTTGTGAGTGATGAAGGTTGAAGAGGGCGCGGTCGGATCAGATGATATCCGACCGGCAATGTGCCAACGCTACCTTTCGGGAGCGCAAAACGCAACATCCGGCCTGAAGGACGATTTTGCACTCTTCGGTTCATTTCAGGATCAAATTCAAAGGCCTTTCAAAGTCGCTGTGGCCTGATTGGGGTGATTTTAGCTGCAACCGGGCGTAACTACCGGTCCAAACGCGCCAGCGGGCGAATTTGGCGGCGTTGAAAACAGGTCCTGAAGCTGCTATATGATGATTGTGCGCGTGACACGGTGATATTCTCCCGGCCGTAGCACACCGGCCTCGCCGGTGGAGCGTTATGCAGGGTTCTGTGGGAGGCCCTGCCGCGCACAAATCACCCGATCATTTTATCGCCCGATCATTATCGATTGTCGATCACGACGGAAACGCTTGGTCGATTGAGCATCCGCTCGATTTCTGCTGATCGGGTGCGCCTGAAGCTGGTCAGGAAGTTGGCCCGCCCAGACGCGGTCGATTTGGTGGCGGCGAAATGCCAGCCACCTTCATCGCGCCGAATCAGCGTCACCGTCTGCTCGCCATCTTGCAGAACCAGATCGGGCTGGCTGCCCAGGTCCGGCAATGAGCGATAATCGTTGGTCGTTAAATCTGGATGATTTTGTTGCTGCTTGCGCATGGTCTCGGCCGACAACAGGACAACGCGGGTTCGAGTGCCGGTGCGCCCGCTTGCCGCCTCTGGTAATTGCATCACTGGCATGTCGCCAGCAGGATCATTCAGGAAGGTTTCGAAGTCCCGCGAACCTATGCGCTCGCGAATAGCAGCTTCCGCCAGCTCCGGTTGCGCTGCGCTCACCTTGGCCGCGAATTGCTGCCCCTGGGACGCGCGCCACCCGGCGCGGCCGGGATTATGCGCCCAGCCCGGATCGATGCCGACCGGGATCTGGCGGGTTTCGCCGGTGCGTTTGTTTTCCCAATCCTTGAATTCAATTTCGGGCGGTTCGAATACGAGATTTTCACCCTCGCTGATCAGCCGATCGACATCGCGCTGTGAAAGCGACTGGAGTGTGCACCTGCAATTCCACCCGTTCGGCGGGGCGTACAGGTTCCAGAATTCATGATCGACTGGCAGCACCAAATTGTGCAACGCCCGATGGGTGTCTCGCGTGCGGTCATCGAGCACCGCCACATAGCGCAGGAACGGCCGGGTTTGCCGGCGTCGCTCAAATCCCGCCCATTGGCCGGTGGCATAGCTCACCCGCATATTGACATCGAAGATCAGGCGCAGCCGACGCGGGCTCCCAAGCTGGGCCGTGACCGGTTCGCCGGTGACGGGATCGATCAATGCCTGGCGGCCCCACCAGCCACGGCGCTGCAGCGTCGGTGTCAGCTGGTCGGAGAATTGTCTGAAGGTTTGGCCTTCTTCCAGCGCTTCCTGCAAGGCGCTGTGAACATCGCCGAGGATATCGAAGCCGGCTGATTTGGCGACCGTGAAGGATCGCGCATGTTCGTCCTGCCAGAGATCGGTCCAGTGGAACGTTGGATCGAGCCGCCCGCCACGCTCAAGCAGGGCCGCAACAGCATCGGACGGTGTGAGCGGTTCAAACTTGACGGGCATTTACATCTCGTCTTCGTTGAAGCCGCCGAGCCGGGCAGAGAAACCCGCTCGTGCCAGCAGCTCTGCAAAAGCTGTGACGTCCATTGTGGTGTAGTGATCAGCTAAAATTGCTCGTGCCTCTTCAATCGTGTTTGCTGCAGCAAGCCGTTCTGCCAGTCCGTCAATCATCGGCTCGACAACTTCCTGCCAGCCCTCATCGTCGAGCATGTCCTGGACGGCGTCTTCTATTGCGTCTGGATTTGGGTCGAGCAAAGCAGACGCGGTTTTCACCTGCGTCGGTTCGTCTTTGTCCTGACCATCTGGCGCGGGAGGCGCGGCTTTCGCGCGTGGTGCCAGCATGACCTCTTTGCCGTCAGCATCAGGAATACCAAGTCGCTCGCGCGCGAAACTTTCCGGCACCTGCAGGCCGAACGGGATGAGCTTGCTCGTGCTCGATGTCCATTGTGTTATGTCCATCTCGTCAAGCCGCCCGATCCTGACTTTCGGGTAGGCCTGCATGGGTCCCATGTTTAACGTTACAACGGGCCTGACCAGGTCGCGGTTCAGGGTTGACGACAACTGGCGGGCATCGGCCTTTTCGATATCTCCTCGCACGCCATCATGAGTTTTGCCGACAGCGTGACCGCCAGCGATCGCGTCCGTCGTGCCGGTCTGGCCTAATACGACCTTGGAGACCTGTCGGTCGAGAAACTCGCTGCGTTTCTCATAAAGCTCGTGACTGCCGGACAGCTCCGCCTTGATGAATTCAACAGCCATGGATTCCGGCATGATGGCAGCAAAGTCGGAACCGATCGAAGCGACTGCTCGCATCAATGTGTCTTTGTCCGCTTCAGAGGTGTTGGGACCATATTTGCCGACCCGCAAGGGCTGGCCATAGGCTTCGACAAATATTGCCCAATCCTTGAAAGTGAAGCTTTTGAACAGGAATGCCCAGGAGGCGGCGCGGGCGATGCCACCGCGCACCGGCAGGCCGGACTTCACCTTGGCGCAGTGATAAATCCATTGAAACGAGTTCAATGGCTGGTCGCCGTTCGGTGTTCGCAGCAAAGGCGTTTCGCCATCATCTGGATCAAATCTGAAAAGTCGGGGATCGCGCCATTTGAGCGATCGCGGCATCCATTGCTTTTCGCTCGTGTCCCATAGAATTTCCGTGAGGCTGTAACCTTTGCCGATCGCGTCAAGCATGTCGATCAGTTCGTCTTCAAATCCGTCCCGGTTGATGGCGGCGCGCACCAGATCGGCGGCTTCAACGTCGTGGGCATCTTCGCTGGCCGCATCAACACTAATCTCCAATCCAGAGACCTGCCGTTTGCGTATCCCCAGGACACCGGCATAGTGGAGGTCGCGCTCCTCCATATCTTCGGCCAGCGCCAGATATGTTTCCGGGTCGCCATCGATGGAGTCACGCAACAGATTGCCAAGCCGCCCAGGCGTCAGACCTGCGGCCGGGTGCATGGCGTGGCTTTGGCGCACCTGCAGGGTCTTTGCATCCGCCTGGGCAATTTTGAGCGCCTGCATGTCAATCGGGTTGCCGTATTGATCAATGATTTTCGCCATCACCAGGCTCCTCGTCGGTTGCGCATGCTGGCCATGCGGAATGGTTTGTCGTCATCGTCTGTATTGGCCCGCTCGAACTGGTTGGTATTCGGCGTCACCGGCGTGTAGTCGATTTCGTGCCAGCGCATCCGAGAGGCGAACCATGCCAGAGCCAGCGCGATAGCGAAGTCGCCATGTCGCTTTTTGCCTTCTTCGCCTGAACGGAGATCAGGCACGCGCGGGATACCGCGAATGGTCTTGACCAGGCGCAGGTCGGAGAGATGCTCATCGTCTTTGGTGAGTGATATGGAAGCATCTTCAAATGCCGTTTTGACTGGCGGCATATTGATCCGGTACCAGTCCTGGCTAAACTTGATTGACCAGACCAGGCCGGGATCGCCTTCATTTTCACGCAGGCCAAATATCCGCCCCATATCTTCAGCAACCGTCCAGCCCATGCCGGTGCCGTCAAAGGCCGCTCCGACCAGCCGAGGTGCCGCCTGCAGGATGCGTTTCGTGGTTTCTTTCTGTTCGTTGCCGGGAACTTTGCGCATCTCTACCGTCAGAGCGGATTCGCGGTTCAGGTTGGTTGTGATCGACAGCAGAGAGACAACCGACAGATCCGCGACGCGGGCAAAGTCAAAGCCAAAGGCATGTGACCGGGTCGGGTCCAGATTAGCAAGCGCTTCATCTAACTCCTCGTAAAACGGAGCCATGAGTATTGCCTGGGCGAGATGATCGCGTTGCAGATAATCGTCAGGAAGCTCCAGGCGCAGGATTGGCGCGTCGACAGTCATCCGCGCTTCAATCAATGGCGTGGTCAGCCAGGCACCGGAGCCTTGCGACGGGATGCAGAATAATTCCTCATCCGCGCCATCGCCATAAAAGTCGATTATGTCCTGTCGCCACTGGGCTTCTTTTGCCGGTGACCAATCTTCTCCGGTAACCAGGCAGATGCGTTCATACAGACCTTCTTCGAGCGCCTGGTCAAAATCCACCCGCAGATGAGCGTATTTTGAGCGCCCGCCCAGGATGTCCTGCACCTGCACGTTGAATTCGTTTTCGGTGCCGTTATGGGTCGAACAAACCACGACCTGACCGCCCCACATCAGGAAGGCCATTGCCGCCTTCAGCAGCTCTTTCAGATTGTCGACAAACGCCGCCTCGTCGATGATGACGACGCCCTGCTTGCCGCGCAGCCCGCGAGGTGCCGATGACAAAGCAACGATTTCAAAACCGGATGCAAACCGGATACGGAATGCCTGAATTGAACGGTCCCCGGTTTCGTCACTATCATCGAACAGAAATTCTTCAGCTTCAGCTGCAACCATATTATAGGCGCGTGACCACATGGCGCAGGCATCGATAAATTCGCGCGTCATTTCCCGCGAATAAGAGATGTACATCACGTCCATGCCACCGGCAGATCGTTCGCGGCCAGCGCGGAGCGCGGCATAGGAGCCGAGCGCCCAGGTTTCGCCAATACGCCGGCTCTTCTCAATGAAGAGCACTTTGATAGCGGACGATTCCAGAAGTTTGACCGTGCGGGCCTGATATTTCAGGAGCACATTCGGCAAGCCTACCTGTTCGGCGATATCATCTATCGCAAGGACAGTTGCTTCTCGAAGCTCTCGCCATTCTTCTTTTGAAATTGGCGCACTCATTGGATACCGAGGATCTGCGCCTTGATGGCTTCAGCGGTCTCTGCTGTCAGGCCCTTGACTTTCGAGACGCTCTCAACGGCGTCATCAACCTGCTTGGCAAATTCGCTCTCGACTTTCTGGCGGCGCGTTGTGGAAATGCCCTGGGCTTGCGCCGCGGCGCGCAGCGCGTTCGCCAAATTCATCGCGCCCTTTGGATCAATTCCGCTTTCACCTGCTGATGTCAGCACCTCAAACACAAGTGTCTTGATGGCTTCAGCGGCGATCAGCGTCAGATCGTCAGAGCTTTCAGCATCGAACCGATCGGCAATGGCCGAGGCAATCTGGCGGGTTTCTTCAAGCCGGCGCGTCAGGCTGGCGAGCTTGATCGAATATCGGTTGAAGGCCGAGAATGACGGGATGACGAATTCAAGTTCGCCCTTATGCATGGCCTGCATGGCCTGAAGCCGGGTGAAAAAATCCTCATAAATCTCCGTCTGCGTTCGTTCCCGATCGCGCAGTTCTTCAGCTGCCCAGGTGATGATCTCATTGCATTGCGGTGGCAGCTGCTCAATCGCAGTTAGCCGGCCACGGCCTTTGCGTTTGTTCGCCGCCATGACCTATTCCTCCGGTGACGGCCGGGCAACGCCGTCAATTTGTCGCCGCCGCTCCACATGATCAAGTCCGGCCTGGGTAATTGTTGCGACCAGGATGGTGCCAGCTTCAATCAGCGTAACGGCACCTGATTCCTGCAGCGCCCGTAATTGAGCGCGCAACCAATCGCGGCTTTTGCGATATCCAAAAGCGTCCAGCACTTCGACCAGGATGGTTTCGTTGAGCCGGTAATCACCCTGCTTCGCCAGCTCTTTCAGAATGACCAGGCGAGCGTCTTGTTTGAGATGCGCATCGAAATTCATGGCTACTTCTCCTTCGCCAGATAATCTTCGACGCGGCGAACGGACCGGGACATGCCACCGAGGCTTTCATCAAGGCGACCGACGGTTCCTTCAAGCTTTGCCAATGCAAGCTTGAGAGCGGTGATATCGTCCTTTGCAGGCATGTGATTGAGTTCACTCTCAATCGACTGCAGCCGCCGATCGTGATTAATGAGGGTCGATTTCTGCTCCTCAAGATGTGCCGAATTGATGCGCGACCGTGAAGTGAGCCATGAATAGAAACTGGAAATTGTCGATAATGCCAGAGCGGCAGAAGCAACCCATAATTGGAAATCGTCAAACATCGCTCATCTATTCCTCAATCACTTTTCATGGTTCTGTTGACAGGTGACGCAACGGCGCGCGAACGGCGCTGCGTGCAGGCGGGCGCTATCGATCTGCTCTCCGCAATCTTCACAAATGTAGGTGCCTTCTTGCTCGACGGCCGCCCGCGCTTTGCCAACGGCTTGATCACGTTCGGCCGCTACTCGCGCTTCCGCCCGCTCGATATCTGCGTTCGAGGTGTCCATTACCGATCAGTCTGCCTCTGGCCTATTCCAATCGCAGACGCGGATACCGGCCTCTTGAGTTTGGCTGATCCATCGCTGATCGCGTCGGGTTTCGCCTTTCACGGCAAAGCCCGGATCGCGAAACACACGGCACTCGGCATCAACCGTTGCTGGCGCATTAGACGTGGCGCAGGCCGTCAAACCGCTAATCAGAAGTATTGCAAGAACCTGTTTCAATTTTCCACTCGCCTCCCTTGTCAAAACAAACCGAAACGCCATCAACGGCTTCGTCTGCAGTGATTTCCGCGCGCTCATTTTGCGCCCTGACAGCCGCGAGCGCGGCCGCATAGCCCCGATCGTAGATTGTGTCGTAAACCCACCATGCAGCAACAATGGCAGCGATGGCCCCGGCGACAATCCCGAGCTGCTTGCGATATTTCAAGGCTGCAGTGAGCCAGGTCATTTTCGTTCCCAGGAGGGCTTTTCGTTGTCTTTGATAACCTCTTCGCTCCTGATCCATTCGGCCATTGGCGGGCCGATTGTATTCACCACAATGGCAAATTCCGCGACGGTGACGCCGACCGCAACAATCCCTCGCACATACCATTCTGCGGCCGCGCCGCCTGAAATCCAGTAAGTGAAATAGGCTGCGATGATTAGCGGCAGATTGAGGATCAGGAATGCGATTGTCGCTCTGATCGCTGTGCCGGGTTTTTCACTCTTGATCCATTCAGCCATTGGCGGACCAATTGTAGTCACCACAATAGAAAATTCCGCGACGGCGATGCTGACCGCCAAAATCCCTCGCACATACGATTCAGCGGCCTCGCCGCCCGACATCAAATAAGTGAAATAGGCCGTAACGATAAGCGGCAGATTGAGGATCAGGAATGCGACCGTGGCTCTGAATGCTGTTCCGGGTTTTCTCACTCTCTTTTCCATAATTCTCTCCTGTATTGTGTCTGCTTCAGCTGATTTCCAGTTCCAAATTCCGGCGATTCCGGATTGTTTTGATCAGCAGGTAAACGACGACGCCAACAACAACGGCGACTGCAATGCTGGTGACGATTGCTGGCATCCCTATATTTTCAAATAGACCCTTGGCACCTTCAGCCGCATATTGCGCATCGCCCAGTCCATTGACGATTGCGGGGATGCTGGCACTGATGCCTGCAGCGCTGCCGACGCTGGCTGGGGCGGCGCGTTCGATACTTGCTGCACTCCGCGCGCTCAATTCACTCTCCAACTCGCGTTGGGTCATCGGGCCGACCATGCCGTCAGCCACAAGGCCGTGATCTGTTTGGAAGGCTTTGACGATTGCGCGGGTTGAAGGCCCATCAACGCCATCAACGTCGAGGTGATATCCGAGGGCTTTCAACTGCTCTTGGTAGTCTCGAATATGAGCGCGCCGACCGCCACCACCACCGGAACTGATCCTTGAAAAGGCTTGCTCCATTTTTTGCGCATATCGGTTGCGCCGGTATCCAGGACCATTGTATCGCCGGGCAAATCCATGCCAGTCGCCCCGGTTCAATTTGTCACTCAAATTGTTGTGCACGATGAAGCGGGCCATCAGTTCCACTTGGCCTTCGACGCTGTTCATGGCCGTGTCGGCTAGTGCTCTTGGTGCCGAGTAACCAAGGTCTCGCCAGTTGGCCCCCATCACTTGGCCGAGGCCCCATGACGTAGAAGCGATGGCTGCAGCTCGGTCGATTTGAATGGCCCGGTTGAACAGCGCATATCGCGCACTGTAACTGCGCGGGTTGTGCACACGTCCGGCACTTGGATGAGCCAGCCCTGCCGCCACTGCGCGGTTGAGTTTGGCCGTGTCTTTCTCTTTCAGGAGACGATGGAAATAGTGCCCTTCGAACCGGATTGCAGGCATAGGTTTGCCGTCGATATTCCAGTATGCCACACCCGCGCTTTCGACCCAGGCAACAGCCTGCAATTTGGCTGGATCAAGATCGTGCTTTTCGGCAACCCGTTCAATGGCTCGTATTGTTTCTGCAGAAAACATTCTACCGAGCCTCCTGTGCGGTTAAACCGGGCTGCGAGGCCCGGTGATCTGCGCAAGGATGCCCAATCCAATATGGGATTTCTTCTCATAAGGATTTGTGAGCTATGGATTAGATGAGTTGTTGCTGGCGCGGGTCGGTTTTGCCGTTCAACCAGGACCTGACCGTCACATCTGTGACGTGCAGGGTTCGCGCGATCTGCTGGCGGTTTTTCCCGCGCGCTTCAAAGACGGCGGCCAGATATGGCTTTGCCGTCGGTATTCTCAACGGGCCATCGCCAATCTGGCTTGCCAGGGCGACCACACCGTCCCGGCCGATCAGGTTGCAGAGATCTGATCCGGGCTGTGGATTTCCAGAGAGATAGGCTACCCCGCCACCAAATTCCATCAAAAACTCGACAGCCTTGGTTTCGCCGAGGGCTTCGACGTAAGGAGCAACATGAGCTGGAGGTTGCACGTCAGTCATCAGATTGCAGCTCGGTGAGTTTGTGATGCTTTGGCAAATGCTTCTTATGGAGCGTCGTGACGATCGTGCCGTTATCGTTCAGAAACCGTCCGCCCAAATGCTTGATGCTCGGTGCGCCCAATGCAACGCCGCTGGCACAGGATTCAGCAATCTTGTCCCGGATATCATCAACGTCGATCCCGCAGACCCGCTCCAGATAACGCAAAACCGCATGGTCGCTGACCTGCGCCGCAGATGGACCGAGCGCCTTCATGCCGGCACCTTTGTTTCATAGATGATGCGGGCGGGGCGGTTTGACAGGCCTGAATGAGAACAGTCCCAAATGTACCAGGCATGATCTTCCGTGCCTGTTTTTTCGCCGAACCATGCAATCCGATCCAGCAGCACGATCTTTGCCGCAAATTTCGGATTATCGCGAAACAGATCAACACGGGTCTTGCCCGCATCGAATTTGGAGGTGAGCAAAAGACAAACTAGACCGGTCGGAAATGTCAATGCCTGGCGAGCGAATTTAACCGCCAGGCGATTGCCTTTTCCATAAGGCGGATTGGTGATGATTGCGTCACTATTGAGGGCCACCACTCGACCATTCATGCTTGGTTTCAGGAAATCATGAATGCCATTGTGTCGCCGCCCGTAATCGACAATATCGCTTGTGACTACATCAGCGCCGTTGCCAGAAAGAACGTCCGCCATGTCGTGATGACCTGCAGCCGGTTCCCAAACATTCTTCCCTGCGACCGGATAATGCCGGAGTAAGGCCTCGGTCACCCATGCCGGTGTCCGGTACAATTCGTTTGCCTGGCGGGCATAGCCTGATGCCGTGACGGTCATGCTGTCGCCTTCTTGGCGCGGATACGTTCGCCAAGCTCGTTCATGACAGGAATCCAGTCGGAATCCTTCTGCATCTTGTCGTAGGAGCGCCCTGTGATTTCATGAACTGACGCGCCGAATTGAGCGCGACGCATGACCGGCATGGCGTCAGGGCCAAGCAAGAACCATTGAGCCCAGGCAATCCGAAATCCCGCGCACTTGTACAAAGGATCATATTCACCTATCCGCCAGTTAACGCCGCCATCGCGCGCCATCCAGCTTTTCAGAGCTTCAATGGCCTTAGTGGCGTCGCCGGCATGTTTCAGGAACCGCACATGGTCGAGGCCGGTCTGGCGCTTGACGAACGCCACCAGCGCCGCGTCGTCATTATTCTCGACCAGGCCAAGGTTCCAGGCGCCTATCCAGAGTGCCTGCAACTTCCCGGCATATTCGCCGGTGAGCTTGAGCCGACCTGACGGGCGGCGTGCGGTGCTTTTCTTGAAACCGAGATCGCGCAACCGGGACACAACCTGCTCGCGCTCGCGCTCGTCCATATCCGTCGCAGACCGCTTGCCCGTCACCTGTTCATACAGGCCGCGCCGCATGTCTTCGTCATATCCGAGCTGTTTGAAGCCCACATGGATGGCTTTCAGGGCATTGCTCATAGCCTGGTCTCCAGTTCGAGAAGTCGCGTCGTGATGGTTTTGAGCTTCACTTCATATTCCCGCCGCCGCGCCGGCTTGCGTCGATTGCGGCGCACGGCATCTCTGTAAATGGCCCGGTCGCATTCGAGCTTTTCGATCTCCCTCTCGGCAACGGCGAGGAATAACGGCGGGGTTTTCGATGTGGCGCGCGGGATGGGCATCTCAATGCGCCTTGGCCAGATCGATTGTGATCGCGTCCCAGGCGTCGTTCGGGTTGGCCCGCTCGTAGAAGCGTACATATTGCTTTGAGCCAACCACCCGCATCGCGTCCCGGATCGCGTCCATAGCCTTCATCCAGCGCGCGTCGGCGATATCGAGCCGCATCAGCATGAAAATCTCTGACCGGTTGATCTGGCCCTGCTTGTCGGTATTGAACGCCCTGGTCACCAATACGCGGATCTCCGGGCGGCTTTCGGCAGACCATTCATTCAGGCATTCATCGACCAGCGCCTTGGCGATCTGCAGCTGCGGCCCGAATTCGATAAAATCAGCGACCTGCACGCTGACCTTTTGACAACCGTCGAACGTCCGGTAGGTGCGGTTACCCTTCTTGCCGCCGCGCTTGAGCTCGTATTCCTGCTCAACCAGCTGATCGAATTCCAGCAGGTCGGTAAATGTATGCCCACGGAACCGGGCAATCTGCTCCGACAATTCGCGGGCGAATTTCAATATTCCCCGCACCGTTTCGTCTTCCAGCTTGTCGGCTGGTTTTACCAATTCGATAGGCACCAAATTGCTCTTCGCATCGGTCATATATTCCTTGCCAGCCGCCTCAACGATGCCGGTGTCTTTTTTCACTGTGCCGTTCATGATTTCGTCTCCTCATAATTCAGATAGCCCGCCGTCTCCAGGCGGGATTTCAGCGCCTTGGCAATCGCTGCCTCGGCGTCTTTGTCTTCAAAATTGGTTGTCAGCAGCGCAGCTATGCACTGCGCTATTTCGCGGTGTGCAAATAATGCGTTGGCGAGCGCCACGGCTTCCATCACCGACACCTGGATTGCCTCTCGGCGAGGATTTCCCAGGATACGATTGACGATTTCATGGGGTTCCGGGTCTGCCGCCGCTCGATGAAGAGCAGTGCTGTCAAAAACTCGGATAGCAGCTGCCAGAATGTCCGACATTTCCTGAAATGCAGGGTCATCTGATCGCCGGGCAGCCACCAGCTCGTATGCGTGCGAAATTGTCGCGTAATTTTGATCACCGAGCTGCCGGGCAATTGACAACCGGTCATGGCCGGCGACGGTTTCTGCCAGCCAGCACACCAACTCGCGGGCGTTTGCAATATTTCCGGTTTGCCGCCGCCCGTAAATATCGGTCGGGTGCACCCCATATTCGAGCGCAACCAGATCGGCTATTTGACGGATTGGGGTTTTGGTTTCCATCACGCCTGCCCCCGATTTTCGTTGGCGGGTGTGGTTTCCTGAAGCGTCGCCATCTGATCTGTGAAATGACCCAAATTCCATGTGACGCGGGACAATTCCATCTCAACAATTTTGGCCGAGACCATCATGGCTTCAAGGTCGGTTATGAGCACCTGGACGCCGGTGGCGTTAATTGTCACACCGGTTGCCGTATGCTCTTCAAACCGCTCTCGCAGGGCTTTCAAATCGTCCTGCAGATCAATGATAATGTTGATGCTCAATGGAGGTTCCTCCGGTTTGCAGCCAGTTTGGCCGCCTGCTCCGCGAGCAATATGCGGGCATTGGCGAGTTCTTGTTCTCGCACGTCCATCAGCGTGAGAATTGCAGTCAATTGTGCCGCCGATATCTCCACCGCTTCTGCTAGGTCGCCTTCAAGAAAACTCCTGACCTTGCCTAAATTGACGATGACGCGACAGATTTCTGCCGATGGGACTAGCTCTTCCATCACAAGCCCTCCACGTCGCGGTTGGCCCAGGCGGCGCGCAAATCTTCGAGCGTCATGGCTTCTTCGCGGCCTGCAGCATTGATTTTCGCCAGCTTTACCGTCATGTCGATCTGGCCCAATGCGCCGGGTTTCATCCCGACGCCTGACAGGAATTTGACCTGATCCTTTTCGGTGATGCCCCATGCTTTGATGAAGGCGAGAATGTCACGCTTCAATGGTTCGTTGCGCCGGACCCGCTTGAAAATCCTGCGCCGCAGCTGGCCGTATTTTGGGCCGTTCGACCAGTCACCGCCGAAGCGGGTATAAATCTCGTCGTTACCGAGCAGGGCAACGCCGCAGCCATAATTATCAACGAAATGGCGGAGCTGGTTGATCGCGTCATCGATCAGGTTTTGTGCCTCGTCGACAATCAACAGCGTACCGCCACCGGTGCGCTGCAACCGTTGGCCGATGGCTCTGGAAATCCGGGATGGATTGGCTTGCATTACGCCGAGCGATTCCGCAACATCGAGCAGCATGGTGTGAACCGTTCTGGTGTGCGGGCTCATGGTGCAGAGATGCGAATGTGGATGCGTAGCCACATATTGCCGGGCGGTCATGGTTTTACCAAAGCCAGCGGCAGCAGAGATCATCACCATGGCGGGCAATGCCTGGGCCGCATTCAGAGTGGCACCGCATTCTTCTGCAAAAGCGGTCGGGAAAAATTCCGGTGAGCGCGGAATACGCTCGACGAATTGTTCCATTTCATCGGCGTTTTCCAGCCACGCGGAAATCTTGCTGTTGAGCCTGTCGAGCCGACCGTTATATGAGCCGCTTGCCCATTGTGAGAATGTGGCATTGGCCATGTCGATACGGCGGGCAAACTCGGATTTTGTCCATTCATTGGCATCCGCTTTTGCAATTACCAGTTCCAGCAACCGCCGCCATTCGGCGATGTCAGTTTTTGTTCGCCCGGTGCCCGGATCAGGGGCAACCTCCGGTGCGGGCATTTCCCATGCCGTATAGTCGTTTGATTCAATCGGAGAGTTCATGCTATGGCCTTTTCTGTATGGTCGAGCCGAAAGGCCCGGTTTTTGAGGGGAGACGGAGCTCAATTCCGTCCCCCTCTTTTTTTGCCGGTACGCCACAAAACCCGGCACTAACCGCGATACTCATGCGTCGTCGTCGCGCCCGCCTGTCAATATTTTCAGGCCGCGCGCGAAATTTTTGTTTTCCTCTTCACCCCAATGCGGGATATTTTCTGGTTCAACTTCTGGTCCATTGACAATCCGCACAATCTTAGGATTGACGGGCTCTGTTTCTTCAGGCGTTGGAGTGCCAGCAGCGATCCGCGCCAGCTCGTCAACGCTAAGTGATGTTGCAAGACGCCGCTGCTCGTTGACTGCTTTCAGCCAGGCGTTTCGTTTGTTTGCATGGGTGCGGGCCGCGTCCTGGCTATCAAAGCCGGATTTTTCAATAATTGCCGCCGTTGCGATTAATCTGTCGGAGGCGTCGTAAACCAGCACCGGATCATGCAATTTGTCAGGGTCAAACCGAACCGTGACCGGCGTGCCTGCATGGGCCGTCAATTCAGGTGCCCAATAGCGGTTACCTGCGAGATGGATTTCACCATTGCCCTTGCGTGCCCGCACCCGCTCGGCTGCTGTCAGCCATAGCGCGCGTTGTTTGATGCTGGCGACCCGGACAATAGTGTCCGGTGCGGCCAGTGATTGGTTGAAAGCTTCGTCAAAAGACCGTCCTGCAGCAACTTCTGATCGCCGACCAGGGCGCGCATTATGCGCCCGCAATTGGGTGTCCACATGCGCGCGCAGCTCTTCCAGCGGAATGGCGGCGTTGCCGTAATTTTCCGGCTTCGCATCGGGTTTGTTACCGGTATAAGCGCCAGCGCAAATCGGATGCTTGCAAATCTCTTCTGCCAAATCCCGGAAGGCCCGCTCGATCGGTTTGGACTGGCCAGAATAAGGCGTGGTCCAGATGATCCGGACGCCGAGCGTCGTCAACAATCCGCGCGGATCGCTGTCCTTGACCTTGAACCGGTATCGGTTCGGTGTGCCGCCTGATATCCATTTCGAGGCAAATGCGCGGCCATTATCCAGATAGATTTTGTCGGGGATGCCGAATTCCTCGACCATGTCGCCGATGACCAGACGCACGCTTTCTTTATTCTCGGATTCCGCCAACCGCCAGGCCACGAATTTGCCTGAATACAAGTCCTGCAGAGCAATCAGATGCACCCGAACTGGCTTTTTATTGCCCGGAACCGCAACGAAAACGTCGAGCTTGTGACCGTCCATATTGACGGCCTCCATGGCATGGAAATGTGTCCGCGAGCGCGTCTGCGCCGGGAAGATTGCTTTAGCCGCATCGCGGCCTTCGCGCGCCAGAATAAGGACTGCCGGTGAGATTTCTTTTTCCAGGCGGCGGCGCAATGCGCGTTCGGACGGGTGCTGCCAGCCATGCTGGTTCGCAGCAGCTTCCATGCGCCTGAAGCAGGCTGAAAATCCGGGTGCTTCGGGTCGCAGATAATCTGATGTAAAATATTCCCAGGCGCGATTGTCGCAATCAGCTGCGCGCGACCCGCCGCGTTTAATAGGAGCCAGGTGCGCCAGCCGATCGGCGCGCGGTACCCGCTGGAGCTTTTCGCGCCAGTTGTAGATTGTGCCGACTGATATTCCGGCATTCGAAGCTGCCTTGTAAGAGGCTGCGGTTGGTGACCAGCCTGCAGCAACCATTTTGTCGTAATCATCAATGATCGCTAGCCGATCCCGCACCCGCTGTTTCTGCGCTTCCGTCAGACGGTCGAAATCATCCCATGCTGCGTCCCGCTCTTCGGCTTCCGGTTCGATTTCCGCCGAGAGCTGCAACCGCATCTGGATCGTGTCGGGCAGGAGCGAGATATGATATTGCCAGCCGCCACCTTTGCCTGGCTGCCGCTGTGCCATGCCCGGTTGATCCCGCCAACCTTCCTTTTGAGCAATACGCCGAACGGCGCGTTCGCTGCTCGGCAATTCACCAAGCGAGGCGCTGGCAATCTCGGCAGGTGAGAACCAATCAGACATTAGCGGCCCTTTCGCGGTCTGCCGCCCAGGCGCGAATATCTTCAATATGCTTTTCGCAGAACCGGAGCGTGTCGAGGACAGCTCCCATATGCGAGATTAGAAGGTCTGCTTCGCCCTGTTTCATTTTGCGTATGCGCACTTGGTTTTCGTAAACCCGCTGGCGCATCATGATCTCGCGCTCAACTTCTTTTATTTGCGTTCGCAGCGTGATTTTGGGCGAATACGGTTCCATCTACCGCCCCCGCTTGATGTCGACAGGGACAGAACGCATGGCGCGGATTTTAGCTGACAGAACACGTTGCTCCTGCTGCAACCGGGCAATCTCTGCGAGGCGGGCTTCATCGCCTTCAATAACGATCAGACCCTCGTCTGATACCGCAATATCCCAAAGACCTGGTGCGGGTAATGAGCGCGTCAGGGCTTTAAAGCGTACCAGCGAAATATCATGTTGTTTGGCAGGCGATGTGTATGCGTCGAGCATGGTTTTGGAGACGGTGGCTCGTAGGCTGTCGGACATGGATCGCGCGATTTCGTCGCGCCTGATCCCGCTATCGCGGATCGCTGCGGCCATCGCTGTTTTCATGCGCAGCCTGAACCGGTCCATGTCGAGGGTCTGGATCGGTTGCCGGCTCTCAAAGAGCGGCGTTTCAAACAGGTCGGTCTGATTGGGATGGATGATACTCATACTCTTGTGTCCTTCTTCGTTCCCGCATCTATTTTCCACTGCTTAATGACGGCCTCGACAACGTCGCCAGGCACGCCTATCTCCGCCAGCAGCTGGCGCTGTTGACGTGTGTTGGCCTTGCCGAAGGTGCCGACAAACCGATTGATCAATTGCCGGGTTTCACCAATTTTCGCAGGTACACCGACAAGGATTTCGAAACATTTCTCGATATCGCCATCAGCTTCTTCAAATGCAGCGGCAGCGAGCTTGAGTTGTGTCGCGGGTAGGTTTGCAAACCGGAGCAGGACCGACTGATTGTCCTCTGCGGGGGTGCCATACAGTGCGGATTTGAGGTCTGCTGGGATGTTCTTGGCAATTCGATAGGATCGCTTAATTGCATCTGCTGACAGGCCAAGGCGCTCTGCGCACCAGGCTGAAAATCCGGGCTGTGTATCTAATTGGTGCAAGTTTACCCAATTAGGACGTCCGGCTTTGATTTCACCGTGTTCAGCCTCCCATATTTCGCGAAATGCGGACACATAGACTGCACGATCAAGTTTCGTCAGATCATTGCGAAACAGGTTTTCCTCAATCTCCAGAAGAAGCGCAGTTGGTTGGTCGGCAACTACGATTACGGCGAGAATTTCAGGCTCTTTCAGTATTGCCATTGCACGGTGACGATGGGCTCCGGCGACAAGATGGTATTTCCCGGCCTTTGCTGCGGGTGTATGACGCAAAGTTATTGGGTTGATCAGGCCATGTTCCCGGATTGAAGCAGCTATCGCTTGCGCGTGGCCTTCATCGGTCGCCCGCAGGCGTTCCGGGATGGCGATATCGGTGAGCGGGATGGATTTAAACTGCATCGCGCGTCTCCGGCTGCTTTAAAACAAAGCGCCACCCGCCACTGGGACCAGTTTTCGATTCGATTGCAAAATTTGCAGTTGCAGGGGTTTTATTTCTAACGCTGAACGCGATCCCTTTAATGCCGCTACACGCGCTAAGCGGTCCACCGTCGATCCGATCTGCGTACAAAGAACTTGCAATATCATTCGAGTTGGCAAATTCGCCTTTGCGTGACATCAATAATCGGCAGAAATGCGCTTCTAGCCTCGTCATTCGGGCGACCTTGATCACCTGATCCAGGTTCATCGTCACAGGCTTCAATTGCCCGCAGGTTGGGCAACAGACCGCGTCGGCGTCTGATTGGGTATGTTGGATGGTTTCAGGTGTCATCGCCGCACCTTGGTGCTGCTGTGCGTACCTTCACATGCCGGGCATGGTTGGCTCGGGTGACCCGGAAATTTGTCGCACTTGATTACGTCCCGACAATAACATTGCGGCCATTTCGGACAATTGGAGACGGTGCCCTGGCCATCACATATTTTGCAGATGTCATCATTACGCATCACAATGCATCACTCCTCGTCCCGTGCCCGCTGGAGCGCTGCGTCTGCGCGCGCCGCCATTTCGGCATATGATTTTGCAAAGTCGGGGCCCATCAGCCTGTCTTCGACATTCCGCATCGCCCGCTGCATCGCGTCTCGCGTTCGTTGCAGCTCTTTGACAATTTTGCGTTTGGGGATGCCGTATCGCTCGACCATCAAATGGTAGGTGATTTGACGAGCCAGGGCCGCGTCGAACCATTCATGCGGCGGGTGCGCAATATCGGTTTTTGAAAGGTGATTGAAGCCGTGATGAACGCCGCTCAATGCAGCATCGAAGATATCGTAAAATTCACTTTCGCGACCCGCCAGCCCATAACCCATGTGAGATACAGTTGGTTGTTCGCCTGCCGGCAGGTCGCGATCCGCTGCATTTGCACGGGGAGGCAGATTGCGCTGTGAAATTGAAGTGAATGGAAATGGTCCGCCCGCACCGGGCTTGCTGACAGAATTCATGTCTGCGCCCCTGCAGCTTTTCGACGTTGTGCAAGCGTCGGTGGGCGGGAATAATCAAGTTGCGATCTTCGTTGACCGGTTTTGTGGTAGCGCGATGGCCAGAGATCACTGGCAGGCATACCGAGAGCAGCGGAGATCGCATTTTCGCCGGCCTTGTTTGGCTGAACCAGAGTTACGCGAGCGGTGCTAGGGGCGAGGGTGTATAGTCTGTCCACGTCGGATAATGTTAAACCGAAAAGCGCAAGGCGCTCTTTGATTTTCAATGCCTCAAGGATACGGTCATCAGATATCATATTGATGCTCTAATAGTCAACAAACGTGCACTATTTATAAACAAAACTCAGAAAAAGCAAACAAAAATTGACTAAACAAGAATCTGATAGAGATAAGTTGAAACGTCGAGTCCTAAAAGCGGTCCATAAATATGAGTCGTTATGGGAAAAAATCGACGCGGAAAAAAGGATGTTGGCTCATCAAATTACGATTGCTGTCGAAGGGGTGGGCGGTCGTTCGAAAGCTGCTGAGATAATGAAGGTCTCTCTTCCTTCAATAGACAATTACAGGTCTGGCCGTCGGCAACCTCGCCCGACAAGTCTGGCTCTGCTGCGCCAGGCCGCTCCAGATAGCGTTGAACTTGCATTTGAGTTAGAGATGGAAGAATTGAAGGAAGCCGCAGCCCGCTCTCAAAAGAGGCAGCAGCTGGAAGAGGGATCAGCCCATAATCTTAATTGGGAGCACCGAGTGACAGGTTCAAGTGTTCCTGTTTACGGCACCGCTGCTGCGTCCCTTGCTGGCGCTATAGCCATCGACGATAATGTGATTGACCATATTGAGCGGCCTGCTGGGTTGCGGGGTGCCGTCGGCGCATACGCTCTCCATATTATTGGCACATCTATGGAACCGCGCTTTCACGCAGGTGATATTGTTTTTGTTCATCCGGGCCGTCCGATTCGCGCTGGCGACATCGTTGTTGTTCAGACGCGCAATCACGAGGCTGCACCTGTAACCGCATGGTTGAAAGAATTGGTCAGCCACACAAATGACAGGATTGTTACTCGCCAATATAATCCCGAAGCGGAGGTGGAATTCACAGGCGATAAGGTCTCCGCGATCCACCACGTCATGACCGTCAACGAGCTATTCGGGGTTTAATCTATGAGGACGAGAATTGTTGCATTGTTGATTGGATTGGTCTTTACCTTCGGCGAAGCCCACGCTGCGGAGGTTAAAACGCAACTCGAAGCCGCGTGCGTGGAAGCCGCAAAGTCAATAATGCGCGCACCTGCCACTTTCAATCTCGTCGGTTCCAGGACCGGTAGCCTTGGCAATCCGAATATTGTGGTTGCTGATCTGCTGTTTGACGCATCCAATGCCTACGGCGTCCCACTCAGAACAAGCCTTCAGTGTCAGTTCACCCGGCCTGACGGCTCCGACCGTTTCACTATTCTACGCAATGCATTGTGGAACCAGCGTCCTGTGGATGCCCAACAGGCTTCAGCCATGCTCCGTACACTCGCCATCTGGTGGCCAACTGCGCCTGAAGATATCCCGAACAGATAGAAGCGCTGGCCGGAATCGTGTCCGAGTTTAATTCGGCTGCTACACCATCTCCCCACTTCACCTAACTGTATGTTTTATTGGTGATTTTAGTGTCCAAAATAGCTGGTACACCCAACTCGGACACGATGTCCGAGTTCCAATTGCTTTTCCCTGCCGACCGAACAAAAAAACGCCGGCCTTTTTCAGCTGTGCTTCAAATCCAATATCTGTTGTTTTTCAATCTGCTAGCAACCGTCGAAATATCCCTTCGAAGGCCTCTCAAAACCCTCAAAGGATGGAGCGCCATTTTTTGTCGGCGCTGCTATTTCGAGTGAGAATTCCAGTCTTATGCGACAAACGAAAAATCCGTTTTGGGGTGCCTGGCCTCGGATAATCCCTTGATCTCTTTGGCTTTCCCGCTCAATCCCGCCTATTACCGGATAATCCCGCCCACTCCAACTTTAAGTGTCAAACAACACTGACTTGATCCGTGTGGGCATGGAATATCAACCCATCCGGCCGGTCTTCCATTTGTACTGGTTGCCACTCATGCCCGTCGTGGGCGTGGGCCAGCATGAATAGAACTCCGTCTCCGGTGGCTCGCTGCCGCTTAATACACTGAAAACAGGCCTGATTTGAGCTCAAAACTCGTGTCATAGCAAAGTAGACAAAGATCTGACGGGTGTATCAGGCGGTAGTGAGACCGTTCTTGACCTTGGAAAAGCGCAATGTACGATGCGCCGTCTTCATATCAATAGCCGCAAATTCTTGTGACAACCGATCGGCCATGGAACTAGGCAGATGAAAACGTTTGCAGCGCATTTTGGCTATGGCCGAAAATGCTTTGTCCGAAATTTCAAGCGTGCGGCACAAGACGGCGATGGCCTGGCCATTCATATTCATCAGGGCACTGGATACGGATTTCTCTGGAAACTCTGCAATTCTGGCGAGTATCATGCTCACATCCATCGGCCGGTCTTCATCGCTGAGAAATTCGATGACGGGATTAAGTTGTCTATGACCGGCGCAGATGTCGTCTAACAATATGCGAGCATTAAAACGCTCTTTCCTGTTGTCGAGCACTGCTGTCTTGGTCAATTGACCGGCCTCTTCGATCAGATCATCCAGAACGTCGTCACCTTGTGCGTCTATGAGAGCCACTAACCTGTCCCTCGCGCTCGCGGGAACCAGTGGTATAATACGTCTCAGCATTTGAACGGACATATCGGTACGGTGGGCAAGCCGTTCACATAAATCGCTGTAGTTTTCTGCGTGCCGTATAAGGCTGTCGAAGCCTTCGTCGGAAATTTTTGCTGCCTCATTGCTTGTTACAGAACACATGACCGATTGTTCGCCATGGATTATGAGAGCATCGGTAACCTGTGCGCTGAGATTGGAACGTTTTGATATGGCGAGACGGTGTCCGATTGCGCTTGAATTGGCGATTTTTACCAGATCTTCATCGGTCAAGACCGGAGAAAATTCCAGGACCGGCTCTGCCACAGAAATTTCATCATGGGCAAGTGCAATCGCCAGGTCATGCGGGGTCTGTTTGATAGCTGCAATTGTGTGAGATAATTGTGCCCGGTCTTTGCTATCGACTTTGCTCAACAGCCTGGTGAAAACCTCGCCGAACAGGTATAGTTCCCGGTCCGAATAATCTTCCGCCTGGGCCACAAAAATGTCAGCGATCGAGCGCATCAATTCGCGGCGTTTATCGCCTGAGGTTACGCGGGCTAAGTCAGTGAGTTGATTTTGCATTAGAAACCACAACTATTAGTATATATGAGTAAATCTACATATATCCATCAAGTTAATAATCAATGGAGATTATGTGCCGTGCCACCCTCACGCAACGAGTGCGCAATATTTCCGGATCGTGGAGACCATGCTCATGGCCGCCAGCATGGATGATTTCGGATTATCCGGGAACGGGTTGGCTTCAACCCGGAATTGCATTTTACCGAACGCTCCCATGGCTTCGATTTCGTGGATGTTGCGGGTAACTGCCGGGTCGGCAATCAGCTCAACGCGGGTCGCATCAAGGCCCGGCCCGGCAAGCGCGACGGCGGCGGCGACATTGGCGTTTTTTGGATATTGCAAAGCGGCTTCGCGGGCGCTGCCTGCGAAATGGATTGCGGCTTCTGACAGATTATCCAGATCAAGCACCTGTTCAGCGGGCGACCCTTTCCAGCCCGCTGGAGGTTTGCGGCCGCGATAAACAATCTCGTCCAGCCCACCGATCATGATCGCTGAAATGATATCGAGAGCGCCGACAGACCCGCTCGCCAAAAGCAACCTGGCGTTGCCTGCCAGTGCTGCATTTTCCAGTTCGACCGCGAGGTCGGCGTCTGCCAATGCGCCGATTGATATGGTCGCGAGATCGATGCCCTGGCGCAAAATCGCCGGGCCATGAACGCGCAAAGCTGCATGGCCGCCGCAATCAGCGATCAGATCGGGGGCAATTGAAAAATCTGAAAGGGTGGATGCCGCATCTATTCCGGGCACAATTTGTGCCGCAATTTCTTCTCGTCCTTCACGGCAGAGAAACCCGACAAGGTTGATCGCTTCGTCATCAACCAGGTTCTCAGCAACATATGCTCCAATTGCGCCAAAGCCGATAATTGCGACGTTCAGTTTTTTTCCCATGTCTGGATTGCTCATGAAAGATTTTGCTACGTTTAGTCATTGATGAATGTAGCAGCTCACCAATGCAGCGTCTTGCTTTTGGTTCGATTTAGGTATCGAATTGCAGCTCAATTTCAGGAGGTGTCATGACCAGTTTGAAGAGCGTGGCCGATGTATTTGGCACGGATAAAGTTGAAACATTTTTAGGCCTGCCAAAAGGGAATATCACCGATTTGGCGGGCGCGGGTTTAGCTATAGTCGGGGTTCCTACAGCGTCACCGTATGAAGCCGCCGGGGCGTATTGTGCAAGTGCGCCGGAAGCGATCCGCAATGCGATCGCGCCCTATGCCGGGAATTTGCTGCATCATGATTTCGATCTGGATGGGCAGATTTTCCCCGATGGTCAGGTCAGCGCGGTTGATTGTGGTAATCTGGATTGCGGCGAAGATGATAGCAAAGCGAACCGGGATATGATCCGCGCTTCGGTCAACTCAATTCTCGATCAGCACGCAGTGCCGATTGTCATTGGCGGCGATGATTCCGTTCCAACGCCAGTGCTTCAGGCGTTTGAGGGACGGGGCGATATCACGATCCTGCAAATCGATGCCCATATCGATTGGCGCGATGAAGTGCATGGCGAGCGCTGGGGCTTGAGTTCCACTATGCGGCGGGCGTCGGAAATGGGGCATGTCAAGAATATCATTCAGGTTGGTCGTCGCGGCATCGGCTCGGCGCGCCCGGAGGATGTTGCTGACGCGCTTGCATGGGGTGTCGAATTTATCGATGCACGTGATGTCCATGACGATGGCCTTGGCGGGGTCATTGATCTCATTCCGGACGGTGCAAATGTGGTGATCGCGCTCGATTGCGATGGGCTTGATCCAGCAATTATGCCCGGCGTTATCGGTCGCGCACCGGGCGGACTTTCCTATTGGGACGTGGTTGATATGATCCATGGGGTCGGAAAAAAGGGGCGTATTGCCGGGTTCAATATTGTTGAATTCATGCCCGATATGGATGTTGATGATCTTGGTGCGCTTGTCGCTGCGCGGCTCATCGTCAACGCACTTGGTATTGTTGCCAGGGACACGGCATGATCAGTTTCAAGGCGGCCGTCCTTGATACCTGCACAATTGCGCGGCCTTTTTCCGATAGCCTGCCTTTGAAAATCGAGACCATCGATGCCGCTGGACCCAATGCCCATGAAGTATTGGTGCGGATCAACGCGGCCAGTCTTTGTCGTTCCGATTTGTCTGTCATTACCGGGGTCAGGGCATGGCCGATGCCGATTGTGCCGGGCCATGAGGCAAGCGGGATTGTCGAGGAAGTTGGCGATGGGGTTATGCAGGTCTCGCCGGGCGATCAGGTGGTGCTTGTGTATCAGCCAAGTTGTGGCGTTTGCCCATGTTGCGAAGAAGGGCGGACCTATCTCTGCGAACCGGGGTTGGCCGCGAACCGGGCCGGGGCTTTGCTCAGCGGACCGCCGCGGCTTTCGATCAATGGTGAAACTATTCACCATCATATGGGGCTGTCCGCTTTTGCCGAGATGGCGATTGTATCCGAGCATTCGTTGGTGAAAGTAGATAACGATCTGCCGCCGGAAATTGCCGCCCTGTTTGGTTGCGCCGTCATGTGCGGGGCTGGCAGCGTTATCAATACGGGCAACATTCAGGCAGGCGAAATGGTTGCGATTGTTGGTATTGGCGGGGTCGGTGCCAGCGCCATTCTCGGTGCGCAGCTTGCGGGTGCAAGCCGCATTATCGCTGTAGATATAGACGAAGCCAAGCTTGAAACTGCAAAAGAACTGGGCGCGACCGACACGGTTTTGGGCGGCGCGTTGGCGGCAGATGAAATTCTGGAATTGACCGGCGGCGGGGTTGATTGCGCTCTGGAGACGGCTGGCATTCTTGGCGCGTTTGAAACTGCCTATGCTTCAGCGAAGCGCGGCGGCAGGGTAATAACTGTCGGGTTGGTCAACCCGGCAACGCCGTTTTCACTGGATGTCGCGGCGCATGTCACCGGCGCCAAAACCATCCATGGTTCTTATATGGGGAGCTGCAATTCAGCGGATGACATTCCCAAATTTGTTGAATTGTACAAAGCCGGGCGCTTTCCGGTTGAAAAACTGATCACCCACCGGATGCCGATTGGCGACATCAATATTGCCCTGGAACGTATGGCAGCCAGCAAAGCCCTCCGGCAGATATTGACGCCGTGATGTCGTGACGCCGTGGCCCCTGAACTAACCTCTATTGTCGGAAAACCGTTGTGCCTTGATGGTTTTTTCAAACTCAGCGCCAATCGTTCCGCGCTCCAGAATGTTGATTTCCGGGGTTACCTCAAAGGTGCCTTTGACCAGATCGGACAGGTAAGAGGTTTCGCGGGTCGGATCGCTTCCTTTGGTCAATTCGACGCGGAGATGCAGAATATCAGCATCACCCCGGTTTTCAGCCGACAGGGTGAATTCCGCCAATTGGGGCTGGGTGAACATCAAGTCTTCAAATTCGGAATGGTTGATGTTGACGCCGCGCACCTTGAAAAAGCCTGCCGTGCGATGGGCGTGGCGGATCATGGGAAAGACGGAATAGGCATCAGTCGCGGCGCTTTGATCGTGCCAGGTGACGATGTCGCCGGCGTTCCAGCGCAGAAACGGGGTGGCGTTATTGGTCATCAGGGACGTCATGACCAGGGTGCCCTGTTTGTCTTCGGCGAGCGGTTCGAGGGTGTCTTCATCAAGCACTTCGATGAAGGCCATGTCGGTCCACATAACAAGACCATCGTGATGCACGGATTGGGACCCCATCAGCGAACATTCGGTCATGCCGAAACTATCAAACACCTTTGCGCCCCATTGGCGTTCCAGCTTTTCACGTTTGGCGTTTGACAAGGGTTCGGCCGAAGTAAGTATTTTCTTGACGCTGCCGGACGCCAGGTTGATGCCTTTTTCTTCCGCCAGATTGGCGAGATGAAGCCCGAAGCTTGGCATCCCCATCCAGATCGAGGGTTGCATCATATCAAGCAGGGCCAGTTGCATAGCGGAGGGAGTTCCTGATCCGGCACCGGACCAATTGACGCCGACGCCGTGAAGGCTGGCGGAGCGCCCCCACATATGGCCAGCCGGGTGGATGCCCAGCGGGAAGCTGTTATGGGCGACATCGTCCGGTGTAACTTCCATCATTTCATAAGAACGGCCAAAGGCGGCCATGGCGTATTTTATGTCTTCAAAGGTGCGTGGGTAAAAAAGCGGTTTTCCGGTTGATCCACCGGAGCGCCAAAACTCGCTGATCTCGGAGCGCGGCGCGATGCAGAAGGTATCGAAGAAATTATCGTCGGCAATTTCCCGCAATGTATCTTTGTGAAGGATCGGGATTTTCGCCCATTCCTCCGGCTGGTCCAGATAGTCCATGTTGATATGGTCGAGCTTGCCCTGCCAGAATTTTGAGCGTTTGGCATTTTCCACCGCCACCCTTTTACGTCGGCTTTGATGCGCCGCGAGGTCCTCACGGGATTTCGGGATCGGCAGGGGGCTGGTTTCTGGTTTCATTTTTGTGTCCCGGAAATAGTGCCAATCCAACGCGATGCGTCTTTGTAGGCGGGAGGTATTTCGCCGCTGGTTTCAGCTTTGACATATTCTTGCAGCCGCGCAGTTTTTTCGTCACTGGCTTCTGCAATCTCTTCAAGCGCGTCACTCAAGCTCTCATAATCCGCGCCCACCGGGCAGACATCCTGACAGCGGCGGCAGCCGGTAACGACGCCGGAGCCGCGCAGGATACTTTGCCAGATATAAAATTGATCTTCGGAGCGCAGCATCGCTTTCTTTTTCTGATTGTCCGGCTCGTCGATGATATTTTCAACGTGTTCGGTCAAGGCAGCAAAGCCATGAGGAGATTTGTAGCGGTCACACGCCGCCCAGTCGCGGTCCCAATGTTTGATCACATCGCCGGGGCAGGAAGAAAGGCAGCGCCCACATGCAGGGCCATGGCACAGGCCGGTTTCTTCCCTCAAATCCGGTTCTACCGGTGCTGAGGTAAGTACTGCGCCGAGCATAACGCGCGGGCCGAATTCCGGTGTCAGCAATTGCTGGTTCAGGCCAAGGGTGCCGAGGCCCGCTTCCACGGCAGCGTGGGGCAGCGATAGGATTGTGTGCAAATGCGCTTTCGGATCGCCTTGATAAGCCCAGGGATCGGTATGTGTCGGCGGGATCATCAGGGCCGGATAGCCTTGATCCTCCAGCCAGAGCACCAGCTCAAGGGCGGCTTCTTCAAGCATCGTGAGGGTTAGCTCATCATTATAATATTTGTGACGCTCGTCCCAGCGGGTCAGGCGGGTCGCGCCCATATTGAGCCGCTTGGCGATAACGATAACCCGGTCCGCATCATGGTCGGATATATCTGCCGGGCGGCGCGGGTCGTCGGGATCAGACGGGTTTTCGTTCATTACGCTCGCATCAGCTATCCCGGTCAGGTCCAATCCCAACGCACGGGTTTTGGCCTTGATATCTTCCGCGCTGATCGCGCTTTGAAATATTTCCACCATCAGGATATGTCCTCCGGTTCGCGCTTGAATTTATTTTCGCTGGCCCGTTGCGCCTGTTGTTTTTTGAATTCCTGCATCTGCCGGGCGACCATGCCCTGATACCCGTCCGGGCCGACCCAACGCCGGTTCCATTGGTTCAGGCCATCAATCTCATCGCCGTCTTTGCGGGCCTGTTTGAAGGCTTTTCCCCGTGCGACCTTTTCCGGTGTCTTTTCTGGAATGACCTTTTGCTCGCTTGATAAATGGGCATGGTAATCGTTGCCGACCGGGCAGACGGCCAGACAGCGCGGGCAATCGCCAAACGAGCCGACGACCCGCAACAGGCCTTGCCAGAGGCCGTAAATATCGCGTGAGCGGATGGCCTCTTTTTTCTGTTCGGTGTCGCCATCAATAAACCGTTCCCAGGTGGCGAGCGACGTCATGAAACCAAATTCCTGGGCGGCTTCGGCGCATTTGCGCTTGTCGATACCGAAATGTTTGACCGCATCGGTCGGGCAGGAATGGAGGCAGCGGGAACAGGATTCACCGATACAAACCTGCTCGGTCATGATTCTATCCGGCTCCAGTTCCAGATCGGTCAGGATGCCGGTCAGATAAATCCGCGGGCCGAATTCCGGTGTCAGAATATTCACTTCCAGCCCGAATGTGCCGAGACCGGCCTCGATTCCCATATGCCGGGTTGAGAGGCGGCCATAGCTGGCATGTTTGAAATCCCAGTCGGTTTCCTGAGCGGCGGTGACAAATGATGGGTGGCCCTCTTTTTCCAGAGCGTCGGCGATCCGGTAGGCGATCTTGTCCATGCGCCGCAGCACCAGCATGTCCATATACTGGACGACAACGCCGGATTTGGCACGGAAGGCGGCGACCGGAATCCGGCTCGCAACCACAATGACGCTTTTGCAGCTTTTGGAAATAAGCTCTGGCGTTTGCGGCCAGAGCGGATCAGGCGGAAACGCATTCAGGGTTTTGGCACTGGCGATACCAACAAGATCGGCCCCAAGAGACTTTGCAAGCTCTTTGACCTGTTGTGCATCCATGGTTGGCTAAACCCCTTATTGCCGATCATTCATCCGGGTTTCTGGATGATGGCCTAATTATTTTATATGTATAATGTTTTTTTACAACAGGAAGCGCCGGTTGCAAATTCCAGGCTTTGTGTCGCAGCATTTCTCTGTATTCTTCTGGTCAACACATGAATCTTGAAACGGGAAATTGAGCATGACGAAAACTGCCTTTATCGGGCTCGGCAATATGGGGGCGCCAATGGCGCGAAACATGGCGAAGGCTGGATGCGATCTGGTCCTGTTCGATCTTCGTGTTGATGTTTGTAGCGCCCTTGCCAACGAATTGAATGTAGCTTCGGCTGCTGGCCTTGATGATGCAGCCAAAGCCGCTGACATCATCATCACCATGTTGCCCAATGCTGATATCGTGGCCGCAGCTTTATTCGGGCCGGGTGCAGATTGTCTCGCGGACGGGCTGGAAGCTGGAAATATCGTTGTCGATATGAGTTCATCTTATCCGGCAACCACGCAAGCGACAGGTAAACGCCTTGCGGACCTTGGTGTCGCGATGCTGGATGCGCCGGTATCGGGGGGTACGAAAAAGGCCGTTAGTGGCGAATTGGCGATCATGCTGGGCGGTGATGATGAAGCGGCGCTTGAAACCGCAACACCCGTTCTTGAAACAATGGGGCGGATTTTCCGTACCGGGCCGCTTGGGTCCGGCCATGCCCTGAAGGCGCTGAATAATTTTCTATCAGCAACCGGTCTGGCCGCCGCCAGTGAAGCGCTGATTGTGGGCCAGAAATTCGGGCTTGATCGTGGCACCATGATTGACGTTATCAATTCTTCCACGGGCCGTAATAACTCGACCGAGAGCAAATTTCATTCGCTAATCCTGGACGATAATTTCGCGTCCGGCTTTGCACTCGATCTGATGGCCAAGGATTTGCGCGCGGCATCACAGCTGGCTGGCGAGTTGGGCCTTGAAGTGCCTATTTTGAAGCAGGCGTCAGAGATGTGGAGCAAGGCCGACGAACAATTGGCGTCCGGTGCCGATCACACTGAAATTTACAAATATCTTGAGGATAATGCGATATGACCAAATTGCCGGAATATGAGGTTTACGCGCTGAAATATGCAAAGACCATACGCCCGTCGCGGGATTTTTTCATTTTCCAGGATCCCCATGATGGCCCGCTGCCGATGTATTATTATATCTGGGTGCTGCGGGGACCGGACGGCGTTATTGTGGTGGATACGGGGTTCGACCAGCGGCGCGCGGACGCCCGGAAACGGACGCTGACCCGCTGCCCGGTTGAAGCCCTTTCAGTGTTGGGCATTGCCGCAGCAGACGTAAAAACTGTTATCCTGACCCATCTCCATTATGACCATGCGGGCAATATCCAGAAATTTCCGAATGCCGAATTTGTGGTCCAGGACGAAGAAGTCAAGTTTGCTACCGGGCGCTATATTCGCCACGCGGCCATTCGCATGCCATTTGAAGAAGATGATGTGGTTGATCTGGTCCGTTGTAATTTCAATAACCGGGTGCGATTTGTTGATGGTGATCAGGAATTATCTCCGGGCATCGGCCTGCACCTTATCGGTGGTCATTCAAAAGGATTACAGGCGGTCACCGTCAATACCAGGCGCGGCACGTTGGTGCTGGCGTCTGATGCGGCGCATTTTTTCGAAAACATGACCAGCGGAAATCCGTTTCCGATTGTTATCGATGTAGCGCAATATCTGGAAGGGTATGACACGTTGCGCCGGTTGGCGCCGACGCCTGATCATATTATTCCGGGGCATGACCCGCTGGTGATGGATTTGTATCCAAAACTTGAAAATGATCCGCTGACGGTCATTCTCAGTGAAGACCCGTTAAAGCCGTCGCCATTGATGGATGCCTGACGGGACGGGGTGCGGAATTTATGGGGAAAATCATGCTTCAAGATATCAAACTTCATCTCGACCACATCGCTATCGAGACGCCGCAACGGGCGGCAATGCAGGAATTTTATTGCAAGCAGATCGATCTTTCGATTGTGGGCGAAGGGGCGGATTTTGTGGCGCTGGAAGGTCGCGAACGGCGGCTTATATTGGTTGATGGAAAATCGCAAAAACTGCGCTATTTTTCTATCGCATCCGAGGATGAGGCCGATATCGCCAAGGCGCGGGATCTGATGGCAGGGCATGTGGAAATAGCAGACATTTCCGGTGCGTTTGGATCGGAAGGGTTTTGTTTCACTGACCCGGATGGGGTCGAAATCAGAATTGTAAAATCCTCCGCGCCAAATAATACCCATTCGGGTTTGCCCGGCCGGTTGCAACATGTGGTGGTCGCGTCAGCACAACCGGTTGAGATGGGTGATTTTTACCAAAATGTCGTCGGGATGCGCCTGTCAGACTATGTGTTGGAAGAAGATGACAGCCTGATGGCTTCGTTTTTGCGTTCCGATGCCGAGCATCATTCTTTTGCGGTCTTCAAAGGCGACATGGCCGTGCTGGATCATTTCTCGATGGAAACCAATGACTGGAACGATGTTCGCGATTGGGCCGATCATTTTGCAACTTTCGAGACCCGGATTTTCTGGGGGCCTGGTCGCCACGGTGTCGGGAATAATTTATTTTTCATGGTCCAGGACCCGGATGGCAACAAGGTCGAGATTTCCAACGAACTGGATGTGCTCAAGGATGATGCCGAAACTGGCAAATGGGGGCAGGGTTACAAAGCCTACAATCTTTGGGGTGAAGCAGCGATCCGCCTTTAGTTTGCGATTCTGCTGACAACCCTGATTTGTTTTTTGCAGCGATCATTGATTCTGCGTTTTTGCCCTTGATATGTCATATGTGACGGACCAGTATACTTCTCTATTGTCGGGCAACCCGGCAATTAGAGGGGACTAATTGCTGTTGGCGGCGCTGACACAATCTCTGTGCCAGATAGCGAACAGTGTATTCACAGGGAGAGAAAAATGTCTTTGAAAGCAGGACTTTTTGCAGGCTTGATGGCGGCTTCATTGCCGTTTTTGGCTGTATCTCAGCCGGTTCAGGCTGAGGAAGTAAAGATAGGTGTCGTTCTGACCTATTCGGGCGGTGCAGCGCAATTTGGCGAACAAATAGATCGCGGCATGAGCCTTTACATGGAAACCCACCCGGAAGCCTTTGGCGGTCATACGGTCACGCTGATCAAGCGCGATTCAAAACGCCCTGGCGGCGATATCGCCAAGAATGCGGTTCAGGAACTGATCACGGCTGAGGAAGTTGATATCCTTGCCGGGTTTGTATTCTCGCCAAACGCCATGGCCAGTGCGCCTCTGGCGACCCAGGGCGAAGTTCCGATGATCATCATGAATGCGGGTACAGCCTGGATTCCGAGCTTGTCGCCTTATATCGCAAGGGTGTCTTTCACCATGTGGCATTCGGGATATCCGATGGGCCAGTATGCGCATGACACCCTGGGCTGTGAAACAGCAGCCGCTGGCTATACGGATTATCCTCCGGGCAAGGACAGCCGCAATGCTTTCCAGACCGGGTTTGAGTCTTCTGGTGGTTCACTGATTGAAGATATTCCGATGGGCGGACCTCGTGAGGTTCCTGATTTCACACCGTTCTTCCAGCGTGTGAAAGACGCCGCTCCGGATTGCTTCTATGTGTTTGTTCCGGCTGGCAATCACGCCACTGCGGTTATCAAGACATTTGCCCAACTCGGCATGGCCGAAGCTGGCATCCGTCTGATCGGTCCTGGCGATATTACCCAGGACACCAAGTTGCAGGATATGGGCGACGACGCGGTTGGTCTCATCACCATGCATCATTATTCAGCTGACTATCAGACCCCTGTAAACCTGGAGTTTGTGGCCGCATGGAAAGCAGCTTACGGCGAAGATTCAACGCCAGACTTCATGGCTGTTGGTGGCTGGGACGGCATGGCTGCAATTGCTCATGCCATTACTGAGCAGAATGGTGTTATCACTGCTGAAGGCACCATGGCCGCATTGAGCGGTTGGGAATTTGAAAGCCCACGCGGTCATATCATGATCGACCCTGAAACCCGGGATATTGTGATGGATTCCAATATTCATGAAGTTGTCCGGCGCGATGATGGCCGTCTTGGCATCAATGTGCTTGGCACCATTCCTCAGGTTGCAGACCCCTGTAAGGCTCTGGCTATCGGGCGGTGCGGCGGCGAATAACCGTCAGACATTTTCCAGGGGCCTGATGAGACCATCAGGCCCCTGTTTTGTTTTCACGAGATTTAAGCGGGCGCATCAGATCCATGTCAGGTTTTGTTACTTCTGCAGTTAGTATTTTTTTCGATGGCCTGGCCTACGCCATGTTGCTCTTCGTTATTTCAGTAGGGCTATCTATCACCATGGGGCTGATGGGCTTCGTCAACCTCGCTCATGGAGCGTTTGCCATGGCGGGTGGTTATGTAACGGTGGCGTGCATGAACATGCTCGGCGTGCCATTTATCCCGGCCCTTGTGCTGGCATTCTTTTTCGTTGCGATCATGTCTATTCCTCTAGAACGGCTTCTCTACGCGCCGCTTTATAAAGCCGGTGAACTTGATCAGGTTTTGATGTCAATCGGCATTACCTTTATGGCGATTGCCGGGGTTACGCTGATTTTCGGGCCTAACCCACCGGCAATTGTTTTGCCGGAATTTCTCAAGGGGCAAATTGACCTTGGTTTCAAGACATTCCCAACCTACCGGTTCTTTATGATTGTGGTTGGCTTTGTGATGGCGATTGCGCTCTGGCTCGGGTTTGAGCGGACCATTATTGGTGCCAAAATCAGGGCCGCCGTCGACAATCGCCAGATGGCACAAGCCGTTGGCATTGACGTGGACAAGCTCTTCATTCTGACGTTTGCTCTGGGCAGCGGTCTTGCAGGCGTTGGTGGCGGATTGGCGATCGACATTGTCGGCATCTCACCGACCTTTGCGTTTAACTATCTGGTGCTCTTCCTGATCGTGGTTGCGGTCGGGGGACTTGGCAGTCTTCGTGGTGCCTTTCTGGCAGCAATCGTTCTTGGCGTTATCGATACCGCCGGCAAATATCTATGGCCGGAAGGCGGTGCCTTTTTTATCTATGTCGTTACGGTGGCTGTGTTGCTGATAAGGCCTGACGGATTCTTCGGCAAAGGAGCATCCCAATGACCACGAAGGTCTATGACGCTGAAAACCCTGTCGTATTTTTGCGTGACCGCACGCGCTGGCACTGGGCAGAGGCGTTGCCATGGATTGTGGCGGTTGCGATTTTCTTTTTACAGCCGATCACGCTTAATCTCGGCGTGCAAATTCTGATCACGATCATTTTTGCGCTGTCACTTGATCTGATCCTTGGTTATGGCGGAGTCGTCACGCTTGGTCATGCGGCTTATTTTGGTGCAGGCGCATATGTGACCGGAATGCTTTCGGCTCATTTGGGGTGGAATGAACCGATTTCCGGTCTTCTGGCAGGCGCTACGGTGGCAGGTGCATTCGGCTTTGCTACCGGGTGGATATTGCTCAGGTATCACGGTTTGGCGCTTTTGATGCTGACGCTTGCGCTTGGTATCATGATGGCTGAACTGGCCAATGTCACCGAAGTCTGGACAGGCGGTTTTGACGGGCTTTCCGGTATCGTGATCGATCCGATTTTCGGGATATTCGAGAATGACCTCTGGCGCCGGAATTATTACTGGTATTCCCTGATAGCGACATTTTTTGTGTTTCTGGCGTGCCGCCGCATTGTAAATTCAGCTTTTGGGCGCAGCCTGGTTGGCATTCGCGAAAATACCGAACGGATGCGGGCAATTGGATCACCGGTGCATCTTCGGCTTGTCACAATTTATACAATCTCCGCATTCATGGCGGGAATTGCCGGGGCATTGTTTGCGCAAGTGAATGCGTATGTAACCCTTGATGTGCTCAGTTTTGCGCGGTCGGGCACCATCCTGATCGTTCTTGTGCTCGGAGGAACCGGTCGACTTTACGGGGCATTTGTCGGAGCGCTCGTCTACATTCTCGTCGAAGATGAGCTGGCCAAGGAATATCCGGCATATTGGGAATTGGGGCTGGGCTTTGTGCTCGTATTGACGGCCCTGTTTTTCCGGCAAGGATTGTTGGGTGCACTTGAATCTTTTGTCCGGTTTTGCAAAAGGCTCAAAGCATGACCGGTATTCTTGAAGTTCGTGGCTTGTACAAGAGTTTCGGTGCGTTGGCAGTTACGCAAAATGTGCATTTGACTCTCGAAGCGGGTGCGCGCCACGCTCTTATCGGCCCAAATGGTGCCGGTAAAACAACCCTTATAAATTTGATGACCGGTGTTTTAAAGCCCGATCAGGGGAATATTTTTCTAGAACAGCGCGACGTAACCAATATGAGTGAATCTGGCCGGGTCAAAAACGGTCTCGCGCGTACTTTTCAGATAAACCAGCTTTTCCGAAAACTTACCACGCTGGAAAATGTAGCTCTGTCGGTTTCGGAACGGTTGGGTAAAAATCATGTATTCTGGAGCCAGGCGTGGCGCAATTCTGAGGTTCTCGATGAAGCTATGGTCCTGCTGAAACGGCTTGGTCTGCAGAGCGACGCCCTGACCGTGATCGAGGAATTGCCCTATGGTCGCCAGCGGCTCGTGGAAATCGCGATTACGCTTGGTCTGTCTCCGAAAGTTTTGTTGCTGGATGAACCAGCGGCAGGTGTACCTTCTACCGAGACCCCTATCATTCTGGATGCGGTGGACGCGCTCGGTGACGATATTGCGGTTTTGATCATCGAGCATGACATGGACGTTGTGTTCAGGTTTGCAAAAAGTATCAGTGTGCTTGTGAGCGGGGCTATTCTTACCGAAGGCACGCCCGAGGAAATTGCCGAAAACGAGCAAGTGCGGGCAGTTTATCTGGGGGAGAGCCTCGATGCCTGATCCGCTGCTTCAGCTTGAAAATGTATCTGCCGGGTATGGCGAAACGATTGTTCTTGAAAATTTGAATCTGACCCTTTCGGAGGGCCAGTGCGTTTCAATTATCGGTCGTAACGGGGTCGGAAAATCGTCGCTGCTGGCGACCATTATGGGCCATGCCAATTTGCGCGACGGGTCGATCCGGTTCGAATCAAAAGACCTGACCCGGGTAGCGGCGTATAAAAGATGCCGGATGGGGATTGGCTATGTGCCTCAGGAACGGGAAGTATTTCCGTCCCTCACGGTGCAGGAAAATATCGATGTGGCCCGCCAGTCTGGTGACTGGTCGGTTGAGCAGGTATTTGATTTATTTCCCAATCTGGCGGCGCGGCGTTCGAACCGGGGCAACCAATTGTCCGGTGGTGAACAGCAGATGCTGGCGATTGCGCGGGCGCTTGTTGGCAACCCGAAATTGCTGTTGATGGATGAGCCGTCAGAAGGACTGGCACCAGTGATAGTGGAGGAACTTGGCGAGATCATTACCCGCTTGCGCGACGAATTTAATCTGGCAATTTTGCTTGTGGAGCAGCATGTAAAATTTGCTTTGGCGTTTGCGGAAACCACTATTGTCATGGACCGTGGCATGATCGTTTACAATGGCGACAGCAAGGCTTTGCGGGACGAAAACACCCTCAACCAATATGTCGGGGTTGTGGCCTGATTCACTTTGGAACCAAAAAGGTCTTGAATTGACCTCAATCAGTGTTCATCATGTTTCCGTGAGGGTATGGTGTTTCAATAAGCCTTGGAGGTAAACATGAAACAGAAATTTACAACAAGCTTACTGGTGGCGGCGATTATGTCGACTTCACTGGCCATCCCGGTTTCAGTCCCGGCAGAAGCTGCTTCGCGCGCACAATGTGACCGTGAAGCCAGAAACCATGCGAACCGTGTTGCTCGCAGCCCAGGATCAGGTGCCGTCGGTGGTGCGCTTCTTGGCGGCGCCCTGGGGGCCATTATTGGTAGTTCCAGAGGTAGCCGGTCTGCTGGCCGTGGTGCTCTGATCGGCGGCGGCGTTGGCGCTCTCGCTGGTGCCGCAACCCATGATGCACGCTGGAATGCGGCTTACGACCGCCAGTTTGGTCGTTGCATGCAGTCCGCCAGATATCAACAACCGGTACGGGCTCATCGCGGTGGCGGTTATGAGCCATGGTCACCGGGTTGGTATGCCGATTGTGACAGGCGCTACCGCTCGTTCCGCCCTGGTGACGGCACGTTCCAGCCTTATGGCAACGGTCCGCGGCAATTCTGCCAGTAAAACCGGCTTTCAGAAATGTATGAGAAGGCGGTCCGCAAGGGCCGCCTTTTTTTGTGCGCTGGACTTTGTGTGATGGGTGTTGTTCCGACTACGGATCATTGCCTGAACCTCCTGATATGTTAGGGTTCAACTCCAATAGACGGAGAATGCGATTATGAGTAACGGCTTTCAGGAAACCACCAGTCAATCATGGTTTGGACGCATGAAAGGTGCTCTCACAGGCATGCTTTTCGGGTTGTTGTTGATCGTCATTGCTTTCCCGTTCCTGTTCTGGAACGAGGGCCGGGCGGTAGAGCGGTATAAAACTTTGCAAGAAGGTGCCGGTCTTGTGGTCTCAGTTGATGCCGCCACCCGCGACCCTGCTAACGAGGGGCAATTAATCCATTTTACCGGCCGCGCGGAAACCAGCGAAAATGTCACGGACCCGGTATTGGGCGTCTCTGAAAATGCCATCCGTCTTGGCCGCGATGTTGAAATGTATCAATGGTGGGAAAGCTCCACCAGCGAGACCCGCGAAAAATTTGGTGGGGGGACGGAGACGGTCACCACCTATAATTATGAGATGGTCTGGTCGGAGCAGGTGATAGATTCTTCGCGTTTCAAAAATCAGACGGGGCATCGGAATCCTGGCCAAATGGCGCTTTCATCTGATTCATGGCAAGCCAACCAGGTCTCGGTTGGGGTGTATCGGCTGTCGTCGAGCCTGATCGGCTCCATTTCCGGGGAAGAAGCCTTGCCGGTATCGGATAATGTGACGATCCCGGCGAGCCTTGGCTATCGCGCCCGCCTCGTCAATGGCAGCATCCACGTGGGCAACCCGCAATCCCCTGCGATTGGCGATTTGCGGATCAACCTCACCATTGTCAGGCCTACCGAAGTCAGTGTCATCGCGGCGCAGGCGGGAAACGGTCTGGCTCCGTTTCAGGCCGAAGCCGGTGGCACAATTGAATTGCTGGATATGGGCATTGTTTCCGCCGTCGCCATGTTCAAGGCGGCGGAGCTGCGCAACAAATATCTCACCTGGGCGCTGCGGTTTGCAGGCTTCATGATGATGTTTATCGGCTTCAAGCTGCTGTTTGGCGTATTGCGGACAATTGCTGCGATCGTGCCGTTGGTTGGGCAGATTGTCGGCACCGGGATCAGCTTTGTTTCCGCTTTGCTGGCGGGCAGCCTGTCGCTTGTCACAATTGCAATCGCCTGGGTTTTCTACCGGCCATTGCTCGGTATCGCCATTCTGGTGGTGGCCGGCATCATAATCTGGTTCCTGTTCTCGCGGATGAAGAAAGCCGATCTGGTATTACCGGAATCTGGCGCTGAGACTGGGTGATAGAGCATTTAATACCGTTTACGCCTTGTTTTCCCGAAATTGATAATCTCGTGGGGAATTGCCCGGGAATTGTAAGGTAGGATTACGTCATGGCTCGACCGATCAGAAAAGCGGTGTTTCCCGTCGCCGGACTTGGAACAAGATTCCTTCCCGCCACCAAGGCGATGCCAAAAGAAATGCTGACCGTTGTCGATCGGCCCTTGATCCAGCATGTGGTGGACGAGGCGCGCGAAGCCGGCATTGAGCAGTTTATTTTCGTGACGGGCCGCAACAAGGGCGTCATTGAAGACCATTTCGATATCCAGGCTGAACTTGAACAGACTTTGGTGGAGCGCGGCAAAACGGATGCGCTTGAGGCTTTGGCCGAAGATTTGCCGGGGCCGGGGGAGGTCAGCTTTACCCGCCAGCAATCGCCGCTCGGGCTTGGCCACGCGGTCTGGTGCGCCCGGCATTTGGTTGGCGACGAACCTTTCGCCCTGCTTTTACCGGATGTGCTGGTGCGCAGCGAAAAAGGGTGCCTCGCCCAGATGGTAGATGTGTATCAGCGCCATGGCGGCAATGTTATTGCAGTTGAAGAGGTATCGCCGGAAGAAGCTCATCAATATGGCATCGTCGCACTTGGGGATGAAATTGATGGTGTTCACGGAATTACCGGCATGGTTGAAAAACCACCCACCGGCACCGCGCCCTCAAACAAGATGATCCTTGGCAGGTATATTCTGCAACCCAAAATTTTTGATATTTTGGCAGGCCAAACAAAGGGCGCTGGCGGTGAAGTTCAACTGACAGATGCAATGCTGCAACTCATGGCGCGGCAGGAATTCTTTGCACATACCTTCAAGGGTACGAGCTACGATTGCGGCAGCAAGGTTGGATTTTTGACGGCCAATATCGCGTTTGCGCTTGATCGCGGCGATATCCGCGCGCCGTTACTTGCGTCACTGAAAGCATTGTTGCAAGAAGAGACAGAAATTTGCGTGCCGGATGTGCCTGGGATTTAGTCCAGTCCGCCGGCAAAGCGGGCGGAGCAAACAAGATGTCAGACGAATTACCAAAAGGTCTTATTCAGGGTGAAGACGGCATCGTCAGATGCTGGTGGCACGGCAACAAGCCTGACTATCTGGATTACCACGACAATGAATGGGGCAATCCTCAGGGAAACGACAACACGCTTTTTGAAAAAATCTGCCTGGAAGGGTTTCAGTCCGGCCTTAGCTGGCTGACGATCCTGCGCAAGCGCGAGAATTTCCGCGCCGCCTTTGCAGGCTTTGATTTCGGAAAAATCGCCAAATTTGACGATTGCGATATCGAGCGTCTCGTGCAGGATGCCGGGATTGTTCGCCACCGGGGCAAGATTGTCTCCACCATCAACAATGCCAACCGGGCTTTGGAAATGGTCGAAGAATTCGGATCGCTGGCAGCGTATTTCTGGGGGTTCGAGCCAGGTGCTGAGGCGCGCCCGGATGTTTGCGATTATGCGGCCATGACCGCCATGGGAAAAACGCCGGAATCCACGCACCTCTCGAAAGAACTGAAAAAGCGCGGTTGGTCATTCGTCGGTCCGACCACGGTTTATGCTTTCATGCAGGCGATGGGGATGGTGAATGATCATCTTGAAGGATGTGTCTGCCGCCCGGAAATTGAGCGCCAGCGTGATGCGTTCAAACGGCCTTGCTGATTTAAGCGAAGCGTTTTAGTCGCGCAGGCGGTATCCGGTTTTGAAAATCCACCAAACCGCCACCAGGCATAGCAGCATGAATAATCCGACCATGGTGAGGCTTAGTTCGACTGGGACGTCGGATATCTCAAAAAAACTCCAGCGGAACCCGCTGATCAAATAAACGATCGGGTTGAACATGGTCACGGTTTGCCACGCAGGCGGCAACATGCTGACCGAATAAAAGCTACCCCCAAGAAACGCCAATGGGGTGATCAGCAGCATCGGGACGATTTGCAGCTTCTCCCAATTGTCTGCCCAAATACCGATGATAAAACCGAACAGGCTGAAGCTGAACGCCGTCAATACCAGAAACAGGGCCATCCACCAGGGATGGGCAATTTCCAGTGGCACAAACAGCCCGGCGGTCGCCAGAATGATCAGGCCGAGAATGATCGATTTGGTTGCCGCTGCGCCCACATAACCGAGCGTGATTTCGTAAAAGCTAATGGGTGCGGTAAGCACTTCGTAAATGGTGCCGATAAAGCGAGGGAAATAAATTCCGAAAGACGCGTTTGAGACGCTCTGGTTGAGCACCGAGAGCATGATCAGGCCGGGCACGATGAAGGTCCCATAGCTGACACCCTCGACTTCGGTGATACGCGAACCGATGGCCGCACCGAAAACGATAAAGTACAAAATGGTAGAAATGACCGGTGCAACGATGCTCTGGGCCAGCGTGCGCCAGGTGCGCATCATCTCAAACATATAGATGGCTTTGACGGCGCGCAGGTTCATTTCTTTTTCTCGACCAGGCTGATAAAAATGTCTTCCAGCGAACTCTGGCTGGTGCTGAGATCACGGAATTTGATTTTCGCTTTGCTCAAGGCATTCAACAAGGCGGTTATTCCAGTGCGTTCCGCTTTTGTATCGTAGGAATAAACCAGTTGGGTGCCATTGTTGGTGAGCGTGAGCCCTTTGCGGGCAACGGTTTTCGGGATGCTCTTTAGTGACTTGTGCAAATCCAGCGTCAATTGCTTGGAACCGAGTTTGCGCATCAGGCTGTCTTTATCTTCAACCAGAACCAGTTGGCCCTGATCGATAACACCGACCCGGTCGGCCATTTGTTCGGCTTCTTCGATATAATGAGTGGTCAGGAAAATGGTGACACCGTTATCACGCAAGTTCCGCACAACGCCCCACATTTCCTTGCGCAACTCCACATCAACACCTGCTGTCGGTTCGTCAAGGAACAGGATTTCCGGTTCATGCGAGAGCGCCTTGGCGATCAATACACGCCGCTTCATGCCGCCGGATAAAGACATAATGCTACTGTCCTTGCGGTCCCACAGCGATAATGCGCGGAGCACTTTTTCGATATGGGCGGCATCAGGTTTCTTGCCAAACAACCCGCGTGAATATTTGACCGTATCCATGACACTTTCAAATGTCTCGGTGGTCAGTTCCTGGGGTACGTAGCCAATCACCGCGCGGCTTTTCAGATAATCTTTCTGGACATCAAATCCGTTGACCCTGGCGCTGCCGCTGGACGGATTCACGATGCCGCAGATGATGCCGATAAGGGTCGTCTTGCCAGCGCCATTGGGGCCAAGCAAAGCAAAAATCTCACCGCGTCTGATTTCCAGATTGATACCCTTAAGGGCTTCAAGATTGTCGCCATAGACCTTGGTCAGGTCATTGATTTCGATAACCACGGACATGGAAATATTATGTTCCTCTCGAACAACAGCCACATTGCTTATCTGCAATTTTGTGTCCAGGCAATTGCTCAACGCATATTCAGAAGTATGACGACACCCACAATAATCAAGACGATGCCAATATATTCGCGTTTGCTGGTGGTTTGCGAAAATAGCCGTTTTGAGATCAAGCCGGCGATCAAGACTTCAACAAGAGCGAGGGTGCGGACCTTGGCTACGCTTTCAAGCGCGAAGGCCAGGAACCAGGCTTGCGATGCGAATGCCCCCAAAAATCCGGCACCGAGCGAAGTGCGCCAATGGGACATGATTTTTGTGATGGTTTCAGGTGCCCGTAACTTCAGCCAGATGGTCACCAAAATGGTTTGCATGGTCAGACCCATGACAAGGATAGTGGTGGCTGCGAGCACGAAATGATCCGTCTCGACCGAGCGAATAGCGCCCCGGAACCCAACCGCCGACAAAGCGAATAGTGCACCAGCTGCGATCCCCATCAAAGCGGGTTTCGCGCTTGCACCTCGCAAATTTCCTGTATTTGATTTTGTCGACAGGATAACCACGCCCGTTGTTGCCACCAGAATGGCGACGGCCAGCCAGAGCGAGATCAGCTCACCGAGAAACACAAGGGCGAACAGGGCAACCTGCACGGCTTCGGTTTTGACAAATGCAATCGACACAACAAATGAGCGGTGTTGCATGGCGGCCAGCATCAGGGCCGTTGCTAAAATCTGGGCCGTCGCGCCAAGCAAAGTCCATAATAGTGTGGTGCCTTCGGGCATGCCCAGCATACCGTAATAATTGGTCACAATGACGAAAAATATTATGGCAAATGGCAGGCCAAACAGGAACCGGACATTGGTTGCCCCGGCGGTGCCAAGAATGCTTGTCAGGTCGTGCTGGAGGGCGTTTCTAAATGTCTGGCTGGTGGATGCCACAAGGGTGAAGATCACCCACAACCAGGGCCCAATCAGGGTGGCAATATCCATGTTCAGGTGACCGTGGTGATTGTTGCATTTGCCGCCGTCGCCAGTTTTTGCGGATCAACGCTGAAAATGCAGCGCGGAGTCCCGGCAGCGGCGAAAACCGTTTTATATTGCAGCAGGTCTTTATCGAGCCAGGTTTTTATGGGTGTGGCATGGCCAAGCGGCGGGATGCCACCAATTGCATAACTCGTATGTGTGCGCACGAAATCCGCTTCGGGGCGGTCGAGGGCTTCGCCGATTTCAGCGGCTATTCCCTTTTGATTGACGCGGTTGCTGCCGGATACCAGCAACATATAAATGTCGCCGCTGTCATGGCCGGTAAATACAAGTGATTTGACGATCTGACCAACTTCGCATTTGCAGGCGGCGGCTGCTTCTTCGGCGGTTCTGGTGCTATCCGGCATTTCCATAATGTCGATTTCCAACCCGGCTTCGGTGGCGGCATTTTTGAAGCGCTGGGCGCTCGCTGGCAATTCCATAATTTTGCTCCAAAGGGGGATTAGAAAGGGTAAGTCAGACCGGACTCAACATTCCCGGCCAGCATGCTATTATGATCGCGATGCGGCCACGACTCAATTGGTAAGTGCCATGGAACACACAGAAGATAATGTACCTGCACCAGCGCCGGATTCCCGGTTGAAGGAAGCGATCCATCGCGCCCGCGAAGCGCAAGCCGAGCGGACCGATGTGCAATCTGATATGCGCGGCGCTGAAATTGCGCGGCTTGAAGTCTTGTTTGGAAATCTCGGCGAGAGCCTGAATGTTGTTCCGCCCGACAACGATATGTTTGAGATTGTGTTGAGCAAGGGTAACCGGCCCCGGCTCTGGATCGACATGCTTGCCTTTGTGGTGATGGGACGTGACCGGCGCACCTACCGGTTTATGCGCGATACCCGGGACGGGCGGCAGGTTTTGTTTGAATCAACCGATCCAGAAACGGTTTCGGCGCGCATTCACGATTATGCCGCTCATCGGATCATCGAACGCGAAAAGGCGCTTGAGGCAGCTGGAGATTTTGCGGTTGTCGCGGAAGATACCGAGAGCGAAGATAGTGCGGATACAGCACCTGTTGTTTCTGTAAGTCGCGGCGGGTTTGGATCTGCAATCGCGTCATTTATCTTAGGCGTTGTCGCCGGTATCGTCCTCTTGCTCGCCTATGGATATGTCCAGATCCCCTGAGCCGGGAACAAGGTTCATGCGGCGGACGGTTTGGAAATTTCTGGTATTGGGTTTGAGGCGACGCGATACCATGTCGATTTTCCAGTTTTCCTGATCGCGCGCAATTCCATAGAGATTATATTGCGCCGGGGGTCTGTGTTCGCGCTGTATCGAAGATGCTGATGGAACTCCGATAACCGGCGCCCGGCCTGTTGGCGTTGTGCACCAGCCGATAGTATCGGTGTGATTGTGGCCATGCAGGATCAGATCAACGCCAGTGCGGGCCACCATTTCAAGCAATTTGTCGGCGTCTTTTAGCCGTTTATATTTTGGGGCCTGTCCTTCGATCACCGGGTGATGGACCAGCAGGGCGCGGAAAATATTCTGTTCTTTCATGGCAATCAGCATTTTTTCTGCCGTTGCCAACTGGATTTTTCCAATTTTTCCGGTCGCCATAAAGGGCGCTGTGGTGACAGCACTGGACAGGCCCAGAATGCCGACTTCGCCGCGAATACGCAGGTAGGGAAAAAGCGGGACTGTATCCGCCGGTGCATGGTCGCGCACATCGCCGGTCATATAATCCGCCCATTTGGCGATGCCGTCTTTTTCGGAAATTCTGACATACGCGTCGTGGTTGCCGGGGATTACACTGACCTTGTCCGGTGTGCCTATTTCCCGGAGCCAGGCGTGGGTGCGGGAAAATTCTGCCGGAAGCGAGAGATTGACCAGATCGCCGGTCAGGGCGACATGGTCAGGTCGGCGGCTTTTCATATCTTCCAGCAACAATTCCAGCGCCCAGTCCTGATGCTTGTGGGCGCGGTGGCGAAGGAGGTTCAGATAACCTGTAATGCGTTTGTTGATGAGGTAAGGCAGCGACGGTTTTTGGGTCAGCGCCAGATGAGGGTCAGAGAAATGAGCCAAGGTAAACATAATCATGAATATAGGAAAAATATGGCAAATTTGAAGTGGAAAGCATTTTTTGCGGGATTTTTTGAGAAAACCGGCAAGGCTGCATGACAAGCAATTGTTACTGTGCTACATGCGACTGGTTCTTGATCGAAAATCATTTTGCGGACAGGCATGATGGCAATTCTGACATACACGCGACGACGACAGGTGCCCGTTATTCGGGACTAAAGCTTGTTGTCCGGCATGCAATTGATGGAACATCACCTGGGATCAGATCCTGGCTACCATTAAAACCTGCACCTGTCCGGGCTGAATTTACTCCAGTCGGGAAAATACATTTATGTCAGACTTGAAATTTGAAATCAGGGCGGAAACGTCTGACGATCAGGAACTTATCGAAAATCTTCACGCGCGGGCTTTTGGCCCGGGACGGTTTACCCGTACAGCTTACCGGTTGCGGGAAGGGGTGTCGCCTGTGACCAGCCTTTGCCATACCGGCTGGCTTGACGGAGCGCTGGTTGCCTCGATCCGGTTGACCCGTGTGAAAATTGAAAATTCTGTCGGCTTGTTGCTCGGACCGATTGTTGTGGATCCTGAATTTGCCAGTCAGGGGTTTGGTCTGAAGCTCGTCAATGAAGCGGTTGAAGCATCCTGCAAAGACGGTTTTTCATGGATCATTCTGGTGGGGGACGCGCCTTATTACGAAAAAGCCGGGTTTGAAAAAGCTGCGCCCGGGACAATTAAATTTCCCGGACCCGTCGATCCAGACCGGGTTATGGTTCTTGCCTTGCAGGAAGGTGGCCTGACAGGAGTTGAAGGTTTGTTGTCGCCTGTCCGCGACGAATAACCTAGCGGCCTTCACGGTACCAGGTGGCTGAAAGAAGTCCAAGCAACAGGGCGAGGCCCAGTAGACCGGCAAACAGAGACAGCGAATAGGTGTCAGTAACCATAGACGCCGAAACGCGTCTGAACCCGATCCAACCATCCCCTGCCCAATCGCTGGCGTCGCGCAGGGGAACGATCCGGGGCATATGGAAATTTGTGTCTTCGTCGTCGTTGCTGCTGGACCCAACCCACGCAACCGCGCCTCCGGTTTGCTGTACAAGTGGCGCGATAAATTGCTCGGTCGCGGTTACGTTGATCAGTTCAAGTGAATTTAATGGTCCTACATGGGCAAGCGTTGATTCTTCGCCGTCGCTGACCCGGAAAATGCCGGTATCTTCGGCTACAACAGCGCCGCGCCATATGCCGGGTGTTGTGGGTTCCAGCCTCATGGATTCCGTTGATCCGTCGGGGGCGGTTATAATCACAGCACCCGGTATTTCCGCCATGGTGTGGCGTTCGATCACCAGATTGGAGCCGGAATGCCAGGCAATAAGGCGCTCTTCTTCCAGCTCCGGTTCTTTCATCAACCAGTGAGATAAACGGCGCAACAGCGGAATATGGGGGCCGCCGCCTTCAAAGCCTCTAGACCAGAGCCACGCCTGATCCGAAAGCAGAATGGCAACCCGGCCATCTTCTTCATGGCTAAGCGTCAATAACGGCAAACCGTTTGCGCCGTTCATAATTGTTTGTCCGCGATCGGGATTGGTTTCGATCATCCGTAACCAGCGACCCCAGCGGGGATTGTTGCCGTTTGCCGGGTCGAAGACTGTGCCCGGCAGACCTCGGGTTACAGGGTGACGGGCGCCGGCTTCGCTGACAATCGGATAATAGGGTGTATTTATGACAATGCCTGTTGGCTGGGCGGCGAGTACTGGAGCAATCGGGGTTCGGTACAGGCTTTCGGGAGCGGCATATTCCGGCCCGGCCGCTACCAGCAAAGCGCCGCCATCCCGCACGTAACGAGCAATGTTGTCGAAATAAACAATCGGTAAAACGCCGCGCCGTTGGTAGCGGTCAAAAATGATCAGATCAAATTCGTCGATTTTTACCGAGAATAATTCCCGGGTCGGGAAAGCGATCAGGGATAATTGATTGATCGGCGTGCCGTCCTGTTTTTCCGGTGGGCGCAAAATGGTGAAATGCACCAGGTCCACCGCCGCGTCTGATTTAAGCAGATTTCGCCAGGTGCGCTCTCCCAGATGCGGCTCGCCAGAGACCAGCAGAACCCGTAAGTTTTCCCTGATCCCTTCGAGAGACATAACCGCTACATTGTTGGCAGCCGTCAATTCTCCGGCCAGTGGTTCGACCTCGAATTCGAATATTGTTGCGCCGCCATGCTCAATGCCAAGGGAGAGGGTAATTGTATCCCCGGTCGTTGCATTGAGGGTTGCGATCTGCTCACCGTCGCGGCGTATCGTAACGCGGACCCGTTGCAGAATGTTGACGCCGTCATCGCTGACCCGGAACGTAACCTGTTGTTCCTGTCCGACGATACCAAAACGCGGGGTCTGGTTGAGAATGATCCGGCGATCGGTCTCATCTGTGTCGCCGGTAATGAAAGCGTGAAGCGGGGCGTTGAAACCGAGCGCGCCTACATTGTCGGGCACATCATGGATTTGGCCATCGGTGATGAACACCGCACCAGCAATCTGCTCCGGCGGGACGTCTGCGAGGGTGTGGGCCATGCTTTCAAACAACCGTGTTCCGCTACCGCCTGTGGCATTGTCGCTGTTGGCAATAATTGTTCTGACTTCAAAAGCGCCATGGGCGGACAGGCGGGCTTCCAGGGCTTCACGAATGGTGGCGCTGAGAGCGGGTCGTTCCGCAAGGCGGGCGCTTTCAGACGCGTCCACAACAAGAGCGACAATGCCGGGCAACGGGTCACGTTCGATCCGCGTCACGGTGGGATTCAGGAACGCCGTCAATAAAGCCGCAAACGCAAGCCCGCGCAGAAATCTGCCGCGTCGGCGTGTCAAAATCATATAGCCCCCAAGGACCAGTGAGAGGGCGGTTAAACCAATCAAAAGGGTTGTCGGAAACAGGGGCGCAAAGCCGATATCTAAATCCATATACCGCCCCTATTGCCCAAGGCGCTCGAGTAGAGCGGGGATATGTACCTGATCAGCTTTGTAGTTTCCGGTCAGGGTATACATGACAATATTGACGCCGACCCGGTAGGCGATCTCGCGCTGGCGGTCGCCGCCTGGAACGACCGGGAATATGGGCCGGCCGGAATCATCAATCGCCCAGGCTGCGGCCAAATCGTTGGATGTGATTAATATGGTTGATACGCCGTCGGCGTTGCGAGAGGCGTTGGTGCTGGAGGCGCTTGCGGCGCCGTTATGGGATGATTCCGTCCACAATCTGCCGCCTTCGTAGCGGCCCGGAAAATCCTGCAACAAATAAAATGCTTTGGTCAGGACGTGGCTCGCCGGTACGGGTTCAATCGGCGGGATATCCAGCGAGGCCAACACCCGGCGCAAGGCGGCCATGCCGGGACCGCCGTCATTCGGGTTTACGGTGATTGTCTGTTCGCGGGTATCAAACAGGATGGTGCCTCCATGGCGCATATAGGCATCTATCCGGGCTGCGCTGGTTGTATCCAGTGCGTGGGCATCAGAGGTGAGGGGCCAATATATCAGCGGGAAAAACGCCAATTCGTCCTGCGCGATATTCACGCCGACCGGGTCACCCGGTTCCATCGCAGTGCGCTGTTGCAGAATGCGGCTCAGCCCTGTCAACCCGGCGCGCGCAGTTTCGTCAATTTCAGAATTGCCGGTAATCACATAGGCAAGCCGGGTCTCGTTGGCGGCTCGCAAGGCAAATTCTTCGGCTGGCGACAATTGGGCGGAGTCGGGTTCCGTGGTTTGGGCAAGGGCTGGATTTCCTGAAACCAATATTGTCAGGGCAAATGCAATGATCACCGGTGTGATCGGGCCTGCTTTGATGGCTAAACGCCGCAATCCGCCGGACAGGAAAATCACCGCCAACCCATCCAGCAACAGCAAACCGAATGCTGCCAGCAGCAGCCAGCGCTTGATTGGCGTCGGTGCCAGCCGGGCATAGGTTAGTTGCCGGGCATCAGCGGGGGGCGCGGGGAGAAGCGAAAATTCCGCGTCAGGCGCAATTGTGTTCAGTGCCAGCAAGGCTTCATCATGACCGTAAAACCCGGGCGGGGTATCCGGTCCGACTACATGCCCCGCAAAATCATCTGCTGAAATTGGAATGGCATTTGCCGGTGGCGGGCCGGCTATGCCGGTGGCGTTCAGAATAGAGACCGGTGGCAGGCTGATGCGATTTGTTGCATTCGCCTCTCCAGCATTGTCAGTCTGCGCCCCGATTTGGGAAAACCCGGATCGTTCCACGAGCTTGCCAAGCATATCAACGAATGTCCCTGACAGGGGCAGGTTGGACCAGTTCGGGCTGGCGGTAACGTGGAACAGCACGAGCCAGCCATTGCCTTGCCGGGCGCCGGTTACAAGCGGTGTGCCGTCCTGCAATCTGGCCCAGATACGTTCCGGGAGGCCGATATCAGGTTCCGCCAATACTTGCCGCGAGACTGTGATGTCTGACGAAACTTCGAGATCGCTGAACGGGCTTGTCGGGCTGAATTCTGCCAATGGCTGGGGATCACTCCATGACAAGGTGCCGCCGAGGGTCCGGGAGCCGTTGCGCAGGCGGACTGGCAACAAGCCGGATGACCCGGATGCGAGCCTTGGTCCGGCAAACCGGATCAGCATGCCGCCCTGGTTGACCCAGTTTGTCAGAATTTCGGTTGTCTCGGGCGCAAAATTTCCCACATCCGCCATAACCATGACGCCGACCTGCTCGCTGATTATTCGCTCGATATTCTCCGGGATGGTCGGCTCAATTCCGGTATGGATTTCGGCGAACGGGGCCAGTGCCTTTTCGATATAGAAAAGGGGAGAGAGGAGGGGCTGGGCCGCATCAAGGTTCTCGCCGGATATAAGCCCGACCCGGTGCTTGCGCCAGCGATCATCGAGAAGGCGAACAGCACCGGCTGAATGTTCTGCCGAAATTTCGACCCTGGTAACCTGGTTGCGAAGTTCAAGGGGCATGACGAACTCAACCCTGGTGGTCTTGACGCCTTCGCCGAGGAAAAACTCCTGTTCACTCAAGAGCCTGCCATTCAGGGCGCGGGCTTCAACCCGGCCCGAGCGGGCAATGGTGGCGACTATCCGGTTTACCGAAATATCCAATCCGGTATTGGTTTGTTCAGGGCGGCCCAGAAATAGCGGATTTGCTCCCGGTTCAGGAACAAAGATTGTGAGCGAAGATTGATCCGCAAGCCCGACCAGATTGTTGGCGAAATTTAATTCGCGTTCATAGCCAAGGCCATCGCTTAGCCACAGGATATTCAGGGCGTCTTGTTCCGACAGAGCCGGTGCCAGGCGCTCCAACAGGCGTTGGCGTGCAGGCGCGTAGGGTTTCGGGCTTAAAGTTTGAAGCCGGTCAAGGGCGTCATCCGGGATTTCAAAACCAATGCCGTCGTTGGTGCCTGGCACTGTTGGCACCAACACAACTGGCAGGTGCGAATTGCGTGCTCGCATGATTTCTTCGCGGGCAATTTGCTGGCGTGAGTTCCAATTGGCCGCTGCCGCCCAGCCGTTATCGACAAGGATGACGAGAGGAGCTGATAGCTTGCTTTGCGAGGTGTCTGGCCTGAATACGGGCTCCGACAATGCCAAAATCACCAACCCGGCCAGCGAAATGCGAAGTAACGTCAGCCACCATGGACTGTGGGACGGGGTTTCTTCCCGGTTGCGCAATTTGAGCAGCAACCGGATTGGCGGAAAGAAAGTCGAAAATGGTTTTGGCGGCGTGAATCGCAAAAGCCACCAGATCAATGGCAACAACAGGAGCGCCCACAAAATCAATGGTGCGCCAAATCCCAGACCTGGAATGAGCCCGGTCAAGAGACGGTCTCCAAAATGTGGCTGGACCCGTTGCGACCATGGATGGCGGTATGGCCGGGATTGGTCAGGTTGCCGTGAAGGCCAAGCAGCACCTTATGCGGTGGCTGGTCTGTCCGGTGGGTTAAAAACGTACCGCCGACCCGGCTGGCAAGGTTTTGCAGACGCAGGCGCAACAGGCGCAACGCCTCAACATAATCTGATCGCAGGCTTTCAGCGCGGCCGGCCTGCATCCGGGTCTTCTGGTCCGGGCCGACAAATTCCATATGGCCTTCAAATGGAAAGCTCTCTTCTGCGGGATCCAGTATCTGGACCAGATGACAGCGAACACCTCCCGCTGAAATATTTTCAACGCGGGTTTCAATCTCTTCCGGGTCACCAAAAAAATCGCTGAAAATTACATAGTCGGAATAGGATCGGGTATCGCCTTCCGGCGGCAGGGTCGTGGCGGTCGCGGATTTATCCATTCTGGCCAGAGTTTCGGCCAGATGACGCGGGGTGTTTTTTGAGAGCGACGGGCGGGTCAGGTCGGGGATGCCAACCCGCTCTCCGGCGCGCACCAGCAACCCGGCCAGCGCCAGCGCCAGAATAATGGCGCGGTGTTCCTTGGTGATGCTGGCAAGGGCTGAATGCCATTGCATGCCTGGTGACCGTTCTGGCCACAGCCAAACCGTATGGGCGGCCTCCCATTCCTGCTCGCGGATATAGACGTGATCATCGTGGGCTGACCGACGCCAATCGATCCGTCCCGCTGGTTCGCCGGATTGATAATGCCGGAATTGCCAAAAGGTTTCGCCGATACCGGATTGGCGTCTGCCATGCAGCCCATGGGTCAGGGTATGAGTAATCCGCGCTGCATCCACCAGCAAATCTGGCAGATCGCCAGCGACGATGCCGGCGTCATGAACCCAGTCGACCCAGGCGGCTCCTGGACCATTTGCGTTGCGGGGGCGCGAAAAGGCCAAAGGGTTATCCCAACTTTGCGGCGAGTTGCGAAATCAAACCGAGATTGGTTTTACCTTCGGCACGGGCTGCAAATGTCAACGCCATACGATGTTGCAATACCGGTTCGGCAAGCGCGATCACGTCGTCAACAGATGGTGCGAGGCGGCCATCAATTAAGGCGCGTGCCCGTACTCCAAGCATCAATGCCTGACTTGCTCGCGGCCCCGGTCCCCAGGATATCCAGCGAGTGAATTCCTCGTCGCCTTCGCCGGGTCTGGCGGCCCTGACAAGATTAAGGATCGCTTGGACCACGCTTTCACCAACAGGAATGCGGCGGATCAAACGCTGGCTGGCGATCAGGTCATCGCCGTCTAGCACAGCGCTCGGGTGGTATTCGTCCACGTCGGTAGTTTCCAGCAGCATGCGCCGCTCGGATTCCATATCCGGGTAGGGCACATCAACCTGCATCATGAACCGGTCCAGTTGCGCTTCCGGCAAGGGGTAAGTGCCTTCCTGCTCAAGTGGGTTTTGTGTTGCCAATACGTGGAACGGGCGCGGCAGATCGTGGCGTTCACCGGCGATGGTGACATGATTTTCCTGCATCGCCTGCAAGAGAGCAGCTTGAGTACGTGGGCTGGCACGGTTAATCTCGTCCGCCATTAGAAGTTGCGAAAATATTGGCCCCCGGATGAAGCGGAACGAGCGTTTGCCGCTATCGCTTTCTTCCAGAACCTCTGAACCGAGAATATCCGACGGCATCAGGTCGGGGGTGAACTGGATCCGACTGGTATCCAGCCCGAGCACGATACCAAGGGTCTCAACCAGCTTGGTTTTGGCAAGACCTGGAACCCCGACCAGCAAAGCATGGCCTCCGCACAACAGGGTGATCAAAACCTGGTCAATCACCGGGTCCTGACCGAAAATCACCTTGCCAACCGCTTCGCGGGCGCGGGCGATTTTTTCGCCGGTCTGTTCCACTTGCTGGATGATATTGTCGTCTGGATTTGTCTCGGTTTGCATAGGCCCATCCGGTTTGGGAGAAATATTATTGGTAGCCTCTATCATTCACTGTCCGGCATTTATGGCCAGTTTGTGATCAAAATTCCTGATATTGTTGAACATGGTAATTGGCATTCGCCTCGATTCCTAGCATAAGTGGGGGCATGACGTCGAAATCGACAGGTCTGGGCTCGATCGAGGAGCAGGCGCGCAAAGCTAAAAAGCGTGGCCCTGCGCCGGTGCATCTCTGGAATCCGCCATTTTGCGGTGATCTGGAAATGCGGATCGCCCATGACGGCACCTGGTTTTATATGGGCACCCCAATCGGCCGCAAACCGCTGGTCCAGTTGTTTGCATCCGTGCTGCGTCACGACGATGACGGCAAGTATTATCTGGTGACACCGGTTGAGAAATGCGGGATTGAAGTCGAAGACGTGCCGTTTCTCGCCGTCGAGATGGAAACCGAGGGCACGGGCAAGGAGCAGGTTTTAACGTTCCGTACGAATGTGGAAGATCACGTTGTTATTGATGATGCGCATCCGATCCGATTTGAAATCGAGCAGGGAACAGACGGGCTTAGGCCTTATATTCATGTGCGCGGGCAACTGGAAGCGCGCGTTGCCAGAGCGGTTTTCTACGAATTGGTAGGGCTAGGGGAAGATGAAGACGTGGACGGTGTTTCTCATTTCGGTGTTTGGAGTTCAGGGATTTTTTATCCGATGGCTAAATCATCAAGTTTGCAGGAAAGTGCATGAGTAGCGCCGGAGCGGATGTTGATCCTTATTTTTCGGTGGAGAATTTTCTGACTCTTGGCCGCGCCAAACTCGATCTCTCTATTTCGCCTGAATCTCACGATATTACCATCGATGCGCCGCGCGGGGATCATCATCTTAACCCAGGCGGCGGGCCATCGGCTGAGACAATAGCGCGGGGCTTGCGCCCGGCAGCCGTGTTGATCCCGGTTATTGAAAAGGCTGAAGGAGCGCAGGTTCTTTTTACCAAGCGCACCCAGCATTTACCGTCTCATGCCGGGCAGGTATCTTTTCCGGGCGGCAAAATCGAAAAGAAAGATGCGACACCATTGGCGACGGCTTTGCGCGAATCCCACGAAGAGATCGGTCTTGAAGATCGTTTTGTCGAACCACTTGGTTATTTGCCCGCGTATCAGACAACGACCGGGTACCGGATAACGCCGGTGGTCGGGCTTGTACGTCCTGGATTTGAGCTGATCCCGGACGCAAACGAGGTTGAAGAAATTTTTGAGGTGCCGCTGGCATTTCTGATGAACCCCAACAATCATCAAAGAGACAGTCGGGTCTGGAGCGGGGTGAAACGTCATTTCTTTGTAGTTCCCTACGGCAAACACCATATATGGGGTATTACTGCTGGAATTGTTCGGCTGCTTTATGAGGAGTTATACGGCTCGTGATCAGGATCGCTTTTTTTGAATTTCTGCTGTTTCTGGTGCCGTTCGCGGTATATGCGAGCTATCTTTTCCTTGTTCGCCGCCAGCGGATGGGAAAGGGGTTTTGGCTGGATGCGCCGATTTACAAACTGTTTCTCGCAGGCATGGGACTAATCGCACTCGGTATGGTCGGGTTTGCAACATTTTCCGGCAGCGGTACGGAAAGCGATTATGTGCCGGCCGTTATTCGTGACGGCAAAGTTGTGCCGGGTCATTTCGAAAATCAGGATTAGGCGTCGGCGATGACCCTCGATCGCTTGCCAAAAAATGCTGATTGGCTTCAGGAAAAAAACCTTCAAGCATTGCTGTCAGCTCTCAGCCGGGACGGGGCAGTGGCCCGTGTTGTTGGCGGCGCGGTACGCAACGCCTTAGCGGGTTTGCCTGTTTCAGATATTGATGTAGCTACCGAATTTGAGCCTGATGCGGTAGCCGGGTTTCTGGCGGATGCGGGCTTTCGGGTCGTTGAGACCGGCAAGGATCACGGCACCCTGACCGCCCTGAAAGAAGGCTTTGAATTTCAGGTCACAACGCTGCGGGTGGACGTGCGAAGCCATGGACGCCACGCCGATGTGGCGTTTACACGCGACTGGGAAGCCGATGCGGCGCGGCGTGATTTCACTATCAACGCGATTTACGCCGATGCCGACGGGGCGTTGCATGATCCATTTGGCGGGCGGCAGGATTTAGCCGCCGGGCGGGTCCGGTTCATTGGCGATGCCGACGCGCGGGTTGCCGAAGATTATCTGCGTATTTTGCGCTTTTTCAGATTTACGGCCAGATTTGGCAATGGCCCGGCGGATGCTGACGGTTTGGCCGCCTGTATCCGTGGTCGGGACGGCGTAGCTGGTTTGTCGGCGGAGCGGGTGCGGGCTGAATTGCTGAAATTGCTGGCGGTTAAATGTTGCTTGAATGCTGTAGCGGACTTTGCTCATACTGGTATTTTAAATAGTCTCCTCGGCGGGGTTGTGTATCCGGGTGCGTTGGTGCGGCTTTGTGACATCGAGGAAATTCTGTCGCTTGAACCGGACCCGCTATTGCGGCTGATGGTGCTTGCGGTTCGGGTCCGTGAAGATATCACGCGGCTGGCTCCCCGGCTCAGATTCTCCAAAGATGAGACCGCGCGGATGAAAGCGGCTCTTGATGAGGCTCGACATCTGTCGCCAAGCCTTGGGGAACCGGAGCGAAAAGAAACTTTATACCGGTTGGAGGTGGCGGCTTTTCGTGATCGGCTTTTGAACAATTGGACCGTGTCGCCGGGTGGGGATACATCTGATTGGCAAACTTTGTGGGAGCTGCCCACACGATGGCACGCACCAGATTTCATGTTACGCGGTGAAGATTTGCTGTCGCGTGGTTTCGAACCGGGCCCCAGAATTGGCGATATTCTGAAGCGTGCTGAAAGTCTGTGGATTGCTGCGGATTACCCGGAACACAAGGCGGCATTTGAGGCTTTGTTAGAAGAGGCAATATCTGAAAAATAGTAACTCGTCATTCCGGGCAAGCAGCGGTCCGGATGGTTTACATGCCCCGATGGCCCCCGCTGCGCGATCCGGGATCCAGCTTTAGCAATCTCGGTTGAGGCACCATCGTTCTGGATTCCGGCTTTCGCCGGAATGACGAATGTAGATTAAGGCCATTTCACTTCGGGCGGCATTGAGGAGAGGATGCTATCCACGTTGCCGCCGGTTTTCAGGCCGAAGGTTGTGCCGCGATCATAGAGCAGGTTGAATTCCACGTAGCGCCCACGCCGGATCAATTGTTCTTCGCGCTCAGTATCCGTCCATGTTGTCATCATATTACGCTTCACAAGTTCCGGGTAGACGCTGAGAAAGGCTTCGCCGACGCTTTTTGTGAAATCAAAATCGGCGTCCCAATCGCCGGAATTCAGATGGTCGTAAAAAATGCCGCCGGTGCCGCGCGGTTCGTCGCGGTGGGGCAGGTAAAAATACCGGTCGCACCAGGCTTTGAAATCCGGGTAATCGGCGCATTCATGCCCCACACAGGCCTGTTCCATGGCTTTGTGGAAAGCTACTGTATCCGGGTCATCCTGGGTCCGCCGGGCGTCCAGAACCGGGGTCAGATCGGCGCCGCCGCCGAACCAATTCTGCGAGGTCATCACCATCCGGGTGTTCATATGGACGGCGGGGATATGCGGGTTCCAGAGATGCGCGATCAGCGAAATACCGCTGGCCCAGAAGCGAGGGTCAACATCAGCGCCGGGGATCTGGTTTCTGAAATCTTCCGAGAATTCGCCGTGGACGGTTGATGCATGCACGCCGACTTTTTCAAACACGCGGCCTTTCATGATCGACATGACTCCGCCACCACCATCCTCCGCCCGCTCCCAGGGGGTGCGTTTGAAGCGACCAGCGTCGCCACCGCCAGAAGGGCCGTCGCCTATTTGGTCTTCGATCACCTCGAACGCGCTGCAAATCCGGTCACGTAATGCGGCGAACCAGTCGGTGGCGCGGGTTTTTTGCTGTTCGGTCAGGTCGGACATGGGCTTCTCATTTTGGCTCGGGATTGGAGATGCAATGTGCTTTTCCTAGACGCAACCTGAATGCAGAGTCCAGCAGGCAGTTAAGTCGTGGCCCCAAATCCGGGTGACAATTTGCTATCATAACCCCCTCACCCTAACCCTCTCCCCAATGGGGAGAGGGAATTCTTGTTTGTCTTGGGGTGTGCGCGGTTTTCCCATAAAAGAAGCCGCCCGGAAAAGCGGGCGGCTTGGGGTCGAGAAGGATCAGCCTCTAGGCGGCAGGCTCGGGTGAGGGGCCGTTGCCTGATTTGCCGCTTTTCAGATCGTCCATAAACTGGTCGAACTCGGCCTTGTCTTTTGAGCGACGCAAATTATCAAGGAAATCCTTGAATGCCGACTGTTCTTCTTCAAGCCTGTCAATCGTCGCCGTCTTGTATTCGTCAAATGCGCTGTTGCCGCTTGTGCGGGTTGTCCCGCTCATACGATGCGCGCGCCCGCGCCAGTGTCGTCCTTTACATCCCATTCGTCCGCTCCATATCAGAAAGAACAGAACCGCCAGACCGACCGGCCAGAAAAGAATGAAGCCAAGGACCATCGCAGCGATCCAAGCCCCTTTTCCATAACCGTCCATCTTCTCAATAAGGTCCATCTTCCATGCTCCAGTGTTAATGTTACTAACATTCACATAGATGGTGGAAGCAGGGGTGGATGTCAAGGGGTGGAGGGATTTGGGTGGCGTACTCTAAAATGGCATAGAAATTAGCAAAGTCACTATTTTGAATTCAATAACCTTGAAATGCCGGTGGCTCTATCTGCACGGGAAAGCCTTGCCTAAAATATCAGTGCCAATGGATAAAGCGGGCTGCTCTCTAATTGACGGATCAGATTGTATGTTCCTCGCCGCTTCGTGCTGAAAAAGCTCAACTAAATCATCTCGTGAAATTCCACTAGGTGTGCACGCAATCCCCTGTAGTACAGCATGGTCGTGAAGAGCTTGAAAAAAACCATTGCAGAAATCTATCCAGTGCATTGAAGCAGTTGTACACACGCTCAAAATATTGCCTGCCGACATTGTATTATTTTGTGCCGAAACACTCATCGGCAACATCAACAACAGAACGATAAAAATGATTTTTCTCATGAATTATGAAGTGACCTCGATATACTGGACAGTTTGGTAGTTGGGTTAAGGTGTATCAGGCGTTATCGTAATCCGCATTCCCAATGCAGATAGCATTTTGGTGATTGTTTCCATCTGGGGCTTGCCGGTTTTGGATAAGGCGCGGTAGAGATTTTCGCGGTTTAGCTCGGCTTGTTTGGCGACCGCGCGGACGCCGCCTTGCTGGGCTTTGGCGACATTGCGCAGGGCTACCTGGAAAAGTTCCATGTTACCGTCAACGAGGCATTCTTCGAGATAAAGGGCGGCTTGTTCCGGGTCGCGCAACAATTCGTCGCGACCGCTGAAATCAAAGGGTTTGCTTGGAGCGGTCATTTGTTCGTCCTCTGTTTGTAATCGGCCAGATATTCTGTAGCCTTGGCGATGGTTTTGGACTGCTGCTTTTTGGTTGAACCTGCCAATAGCAAAACAATTTTCCGGTCCAAAATAGCGTAATATATGCGGTAGCCTTGTCCTGTATGTTCGCGCATTTCGCAGACGCCGTCAGTAGCTTTCAAGGCTTTCCAGTCACCAAAATTACCGTAGCTAGCGCGGTCCAGGCGGGCATAGAGTTTGGTTTTGACGGTTTTATTCTTCAGCCGGGCCAGCCATTCCGCAAATGGTGCGTCGCCATTTGCGGAAATGTAACTCTCAATCCTGTACCGTCTCATTTTTGATATGTAGCATGAAAGCTACACATTTTCAATGTATGGGTCGAGTGTGCTTTGCATGTTAACCGTCATCCCGGCGAAAGCCGGGATCCAGAGCGGTGGTTGCGATTGGGTTTTCACGAAGAGGCTGGATTCCGGCTTTCGCCGGAATGACGATGAGGGGGCTTTGCTACGTTCGTCATCTTGGACCGTTCCGAGGCCCATATCTGAGAGTAAGCGAATTGGGGAGAGGTCAGCGGAATGGATTCCCGTGACGAGCACGGGAATGACGGAGCGGGGAGGTGGTTGCGATAAGGAATTTTACGAAGATGACTGGATTTCGGCTTTCGCCGGAAAGACGAGGGGAGCTGAGAAGGCCCCACTCACTCGTCATCCCGGACAAGCTGCGGCCCGGATGGTTTTCATGCCTCAATATTGATCCGCAGCGCGATCCGGGATCCAGTCTTCAGCGATTTCAATTGTGGCACGTCTGCGCTGGAATCCGGTTTATCCCGGAATGACGGTTGGGGTGCTTAATGTCCCCCTCAATCGTCCCCTTGCTCGAACCCCAAGCCGTGGAGGTAGATCAACACGCCGGCTTCCAGCAAATCTTCCGCCGGGACGGGGATCGGGCGGCGGCCGCGGTCTGAGCGGGCAAACAGCGACGCGATGCCGTGGGAGAGGGCCCAGATGTGCAACGCCATCATCAGGGCGGGGGCGCGTTTTTCTTTGGGCAGGGTCTCATAGAGGCGCTCGCAGGTTTCCTGCAGGGAGCTGAAAGCGCGTTCGGCCTCGCTCGACAAGCCTGAATTTGCGGATGGCGGGACGCCGCCTTCGAACATGGCGGCGTAGAGCGCTGGTTCTGATCTGGCAAACTGGATATAGGCGCGGCCGATGGCCTGGAGCACGTCCAGGGGCGCGGCGTCGCCTGGCGGGGTGGCGGCCTGCAGGGTTTCGGCAAAGCGGGAAAAGCCGCGTTTGCCAACTTCAACCATCAGGGCGTCCCGGTCGGCGAAATGGCGATAGGGGGCAGCCGTGCTGACGCCAGCGATGCGGGCAACCTCGGCCAGCGTCACAGCTTCGGCTCCGCGTTCCGAGATCAAGCCAAGGGCGGCGTCGACAAGCGCTTCGCGCAGATTGCCGTGGTGATAGCCGCGTTTGCCGCGTCGTGGTTTTCCCCAACTCATGTGATGATGTCTTACATCACTGGCGCAGGCTTTGGAAACCCATCGGTTTGCCGCAGCGCTTCGCCGACCACCATGGCGGCTGTAACCGCCACGTTGATGGAGCGCAGTCCGGGGCGCATGGGGATAAGCAAACAGGCATCGGCGAGGTCATGGATATCTTCCGGCACGCCAGCGGTTTCGCGGCCCAACAACAGGGTATCGGAGGGCTGAAACGCGAAGTCGCAATAGGGGATGTCTCCCCTGGTAGTCAGCAAAATGAGGCGCGACGGTGATTCGTTTAACGGCGGATTTTGCCGGTTTTCGTTAAAGTCCTGAAACGATTTGTGGCGGTTGATCTCGACCTGGTCGAGATAATCCATGCCGGCGCGACGGAAGGCACGATCGGACATCGGGAATCCGGCAGGCTCAATCAGATCAACGCCAATTCCCAAACAGGCCGCCAGGCGCAGGATTGTGCCGGTATTTTGCGGAATATCCGGCTGGTATAGGGCTATTTTCACGGTTCAAAGCTCTGTTGCTGATATATTTGGAAAGATTCCAAGGGGTTTTGCGTTTTCTGTCTATAACGCACTGGACATTATAGGGTATCAGTGCAAAAAAAGTTTGGATTTTCCATCGCCCGGACCATAAACCGGGTGACGTATTTTTGGTATGAAAATACAGGTTGTTTGGTCGCCCGATATTTGAAGCTTCGGGGGGCTGGGGGCATAAACCAAGAGGAGTGATCGTGGCTATCAGCGAACAGCACGAACCACATCGGCGCGATTTTTTATATATCGCGACCGGTGCCTTCGCGGCGGTTGGGGGGGTGGCTGCGGTCTGGCCCCTGATCCATCAAATGAACCCGGATGCTTCGGTCCAGGCTTTGGCCTCGATCGAAATTGATCTGAGCGCCATCGAACTGGGGCAAACCGTTACGGTTAAGTGGCAGGGCAGGCCGGTCTTTATCCGTCACCGTACGCCAGCCGAAATTAAAACCGCGCAGGATACGCCGCTTGGCGACCTGAAAGATCAGGTCTCGCGTAACGATGGCCTTGGTGGGGCTGAGGATGCGTCTGATGCAAACCGCGTGGTGCGACCTGAATGGCTGATCGTGGTTGGTGTCTGCACCCATCTTGGTTGCATCCCCGTCAAGGATCAGGGCGATTTTAACGGCTGGTTCTGCCCGTGCCACGGCTCGCATTACGATCTTTCCGGTCGTATTCGCCAGGGCCCGGCACCGGAAAATCTGCTGGTGCCAAAATACGAATTTATCGGCGATGATGCCGTCCAGATCGGTTGAGGAGATAGCCCATGAGTGAACTTCACGGGGAACCGTATCAGCCGCAATCAGGCTTCATGAAATGGATGGAATCCAGACTCCCGATTATGGGCCTGCTCTATCCAACAGCGGTTACATTTCCGACACCGCGCAATCTCAATTACTGGTGGACCTTTGGTGGCATTTTGATGTTCTGCCTCACGGTTCAGATCATGACCGGCATTGTGCTGGCCATGCATTATGTTCCGCATGTGGATATGGCGTTTGAGAGCGTTGAACACATAATGCGCGACGTGAATTTTGGCTGGTTATTGCGCTACGTACACGCCAACGGCGGGTCGATGTTCTTCATCGCAGTTTATATTCATATGTTCCGGGGTCTTTATTACGGGTCATATAAGGCACCGCGTGAAATTCTCTGGATTTTGGGTGTTGTGCTGTTCATTCTGATGATGGCGACAGCTTTTATGGGCTACGTATTGCCATGGGGCCAGATGAGCTTCTGGGGCGCGACTGTTATCACGTCGCTATTCTCAGCAATTCCTTATGTAGGTGACATGATCACCCAGCTTTTGTGGGGCGGGTTTGCGGTTGATAACCCAACGCTCAACCGTTTCTTCTCGCTGCATTACCTGCTTCCCTTCATGATTGTCGGGGTTGTGGTGCTGCATATCTGGGCGCTGCATGTGACGGGGAACAACAATCCAACCGGACTGAACGTCAAATCAAAGCAGGATACCCTGCCTTTCCATCCGTTCTATACAGCGAAAGACGGCTTTGCGCTGGTGGTGTTTATCCTGTTTTTTGCAATGTTTGTTTTCTTCGCACCGAACATTCTGGGCGATCCGATCAATTATGAAAAAGCCAATTCGCTGGTGACGCCAGAACATATTGTGCCCGAATGGTATTTCCTGCCATTTTACGCAATCCTGCGCGCCATTCCGGACAAGCTTGGTGGTGTGATTGTGATGTTTGGTGCCATTATGGTGCTGTTTATTCTGCCCTGGCTGGATACCTCCAAAGTGCGCTCAGCAAGCTTCCGTCCTCTTTACCGGCAGTTTTTCTGGGTATTGGTCATCGTCTGCATTGGTCTTGGGTATCTCGGTGCCAAGCCGCCGGAAGGGGCCTATGTTGTCTGGTCACGAATTTTGACCGCTTATTATTTCTTCCATTTCCTGGTCATTCTACCGGTCCTTGGCCTTGTCGAGCGACCACGAACCTTGCCGCAAAGCATCACCCAATCGGTGCTTGGCAAGGATGATGGCGGACAAGCCGAGAGCAAGGGTTAGAGACGATGAAAACGCATAGAAAACTCAAAACCCTTGGTCGGTTTGGATTATCCGCTGTTGCTGCGGCGATGTTGCTACTGTCGCCGGCTGACAGCAGTCGCGCGGCTGGAGAGGGTGCAACATTGCCGTCGATCGACTGGTCGTTCAGCGGCCCGTTCGGTACTTTTGATCAGGGGCAATTGCAGCGCGGCTACAAGGTCTTTCGCGAGGTCTGTTCGGCCTGTCATTCGATGAACCTGGTATCGTTCCGCAATCTGGCGGAAGAAGGCGGACCCGGATTTTCACCAGAGCAGGTCAAGGTTATCGCGTCTGAATTTGAGGTCGAAGACGGCCCGAACGATGATGGCGATATGTTCATGCGCCCGGCGATTGCTTCCGATCGGTTCCCGACACCGTTTGACAATGAGCAGATTGCCCGTCTCGCCAATGGCGGCGCGTTTCCACCAGACCTTTCCTTGCTGGCAAAAGCACGGGTCGGTGGCGTAGATTATCTCTACGCTTTGCTGACAGGTTATGAGGAAGCGCCTGCCGATATGGAATTGGCCGTTGGCATGAATTACAATGCCTATTTTCCCGGTCACCAGATCGCGATGCCGCAGCCGATTTTTGAAGGCTCGGTGGATTATGATGACGGCACGCCAGGTACCGTTGATAATTATTCACAGGATGTTGCGGCATTCATGATGTGGGCGGCTGAACCAAAACTTGAAGCGCGGCATAAGCTTGGCTTCAAGGTTTTCTTGTTCCTGCTGATTTTTTCCGGCCTTCTGTACGCAGCAAAACGCAAAGTTTGGTCGACGGTTCATTAGGATCAGGTTTCTGATCCTGAATATTCGGCACAGAAAAGAGCCGGGAGACGATGTCTTCCGGCTTTTCTTTTGGGGCCAGGATACAGGCGGTTATTTGTGAGGATAAATTCATGACCAATGCGGTACTTGGGATCATTGGCGGGTCGGGCGTTTACGATATGCCGGGCTTGCAGAACCAGCATTGGAAGCGCGTTGATAGTCCGTGGGGAGAGGCCTCGGATGAATTACTGTTTGCTGACTTTGAAGGCTTGCCGATTGTGTTTCTGCCGCGCCATGGCCGGGGCCACAAGCTTAGCCCGAGCGACATAAATTTCCGTGCCAACATTGATTGTCTGAAACGGGCAGGTGTTACCGATCTTGTTTCGGTTTCGGCCTGTGGGTCGTTTCGCGAAGAGCTGCCGCCCGGCACCTTTGTTTTTGTCGATCAGTTTATTGACCGCACATTCCGGCGCGAGAGCAGTTTTTTTGGCAAAGGTGTGGTGGCTCATGTATCGATGGCGCATCCGGTCTCGCCTGCGCTGGTTGACCGGGTTGCAACGGCTGCTGAAGAAGTCGGTATTCCGGGCAAGCGTGGTGGCACCTACCTGGCGATGGAGGGTCCGCAATTTTCAAGCTATGCCGAATCCATGCTCTACAAATCATGGGGCTGCGATGTGATCGGCATGACCAACATGCCGGAGGCCAAACTCGCGCGGGAAGCCGAGATTTGTTATGCGTCTGTTGGCATGGTCACCGATTTTGACTGCTGGCACCCGGACCACGACCATGTCCAAGTGAGCGATATTATCACGACGCTATTTGGTAATGCGGCCGAAGCGCAGAAGATGCTGGCCGTGCTGGCAAAATCATTTCCGCGCCAACATGAAGCTTGCCCGATTGGCTCGGACAAGGCGCTTGATGTGGCCATTATCACGCAGCCGGAACACCGCGATTCTGAATTGGTGGCGAAATTGGATGCGGTTGCGGGCCGGGTACTTTTACCAAAAGTTTGATTGAGAGTTAGACCATGGACCTACGACAAGGTTTTGATATTGCCCGCTACATCCGGGCGATCCCGGATTATCCAAAACCCGGCATTATATTCCGCGATATCACCACGTTGTTCTCCAACCCGTATGGGTTCAGGGCATCCGTTGATGAATTGATGTGGCCGTTTTTGCAGGAAAATATTGATTACGTCGTGGGCATCGAAGCACGCGGTTTCATTCTTGGTGGGGCGATTGCACATGAATTGGGATGCGGGTTTATCCCGATCCGCAAAAAGGGCAAACTACCGGCGCAGACCATTGGCCAGGATTACACGCTGGAATATGGTGTCGATACAATCGAAATCCACGCCGACGCTATTCAAGACGGCGACAGGATATTGCTGGTGGATGACCTGATAGCTACCGGCGGCACAGCAATGGCCGCGGTGGAATTGATCAAACGTTCTGGCGGAGAAGTGGTTGCGGCCTGTTTTGTGATCGACCTGCCTGATCTTGGTGGCAGTGCCAAATTGATCGAGGCGGGTGTCAAATTTCACAAACTGGTCGAATTTGAAGGTGATTGAGCAGGTGCTGTATGCGCGTTGGTAAAGAAGAGTTCCGGTCCCTCTGGATCGCCGATAACGGACTGACAGTCGAGATCATTGATCAAACGCGGCTGCCTTATGAATTCATGGTCTTGTCGCTGGAAACCGTTGAACATGCGGCGCACGCAATTTCTTCAATGCAGGTGCGGGGTGCGCCGTTGATCGGGATAACGGCTGCGTATGGCTTGGCGCTGGCGATGCGTGCGGGAACCGATGATGAGACGCTGGATGCCGCGATCGCCACTTTGCGGGCGACCCGTCCAACGGCGTCTAATCTGGCCTGGGCGCTGGATGAGATGTACCGGGTTCTGAAACCGCAGCCTGAAAGAATGCGCCTGCGTATGGCATACCGGCGGGCGGGCGAGCTTTACGATGACGATATCGATACTTGCGAAAAGATCGGGGCGCACGGCGTTGAGGTCATCAGGTCGATGGCTGAAAACAAAGATGGTGCGCCGGTAAATATCCTGACCCATTGCAATGCCGGCTGGCTGGCGGCGATTGACTGGGGCACGGCTTTGTCGCCGATTTATCAGGCGTTCGATGAAGGAATTCCGGTCCATGTCTGGGTCGATGAGACCCGTCCGCGCAATCAGGGCGCGTCGTTGACAGCTTGGGAATTGGGCGGACATGGCGTCCCGCATACGGTGATTGTCGATAATGCCGGTGGATATCTGATGCAGCAGGGGCTGGTTGACCTTTGTATTGTCGGGACCGACCGGGTGTCTGCCGGCGGCGATGTTTGCAACAAGATCGGCACTTATCTGAAGGCCCTTGCGGCGCATGACAATAACATCCCGTTCTTTGTCGCATTGCCGCATTCAACGATCGATTGGGAGATTGAATCCGGCGACGATATCCCGATTGAAAAGCGCGATGATGACGAAGTTTTGTATGTCCATGGCCAGACCGATGCGGGGGTTCCGGGCCGGGTGGCGGTTGTCGCGCCGGGAAGCCAGGTTGTAAACCCGGCCTTCGATGTAACCCCCCGGCATCTGGTTACCGGGTTGATTACCGAGCGCGGAATTTGCGGCGCCAGTAACGAAGATCTGCTCAAGCTATACCCCGAGCATGTAGCATGACACCGGTCAAAGATCGCGTCCTGTGCCAGAATATTCTTGAAACGGCACGCGCGCTTGCCCCTCAGGGGTTGGGTATTGGCAGATCAGGCAACGTCTCCGCCAGGGTTGGCAGCGGGATGCTGATAACTCCGAGCGGGGTTGCGTATGGCGATATGCGGCCGGAAGACATTATCTTCGTGGACGAAAATGGGATTGCCGAAACGCATCCCTTTTTGCCATCAAGTGAGTGGCGGTTCCATTTGGCAATTTATCATTCACAGCCGGAAGCAGGCGCCATTGTGCATTGCCATTCGCGTTTTGCCACCGTGCTGGCCTGTGGCCATATGCCGATCCCGGCATTTCATTATATGGTGGCTGTTGCAGGAGGTACGGATATTCGCTGCGCCGATTATGCGCTGTTTGGCAGCGAAGATTTATCACGGCATGTTGTAGCAGGACTTGAGAACCGTAAAGCCTGTCTGATGGCCAATCACGGGCAGGTTGCGTTTGGCACTGATTTGACGGCGGCGTTTGAGCTTGCTTTGGAAGTTGAAGACCTCGCGGCGCAATATTGCGACCTTGTCAAATTGGGCAAAGTGAATCTGCTCACCGATACCCAGATGAATAAAGTTCTAGAGCGATTTGAAACCTACAACCGGCAATCGCCAAGCTAACAAAGCATACTCGATCTAATCCTATTGGACCGTATACCCGCCCAGATCGCAAAGATTGAGATCGTAATCTTCAATAACATCACCATCATCAAAAACGATTTGGATATCGTAGGCGCAGGTTAACCGACCATCCATAATATTGACGGAAACCTCGTTTCCTGATGGCAGATATGCACCTTCGATCAGGTTTTCTTCCCAATCATCAGTGCCAACATGAGATACGTAAAATTCTTCCACGTTTGCGCTGGTCAAGTTTGTCAGCATAAATTCTAGGTCTTCCGCAAGGGCGAAAGACGCACTTCCCAGTATCATGGCGGTTGTCAATGCGGCTACTATCAATTTCATAGGAATTCTCCTGCCAGAAACTATCAAAACTTGTCCAAGATTTGCCGGACACAAAATTCAGTGTACAGATAAATAGCTGAAATTCCATCACTTCTACATCATGAGAAAAATTATTTCAGTCTTGACTGCGTTTTTCAGGACCATCCCATTCCATGATTGTATAGCCGGTCATGCTAAGCACGATTTTATCGTTTTGGTTTTTAGCTACCGTATTCATGGTCATGATGCCCCATCCGGGGCGTGATTTCAGACGCCGGGTTTGTGTAACCTCAGTTCGATAAGTGACTGTGTCGCCGACCCGTACCGGTGTGGGCCATCTCACATCCAACAAACCAGGTGACGCCGACCTCTGTGCTGGTGGCAAGTTTTGGTCGCGGCGTTTTTGGTCTTCAGCGTGAAACCATGTGACCAGTAGTTTCATGAAAATTGAAGCTGTATACCAGCCGCTGGCGATCAGTCCGCCGAAAAAGGTATCCTTTGCAGCGACCGGATCCAGATGGAATGTCTGGCGGTCAAATTTCTCTGCAAACCGGATCATGTCGGCTTCTTGAAATATGTGACTGTCAACCTCGATGACGGTACCGACAGGGATATCCTTGAGGAATTGCATCAGGCGTCTCCCGTCAATGAGGCGCGGGTGCGGAACATCTGTAAACCGTGCATTTCCATGACCAAATCGCTGTTTTGGTCGAGCAATTCCCACAAAAACGAACAAATCCCCATTTCGGGCCGGCTTTTGGAAACGCGTGCTGATTTACAGGTGCGGCGCATCCAGATTTCATCACCCGGAAATACAGGTTTGTGCCATTTCAGGCTATCCATGCCGGGCGATCCCATGCCATTGGAATTGGTAATATAGCCGTCACTCATCAAATGCATGGAAATGGCGCAGGTATGCCAGCCGCTGGCAATCGGGCCAGACATATCGGTGCCGGGGATTTCACCTGCTTCAAGATGCATTGGCTGGGGGTCAAATTCTTCGGCGAAGGCGATCAGATTTTCGCGGGTCACAAGGTATTTCGAGTCTATCTCGACAACTTCGCCCACGGCAAAATCTTCAAAATGATATTTATCTTCAAGTTTCATGAGCCTGGATTAAACCGCAAATTTGAAAAGAATGACATCGCCGTCATGTACAACATAATCTTTGCCCTCGTCACGGGCTTTCCCTGCATCACGGGCACCCTGTTCGCCGTCGCACGCGAGAAAATCGTTATAATCGATGGTTTGGGCGCGGATAAAACCGCGTTCGAAATCGGTGTGGATCGCCGCAGCGGCGCGGGGTGCACGCGATCCTTTCACGATAGTCCAGGCGCGGGCTTCTTTCGGGCCGACGGTAAAGAATGTGATCAGGTCCAGAAGCTCGTAGCCGATCCGGATCAACCGGTCGAGACCGGCGCTTTCAAGGCCAAGGGTTTCGAGAAATTCGACGCGCTCGTCATCGTCGAGTTGCGACAATTCTGCTTCGATATCAGCGGAAATTACTACCGCACGGGCACCTTCGCTTTCAGCCAGCGCTTCAATTTTCTTCGACCATTCGTTGCCGTCAGCGGCGGCGTCTTCTTCGACGTTGCAAACATAAAGAACCGGCTTGCTGGTCATCAGGTTGAGGCGCTGGAAGGGACGCTTCTGATCGTCCTGCAAGGTAGCGGCACGGGCGGGTTTGCCGTCACGCAACAATTCGAGCGCGATGTCGACCAAGGCGAGTGTCTGGATAGATTCCTTGTCGTTACCACGGGCCTTCTTGACGAGAGCCTCGCGGCGCTTCTCCAGACTTTCCAGATCAGCCAACATCAATTCGGTGTTGATGGTTTCGGCGTCCGCCACCGGGTCAATCCGTCCTTCAACATGGGTGACATTGCCGTCTTCAAAACAGCGCACTACATGGGCGATGGCATCCACTTCGCGAATATTCGCCAAAAATTTGTTGCCGAGACCTTCGCCTTTTGAAGCGCCTCGCACCAGACCGGCAATATCAACAAAGGTCAGCCTGGTGGGGACCATGCGGGCGGATTTGCCGATTTTTGCTATTGTATCGAGGCGTTCATCGGGAACGCCGACTTCGCCTTCGTTCGGCTCGATGGTGCAAAACGGGTAATTCTCGGCCTGCGCTGCCGCGGTGCGGGTCAGGGCGTTGAACAGGGTCGATTTTCCAACATTCGGGAGGCCGACTATGCCGCATTTAAATCCCATCGTCAGTCCTTTGAATCATCGTTTGAATTTGTTGCCAGGTGGACCCGGTTCATGAAGGAAGAATCTTCACCCCTGGCCAGAAATTCCGCATTGTCTGCGATGGCGTCCAGCATCGGGTCGACCCAATCCTGATCAGCCTTGCTGAAATCGTTGAGCACATAGCGATGGACCATATTCTTGTTACCCGGATGGCCGATGCCAACCCGGATGCGGCGGAAATCGGGGCCAATATGAGCCGCCGTTGATCGCAACCCATTATGCCCGGCAACGCCGCCGCCAGCCTTTGCCCGCAATTTACCGGGTGGTAAATCCAACTCGTCATGGATTACCACCACGTCGTTTGGTTCAAGTTTATAGAACCGCATGGCTTCGCCGATGGCCTGCCCGGAATTATTCATGAAGGTCATGGGCTTCATCAAGAGACATTTTTCGGTCCCAAATTTGCCCTCGCTGACTTCAGATTGAAAACGGTTGCGCCACGGGCCGAAGCTGCGGCGCAACCGAATTGTATCAGCTGCCTGGAACCCAATATTGTGCCGGTGGCGGGCGTAACGCTCGCCGGGATTGCCGAGACCTGCCAGAAGCAGCATGGGTCATCCCGCCTTTGCAATTGGGTAAAGGGTGTCGGTTGAAAGACGGTTATTCTTCGCCGTCTTCTTCTGCACCTTCTTCGCCTTCGCCTTCAATTCCTTCGCCTTCTTCGCCTTCGATCTCTTCCTCGTCAGTTGGCGTCTCTACAACAGTAGGTGCAGCAATTGTGGCGACGGTGAAATCACGATCCGAGATGGTTGGCTCAACGCCGTCAGGGAAGGCAATGGCGGAGACATGGATGGCATCACCAATATCCAGTCCGGTCAGGTCGCCTTCAAAGAATTCCGGTATCGCGTCGGCAGGACAAGATACTTCGATCGAGAAGCGAACAACGTTGAGAACACCGCCGCGGACCAGGCCGGGGGATTCTTCTTCGTTGGTGAACTGAACTGGAATTTCAACGGTGATCTTGGCGCCTTTACCGAGCCGCAGAAAATCTACGTGGATCGGAAAATCCCGCACCGGATCAAATTGAACGTCCTTTGGAATGACCCGAACCTTGTCGTCTCCAACCGCAACATTGAGAAGGGTTGATAAGAACAAACCGGTTTTGAGTTTCATTTCCAGTTCCTGGCGTGAAACCGTAATCGACTGCGGGGGTTGTTTGTCGCCGTAAATGACCGCGGGTACGAGGCCATTTCTACGTGCTTCGCGGGCTACCCCCTTGCCGGCCCGGTCGCGCGTCTCTGCTTTCAGTTCCTGAATGTCTGCCATAATACTTTCCAATAAAATGCGGGCCCAATGACCCAAATGCGATCCTCCGCCTCCAGGGGTGTCTGGTGCGATCGCCGGACTGGCTTATAGCGCTAGCGGGGGGGAGGTTACAAGCCGAAAATGGGTTAACTGTCCGCTTAATCAAACAGGCTGGATACGGATTCTTCCCGAGCCGTGCGGCCGATGGCTTCGCCGATCAGGGGGGCGATGGACAATACCCGGATGTTGCTGGCAACTCGGACGGCTTCAGTTGCCTGGATTGAATCCGTGATCACCAATTCCTTGAGGTTTGAGGCGGTTATCCGCGCCACCGCGCCGCCAGAAAGGACGCCATGGGTGATGTAGGCGCTGACATCAGTTGCACCGGCTGTCAGCAGTGCGTCGGCTGCGTTGCAGAGTGTGCCACCTGAATCGATGATATCATCGAAGAGTAAGCAGGACTTGCCCTTCACTTCGCCGATAATGTTCATCACCTCGGACTGGCCGGGCCGGTCACGTCTTTTGTCAACAATCGCCAACGGGATGGACAGGCGTTTCGCGACCGCGCGGGCACGAACCACGCCGCCCACATCCGGCGATACCATCATCAGATTATCGCCATTGAAACGTTCCTGAATGTCGCGCAGCATGACCGGGGCGGCAAAAAGGTTGTCGGTCGGGATATCAAAGAAGCCCTGGATCTGGCCGGCATGGAGATCGAGGGTCAAAACCCGGTCAGCACCGGCCTGGGTGATCATGTTGGCCACCAGCTTGGCGGTGATCGGTGTTCTGGGGCCAGGTTTGCGATCCTGACGGGCATAGCCAAAATACGGCAATACGGCGGTGATCCGTCTGGCGGAGGCGCGACGCACAGCATCGATCAGAACAAGAAGCTCCATCATATGGTCGTTGGCCGGGAATGATGTGGACTGGATTATGAAAATATCTTCGCCGCGAACATTTTCGTTGATCTCAACAAAAATCTCCATGTCGGCAAACCGCCGCACGCTGCAATCAGTGAGTTCGACTTTCAGATATGCCGCAATAGCACCGGCAAGTGCGTGGTTGGAATTTCCTGCAACCAGCTTCATGACTGTCCCGCCCGGTGAGCTTGTTCATTGTCTCTATATGCAGGTTTCTAGCAGGATGGCGATGCGGGTGTAAATATGAAGGCACACTGCCAAATGTGGATTTGTTTCGGTTTTCGACAGTTTTATGACTGCCTTTTGATAATTCGATGGATTCCATCGGCCGCTGCAGCCGCACCCAGTAGAATCATGTTTTCGTTTGAACTGGAAGACGCGTCGGCGATTCGCCGCTGGGCCACTTTTCCAAGCGGGTCTCCGTCAGCATCAGCTACGATCCACTCGATTTCCGCGTTGTAGATTTCTGGCGTCACGAAATAGATATTCTGGTCCGGCGGTACATGATCCGGGGCAGGAACAATCCTGTATCCGGTCGAGGCCAGCATTTGGCGCAACCGGGCGTCCAGCGCAGTGATATCCGGGGTGATGGTTTCGGATTGGACGATTGCCAGCATGGTGCGGGTTTCGACCTGACCATCCGCTTCATCGGAGCTTTGGGCCACGACAGGAGCAGGCTGGACAAGATTGGCGATAGCTGCCGGTGTAGCTGCTTGGTCTGAAGCGCAGGCACCAAGGCCCAACAGAGCCATAAATATGAAGAGCCTGCCGACAGGCCTGGAAATTATCATTTTGCAACCAGTTCCAAACTTGCCGCCGACAGGGGTTCCGGCTTGCCATCCGTGATGATGTAGCTTTGGCCCGGGGTCATGGCGGTGCCGGTATCTGAATCCATCAGGATCATATGGGCAAAGAAAACCATGTTCTCTTGAAGCTCAACATCGTGGCCGTGATAGAACATCGGCCAATCCATCCAGCTTGGCGTAAAACGCGCACCAAGGCTGTAGCCACAGGCGGCGAGGCGATGGTCTTCCAGTCCGGCTTTGTCCATGACACCAGCATAGGCGTCGAACACGTCGCCGGCGGTTGAGCCGGGGCGCATAACCTCTTCACAGGCTGCGAGTGCGTCCATGCTGGCTTGATGAAGGAATACATGCCGGTCGCTTGGTTTGCCAACAATGACGGTTCGCATCATGGCGGCGTGGTAATGGCGGTATGCACCTGCCCATTCGAGTGTGACCTGATCCTGAGCGTCCAGCTTGCGCCGTCCTGCTTTGTAGCGACAAAGCAAAGCGTCGCGCCCGGATCCGATGATGACTTCATTGGCGGGGAAATCTCCGCCGCTACGAAATATCGCGCCCTGCAACGCAGCCAGGATATCGCCTTCGTCGGCACCGGGGCCGATTTCAGCGAGGGCCGCTTCACAGGCCTTGTCGGCGAGCTTCCCGGCTTTGCGGACATAGCCTAATTCCGCCGGGCTTTTGACGACGCGCAATTTTGAGATCAGGTAGGAAGCGTCTTCCAGTTCACAGAACCCGTCAAAGGCCGCTTCGAGAATTTTGCCGTTTGCAGCCGTCAGGCCGTGGGTGTCGTATTCAACGCCGAGTTTTTTGCCGTGCACGCCAAAGTCTTCAACCATGTCGCGCAACTGGGTCGCAGGAGTTGCATCACCGCCATCAGTCCAGATGCGGATATCACCGAGGGTCGAGGTATGTTGCGCCTGTCGCAAATCAGCGGACCGGGTGAGCAAGGCCATTTGTCCGTCGGCACCGAGATAGAGACATTGAAAAAAGCAATATCCAAACGTGTCGTAACCGGTCAGGTAATACATGGATTCCTGGGCGAAAATCAGCATGCCGTCGAGGCCCGCTTCATTAATGGCGACAACCGCATTGGTCACGCGGGATTGATATTCTGATCGTTCGAAATGAAGCGCCATGTCAGCCTGCTTTCCTCTGTCTCAGAGTACGATCAGCGATAGTTGCCGACCATAATCCGGTTCGTTCAAATGTGTGCTGCGCCTGTATGAAAAGAAAGCATCTTTTTCCTGATAGGTGCAACGGCCCAGATTTTCGATTTTGTCGACCCCGCTGGCCGCAAGCTGGTGGGCCACAAATCCCGGCAAGTCAAAATGTGGTCGCTGGTTTGGACCGGGGCGGAAGAATTTGGCAAAGTCGCTATTTTTCTGCACGAACCGGTCTTCAAATTCAGGACCGACCTCATAAGAATCTTGTGAAATGGTCGGACCAATTGCAGCATGGATATCGCTTGTCTGTGCGCCAAGATTGACCATGGCGGCAATTGTCGCTTCGAGAACCCCGTCAAGTGCGCCCCGCCATCCGGCATGCGCCGCCCCGATAACACGAGCTTTGGGGTCGGCAAACAATATCGGCGTACAGTCCGCGGTTGTAATGCCGATGGCGAGGTCGGGGGTAGCGGTCACCAGCGCGTCGGATTTCGGCCGTTCGCTTTCGTCCCATGGGCCGTTCACCACTGAAACGTGTGGTGAATGGATTTGATAAGGGACCAGCATCCGTTCTGGTCGGACACCTAGATGGGCAGCCATGCGTTTGCGATTTTCCAGAACATTTTCAGTTATATCATCTGACCCGATACCGCCATTCAGGGACGCATACAGGCCCGTGGAGATGCCGCCGTTGCGGGTGAAAAACCCATGACGGATGGATTGCTCTTCAAATCGGGATGATTGGACGCTGATATTTTCCTGTGTCATTCGCTGTCTCGATTTTCCGCTGGCGGGAATGGGGCCGGGGAGGGGAGATTTGGTGACGCGATGACCATGGCCTTGAACAACATTCCCATTTGATCGCTGGCTGTCAGTCTGGCCAGGTCGCGCCCGATACGTTCCTTTCTATCAGGGTTCGCTGCCATAATCTGGTCTGCGCGGGGGGTGATCCCCAATTCTTGCAGAAATGTACCCTGTGGGAGTGGGCCCCAGACCTTGCCGCCTGCTGCGCTGGCGGCTTTTGCCATGCTTGAGAAATCCACATGGGCTGTGAGATCGGCGTTGCCGGGGTCTTCCAGAGGGTCGGCAAATTCATGGGATTTGACGGCTTGGAACGAATTTCCCGGCATGACGCTGTCATAGCCATAATCGATGATCAGCGCGGCCCCCGCATGCTGGTTGAGGTGTTGGCCGATCATGGCGGCGACGCCGTTTCGCTGGGGCGAAATCTCGATGATTGTATTCTCACCGAGTTTGCGGAGTGACGGCGGCACCAATGGTTCCAGATCGGGGCCGTCCAGCGTCGCCCATGTCAATTTGCCATCGTCATCTATGCCAACGCCGCGCTCAGCCCAACCTGTGGCACTGCGTTGGAGCTGGCGGATTGGCAGCGCATCGACAAATTCATTGGCGATCATGATCATCGGCATTGCGGGAAGCGTTGAGAATTCATCCCGCCATTCGATATGGTCCGCGAAAGCTTCAAGTCGTGATTTTTGCTGCACCTGCAATACCGGGCTGGCCTCAATCAGAAACACCCGGGCCGCTTCCTGAAATCCCGGCAGCAGATTTGCGGTCCGCAAAACATCGTTCATCAGGGTGCCGCGACCGGGGCCTGGTTCAACAAGGGCAAATTCTGATGGTTGTCCCAGTTCAACCCACATATGGGCGCACCAGGCGCCGATGACCTCACCAAACATCTGGCTGATTTCGGGCGCGGTAATAAAGTCCCCCGGTTTGCCAAGCGGATCGCGGGTGACGTAATAGCCGAAATCCGGGTCGGTCAGGCAAAGTTCCATATAAGCTTCGACACTGAGCGATCCTTCACCAGAGATGCGCTGGCGAATTTTATCCTTGAGGGTTTCGAATTGGTTTTCTGTCATTTGGAGTTTAGCGTTTGGCGGGCGCGGAGGATCGTGCCCGCATAATCAGCCATATCCCGACCAAAATCATCGGGATCGACAAGATCATGCCCATGGTCAGGCCCCCGGCCAGATAACCGATCTGGATATCCGGTTCCCGAAATAATTCCGCAAATACCCGGAACAGGCCGTAGCCGACAAAAAATGTGCCGCATACCAGCCAAGGTGTTTTAAGCGCATCTCTTTTAAATATCAGCCAGTTCAAAATCAGGAACAGGGCAATACCTTCCAGACCCGCTTCATAAAGCTGGCTGGGGTGGCGCGGCAGGGGGCCGCCATTTGGAAATACGAATGACCATGGCACATCTGTGACCCGGCCAAATAATTCGCCATTCACGAAATTGGCGACCCGGCCAAAGAAAAGGCCAAACGGGGCGCTTGCGGCTGCAAGGTCGGCTATGGCGCCAAGGGGGAGTTTTTTCCATTTGCCGTAAATCAGAAATGCCAGAATGAACCCGAGAAAGCCGCCATGAAACGACATGCCGCCCTGCCAGACTTTGAAAATCTCGCCCGGGTTGGCGACATAAAATCCGGGATTGTAAAAAAGCACATAGCCAAGCCGTCCGCCCAGAATGATGCCAATCGCGGCGGCGACAATCAAATCGTCCAGATGCTGGGTGGTGAGGGTTTCATCCGCTGACCATAATTCGCGCCGCTTGAGCAGGCGAACCACCCAGAACCAGGCGATCAGAAGCCCTGCCATATAGGCAAGCGCATACCAGCGGACGGCGAACGGGCCGATCTCCAGAGCGATCGGGCTGATATTCGGGAAAGGCAGGATTGCAAGTTCCATGGGTGAGCCTTGTTTGAAAGTTTCCGGCGTTAATGGCTGGCAAGCGGGACGAGGTCAAGCATTGGTGAAGGAATTGCCGGACTAATCCTTGAATATCGTGGCTAGCAGGCCCATAACCAATATAGCGATATTTTTTAAAAACGGTGTTTCCATGACCCAGACAAATTCCCGCTTCTTTGATGAAGTTGCCCGCCTGATGGGCGATGCAGCAGGGGCTGCAAACGGTATCAAGAAAGAACTGGATTCGGTGGTGCGCGGCCAAGCGGAAAAAGTTTTACGTGATCTGGATATAGTCAGCCGGGAAGAATTTGACGCGGTAAAGGCCATGGCTCGCAAGGCGCGTGAAGAAAATGAAGCCCTGATGGCACGACTTGAAGCGCTTGAAGGCAAGGCATCTACGCAGACACGCGCCACGACAAAAGCGAAAAAGCCAGCCGCCCGCAGAACGACAAAAGCCAAATCCAGCGCGGCAAAAACTACCAAAGGCACGACCTCCAAGGCCTGATAGCTTTATCGGGCTCAAGGTCTGTCACCGCCCTGCGCCCATGTGTTTTTCACAGGGCCGGGAACACTGTCACACATATGTCGTACTTCGCATCCCAGAATAAATTCCGGGATAAGTGCAAACTTTTTTCACTCCCCGGTAGCATCAACTGATTCCGGCGCGATATATTGAAATTATTGAGTGATTCGAAATTCGTTCCAAGTCTTACCGTCATTTCAGTTGCGTTATGCTTTGCTGTTGGTTTTGGTTGAGCAACAATTCTCAGGCCACGTGCCTGATTATATTGGAGGCCTGATATGCCGTTAGTGCAAATTGGTGAAGAGCGGGATTTCCACCCCGTTGATATTATCGAACAACTCGCTGCCATTCATGAATGGGCGTTTGACCGCAGTGCCGATGACGAAATCAATATTTCGGTCAGCGGTTCGTGGACCGATTATCATATTTCTTTCAATTGGCGCGAAGATCTTGAGGCGCTGCATCTGGCGTGCGCCTTTGATATGCGGGTGCCTGAGAACCGGCGTAACGAAATTTACCGCCTCGTCGCGATGATCAACGAGCAATTGTGGCTCGGGCATTTCGACCTCTGGTCTCATGAAGGCATTGTGATGTTCCGTCACGGTCTATTGCTGACTGGCGGGGCGGAACCATCTGCTGAACAATGTACCGCGTTGATCGAAAATTCGATTGAGACGGGCGAGCGGTATTATCAAGCATTTCAATTTGTTCTCTGGGCCGGGAAAACCGCTGAAGAGGCTATTGAGTCCTCGCTGTTCGAGACTGTGGGCGAAGCATGACCCTGACGCTTCCGGGGCCACTTGTCCTTGTTGGTGCCGGGAATATGGGCGGGGCCATGCTGGAAGGCTGGTTGGAACAGGGTCTTGACGCCAGCGGCATTTATATTCTTGACCCAAACCCGTCGGAAAGACTGATCGAGCTGGCGGGCAGCACCGGCTTGCATCTGAACATGGCGCAGAAAGATATCCCCGATCCGGCAATTGTGTTGCTGGCGGTCAAGCCGCAAATCATGGAATCAGCGCTGGATGGTCTTGATGATCTAGTGCGCGCGGATTCGGTTTTTTTGTCCATCGCCGCTGGCAAGACTGTTCAGTTTTTTGAAGGAAAGCTTGATCGGAACGGCCGAAAAGCGGCCATTGTGCGGACAATTCCCAATACCCCGGCAGCCGTCGGGCGCGGGATCACGGTGGCTTTCGCCAATGGTTCCGTCAGTGAAACCCAGAAAACCATGTGTAGCTCTTTGCTAGAAGCCGTCGGTGAAGTTGGCTGGGTCGAGGAAGAAACCCTTATCGATGCGGTGACGGCTGTCTCCGGCAGCGGCCCGGCTTATGTGTTTTATCTGGCGGAATGTATGGCGAAGGCCGGCGAAGCGCTCGGACTTCCGGCAGACCTCGCGGCCCGCCTTGGTCGGGTGACAGTTGAGGGCGCCGGCGAACTGATGCATTGCTCCGACCTTGAACCGGAAACCTTGCGCGAAAATGTGACGTCGCCTGCAGGAACCACAGCTGCCGCACTTGAGATTTTGATGAATGACGACGGGTTGGAACCGCTCATGAAAAAGGCAATTGCGGCGGCTGAAAAACGCTCGCGAGAATTGTCCGGCTAGGGTCAGGACTCATTAATTGCCTTCAAATCTGTTCGCCGGGAAGGGGTCGAATGCTGGTAAACAAGCGCAGGATCAGGCTTTCTGCCTTATCGAGCATTGTTTGCCAGCAGGCGGGCCCTCCCCGGCAAACCCTTCGGGCGGGGCGGATTTGGTTTCTGAATGCGTTGGAAAAGCTTGCAAACCATGAAGGTTTCCGGCACTTTCCCGCCTGTTCAGAAGCCAAATTCGCCGCCGCAGAATGGAGGCAATTAATGAGACCTGACCCTAAGTCCTTTAACATTCCTCATTTGCGCCTTATCTTGAGGACAGCGAATGTTGAGGTGTAAAAATGGCCAAATCTGAAAAACCAAAAAAGACGACCAGACCCCGCAAAAGCAAATCGGAAAAAATCATTGCGTCCGCGTTCAAACTTGCTGAGCGGCGTGGGTGGAAGGATTTGACACTGGAAGAAATTGCCCGTGGCGCACGGCTTCCGTTCGCTGAACTGGTTGATTTGTTCGCGTCAAAAACCGAGATACTGGCGGGATATATAAAATTGGTGGATAGCCGGGTGCTGGCTAGTCTTGATGGTGATGCGCTTGACGAGCCGGTGCGCGAAAGATTGCTGGATGTACTTATCGCGCGGATCGAGCAAATGCTGCCGGAAAAAGCAGCTTTGCAACGCATCCACAGCGACATCCGTAAGGATGCCGGCATCATGGCCAGTCTGAACAAAGTAGCGCTTCGGTCACAGATGAAGATGCTGGCGGCAGCCGGTGGTTCAATCGAAGGCATGTCCGGGTTGGTGCGGGCGCAGGCTCTGACCTATCAATTTTCTCGTAGCGTTGAGACCTGGCTGGATGACGATGATCCGGGCATGGCGCGTACCATGGCTGATCTGGACCGGCGGCTTCGCTCTGGCGAGCAGACGATTAATCGTCTTAAGGGTGGCATCCAGATGGCGCGGATGGCGCGGTCATTCGGCAAAGCCTTTTGCCAGCAGATGCGGGACCGGCGGGACGCAAAAAATGATGATGGGCGAGAACCAACAGATGTGGCGGGTGAAACGGGAGCCGCACAATGAGCGGTAATTCCGCGCCTGAAATTACCTTCGATGATTTTTTGAAAGTCGATATCCGGGTTGGGACAATTGTTGAAGCCAATGAATTTCCTGAAGCCCGCAAACCCGCCTACAAGATGCGAATCGATTTCGGACCGGATATAGGCATCCGTAAAACCTCCGCGCAAATTACCAAACATTATCAGCGCGAAGAATTGGTGGGGCGGCAAGTGGCGGCGGTTGTAAATTTTCCACCACGACAGATCGGCCCGGTCATGTCGGAAGTGCTGACCCTCGGCTTTCCCGATGAAGAGGGCGAGGTTGTGCTTGTGGCAATCGATAAAAAGGTCGAGAATGGCGCCCGGCTGTTTTAATCGCATGGCAATTGATGGTCTCAGAAAATCAAATTGGTAAGGTCAATATCGCCCGTAAACCACCAAGGGGGCTGTCGGTGAGGATAATTTCGCCGCCATGGCCCCGTGCAATGTCGCGGGCAATGGCGAGGCCTAAACCTGTCCCGCCGATATCCTGATTGCGGGCTATGTCGAGCCGGAAGAACGGTTTGAACACACTTTCGCGCTCCTCAACAGGGATACCGTGACCGTCGTCATCCACCAGAATGGTGAGCGTATCATCCGAATTGGATATCGTTATTTCGGCGTGATCGGCGAATTTAACCGCATTGTCGACCAGGTTTTGAACGCACCGCTTTAACGCGCCTGCGCGCCCCCTGATCTCAACCGGTTCGGATCTGTGCAGGATGACAGATGCCCCGGTGGCCAGAGCATTTTTTCTGATATCGCGCAGCAGTGACGTGACATTAAGGGTCACTTCCGGCTCTCCCTGATCGCCGCGTGCAAAGGAAAGATAATCCTCAAGCATGTGCTGCATTTCGTCGACATCGTTGATGAGGTCGGCGGTTTCCGGGCTTTCTTCCAGTAATGCAAGTTGCAATCTGAACCTGGTAATCAGGGTTCGAAGATCGTGACTCACCCCTGACAACATGATTGTACGCTGCTCAATTTGGCGTTCAATCCGTTCCCGCATATCCACGAAGGCGGCCGCGGCCTTGCGCACTTCAGAGGCACCATATGGTTTAAACAGATCAACCTCCCGGCCTTTGCCGAAACTTTCAGCAGCATTAGCTAGTTGCTGGATCGGTTTGATTTGGTTGCGAAGAAAAATGATAGCGACAATGATCAGCACCAAAGATGTGCCCACCATCCAGACAAGGAAAATATGTGAGTTGGAAGCGTAAGCCTGGCTGCGTCGGGCGATTACCCGCAGCACGGAATTTTCCAGCTTTACACGAATTTCAATCAGGTTGGAGCGCCCCACGGTATCAATCCAGAAGGGCCGGTTTACCTGGTCGGTGATCTCGCGCGAAAGAGTGCGGTCGAGAAGCGTAAAGAATGGTTTTGGCCCGGCGGGCGGCAGGTCTTCAGACGGGAGGAATGATACCGAAAGATCAAGGTCTTCCTTGGCGATCGAAATCAGGCTGGCATAATCATCGAGATGCGGGAAATTTTCATAGATCGAGATGATAGCTGCAACGTCGCGGGATACGGCGTGGGACAGACGTCTGGTTACGGTTTCCCAGTGGCGTTCCATAAATACAAAGGCAACCACGGCTTGAAGGATTACCATCGGGGTGATGAAAATAAGCAGGGATCGTCCATACAGACCGCGTGGCATAAATCGTTTCAGGAGGTTCCCGAATTTTCCCCAAAACTGCGGGAAAAGAGCCGTGGTCCGCTGATAAACGGACTGGTTAGACGTTTTCTTTTTATCGATAACGTCCACCATCATGAACTATATAGCCGGTAACCGACACCACGTACGGTTTGTAGCACCAGCGGGTTGGCTGGATCGGTTTCAATTTTACGGCGCAGACGATTGACCTGCACATCGACAGCCCGCTCGCTACCGGCAATTCCGGCCTCCGCCAGATCCGTGCGTGATACAGTGCGACCGGCTTTAATGGCAAAGATGCTCAGCAATTTTCGCTCCCGTTCGGTGAGCCGGATAAAATCACCATCGCGGCGCAATTCGCCATTTTCGAGATTGAATACCATTCCGGAAAATTCAAACAAATCGGGAGTTGAATTGCTGGAACCTTCGCGGCGTTGCAGGATGTTGCGGATACGAAGCAGTAATTCACGAGGCTCAAACGGCTTGCCCAGATAATCGTCGACGCCGATTTCCAACCCGCGAATGCGGCTCTCGGTTTCTGTTCGTGCCGTTAACATCAGGATTGGTATCTGGCTGGTCTTGCGTAATTCACTGGCGAATTGATAGCCATCTTTGCCAGGCATCATCACATCCAGGATAAGAAGATCGTAGGTGAGGCCGCGCATGACCTTTTCGGCTGAATTTGCACTATCGGCGGTAGAAACGCGAAACCCATGTTCGAACAAATATTGTTTCAACAGGGAGCGAATGCGTCGGTCGTCGTCGACAATGAGCAAATGCGGCGCATTATCTTCAACCCCGCCCAGACCGGAATTTCCAGGTGCTATCTGCGTGGTGTTGCTGCTCATTTTCCTGTTCCTGCTTCAAACCATATCCGCCGCCGCCTGATCCGGTTATTTCTCAATGATTGCCTTGACCTTGGCATGTTCCTCGTCGTTTACCAGACTATACAGGAAATCCCGCGCCAGAGCCGCGTTGCCAGGGCCCGCTGTTTCCAGTGCGCCAGCAATGCGGCGAAGCTGTGGCTCGGCAAGACGCAAGGCCAGGTCTGACCCGGCATCGGTCAGAAACAACAATCGCTGACGCCGGTCGGTGCTGCCTTCTCTTTGCTCCACAAAACCGTCTTCGATGAGTTGGCGTAACACCCGACCCAGGCTTTGCTTGGTTATTTTCAATATATCCAGCAATTCTGAAATGCGCAGACCGGGGTTGCGGCTGACAAAATGCAGAACCCGGTGATGGGCGCGGCCAAATTGGTATCGGGTCAAAATCTCGTCAGGGTCACTGACAAAATCACGATAGGCAAAAAACAACAGCTCAATGATCTCGAACAATTTATCGTCGGTAATAGTTGATTTTCGAGTGTCCGCGGAGGGCATCAAATTTGTGTTTGCCATTCTGATCGATATTTCTTCTATTCGGTGCGGAATAATACGTCAGTAGTATTGACATATTTTTCCGCGATTGTTACTGAAATCATGAGGATAAGAGATGACTTGGAACCAAACCAGCAATTTATGGAAAATTTCCAATGATTGTCCTGAACGGGTTAGAATTCAGCGAGCATAATGTCTGGTCTGCTTTTATGCAAAGGTAGCCCCGGGTGTTGCGAAGGAGCAGACAATGGCAGAGCAATCATACGACAGCCTCGATGGTGTCATCTGGTATGATGGGAAACTTGTTCCCTGGGCGGATGCCAATGTGCATGTGCTGACCCATGGGTTGCATTATGCGAGTTCTGTTTTTGAAGGTGAGCGCGCGTATGGCGGCGAGATTTTCAAGCTTAATGAACATTCGGAACGGCTTATAAATTCAGCAGATATTCTCGGTTTTGAAATCCCCTATTCGCTTGACGAAATTAATGCTGCCAGCTGGGAAGTGCTGGAGACGCAGGGCTTTACAGACGCCTATATTCGTCCCGTCGCGTGGCGCGGTAGTGAGATGATGGGGGTTTCTGCTCAGAATAATACCATTCATCTGGCCATCGCGGTCTGGCAATGGCCGTCCTATTTTGACCCAGCTGAACGGCTCAAGGGCATTCGGCTGGATATAGCTGAATATCGTCGGCCATCCCCGGCGACCATTCCGTGCAAGAGCAAGGCGGCGGGTCTCTATATGATCTGCACGCTCTCAAAACATGCGGCCGAAGCCAAGGGCTATGCGGATGCGTTGATGCTGGATTGGCGTGGCCATGTAGCGGAAGCAACCGGAGCCAATGTTTTTTTTGTTCAGGACGGCAAATTACACACGCCCGATCCAGATTGTTTTCTGGACGGGATTACCCGCCGGACGGTGATTGATCTTGCCAAGAGGCGTCAGATTGAAGTTATTGAGCGGACAATCATGCCGGAAGAAATGTCTGGTTTTGAGCAATGCTTTATTACCGGAACGGCGGCTGAAGTGACGCCGGTATCGGAGATTGGGCCGTACAAGTTTGAAGTGGGTGACATCACCCAGACCCTGATGGAAGATTATATGAAGGAAGTGCAACCTGATTGACTGGTTGCGGCCTGAATGTCAGGAGCGGCCTGATTGTCAGGCTTATTCTTTAAGCTGCCAGCGTTTTGTTGCTTCATCATCGGCGTCTTGGGCCGATACCCATCCGGTCTCTGTCGCCGCTTTGGTATCTGCCAGATGTTCTTTTTTCCAGAAGGGTGCGCTGGTTTTCAGAAAATCCATCAGAAATTCTGCCGCCTCAAAAGCGGCCCGGCGGTGAGCAGATGCGGTCACCACCAGGACAATATTTGCACCCGGATTGATTCTGCCAACGCGGTGAATGACAGTGACGCCTTGGAGGGGCCATCGGGTTTCTGCCTGCTCAACAATTTCCTGTATTTTTGCTTCCGCCATGCCCGGATAATGTTCCAGCTCCAAAGCGGACAAGCGTCCTTCTTCGTCACGGCATAATCCGGTAAAAGTAACAATGGCACCGATATTGTTTTTGCCGTCCGCGAGCCGGGCGCATTCTTCGTTTGCGTCAAAATCTTCGGTTTGAATACGGACTTTCACGATCACCCCCCGGTCATGGGCGGGAAAAATGCAACTTCATTGACGTCTTTCAGGCTGGTGTCGTGGGACACCAATTGCTGATCGACGGCAGCACGAACAAATCGCTCATTCTCGAATGCAAATTCGAATTCCGGCCCACGGGTTTTCAACCAGTCGATCAATTCGGCGACTGTTGTCACGCCCTCCGGCAAGGTCACGGTTTCATCCGAGCGGCCGGTGCGCTCGCGAACCCAGGCAAAATAATAAATCTTCATGGTCACTCGTCAAACAGATGGCCAACTCCGGCGCGAAAATAATCAAAGCCAGTATAGAGGGTCAGGACAGCAGATATCCATAGGCATATGAGACCGATTTCGGTAATGCCGGGCAAAATGCTGTCGCCCGCCGGGCTTGCCAGAAGGATACCGAGAGCCACCATCTGGAACGCCGTTTTCCACTTGGCTAATCGGGTGACTGGGACACTGACTTTCAGTTCGGCGAGATTTTCACGCAGGCCCGAAACAAGAATTTCCCGGCAGAGAATAATAATCGCGGCCCAGATGGCCCAACTGGCAATGGTGCCGTTCGCAACCAGGAGCATGAGTGCTGATGCAACCAGTAATTTGTCAGCGATGGGGTCGAGCATCCGGCCAAGTGAAGATTGTTGCTGCCAGATTCGGGCCAGATAGCCGTCAAGAAAATCAGTAAAGCCGGCTAATGCGAAGATCAAAACGGCAGCCCAATTGGCGCGCTCCCCTTCTATAAAAAAGCAAGTAACAAGGGCCGGAACCGCCAAAATCCGGGCATAGGTCAGCAAATTGGGCAGGCTGGTTGCCAGGGAACGTGATGATCGGGTTTTGCTTGATTGCGTCATGATGCCCGCGAAGAAATAGATTTTTAGCCAGATTCAGGTGAATCATGCTCCTGTTTCTGAATGTTAGTCTAACGGGCTGACCCCGGAATATAAACTAGTCGTGGAAATAATCGTAAATCGTTTGTGCCATCTGTGCACTAATACCTTCGACATGCTGTAAATCAGCGGCACCAGCTCGGGAAACCGTCCGCGCGGAACCAAAATGTTTCAGCAAAGCCCGTTTTCGGGTCGGACCGATGCCGGCTATTTCGTCCAGAGGTGATTTTTTAAATGCCTGTTTGCGCTTGGCGCGGTGGGTGCCGATGGCAAATCGGTGAGATTCATCGCGTAATCGCTGCAAAAAATAAAGCACCGGATCACGTGGCTGGAGCATGAAAGAATCTTTGCCAGCCATAAGAAAGCGTTCGCGACCGGCATCGCGGTCCGGGCCTTTGGCGATACCAACGAAAGCGACGCCTTCTAGTTTAAGCTCAATTGCGACTTCATTGGCGACCTGGAGTTGACCTGCGCCACCATCCACAAACACTATATCCGGCCAATGGGGGAAGGCTCCTTCGCCGGGTTCGCGGGGAACGCCTTCTTCTTTTTCTTTCTGCAACCGTTTGAAGCGGCGGGTCAGAACTTCACGCATCATGCCGTAATCATCGCCGGGGGCGAGGTCTTCGGATTTTATGTTGAATTTCCGGTACTGGTTTTTCTGAAACCCGTCTTCGCCAGCAACAATCATGGCACCGACCGCGTGGGCGCCCTGGATGTGGCTATTGTCAAATACTTCCACACGCCGGGGGGCTTGTTCCAGACCAAACGCAGCAGCGACCCCGGCCAGCAGCTTTTTTTGGGTGCTGGTTTCGGCAAGACGGCGGCCTAACGCTTCGCGGGCATTGGTGAGAGCATGCTCCACAAGGGCTTTTTTCTCGCCCCGTTGCGGCGTGGTCACCGTGACTTTTCGTTCCGTCTTGGTGGTCAAGGCTTCCTGCAACAGAGCCTGTTCGGGTACTTTGTGAGAAATCAGGATCAGGGGCGGGCAGATCTTGTCGGCATAAAATTGTGCGAGGAACGGTCCCAGAACTTCTTCCACCGGCGTACTTTTATCGGCCCGCGGATAGAAAGCGCGGTTGCCCCAGTTTTGGCCGTTGCGGAAGAAAAAGACCTGGACGCAGGTCTGACTGGCCTCCTGCCAGGCAGACACAACATCGGCGTCCCAAATACTTTGCGGATTGATCCCCTGATGGGATTGCACATGCGACAAAGCCGCCAACCGGTCGCGGTAAACGGCAGCGCGTTCATAATCAAGTTTCTCGGCCGATGCGTCCATCAAGGACGTCAGATTGGTGCGAATATCGCTGGAGCGTCCGCTTAAGAATTGCGTCGCTTCTTCAACCAATCCGGCATAGTTCTCAAGGCTGATTTCACCGGTGCACGGGGCACTGCATCGCTTGATTTGATAGAGCAGACAGGGCCGGGACCGGGCTTCATAAACACTATCTGTGCAGGAGCGTAGCAGGAAGGCGCGCTGCAATACATTCAAGGCCCGATTGACGGCTCCGGCAGATGCGAAGGGGCCAAAATATTTGCCTTTGCGTTTCCGTGCCCCGCGATGTTTGGCGAGTTCAGGGGCGGCATGTTCAGTAGCGATCAGGATATGGGGAAACGATTTATCATCGCGAAGCAGGACGTTAAATTGAGGCTTGAACTGCTTGATCAGGTTGGCTTCCAGCAGCAAAGCCTCGGTTTCGGATTTGGTGGTAATAAATTCCATATCCCGGGTCAGCGAAATCATGCGGGCGATACGATGGGTGTGGCCGGTTAACCGGGTATAGCTCTGGACCCGTTTAACGAGGCTCCTGGCCTTGCCCACATAAAGAATATCGCCGTTTTCGCCGATCATCCGGTAGACGCCTGGCAGCGATGGCAGGCGGCGGACAAAATCAGCGATGATGTCAGCCCCATTTGAAGTGGGGAGGGGCACTTCCTGTTCAGTGATGTCTGGTTCCGGCGTGCCGGACGGGTCCGCTGGCATTGTTTAATCCAAGGCGCGGATGCGCTCGATCTCGGTGCCGACGCTGGCGCAATTATCAAAAACATCCGGCTTTTCTATCCTTACCCGCGCCGAAATTACGCGGGGGTCCTGGAGCGCGTTGGATGCGATCCGCTCGGCAAGGGTTTCAACCAGATTGACATGGCCTTCTTCAGCCAAAGCGCGGATGCCGACGACGATATTTTCATAGCAAACCACGTCGGAATAACGGTCGCTGAACTCCACCGGGATATCACGAACCGCAAGATCGACATTGATGATAATTCGTTGAGCGACAAAATGCTCGCTCGGGTGAATGCCGATCTCGGTCATGATTTCAAGATCGCGCACAAATACGTGACGAACCGCGTCGGCAGCGCTGGCGGGATGAACAGTTGGCTGGGATCTGGGTGTGGTCATACCTTGTCCTTTGATCCTGAATTTAATGGGGTTTTGTCCGTGTTCAAAGCTTAGTCTATTTCAGCGTCCGGGGTGCGCCATGCGAGATGCTGGCCACCATCCAGAGCTATCATCTGCCCGGTCATTGCGGGTGCGTCAAGAATGAAACAGACCGCGTTGGCAATTTCATCTGGCGTTGGCCCGCGTCCCAGCAGGGTTGTCTTTTGCTGCAACTCAAAATCAGCCACATCCTGGCGATCATTGCGAAGGGTCGGGCCGGGGCCAATTGCATTGACCCTGATCCGGGGTGCAAGTGCCTGGGCCAAAGTTCTGGTTGCTGTCCAGAGGGCGGATTTGGAAATCGTATATGACATGAAGCGGGGCGTCAGTCTCCAGACCCGCTGGTCGATAATGTTGATAATACAGCCCGATGCGTCTGGCGCCAGATGGGCCGAAAATTCTCTGGCGAGAAATACCGGGGCACGCAAATTGACGGCGAATTGCTGATCCCAAACGTCAAGATCAAGGCTGTCAATTTCGTCCCATTCGAACATGGAGGCGTTATTGACAAGGCAGGTTGGTGTGCCAAGCGCGGACGCGCATTTTTTTACGAGGGATGACATTTCGGTGGCGTCGCCCAGGTCACCGTGGAGGATTTCAGCGCGTTGGCCGAGAGAGATGATTTCGGACGCGGTGGCTTCGGCTTCCGTTTTCGAAGTTTGGTAATGTACGCCCACATCCCACCCGGCATCTGCCAAGCGCAACGCGATGGCACGCCCGATGCGCTTTCCGGCACCTGTTACGAGCGCAACTCTATTTTGATGGTCAGTCGTGTCATTCATGACCGAAAGAGGCGTTGTTGGCGTATGAAAGACTTTGTGGATCCAATTGTGTCTCGTTGGACAAAGTGGTTTCCATGCGCGGGGTAATCGCAAACGTTACATAGACAATATAGGCAGCGACAAAAGCAATTGCCGGGAGTCGGGTCAACGAAAGATGGCCAAGGGCAAAAGGAAAGACCAGCAAGGTAACGGCGATCATCACCCACAAATCCATACGTAGAATTTGCTCCGGTATTTCTATCGGAGTGACGACCGCTGTCACGCCCATGATCGCTAAAATATTAAACAGGTTGCTGCCAAGCACATTGCCGAGCGCGAGGCCACATTCGCCTCTCTTCACCGCTATAAGAGCAGTTGCCAATTCCGGCAGAGTGGTGCCGAGGGCGACCACGGTAAGGCCGATGGCGGCTTCTGATACATTCCATGCGCGGGCAATAATTTGAGCCCCTTCAACGGTAAAATGAGCCCCGATAGGGAGGCCGACCAGACCGACAATAAGAAACGCGATCATGACAAAATTGCTGTGCGGAACACCGACAACGCCTTCAATGGCGTCAATTTCTTCCTGGGTTTCTTCGCGACAAGGTTCATCAACAATCGCTTTGCCGGAAACAAAAAGAAATATGAATAACAGCACCAGAAGCAAGACCCCGTGCCAGACTGTCAGGGGGCCTGCAAAACACATGGCGGTAAACAACAAGCTGGCCCCAAGGACATACATTGCGTTGCGGGCCACCAGGGGCTGGTTGCACTGAGTCGCAGAAATTATTGCTGGAAGACCGAGGACGAGCAGGATATTGGCGATGTTGGAACCAACTACATTTCCAACCGCGATGCCGGGCGCGTCGGCGAGCGCGGCGCGCACCGACACCACCATTTCGGGGGCTGATGTGCCGAAAGCAACAACGGTAAGACCGATGATAATAGCCGGAATACCGAGCTTTTCAGCCAATCCGATTGCGCCTCGAACCAGAACGTCGCCGCAAAGCAACAAAATTCCGATCCCGGCCAACAGGGTTAAATATGACATCATTGTCGTCTAATTTCCGATCCAGCGAAGAATTGTCACATGACAAATACCCAATCCATTGTTTGCATGTGGGCCATTGTGGGGCAGGACGCAAGGTCCCCGTGCTCTTGATACCCAAGTTTATTCCATAAAAATCCATGCAGGTTAACGATCTCTGGATGAAAACTGTGAGGCGGCATGGAAAATTTTCAGCTGGGCAGGGGCAGTTTTTTGCCGTTTGGTGATCAAATGTGTTAACGCGTGGTAACCTGAGGTCGCAAGATTCCATTTGCTATTCATTGAGGTGTGGAAATGGTTGGATCAATTCGTAAATTTGTGATCGGCGCATGCTTGTCAGTTGCTTTAATAGCGCCGGCAATGGCGGAAGAGCATTTTGACTGGGACGGTTTTTTTGCCGGGATCGGCGCGGGTGCCAATTTTGTTGACCTGGATCGATATAACAATCTGCCCGCCGCACCAAATGTAGGTAGCACCTATAGCGATACGGTTTTCACGGCGGGTGCCATCGCCGGATATAACTGGCAGTCGGGCAATTGGGTATACGGGATTGAGGGCGACGTCTATTTTACAGACATAGATTTTTTCGGCACTAATGTCGCCGCAATGTATTACATGGCGTCATCTGACTGGAATGCGAGTATCCGGGGACGGCTTGGGTATATTATAGGACATCATCTGGCTTATTTGACAGCTGGACTAGGGTTTGCCGATATCAATGTTTCGCAATTTAACGGCTATATCAGTGATTCAGCCTCCGACATACTGACGGGTTATATTATCGGTCTCGGGCTGGATTTCTGGCTGAACCAGAATATTCTCGGACGGGTGGAACTGACCCACGCCGATTATGGCGACGAGACTTTCTTCCAGGGGAGTCCCCTTGGCTCGTTCAATGTGGAACTGGTGGAAACTGTGTTCAAGGTCGCGATCCTGTTCAACCTGTCCCGGATGAGTGGTTCGCGTTAGCCTTGCCTGATCGGAATCAGTTATCCTTTAATTTTCTGGGCTGAAACGTTTCCTTACGCTCACTTTGATTTATGCTATCCATCACTTCCGTGTCAGAAATAGATGGAATTTTGCCTATGGCCGCCTTTGAAATTGCCGATCAGGAAAAACTGAAAATGTTGCGCCAGCGTGCCGGTAGTCTGTATCAGGCCGGGCAACTGGATGAAGCTATAGCGGTGGTGCGGGAGATGCTGACAATCGCCCCGCGCCAGCCGCAGATTTTGGGAATGGCGGCGCTCATGTCCCATGAGATTGGTGAGCGGACGCAGGCGGTCCGGTTTCTCAAAGCTCAGCGCAAAGCGCTTGATAGTCTTGATGTGCCGGTGGAAGCGTATCTTGAACATGCAGGCGCTGCATCTGAAATTGGTGAAGTCCGCCGCGCTAGTGATGCCATGGCGCATGCGGCGACCCGGTGGCCAGATCACGGCCATATCGAACTTGCCTGGGCTGATGCGTTAAAAGACCAGAACCTGTTTGAAGAAGCAGCCGAGCATGCAGCTCGCGCCTGCGACCTTGATCCGCAAAATGCAAATGCCCATGCCATTGCCGGGGTTGTTGCGCACAAGCTCGAAAATTTTGAAGCAGCGGTTGAAGAATATACAATCGCGCTTGGTCTTGGCCATCAAGGGGAGGGCATGACCCATAATCTGGGTGCCGCATTGTTAGGTGCCGGGCGGCCAGACGACGCCGTTCAGGTGTGTGATGCTTGGCTGGTCCGCGAGCCGGGCGCAGTTGAATGTCTGGCGTTGAAGGGGCACGCGTTACAGGAAGCCGGTCGCGTGGACGAGGCGGCTGTGATTTTTGATTTTGAGCGGTTTGTGAAACCCCACGATATCTTGCCCGGAAAATCTTACGCAGATCTGGAAGCCTTTAATCAGGCGCTTGAAGATCATGTTCTGAACCATCCAACCCTGTTTACGCCGCTTGAGAGCGACCTGAAATATCATCATCCCAAGCTGAAAATCTCTGAGAATTTGCTTGAAGGCGACAAGGGCCCTGTTGCTGATCTGGAAATTGAAATACGACGCGCGGTTGATGCCTATCTGGAAAATTTGCGCAAAACCGGTGCGGGGCATCCTTTCGCCGAAACCTGCCCTGATGATTACATGATCTATGCCTGGGCGGCGGTGCTCGATAAGGAAGGCAACCAGAACCAGCATATCCATAAATCGGGATATCTGAGCGGTTGCTATTATATCCGGGTGCCTGAAGAAGTGGCGGCGGAAGAAAATGGTGCCGACGGAGATATTGCCGGTGGGTTCGAGGTGGGCCGCCCACCGGATGAATTCGGGTGCAAACAGGAGCATATGTTCCAACAATATAAGCCCCGGGAAGGGTTTATGCTGTTGTTCCCGGCCTGTTTCTATCACCGAACCGTACCGTTTAAAGGCTCCAGCAAGCGCATAGGCATTGCGTTTGACATTATACCGGTTTGAAAAACTGCATCGCGGGGGAGATTTGCGTGAATAATTATAGCGTGGAAGACGCGCAGGAAGTGCTGGATAATCTGATCGCCCCCTGGGTGCAGGAGCTTGGTCTGCAAGTGCTTAGCGTCGCACCGGATAAAGTTGTCGTAAAAATGCCATTTGACGAAAAATTGTGCCGGGAAGGCGGGACCGTTTGCGGACAATCCTTGATGGCTCTGGCGGATACATCCATGGTGGTTGCGGTGGCTGCGTCGTCAGGCGGGTATCGGCCCATGACCACGGTTGATGCGACGACTCATTTCATGAAACCGCTATCTTCGGATTCTGTGATTTGCACTGTTGAGATGATGCGCCTTGGCCGGACAATGGCATTTGGCCAGGTGACCATGGCTGGAGAAAAGGAAGGCAAGTTGATCGCGTCCACAAACCTCGCTTATGCCCTTCTAGGCCCGGTGGAATAATCCGGGGTGAATACGCCAACCCATATTTTGCTCAGCGCTGCATTGTTGGCGAAGCCGGGCAAGAGGGTGCGCAATTGGTCTGTGATTGTCGGCAGTCTGGTGCCGGATCTCTCGATTTATGTGATGTGGGGACACGCGAAATTTATCCAGGGTCTGTCTGACCGGGTTATTTTTCGCGATTTGCATTTCAGCGATTTCTGGCAATTGTGGAACGCGATCAGCAATTCAATTCCGCTTTTTGCTGGAATTTTGTTGTTGGGGCTCTGGCGCAAATCACTGATCCTGACAATGTTTGGCGCTTCGGCGCTATTGCATATTGCTGGTGATTTTCCGTTGCATAATTCGGACGCGCACCGGCATTTTTGGCCGATTTTCGACTGGCGGTTTCATTCGCCGATTTCATACTGGAACCCCCGGCACCATGGCGACATTGTCGGCATGATCGAAATTGGCCTGGGGCTGGTTCTGGTCGCGATATTATGGCGGCGGTTTCAAAGTTGGAAAATACGAGTTTGCCTATTTGTGGCGCTTATTCCCTATATTGGCGTACCGCTTTATTTTTCGGCTCTGTAAATTACCGGCCATTCGTCCGGCATATGGGTGCCATCGCAATTTTCCCAATAAGCATATTCCAGCAATTTGAAATCATAGTCGCGCCAGACATATCTGGCCCGCGAACCGCAATCGCTGAGCCCACGCCCCTTTGAAAAACTGGTCAGGATCTTTGTCTCGGGGTCAAATGTAATATTATAGAGTGAACTGGTTCCACCCCAGCCTAGATCATCCGAATAGTCAGCGAAATAGAGTGGGCGGATTTCATCGTATTGCCGGTTTTCCAGATAGAGCCTGTATGCAAAATTGTAAGCACCGGTCCCACACGGAACAATGAACAGGGTTTCATGTTCCGATATGAGATAATATTCCCGTGCAATCGGATCAGGCGTACCGTCAACATTGCAATCAGAATCGAGCGCCTGTATCTGGACGATCCGGGAAGGTAGCCTGATTTCCGCGCTTGCGGTTTCCTGCTGTTCGTTGATCCATAGAATGGAAGCAACGACGCCGCTCAGGGAGAAAGCGAGGCCGGTTTCACGAATGCGCGGATCGTGGAATGTCAGCCAGAGATTGTCGCCCTGGCGAAAAGCTGCGATGAGGTCTTCAACCTTGGTATCGTTTAGTAATTCATAATCCTGTCGGTCGTTGGCGCGGATTTCATCAGGCTCAAACCGGAAATGGGCTCCGGCATCGATCTGGAAAATGAAAGGACTGGTGGGCGCAGGTTCCGCTCCATTCATGCGAATGAGAATACGCCATGGCGCGGTGCTGGAGGCTCTGCCAAACACAAGCGTGAAGCGATAGGTCACCGCGTCGGTGCGACCGGTGGCGGTGGTTTCAGCGTTGCACTCCTTCTGTGGATTGCAGCTTACCTGCCAGTCGCGCAACACTCTTTGTGCCTGAGCTACACTTGGAACAGGTTGCCAGAGAACAGCAACAATAGTCAGGCAGGCAACAACAAAACACAGGCGATTGGCCACCGCTGAAATTCCTTCGCTATATCAATTTGCGTATTTGATATTATTGCAGAGATGAGGCCGGAACCGGAGTCATATTCACCGTCGGGAGTGACGCAATTTGGTTCGGCATTGAAATACTGGAATAAATACATGAGGTGCCGGTGAAATTCCACGACGTGTTGTTGAGGACGAATCCGCATTCAGCCTGTTGCGGTCCGTCGGGGGAATTCAGGCAGACCCGGTCGCCAACCTGAAAGTCCTGGCCCTGATATCGGCAGGTGCAATTGGGGCCTGCTTGGGCCTGAGCCCGGAACATGCCGTCCGCCAATGAGGCCGTGCTAAACCCGGTAACCGTAAATATAATCACGGAGATACAACGAAAAACCAAAGCTCCAGGTCGCTGTTTCATAATTTGAATGTAGCATTTTTTGTGAAAAATGAAAAATTCAAGCGTCCGCGGCTTGGTGTTGCCTCCTGTCGGATTGGTATATAGGTGTCCGGAAAAATCTCCCCAACAAACTTTGAGGTGTGGGGGATCGGGCCAAATTGACGGGATCAGACATGACGGCGTTTCTATTCTATCTGGCAGCCGGGCTGATTGCTGGCATTGTTTCAGGCCTGTTTGGTATGGGTGGCGGGCTGGCCATGGTGCCGCTTCTGGTGGTGGCACTGGCGCTTGACGGGGTGCCGCAAACCTACCTGATGCATGTGGCTGTGGGCACTTCGCTGGCTGTGATTATCCTGACATCTCTCTATACAATATGGTTGCGCTGGCGATCTGGCGGGTTGAATTTCGATCTGTTTGGCAAGCTTTGGATGCCGGTGGCGTTTGGCGCCGGGTTGGGCGCGGCGATTGGCGACCATTTGCCGGGGCTGGTGATGCGCTGGTTGTTCATGGCCTTTCTGGCATACATGATTTTGCGATTGGCGCGGCGCATGGCCGGGCTCGCACAAGCTTCCAAACCGGACGGTAACGGTAGTGACACAAAACAAGTGTTGGCGACATTTCGTAAATCCGAAGCGTGGGGCTATGGCACCATTGCCGGTATTTTTGGCGCCTTGCTCGGGATCGGTGTCGCTGCGATCATGACCCCGGTTCTAAGCCACAAAGGCTACCGGATGGGGCAGGCGGCGGAAGTCGCAGTTGGTCTGGCGGTGATTGTCGGCATCTTTGCCGGCACCGGATATTTGATCGGCGGATTGAACGAAATTGGAATTCCAGAACCCCGCGCCGGATATATTTATTTACCGGCGCTTGGGGGCATGGCGGTCGGGGCGCTGGCCGGAAGCCCGCTCGGGTTACGCTTGTCGCGAAAATTGCCTGAGATGCTGCAACTGGGATTGTTCCTCGCTTACACAATTGCGATGCTGGTCACCATGGCGACCCGCTGATATGTCCCGTACCCTTTCAAACCAGTCCGTCGCGTGAGACAACAAAACATGCTTCGCTCGACCTGGAACATATTTGCCACCGCCTATTCAGGCTTGCTGCGTGATGACGGGTTGGCGCTTGCAGGCAACATCGCCTTTTGCATGATTTTGGCGCTGTTTCCATTTCTGATTTTACTGACGGCGCTTGCCGGGTTTTTTGGCAACGAAGCGCTGGCGCAAACTGTGGTGGATTATCTTCTGAGCGTTGCCCCGGAAGCGTTGGCAAATTCTGTCAGTCCGGAAATTCATTATATCCTGACCGCGCAACGAACTGATCTTCTGACCTTGAGCGTGCTGCTTACAATCTGGACCGCGTCCGGCGCGGTTGAGAGCATCCGGGTCGGGCTGAACCGGGCCTATGGGTATGAAGAAACGCGCGCTTACCCGTGGCGGTTATTGCAAAATGCTTTGTTTGTAATCGGCGGTGCGCTGGTTCTCATGGTGCTGGCATTCTCGATTGTGCTGGGCCCTGTAATCTGGTTGTGGGCGATTGGATATTTCCCCTGGCTGGCGCAGTTCGAGAACTGGTTTCATCTGCTGCGCGGCCCGGTCAGCTTCACCCTTCTGGGGGTGGCATTATTGGCAGCGCATTTATTTTTGCCGGTCAAACGTCACCGGATCAGGGAAATATTGCCGGGCATAATATTGACCATGGCGATGTGGCTGGTGGCGGCTTTCACCTATTCGGAATATCTGGCGAATTTCTCTACCATCGCGATCATGTATCAAAGCCTGGCGGGCATCATCATCGCGTTGATATTTTTGTATTTCTCAGGTGCCCTGGCGATCTGGGGCGGTGAAATCAATCAGGCTTTAATCACTCAAAGAGAAAATAATCTAGGCGACTGAACCGGGAATGAGAGCTTTGCCGAGCATGTTCAATTCTTCTGCGCGTGGTGAAGACTTGCGCCATACGAGGCCGATCTGCCGGGACGCCTCTTCGGCAAACGGGATTAAACTGATACCGGTGCCCGCTGTTATTTTGGCGTCGATTGCAATGCCGGGCAGCAGGGTGACACCAAGGCCGGACCCGACCATCTGAACCAGGGTATGAAGGCTTGTAGCGGCAAATTCGTTTTGGCTGTCGGTTCGCTCAAACTGACATACATCCAAAGCGTGGGCGCGCAGGCAATGGCCTTCTTCCAGCAACAGCAAAACCTGATTTCGTAAATCATCGATAGAGACATGCTTCTGTTTCGCAATTGGTGATCCGTGTGGACAAGCTAACTGAAATTCATCGTCAAACAGGGTAAGCGACGTCAGGCCTTCGGTATCATAGGGAAGCGCAATCAGGGCGGCGTCGATGTCACCAACCCGAAGACTATGGAGCACGTCATCGGTTTTCTCTTCCCGCAAGAACAAGCGTAATTTCGGATATTGCTGATAAATGCCGGGCAATACCCGCGGCAACAGAAACGGGCTGATGGTCGGAATGACCCCAAGCCGTAGGGTTCCACTCAAGGGCTGCCGGGTCGCTGAGGCCAGTTCCACAATATTTTCTGCGTCGTGCAAAAGTTGCCGGGCGCAATCAGCAATTTTCAGGCCGGTAGGTGTCATCAGGACCGAGCGTTTGGTTCGTTCAGCAACCTGAATATCCAGCAGATTTTCCAAATCTCGTATTCCCGCACTCAAAGTCGATGGCGTGACATTGCAGGCAATCGCGGCATTGCCGAAATGCTCGGCATCGGCCAGCGCCGTCAGATATTCCAACTGCTTGAGGCTGGGCAGGGGTTTCATGGGCGTAATCCTGTTAAATTACACTATGTGATAAAAACGAATTATAATATGAAATTATATCATTTTACAATATTAAAATGATCCCCATATTAGCCAAAGACGCAACATTAGAACCATTCAGTTGGAGACATTATCCATGACTTTCAATTCCCGAGTACCAGATGCAACGTTCAAAACCCGTGTTCGTAATGATACCCTTGGCGGCGACAATCCGTTTGAATGGCGCGAACTCAGTTCTTCGGATGTCTTTGCAAATAAGAGAATAGTTTTGTTTTCGCTCCCCGGCGCATTCACGCCGACATGCTCGACCAGCCACTTACCGCGCTATGAAGAGCTTCACGAAGAATTTCGCGATCAAGATATTGATCAGCTTGTCTGTCTGTCGGTCAATGATGCCTTTGTGATGTATCAATGGGGTCTTAGTCAGAAAGCGGAAAATGTATTCCTGTTGCCGGATGGCAATGCTGAATTTACCCGCAAAATGGGCATGCTGGTAGAGAAATCCAATCTCGGGTTCGGCATGCGGACGTGGCGCTATTCGATGTTTGTCGATAATGGCGAGATCAAGCAGATGTTTGTTGAAGATGGCTACAGAGACAACGCGGATGCGGACCCGTTTGAAATATCCGACGCGGATACCATGCTTGGCTGGTTGAAAAGCCGGTAGCCGATAATGGCATTCCCGGTTAGGCTCGGCGCCGGGAGGATTTCATGCCAGATAAAAACGTTTCCGCGCACAATGCTGCCGGGGCAGCGCCATTTGAACCGAAGGCGGAACAGATGGCGTTGTGGCCGGATATTTCAGGCAATGCGATCAACGGGCAGGGGGAGCAGGTAACGCGGCGTGCGTCGCCGATCTATTGGCACGACCCGGCAATGCTGGCCCATGGCGACGTGCAGAAATGGTTTTATACCCAAAATCCTGATGATCCACATATCGCCAAGGCCCGCGCGGCGCGGCAGAAATTTCTCGATGCCGAGGTGCCGCCGGTCACCGGCGCACCGGTCGCGCGTAGCGCTGCCGATTGGACCTCCGCCCTGGTGGCTCATGCCAGCGGGCTTGATCTGGACCTGATTGGTGTCGCCAAAGTAAACCCGGATTGGGTTTTTGAAGGCTACGAAGTTACGCAAAAATACGTGGTGATGATCGGCATCGCCCACGATTACGACGAATTATCCCATTTACCATCGGGGCGTGGTGGCGCTGAAGTTGTGCGCCAATATGCGCGTGGCACCAAGGTCGCCAAGGAAATAGCTGGGTGGTTCCGCGAACAGGGCCATGATGCGTCACCTCATGGCGGACCGCAGGCTGGACCGATGTTACTGGTCCCGGCGGCGCTCGAATGCGGGTTCGGCGAATTGGGCAAGCATGGCTCGATCATCAATGCAGAATTCGGCTCTTCGTTCCGGCTCGCGTGCGTCTTTACTGACGTGCCGCTCGTGCCAACCAGCGGCGACGAAATAGGCATTGATGATTTCTGCAGCAAGTGCCAGGTCTGCTCAAATGCCTGCCCGCCGGACGCGATCCTGCCCGAAAAAAACTGGGTGCGCGGGACAAAGCGCTGGTACGTTGATTTTGATAAATGCCTGCCCTATTTCAACGAAAATTTCGGCTGCGGCATCTGCATCGCAACCTGCCCCTTCAGTCGGCCCGGCGTCGGACCGGGGCTGGTCGCAAAGCTCGCGAAGAGACGCGCACGGTTGGGGTGAGGGGGTGGGAAATTAAAATTAGTATCCGTTCAATCTTTCGCGAGTTTTCGGGCTTGTTTGGGATATTTTGTTACTAACCAATCCAGTAGCTCCAATTGATCTGCGCCACTTGCACGGCGTACTTGTATCTTCAATTTTCTTGCTGATGGCCTATCAAGTGTCAAATTCGCAGCGCCTTCGTTGCATACGGAGCAGATTGCACGAATATTGGAAGGCTCATCTGCACCTCCCATGGATTTATCAACTATGTGGCCCATATGGAGGCGGGTTTTACGATTTTGATCAAACGGATGTGGTTCCCCAGCAACAGCGCCACACATTTGGCAAGTATACCCATTACGATCCAATACGTAGGCTCTCGTTTCCTTGGAAACTGCCCTTTCAAATGCGGGCTTTGGTTTTGGATTTTCTAGCAAATACTGTCCAGGCTTCAGATCACTGCGATCATTGTTTGTGAGTATCTGAAATCCCTCTTCATTGCGTAATTCTCTGACTCGCCTAGCCCATTCCGTAATTCCGCCAGCAACTGTGCGAAGCTCTTCGGAGCCCATAATTTTCCCTAAATTGGCTAGAAAATGGTCGCGCAGTTTGGTTCTCGCTCCAATTTTCCTTTTGCTAGGCAACTTTTTTGCTCCGCAGGACCGTATTGCTGCTGATTGCAATTAAAAGTTTAGAAGTAACAGCCGCTGCTACGGGTGCAGGAAAGGCATTCCCCACTTGTCTATACGCGGCAGTTTTGCTTCCCCAAAAACGCCAATTGTCTGGAAACCCTTGGAGTTTCGAAACCATTGGAACGGTTAATCTAGGGTCGCCTTCAAAATCTGGGTCAGGGGCCTCATAGGCCAAACTCTTTCCATTGACTCCTAATAATGCCCAAGCCTGTCTTGCTCGAGTTGGGCCAAGATCAGGCCCACCATGTTTTTTTGAACCACCTACAATTGTCGGGGCAATTCTATTTGCCCGTTGTTTCCAGTTTTCTGCTTCGCGCCACCCGCGAGAGGCCATTAGTTCAAAAAGTGTTTGCCCAACGGTTGGGGGAATAATTTTATTTTCGGGCCATGCAAACCGGTCCGAGTGTTCAGATTTTATTGCAATCATTATCGATCGGGGGCGTAGTTGAGATACGCCAAAATCAGAAGAATTTAGAAGCCGCCAATCAGAAACATATCCTAGCTTTTTGAGTCGCGCCTGAATCAAATTTCGATAATCTTCGAACGATTTGCCGAGTAGCCCTTTCACATTCTCGAACATCACGGCTTTAGGTCGAATTTCATCTACATAATTTACTCCAACATCAAAAAGATTGCGTTCGTCTTTTTGCCCCAATTGCTTGCCAGCAATAGAAAAAGGGGGGCACGGCAATCCACCCGCCAATAATTCCACCCCTTTATAGCCAGCCAAGTTCAATGGACTAAAAAGATCGTGCTCAACTATATTCCATTTTGGTCTGTTCAACCGGAGGGTGTTGCACGCAGCTACATCATTCTCGATCAATGCAGCATGCTCAAAGCCAGCCATCTCCAAGCCCAACGCTTGACCACCCGCGCCTGCACATAGCTCTAAAGATATTGGCTTTTGTATTGCCATCGAATCACCTACCAATTTATTGCTTAGTTAAACAAAATTATGAAAAAAAGCACTAATAGAACATTATAGGAACATCTGGTATTTTTCTATAGTGCATTTTTTGCCTGTGTATACGCCTCTTCCGACCAACGACTGACTCACCTATATTCACCTCATGGCACCGCGCAAAACATCTTCCGGGTTTTCAGAAAAACCCCAGGCCGCTTACGAGGGCGAGGGGATTGATGAATCCCTGTTGCCGGCGATGTTGCGGACCGGGAAGGCAACCAAGCCTGTGGCGGCTCCGGGAGCTGAACTGGTGGGTGGGGCGGGAAACAGTGAACCAAAGTCGATGCCGCTCAAGGGTAGCGCTACGGCCAGTGTTGCGGCGCTGACCAATCTGCTGGAAGAGGGGCGCACGGAATTTAATGGCGAACCATGGGCGCCGCATCGCCCGGAGCGGCCGGAAAAATCTGAAGGCGGGGTGCCGTTCAGGATTGTTTCGGAATTTGAGCCGAAGGGTGATCAGCCTCAGGCGATTGCCGAACTTGTTGCAGGCGTGAATGACGGCGAGCGCGACCAGGTGCTGCTTGGCGTCACCGGATCGGGCAAGACCTATACGGTCGCCAAGGTGATCGAGGCGACACAGCGTCCGGCTTTGGTATTGGCCCCGAACAAGACGCTTGCCGCCCAGCTTTACGGCGAGTTCAAGAGTTTCTTCCCGGACAATGCGGTCGAGTATTTCGTTTCCTATTACGATTATTACCAGCCCGAAGCCTATGTGCCGCGCTCCGACACCTATATCGAAAAAGAAGCCTCGGTGAACGAGCAGATTGACCGGATGCGCCACGCCGCGACCCGCGCCTTGCTGGAGCGTGATGATGTGATCATTGTGGCTTCGGTTTCGTGCATTTACGGCATCGGATCGGTCGAGACCTATACCGCCATGTCGTTCCAGTTGAAGGCGGGGGAAACTATTTCCCAGCGCCAGTTGCTGGCTGATCTGGTGGCTTTGCATTATGTGCGTAATGACGGCAATTTTCACCGGGGCACGTTTCGGGTGCGCGGCGATGTGATCGAGATTTTTCCGGCCCATCTGGAAGACCGCGCATGGCGGGTGTCGCTGTTTGGCGATGAAATCGAGGTGATCGCTGAATTTGATCCGCTGACCGGGCAAAAGACGGATGAGTTCGAGCAGGTCAAAATCTACGCCAATTCACATTATGTGACGCCGAAGCCGACCCTCAACCAGGCGATCAAATCGATCCGCGCCGAGCTTGGCCCCCGGTTGGACGAATTGAACGCGGCGGGACGGTTGGTCGAAGCCCAGCGGTTGGACCAGCGGGCCACGTTTGATCTGGAAATGATGGCGGCGACCGGGTCTTGCGCAGGAATCGAGAATTATTCCCGCTACCTGACCGGGCGCGCTCCCGGCGAACCGCCGCCGACATTATTCGAATATCTGCCCGACAATGCGCTGGTCTTTGTTGATGAAAGCCACGTCACCATCGGCCAGCTTGGCGGCATGTTCCGGGGTGACTTTCGGCGCAAGGCGACGCTTGCCGAATTCGGTTTCCGGCTGCCGAGTTGCATGGATAATCGCCCGTTGCGGTTTGAGGAATGGGAAGCCATGCGTCCGCAAACCACTTACGTTTCGGCGACGCCGGGGGGCTGGGAAATGGACCAGACCGGCGGCGTTTTCACCGAACAGGTGATCCGCCCGACCGGCCTGATCGACCCGGAGGTGATTGTCCGCCCGGCCACCAACCAGGTCGATGATCTGCTTGCCGAGGTGCTTGAAGTCGCCGCCAACGGCCAGCGGTCTCTGGTGACCGTATTGACCAAGCGGATGGCGGAAGACCTGACCGAATATCTCCACGAACAGGGGGTGCGGGTGCGCTATATGCATTCCGATATCGACACTCTGGAGAGGATCGAAATCATCCGCGATCTGCGCCTTGGCACGTTCGATGTGCTGGTCGGCATCAACCTGTTGCGCGAGGGGCTGGATATTCCTGAATGCGCTCTGGTCGCCATTCTCGACGCCGACAAGGAAGGCTTTTTGCGTTCGGAAACGTCCCTTGTTCAGACCATCGGTCGGGCGGCGCGGAACGTGGAAGGGCGCGTGTTGCTTTACGCCGACAAAATCACTGGCTCCATGGAACGCGCCATGGCCGAGACCGATCGGCGGCGCGAAAAGCAGGAAGCCTATAATCTGGAACATGGCATTACTCCTGAAAGCATCAAGAAGGGCATTTCCGATATCGTCGGCAGCGTTTACGAGGGTGATCATGTCACGGTCGATGCGGGCTTTGCCGAAGGCGGCGCGCTGGTCGGGCATAATCTGAAGAAACATCTGGCCGATCTCGATACCCGCATGCAGGACGCCGCCGGTAATCTCGAATTCGAGGAAGCCGCAAGATTGCGCGACGAAATCGGGCGGCTGGAGGCGACGGAATTACTGCTCGCCGACGATCCTCTCGCCCGCCAGCAACGGATCGAAGAACAAGCCGGCGGCTATCAGGGTAAGCGCAATGATCCGGCTGGCATCAGGGGCGGCGGCAGAGCCGGAACAGGCCGCCCGCGCAAACCCGGGCTGGACGAAATGGGTCCGGGGAATACGGCGGTTCCACGACGGGGCACGCCACCGGTAGGGCGGTCTTCTGGTGGCAAACCGGGGACAAGGACGCGGCGGGGGAAGGCTAGTTGATGGGTGGATGCGGTGAGGGAGATTCTCTAATTGTTAGAAGATATAATTAAAAGAAATGATAGTATTCATTGCTATGAATGTCATACGGGTAAAAATTATACGGGGATGTTTTGCTACGATAAAAACAGTATAAAAGTCCGATTATTTTGTTACGAAAAACCCTTTTATATTGATGAAACTGAACCAATTTATTTGTATTTAGAAAACAATGATTATTTGTCGATGTTCGGAAATTACGGTGGTCCAGGAGCATTTTATGGTGGTTCAAGGGACCGTCCCAGAAATGTTCATTTTCAAGATATAAATACCAATTTCGCATTGGTAGGTCCTGATAAATGGGATTATTCAAATCATATAAAATTTTTAAGATTTGATGTTCCAGACTGCGATGATTTATTCTCAAGTGACGAAATACATGATTTTGATTTTCGTCAACTCCCTGATCATGAGATTTTATATATCACAAACATAAAGACGGAAGATGTTGAAATTGAAATCAGATATGCGTATCACCGATTTGGCGGATTAGTAAAAAAGCATGAAATTTGGCCGACGTTTCAAATTTTATTTTTACAAGAATGTAATATCAATAATTATTCTAGATATTTGCATTCAATTACTTCCTTCCTTTCTTTTACCCGAGGAACCCATTTTGCTCACTCCAATCTTATAATATCTGACAAAACTTTTTCTGAACTTGAAAAAATTGCAGATGAGCAAAGCTACATCCATGAATATCATGCGATTTCCCTTCAAGAAAAATCGCCGGCATTTGATGAAAATCTTTGGATTGGGGGCACCCCAATTTTTGCACGCGGCGGTATTGAAACAGACGCTTTCACTGAATGCGCTGAATCTTGGATGAGGAGAATACCTGATTGGTGGAATGCTTATGCTTTGATGATGGGATGCCTGAAGCTTAACCGAATACTGTCGGTAGATCGTCTGATCAAGGGGTGTAGGTGGTTTGAGGAGATACCATTGACAGGTCGGCAAAATACTGTTGCTGATATTGATGTAGAGAAAATTGCTTTAACTGCAGCGTCTTGTGCGGAGAAATTGGGTTATCACGATTTAAAAAGCAGAATTTCTGGAACAGTTAAACAAATCAAGACAGAAACTAGAAATGCCTTGCTTTCGCGGTTGGTTCAATTGGTAATAGTGAAGTTTCCATCGATCAATTTGGACGATAATTTTGTCAAATATTTAATGCTAGCGTTCAGCATACGTGATCGTTCCGCGCATGGTCATTACGAACCCGAAGGCGATGCCGAGTTTCAGAAATTTGCGAAAGCAACCTACGCTGTCGAAGCGCTCTGTTTTTTGTTAATGGCAGTAGACCTTCCAATTTCAAAGGAAGGGACCGAAAGAATTGCAAGTCATAATTTGATCCAGCGGTACAAAGAATGCCATGTTTAGAAACGTTTCCCGTCATTCCGGCGAAAGCCGGAATCCAGAGCGGAGGTGCCTCAATCGGGATCGTTAAAGCTGGATCCCGGATCGCGCAGCGGGTTGGCATCGGGGCATGTAAATCATTCGGGCCGCTGCTTGTCCGGGATGACGGGTGGGGATGGCTTTTCCTGCAAACTCGTCATTCCGGCGAAAGCCGGAATCCAGATGGGGCTTTGCCACTTGTTGCGCTGGATCTCGGATCACGTGATGTGCTGCGCACACACTGCCCGAAATGACGAACTGTTTTATTAGCAAATGTCTTCATAGAGGTCGTGCCAGTCGGGATTGGTCTTTTCGATCAAATCCAGTTTCCAACTGCGTTGCCAATCCTTGATCTGCTTTTCGCGGGTTATCGCTGCATCCATCGTCTCGTGAGATTCGAACCAAACAAGCAAATGGACATTGTGCTTTTTGGTGAAGCCAGAAATTTCACCCTGTTTGTGCTGGCCGATCCGTTTTGGCAGGTCGCTTGTCACACCTGTATAAAGCGTGCCGTTTCGTTGGCTGGCGAGGATGTAGACGAAAGGGCGTTTTTCCATTGGGCCATCGTACTGGATTCCGGCTTTCGCCGGAATGACGAAATAGGTGAGGTTGCAAATACCTCCCCCAACCCTTGCCCTCCGTCTCATCCGTGCTTATCTTTAATATAACGAGAGAGGATGCATGGTTTCAGGCACGTCACTCACAGGTCGGATTACCGGCACAGATTTCAAGCGGGCGCACCGCGCCGCTGATTTTCATTTTTTTGCCAGATTTACAACGCCGCCGGGTTATGCCGGAACGGTGAGGATTTTGCGTATCATCAGTGAAGTGGAGTTTTGACGGGGACTGATTTTTCACCAGCCAAGAGAGGTCGATTATGTCGAGATCACGAAAGAAGACACCGATTGTAGCAACAGCCAACGTGGCAAGTGAGAAAGACGACAAGCAGATGGCCCATCGTCGCGAGCGCCATGATGTGAAAATACAGCTGGCCCAGGGCGGCGAGCCGGATATCCATCATCACCCCCATAGCGGCAGCGAGCAATTTTCCAAAGACGGCAAGCATTGGGTGAACGACCCGGACCCCAAAGACATGCGGAAATAGGCTAACCGCTCATCCGCGATCATGCAATTTGCGGTTTTTTTGCTTTCCTGCCCGTTAGGATCAAACGCCTACAAACCGTAAGTGAGCATGAAGGGCGGTGAGCTTGCCCATGGAGTATTCAGGATTTGCCTTGCCCGCAATGTCAGCGGGTTTCCTGTTTGCTGCTGGCCTTCGTTCAGATCGATCCTGATTCCGATTTTTGTAAACCAGTAATCCCGATCGTTTGAAAATGGATTATCGAAATCAATGTCAACACGTCCGACACGGGTGAAGAATGTGTGGTTTTGCTGGATGTCGGGGGCAAAATCAAGATTTAATCCAACATAGGTGAAGGACCGGTCATTATCCACCTCACCATATTCGGTGGCCAGACCAATCGAAAACATGTCATCATGCCAGGCAAGGATATGTTCGGAGCCGATGGTGAAGAAATCTCGCGACTGTTGTCCGAAATTGAAATCGATTTCGCCAACAGTTACACGGCTCTTGCTGGTGATTTTGTTGTAATTGAGCATGGCGAAGGTTTCAAAAAACTGAGCGTCTAACTGATCAGATTCACTTGTAATACCACCCCCCACCCCGATGGCGTTGCCGGAGATACTTTGGGCATAGACCTGAACGATTGCGCCGACATAGGGGTCGATGCCGTTATTGGGGAACGGGCTCTCCATACCGCTTATAGCTCCGTTCGCCTGTATGCGGCCTGCCCATGCGCCACCGTCATAAAACGGGAACGAAATCGATGCGCTGCCGCCAAACACCGCCGCGCTATCTTTTGTGTCCGAGAAGCCAGTATCCCAGCCAAGAGTCCAGCCGCCATATAATTGTGCGCTGGCGCCCACGTTATTGCCGAGAAACCCGGTGTGGGTAAATGGTTCGCTGTTGAACATCATCCGTGATTGGGAATAGAAGAAATTGTCCGGGGCCTGGACGGTTTCATAACCGACAATCGTGAAGAAGTGACCTGCTTTTACGGTTAGGCTGTCCGCTGAATAAATGTCCTGATAGACGCGCTGAAGCGGGTGCGAATCCGCCATCGCAATATTCGCAGTGGAAGAACCAACTATTACAGATGCAGCAAAGATGGCCGCTTTGGAAAAATTCATGATGACCCCCTGTAGAGTCTTGCAATTTTATTATCGATTCCAGCGACAATAACAGGAAATTTAGCGATAACGCTACGTCATTTTATGTATCTGAAATTATTTATACTCTTGGCAGTGGAGAAAATTGAGATAATACTTATTTTTCAGTGTTCTATCAGTCTTCTTCTTCTGGCTTCAGGGGAACGGCACAGGTCGTATCATCCTCAACTTTGCACGGTTGGTAGCTGTTTATCTCGCTTTTGGTGCCATCGGCAAAGGTGATCTGCACAGTAACAGATTGCGCATTTCCCAGTTTCATATTGATGTAAATCGGGTTGCTTTCCGGATCGACACTATAGGGCGTTTGGGCGTTGCATTCCGGCAGCGGAAACACCTGGTCGAGTGCGTCGCTGTTGATGGAATAGCTGATCTGCTTGAGTGCGCAATGCCAGGTCACGATGCCGGTGAAATAAATCCACTGCCGATCGTCATAATTGCGAAAGGCGACCCATTGATCGCTGGTTGCCCCAAGAGCCGTGCGGGCAAGTTCGACCGTCGGTCCGCGGCTGTCCGCCCGTAAATCTTGGTCTGAACCAATTAGGACAAATACAGCGATTGCACCGACTGCGAACAATGTTTTGAAGCGTGGCATGGCGGTCTCTCTGAACATATGCTGATATTAGCCAAAAACCGGCGTCAAAGCTATAGACGGATCGCGCTGACCGGCTATCATCGCGCCATGAAAATTGCCCGAGATACCAATATCGTCATTCTCACAGGGGCTGGAATTTCCAAAGAATCCGGTCTCTCTACATTTCGCGATGCGGATGGGATCTGGGCGACGGTTCGCATTGAGGATGTGGCGACGCCCGAAGCCTTTGCCCGCGACCCTGACCGGGTGCATGAATTTTATAATGACCGACGGACCGGGTTGCTGGATAGCAAAATCCAGCCGAATGCGGCCCATGAAGCACTTGCCCGTCTTGAATCTGCGTGGGGCGGCAGCGTGTTGCTGGTTACTCAAAATATCGACAATCTGCATGAACGCGCCGGTTCGGAAAACCTGATACACATGCACGGAGAAATGCTGAAAGGCCGGTGCGAAGCGTGTGGGCTGGATTGCGAATGGGCAAAGATGATGGATGTTAAATCCATTTGTCCCCATTGCGGCGTGGTGGGCCATATGCGGGTTCATGTGGTTTGGTTTGGCGAAATGCCGTTCGAGATGAACCGGATTTATGCGGCGCTTGCGGGGTGTGGTCTTTTTATATCGATCGGCACATCGGGAAATGTATATCCGGCATCAGGCTTTGTCTCGGAAGTTCGCCAAAACCCGTCGTGCCAAGCGGTCGAGCTTAATCTGGAGCCCTCTGAAGGGGCGCAATTATTTGATGAAACCCGGCACGGACCTGCAACGGAGATCGTGCCAGGCTTTATTGACGAGTTATTGTCCTAGAGCTTGGGCTCTAGCGTGACATCATTTTGCGGATGACGCCGATGATGATCAATAGGACGCCACCACCAACACCGCCACTTGCGATTTGGCCGACAATGGCACCAATATCCATTCCGCCGCCACCGGCATTAAGGTTTGTGAATTGGTTGATCAATTGACCGCCAATGCCGCCACCAAGAATGCCTGCGACCGAGTTGCCGAGTGTCCCAAGGTCAAATTGCCGTAGCAATCGGCCTGCAACATTGCCGCCGACAGCGCCGGCGATAAGTTGAATAATAAGTTCCATTCTATCCCTCCTCAATTGATGTAACCACCTGAAGTAAGGTCAATGCCAGGGGCTGCGATTTGTCTATATTAAACTGAAACAGAGACTTCAGAAACCCGCAAATGACCTTGTATTGGATTGTGACGAATTCGTATCGGGATGGTTTTTGCTTGCGTCCAATCCCGCTGCGGCCTAAAAAAGTTGCAGCGACCGGCTATGAGAGCCGTGAAATTTTCGGGGTTTGCGATCGCAATTTCTGAAGAAGTCTCGAATGGGCTCGTTCGGTTGTACGAGACGGCAATACGCCCGGACCGTTTCGTGCTTTCATAAGGGCGGGGAGACTGAGAAATGAGTGACGAAGGGGCCCGTGTAGACGGCACCGTGAAGTTTTTCAATATGAACAAGGGATTTGGCTTTATTACCCCGGATGAGGGTGACAAAGACGTATTTGTTCATGTCAGTGCAATCGAACAATCTGGCATTCCGATGCTGGATGAAGGTATGCGTGTTTCATTTGAAACCGAGCCGGACAAGCGCGGAAAAGGACCGAAAGCGGTCAATATCCAACTGGCTGAATAACATCCCGTTCTTGATCGAGCGGTAGATTTGGCGCCTGCGAGTGCCATTAATACAGGCCACAATGCGCTTGGGTAATTGTGATTTTACCCAAGGCTAGGTGTCGTATAGTGCATTCATACCGATAATTTTCGCTATTGCGGGGCCGTGTAGATGAAGTTTCTCAAACGAATTTTCCTGGGCCTGGTGGCAATCATTGCCGCCCTTCTGGTTGGCTCTTTTTTCCTGCCTCAGCATGTTTCTGTCCACCGGGCAATTACGATCCGTGCTGAGGGGGATGTTGTTTTCGTTTATGTAAACAGCCTTCGGGAGTTTAACGAATGGTCGCCCTGGGCGGTCCGTGACCCAGATATGGAGCTCACATTCACCGGACCGGAATCAGGCGTTGGTGCTGGCATGGAATGGCGCAGTGATGAGCCGGGAGTTGGAACCGGATCAGAGGTTATCATTGAGAGTCGCCCCTACGAATATGTCAATTTGTCACTTGATTTTGGCGATCAGGGCAGTGGAACGTCCGATTTCAGGCTCAATACCGGTGAGGGGCGGACGCGGGTCACCTGGGGGTTTGAAACGGATCTCGGTTATAATCCGATTGCCCGCTATATGGGGCTTATGTTTGATGGCTGGATCGGTCCTGACTATGAACTTGGCCTGCGACGGCTTAAGTCTCTTGTGGAGACAGGTAGTCCGACAGGCGGATAAAATAGAGCCGGGTTTTTATAACTCTGCAATTTCGGGAGCACATGCGGCGGGTCATTGAATGGCACAGACAGACTCTGAAGACGAAATTATCGTGCCCCGCGCCGAGGCGCATGCTCACTGGAGTATTTTTCTGCCCGCACTCATTGTTGCGCTCCTGTATGCGCTGGTATGGGCTTTCCTGAAAATTATCGGTTATGGCGATGGTGCCCTTGGGCGCCTGATCTTTCTCGTGCTGGTCATTGCGCCGCCGCTTTTGATCGCGCAGGCGTTTCTGCGTTATTATTCCATCGGCATCGCGTTGACGGAAAAGCATGTTTTGCTGGCGCGCGGGTGGCCACGAACGGTTGGGCGGCAATTCGCTCTCGGCGATATTGTGGTTGTGGAGGTGAATTCCGGAATTCTCGGACGCTGGATGGGGGCTGGTGGCATCCACCTTTTGTTGCGCAACGGCCAGCGGATCGGGGTTTCAGATTTGGCTGATCCCGACAATATTGCTGATCTGATCAGGCAGAATATCCCTTCAATAGGTCGGGACCGGAGCTGAGCGCACTAGGTTTGCTTCCGCTATGAAGCGCATTGGACCAGCAAACGTGCCATCGAGTGGCCAACACGTTACTAGCGCGAGCTTGTGTTCGAGGCTATTCGGGTCGATGCCGGAATTGTTCCACGGAGCGATCCGGAAAGATTGAATTTCATATTCAAAAATTTCCCCTGAGCTATTGGTCATGTTGATCCGGTCACCCTCTTTCAATTGCGCCATAAATGTAAAATGGGTATCGCGATGGGCGGCGAAAACGCTTGTTCCCTGAGCACCTGGCAATGCGCTTTGACGAAGATGTACCGGGGCAAAGGCGAGCGCTTGCCCACTGGCTCCAGTTAGGGCGATTGCCGCGCGCTCAAGGCGTGGTACTTCGATGCGAGCAACAGGCCAGGTGTCCATCCAGGGCCAGGGCCGGGTCGGTTCGCTGGTTTCCATGGTTTCGGCCCAGGCCTGGTTCAATAAAACCTGCGCCAGCATTGCCTTTGCCTTGATATACAGGCCTTGGCCGATCAGGATCGTTGCCAAAATCAGCGCGACGCCGACAATCCCACCGATCAACCAATCCCATCCGGTCAGGGCGGGGATGAAACCGGCCAACTTCCGGGTCCACCCACCGCGTCTGGTTTTGGCGCTGCGGTTGGTTAGTTTGGGCAATGCTATCGGACCCTGTTGGTAGGGCGCGGCAGGGAGTAGGTACGAATGGCACGGCTCCAGAACCTGCGTATAATCAGGCAGGTAATGGCGAATATCAGCAACAGGATCCCGGCCATGATTTGCCGCTCTGAAATAGTTGCTGTTTGCGGCAACAACAGGCTGCGGGTTGCAGCGCGCGATTGGCTGTCTACCTGTGTCGGAGCTGTCGCCAACATGCCGACCATCTGCGCCACGCTTTCGCTTTGAGGAGCAAAATTGGCACGGCGAGGGCGGTTCGGGCTCGGGGCCGGAACATCATCTCCAAATACTTTGTCGAATTCCCAACCCGCAGGCAAGTTCAACGGAACCTCCCGACGTTCGACCGATTCAGTCTCCGGGCGCGTGGGCGTCACATCAATAGCAACAAGGCTGGTTAGCCTGGAAACGATATGATGTTCGAGGGCGATGGCTGTGATGTTTTCATCGACCGCTTCAGAATTGTTGCCGCGATTGCGATCAACTTCGAGAGAGGCGATCCGCCGCCGGGCCCAAAGCTTGCCAAGACCGTTGCCTTCATGGGCATTTTCAGTTTCGATCTGGACTGTCCAGGGTTCACCGTCGAGCTTGCCGGTGATCCGCAGGGTATCAGGCATAATGCTGGCGCGGGCGGTCAGGACAATCGGCTCACCGCGATACAGATCGGGCAAGGGGGAGGGGGAAATATCCCTGATATCGCCGCCATTCCAGGAAACTTCCAGATCGGTCAGAACCGGGTTTTCCAGCTTGGTGAAAAGCGCGGTCATGCGTTCGCGAACTTCGCTGACACTTCCGATATGGGTGAATGTGCCACGGCCGATTTCGGCGGCGCGGGTCATGAAGAATGAGTTTGGTGCGGAACCGATGCCAACTGTAAAAATTCGTGAGCGGCCCCGGTTGCGTGAAATCTCAGTAAACATCTGGTCTTCGTTGCCGATAGCGCCGTCGGTCAGGAAAATGACTTGGCGCAGAATATTTGTATTTCCGGGGTCGCGATCTATGAGCGCTGCTTTGAGAGCGGGTAACATTTCGGTGCCACCCTCGGCTTCGAGTTGCGCGACAAAGCCACTGGCAAAAGCAATATTTTGTTCGGTGGCCGGGACCGGGGTTGGGAAAATCGTATCCATGGTATTGTCGAACCGGATCACGTTGAACTGGTCACCCGGTTGCAGACGCGACAGGGCAAATACCAGACTTTCCCGCGCCTGGACAATCGAGGTGCCGCCCATTGAGCCGGAATTGTCGATGACAAAAATAACTTCGCGCGGCAGGCGTTCCTGGTCCGGGTCGGGGGCTGATACCGGTGGGGTCAGAAAAAGCAAAGCATAATCATCGCCATTTATGGTTTCGCGAAACAGGGCAGCCGTCGGCGCTTCCGCATCCTTGGCTGTCCAGCTCAATTCAAAGTCGCGGTTGGCCGGAGTTTCACCTTCCTTGAAGGTCAGGATCGCGGTGTCGTTGCCGGTGCGGCGCAATTCGATCTCGTGATATGCGCTTGTGACTTCGCCCAGATCGAATCCGAGCTTCAGGGCTACGGTCATTGTAACAGGGTTCAGGTCTCCGAGATCCGGGTGTTGTACTGGCGACGTGATGCGGTCGCGATCAGGAACCGGGTCATTGACCCGTCCCCAACCGGAGCCGTCATCAAATTCGACGGTGTGGACCTGCGCATCCGGGTTGTAGCGCGGGGCCACGACCATAGGAAAGCGCATTGAGAATATGCCGTTCGATTGCTGGATGGTTTCCTGATATTCGATCTGGATAACGACCGTTTCGCCGGGCCCGATATTGGCAACCGAATTGGTAAAAATGTTTGCGCGTTCCTGCTCCACAAGGCTGGCCTTGCGACCTTCATCTCTAGCTTGTTCGTAAAGCTGGCGGGCTTCTTCACGCTCCTTGATAAGTCCTTCGATCAACCGGTCACCGATCCGGATGCGCAAGGTATCAACAGCGGCACCTTCGGGCAGGGGAAACACATAAATGCCTTCAACCCAGGCTTCGGCCGGGTTTTCAAATCGCTGGGTTATGGTGGCGCGCAGGATCGGACCCGTAATGGAAATATCCACGTCGGTGGCGAGTAAAGGTGCTTCCAGAAATTGCCCTTCTTCTTGGGCTTGAAGCAATAACCCACCGCTTGTCATCTCTGCGGGTTGGACAAACCGGACAAAGGGATTGGCATCAGGTGCGGGGGCGGGTGCTGCCTGTAACGAGGACAGGCCGAATAGCAGGGTGATAAACATCAGAAATGCCTGACCCAGCCATACCAGCATCAATGGACGAGGCGGACGCAGACTTTCAGGTTTCAGGGCGGTGAAAATTTCCATCAGGTTTTCTGGCGCATCCGGCATGGTCATGGTCCCAATTCATCTGGCTGGCATTTCTGTTGTGTCAGTGAATAGGAAGGGGGCAATACGGCACGGGTGAGCCGCGAATGGGGAAATCCCGGTGCGATTTCTTGACCAAATTAAGGCAGAGGCAACATCGTTGCGTGCTAAATAGTCGATGCCGCTATAGCCGTGTTGCTGTTCGCGACTGGACACCAGCGTGTTGCGCAATTTGTTTGCCGGACCGGAGGCGTGGTAAATGTCGCTAATAAACCGGATGGTCAATTGCATCCGCTCTAAACGGTTTTGAAGCATCGGTTCGGCTGCTTCTAGCCCAAAGCGACATTCGTCAGCCATTTCAAGCCGACAAGATCGCCGTTATACTACTAGACCTTGGCATGTCTCAGGAGTGAGAAAGATGAGTACCAGCGGTAAACTGCATTTTTTGTTGAAGGGGGAGCTGAGAGGCTACGTTTTCAACCCAGTTCGTTCAGAGGGACTTACGTTTTCCGATCCAAATAGCGACCTTCGTATCGTGATCCGCTCCACCATAGAGAGTGGTAAAATGGGCAGCGGACACCGTGATCTAGAATTCCGGGTAACAACTTCTGGCGATGTTCCTATTGATCATATCCATTTTGTAGAAGCATTGATCGATAGGCGTTATTTAAATGCGTCTGGAGAGGTAAAAGAACTCCCGTATTGTGTTGGCGGCGAGGAAAAAATTGATGCAACTGGCCTAATTTCCGAAGGGTACATGCCAACCTGGGAAATGATTCCCAAGGGTCTTCAGGAATTTGGTTGCGATGTTGACCGATATCTCAAGACAAAGTTCATTCGGTTTTTACAATTGCTGCGTTGGCAGCAAAAAGTGCCTGGGCCGGTCGACATAGTCCGTGAAGCAATGAATGAGACATTGGTGATAAATCCAGGCGATGCAAGCACCTCATCTTTGTATTGGAAAACCACACACGAATACTACCACTATACACCACGTCCCAAATCAGAAATGAACAAGGTCGTGCTGGGCGATAGTCGGGGATTGAAGTGGCCAGAACACGTTTGCCGAGAATTCACGGAATTGTGGAAAGATCAAACGGCGGATGAGCCATTAGCCCACCAACTATTGCGTGAGGCGCAAAATATCGCGAATAAGAACCACCGAAGCGGCCTAATGATTGCATACGCAGCTCTTGAGGTAGGGTTAAAGCAGCATATCTCGGTAATAGCGCCGAGTGCGGCTTGGCTGCTTATGCAGACACAATCCCCACCAATATACAAAACCTTGAGGGACTATATACCGCTTATTCATAAGGGCCACTCGGACATTGGTCATTGGAACAGCATAAAAAATTGGCTCAAATTGGCCGACAAATTCACAACAGATAGAAACCGGCTTGCGCATCGCGGAGAAGAAATTCAGGGAAAGCTCCCAGAATATATCAGCCTCACAGAAGACCTATTGTATATCTTCGACGTCTTGGAGGGGCGTGAATGGGCGAAATCCCGCGTGAGTTCCGATCTGCGGAAGAAACTTAATTGGGGCTAGAAACTCACCGATTGCTAAGTTCACTCCGTCCGCATTACAGACATGACGATGTCGCAAAATTCATGGCATTTGTGTGGGCTCGCGGGTCCAATGAAAAAATTAGATTCCCCAAGAGATGACCCTGAACCGGGGCGAATGTATCGTATCTGTTCGATCCTGCTGTGCCCTATCACGATTTTATCGCCTATTCGTGAAATGACTTCTTTGAATCATTCAAATATTGTCTGTTTGGCAGGCACGATCAGGAGAAAGATATGTCCCTAACAAAAGTTTCAAATACCCTAGCTGGCGATGTTTCCAGACGACGATTCCTTGGATTGGCGGGCATTGGCCTTGTCGCCGGAACATTGGCGCAGGTGCGCCGGGCGGAAGCCAAAACCGCCAAATCGGCTGCCCAATATCAGGAAAGCCCGAATGGTGACAAGAGCTGCGACAATTGCAGGCTGTATCTGGCCGATAGCGGCACGTGCCGGGTTGTAGAAGGCGATATCAGCGCCGACGCCTATTGCCGGTTCTGGGTTGGTTAATAGCAGCCACCTGCTGATAGATTAGGCAATTGCCATTCGGTCGGATGTTTGATCCAGAGTCGTATCGTGGCGGGCGCGTCGCATGACCAATATCATCAACCCGGCCATGGCTATAAAGCCAAGCGGGATTGTTGTGATATCGGCAACCGAGCGCGCGACCAGCGGTGAAATGGCGATTCCTGCCAGCCCGGATTTTTCCCATGCGATAAATCCGTGGTTACGGCCATGGGCGACCATAAAGGCGATTGCGGGTGCGAGTGCGATCAGGTCGTAATCCATCGCGTAAGGTGTGGCGAGCAGCGATGCGGTCGCCAGGCCTGCGGCTTTCAGCGGGAAGCTGGCATCAGATTGCCATAGCCTGAACAGGGCGATTGCGAGCAAAGCCGCGAGGGCAAATTGCAGGCTGTAGGCGAATTCGACACTGCCGCCCCAATGGCGGATGGCGGAAAACAGGCTCTGGACTTTCTCCCAGCCCGTGGTGCCTGCCTCCAGCACGATTTTCCGCGTGAATGACGTGCTTTCCAGAAACGCCTGATAAATGCCGGTGCCAAACCCGAGCCACGCAGCGCCGAATATGGACAGCACGGTCAGGGTTGCGCCGACAATCGTAGTCCATCGCCCCGTCGCCAGCAGAACCAGCGGAATGAATATTCCAAACTGGGGCTTATAGGCCAACGCGCCGAACATGATGCCGGCAATGAAGGGGCGCGGGTTCAGCATCGCCAATCCACCGCCAAGCAAGGCGGCTGTCAAAAATCCATTCTGGCCATGGCCGAGATTGATGAATACAGCTGGGAACGCGATGGCTGCGAGCATGACGCCGTTGCCGGGCAGGATTTTTCTGATTGCCAGCAAATAGGCAGGCAACGTCACACCCATCCAGACAAAAAGTGCCAGGCTATACGGGAAGAGCGCCAGTAGCGCCGCGACGCCCAAAAAAGGTGGTGGATAATGCCAGCCATAAAAAGGAATGTCAGTTTCATTGAAGACGGCTTGCTGGGCCGCGAAATGTTGCGCCGGGTCATAGGCTTCCACCGCATTGCCATCCAGCACCATGCGGCCGGCGGCATAGACGTTGGAGAAATCCGTGCCGACCGGGCGGCCATAAGGGTCCAGCCCGTTGCTTGAGAGAAACACCCAGGCCAGTAGCGCCAGAACCGGCAAAATCGCGAGCATCAAGGAATAAACCCGCAGCCGTTCAACTGTCAGCCAAGACCCGTCGCGCAGTATCGCCAGCATGATTTCCCTCGCTTCTGATGGGCGTAATCATAGCGACATGCGATTTATGTTTGGTTTACAATGTGCAGGTCGTGCGAGGTGAGAGAAGGGTGCCAATACCGGGCCAACAATCAAACGGTATATTTTTCAACGGCACTTGCATTCCATTTGATCCCCAGGCCCGGACCTCTCGGGACCAGTGTGCCGCCTTCAATCTCCAGTGGATCAGCAAGAATTGCGCTGGCGACATCCAGATATTCCAGCAAATGTGCGCCAGGCGTAACCGCCATCACGTGCGTGCTCGCCTCAATGAAGATATGGCTCGATACCGGCAATGAGGCGCTGTGCGCAATTGCGGCGGCCTGGGTCCATCCGGTGACGCCACCAATTTTCATAATGTCGAGCATTGCGAAATCGCTGGCTTTTGCCGAAATGGCCCGGGCGGCATCTTCCGGGAACCACCAGTTTTCTCCGGTTTGGATGGCAACCTCGGAGGCTGATCGAATTGCGGCATGACCGGCAAAGTCTTCCGCAGGCACCGGCTCTTCAACCCAGTGGAGATCGTATTGCGATAAATGCCGGATGCGCCTTACGGCTTCGGGCACATCCAGCGATTGATTATAGTCGATCATTAAAAGAATATCGGTGCCGATGATTTCGCGGATAGCTTTCACTGCCTCGATATCAGCCTGCAGTTTGTCCCCGCCGATCTTGAATTTTACCGCTTTGAAGCCAAGCTGGAGCGATTGCTCCAATTCATTCACGGAAGTCTTGGCATTGAAAACGCCGTGACTGTCGTAACAGGGTATCGGGTCTTCAGTGCCGCCCAGCAGTCTGGCGACCGGCATGTTTGCGGCTTTTCCAAGCGCGTCCCAAAAAGCCATATCCAGGCCCGCCATCGCCATGCCGAGAAGGCCCTGTCGGCCAAGCAGGCGGAAGGTATTGTCCATCTCCTGTTTGAGTTTGAAGGGAACTACCTTTTTGCCATGCAGGGTTTCACCCAGATTAGTGATGATCTCGACAAGCGGGCGCAAGCTAACCGGCGTGTAGCCAAAAATGTAAGAGCGGCCGACTACACCTTCGTCGCAAATAACATCTATGAGAATCAGGGGGGCGGCTGGAATCGAAGCGTGGGCGGTGGTGATCGGCCGGATCAACGGCGCGAGGACCGGGATTGCCTTGATGCCCTGAATTGTGAGGCCGGTATTTGACATAATTTCGATCCTGAAAAATTGTCCGATTGGAAGCTATATACAATTCTGGATGCTTATTCCAGCCGGGGATGGATCGAGGCCGGGTCCAAGCCTGAATTCCGGATTTCTCAATCAACTTGTTGCAACCATTCCGTCTCGGGCATAGGTTCAATTTGTGGCCATTCGGGCCGCTGGGAGCTTGAAAATAATGGGATTTATCGCAGACTCATTGGGTCGTATCCAACCATCCGCAACCATTGCTGTGTCGTCGAAAGCACGTGAACTGAAGGCCGCCGGGCGCGATGTGATCGGGCTTGGGGCTGGCGAACCTGATTTCGATACGCCGGACAATATCAAACAGGCGGCGATCGAAGCGATTAACCGCGGCGAGACCAAATATACAGCCGTTGACGGTATCCCTGAACTGAAAGCGGCCATTGCCGCCAAATTCAAGCGTGAGAACGGGCTCGATTATACCCCGGCACAATGTTTTGTGGCACCGGGCGGCAAGCCGATTATTTTTAACGCCATGCTGGCGACCCTGAACCCCGGGGATGAAGTTATCATCCCGGCGCCCTATTGGGTGAGCTATCCCGATATCGTATTGCTGGCAGGCGGCAATCCGGTCATTATTGATACGACGCTGGAAGACAATTTCAAATTGAGCCCGGATGCGCTCGAAGCGGCGATCACGCCTAAAACCAAATGGATTATTTTCAACTCACCCTCTAACCCGACCGGGGCGGCCTATACCCGCGATGAGATCAAGACGCTGACGGACGTGTTGATGCGTCACGAGCAGGTCTGGATGCTGACAGATGATATGTACGAGCATCTTGTCTATGATGATTTTGAATTCACGACGCCAGCCCAGGTTGAGCCCGGATTGCTGCCGCGCACGCTGACCATGAATGGTGTCTCGAAAGCTTACGCCATGACCGGGTGGCGGATTGGCTATTGTGCGGCTCCGGAAGAGTTGATTGGGGCGATGCGTAAATTGCAATCCCAATCCACGTCTAACCCGACTTCGATTTCGCAATGGGCGGCGGTTGAAGCGCTAAACGGGCCGCAGGATTTTATTGCGGAACGGGCTGATGTATTTCGTGAGCGCCGTAACCTGGTGGTCTCGATGCTCAATCAGGCGACTGGCATTGATTGCCCGACACCTGAAGGTGCGTTTTACGTCTACCCATCCTGCGAAGGGTGCATCGGCAAGACCAGTGCCGGGGGCAAAAAAATCGAAAACGACAATGATTTTGCGACCATTCTTCTCGAAGAAGAGGGCGTTGCGGTTGTGCCCGGTGTCGCCTTTGGCCTGTCGCCGTTCTTTCGGATATCCTACGCGACCTCGACTGAAAATCTGGATGAGGCGTGCAGGCGGATCCAGCGTTTTTGCGGGTCTTTGACGTAAACCAAAAAAACTTTATCCAGGTTTTGATCAGGATTCATAACGTTTGCGGCCATTATTTTGCGCGTGAGCTGTGAATCTTTGATTCCGCTCTTGCATCTGAACGAGATTCCCGTGACGATACTTTCGTGGCCCGATGTGATCAATCGGATCCCCCGGGTCGGGTACCGATCCATTGAACGGGGAGATGTAACATGGGACAATCAGAAAAATCAGGAACTAACGATGGCGCTGGACCAGGGCCCAGGTGCATTGCACTTGTGGGCCCTTATCTGAGCGGAAAAACAACCTTACTGGAAGCTATTCTGGCGCGAACCGGGGCGATTGACCGCCAGGGCAAAGTCGCAGACGGAACCAGCCTCGGAGACGCATCGCCGGAAGCACGTGCGCACGGCATGAGTGTGGAACTGAATGTGGCCACATGTGATTTTCTCGGTGATAAATATACTTTTGTAGATTGCCCGGGATCGATTGAATTTCAGGCCGAACAAATTGCCGTATTACCGGCGGTGGATGCGGCAATTGTGGTTTGCGAGCCAGACGACAAGAAAATTCCGGCCTTGCAGCTTATTTTGAAGCAGCTGGAAGAGCAGAATATTCCGCATTTCCTGTTCCTCAATAAAATCGACAAGGCCGAAAGCCGTGTTCGCGATATGCTGGAGATCTTGCAACCGGCAAGTGCCAAACCGCTTGTATTGCGCCAAATACCGATCTGGGAAAATGAAATCGCAACCGGGTTTGTTGATCTGGCGCTGGAGCGGGCTTTTGTGTACCGCGAACATGCCGAGAGCGAAGTGATTTCTGTACCAGACCAATTATCAACCCGTCAGGAAGAAGCGCGCTTCACGATGCTGGAAAAACTCGCTGATTATGATGATGAGTTGATGGAACAGCTTCTCGAAGATATTGAGCCGCCGCGCGACAAGGTTTTTGAAGATCTGTCTGCGGAACTGAGTGCTGGCGAGATTGTACCGGTGCTGCTTGGATCGGCTGAGAATGGCAACGGTATCCTTCGCCTCTTGAAAGCTTTGCGTCATGAGGCCCCCGGAATTTCCGATACTGTGAAACGGCTCGGTGTGGAGAATGGTGACACAATCGTCCAGGTCATCAAAACGTTTCACACGACCCATGGTGGGCAATTGTCTTTGTCGCGGGTTCTGTCTGGCGCGATTGATGATGGTGACACGCTTTATGGCGCCAAAGGGCGGAGCAGCCGGATCGCGGGTTTGTTTTCCCTGATGGGGCAGGACCCGAGCAAGCAGCAGAAGGCTGGAACCGGCGAGACCATCGCGCTTGGTCGACTCAGTGATATTGTGACAGGCGAAACCCTGCGGGCAGTCAAGGGCGAGAGCGCCCAGCTTGTGGACCTGAATATTCCGGCGCCGGTCTATCAGCAGGCGATTACGGCGACCGAGCGCAAGGACGAGGTCAAATTGACCGCGGCGATTGGTAAAATCATCGAGGAAGATCCTTCCATCTCGCTGGTGCATAGTCAGGATACCAACGAAATGGTGCTGCGGGGCCAGGGCGATATGCATTTGCGGGTAGCTCTTGAGCGGCTCACGGGCAAATATGGGGTGCATGCCGAAACCCACAAGGCGCGGGTCGCCTACAAGGAAACCATTCGCAAGAGTACGACCCAGCAAGGACGCCACAAGAAACAATCAGGTGGCCATGGCCAGTTCGGAGATATTGTGGTGGATATCAAGCCGCTTCCCCGGGGGGGCGGGTTTGATTTCAGCGACACCATTACCGGTGGCGTTGTACCAAAGCAATATATCCCGGCGGTAGAGCGTGGGATCAAGGAATATTTGAGTTCTGGCCCATTGGGGTTCCCGGTCGTTGATTTTGCTGTGGTGTTAACGGATGGCTCGTACCATGCGGTAGATTCATCCGAACAAGCATTCAAGACAGCCGGGCGTATTGCCATTTCTGAAGGCTTGCCAAATTGCAGCCCGGTTCTTTTGGAACCAGTGCTGAATATCACCGTTCATATTCCGAATGATGCAACAGCGAGGATCAACGCCATTGTTGCTGGAAGACGTGGGCATTTACTGGGTTTCGATGCGCGCGAAGGCTGGCCCGGATGGGATAGTGTGCAAGCCCATATGCCGGCATCAGAGGTATTGGATCTGATCGTTGAAATTCGCTCGGCGACGGCTGGCGTTGGATCCTTCGAGCAAAGTTTTGATCACTTGGCAGAACTGACAGGCAAACTAGCCGAACAGGTCATGGCGGAAGAATCCGCCAAGGCCGCCTGAGCGCATACGCTAATACGGAATAAATAAAGCTGGGCTCGCGGAACAGTGATTTGCACCTTGTCCGTTTGCGTCCTATCTAACGGCTGTGGCTCTTGGGCAGGCTGCAACCGACCGGTATTCCCGGTTACTGGAGTTAGATATGTTGATCAAGCGGCTGCGCGGTTGGGAAATACCGGAGCGGATGGCGACCGACGAAAAGGTTTTTTTGAACAGGCGCTCATTTATGATGGGTGCTGGGGCAATTGCTGCAGCCAGCGCAATTGGAACCGGTGGGTTGGTAAACGCGGCCAGAGCAGAGGGCGACGCGGATCCAACGGCAGACCTTTACCCGGCTGACCGTAACGAATTTTACAAAATCGAACGGGCCCTCACGCCGGAGAATATCAACAGCCGGTACAACAATTTCTATGAATTCGGCTCTCACAAGGAAATTTCAGACCGTGCCCAGGCGCTTCAGACCAGGCCCTGGACCGTTACCCTTGACGGTGAAGTTGAAGAAGAGCGCGAAGTTGATATCGATACCCTGATCCGGGCCATGGGGGTTGAAGAACGGCTTTACCGCCATCGCTGCGTTGAAGCTTGGTCGATGACCATTCCCTGGTCAGGTTTTCCGTTGGCCCGGCTGGTGGATTATGCGCGTCCATTATCAAGCACCAAATATGTGGTCATGCAAACTTTCCAGGATAGCAGTGTGGCATCAGGCCAGCGCCAGTTCTGGTATCCCTGGCCTTATACGGAAGGGTTGACGATTGAGGAAGCCACCAATGAACTGGCCTTCATGGTTACCGGCGCGTATGGCCAGCCAGCCGCCAAGCAATTTGGTGCGCCATTGCGGCTCGCGGTGCCGTGGAAATACGGCTTCAAATCGATCAAGTCGATTGTCCGGATCACATTCACCAGCGAGCGGCCGATCAGCTTCTGGGAACAATTGAATGCCAGCGAATACGGGTTTTGGGCAAACGTAAATCCTGAGGTGCCGCATCCCCGCTGGAGCCAGGCGAACGAACGAGTGCTTGGAGAAAACCGGACGATCCCGACCGTGATTTATAACGGCTATGGCGAGCAGGTTGCTGATCTATATAAAAATATGGAAGGTGAGCGCCTCTACGCATAAGCACACAAGCTCTGAATTCTTGCAGTGAGATAATAAAAAGCCGGGCTCCCTTAGGAGCCCGGCAGTTACTAGAAACGCGCTTGAGGGGAAGCGCGTCGCGATTGAACCTCGGTTACTAACTTTGTCCAAATCGCCGAAGAAGGGAATAGAGGGAGGGAGGAACCATACCCTTCTACGAACTCCAGTTGACCTTTATATGCGCTGCACAACGGCTTTGAACAACCACGATCGCCGCATGGCAGTCATGCAAAACTGCATGACTTAGAGTTGTATTGTCAAGTTTTTACACGCAGTTTTACGATCTGATTTTGGTCGAAGGCAAAAACACCCGCAAAATCAAATATTTGAAGTTTCCGTAATGGGAAAGTACGAGGTCAGAATTTCCAGTTTCGTGACTGACTGACCAAAAAATCGCGGAAAACATTCACCCGTTTCGAATCACGCAATTCCTCTGGGTACGCCAGATAGGTATCAAAAGTGGGAATTTCTGCATCTTGCATCAGCCGCACCAATGGCGATTCCGGCGAGATCAGATAATCCGGCAAAATGGCGAGGCCAATGCCCTGTTCGGCGGCCCGGCGCAGGCCATGGATATTATTCATGCTCAATACCGGTGGGCGTGGGTTGTCGGAACTACGCCCGACAGATGATAGCCAATTGACTTCGCCAAGGTAATTTGGATCGGGGTGATCAAACTGAATGATCTTGTGATCATTCAGTTCTTCAACATCTTTGGGCTGCCCGTAAGTCTTCAAATAATCAGGGGAAGCATAGATATGAAAATGTACGGTGAACATTTTCCGCTGGATCAGATCAGGCTGGGTTGGCGCCCTGAGCCAGATTGCCACATCGGCCTGGCGCATTCCGATATCAAGCTGATTGTCGTGGAGCATCAATTTCAGATTAATATCCGGGTAGAGCTCGATGAATTCCTTGATCCGGGGGGTGAGCCAACTGGTTCCAAGCCCGACCGTGGTTGTCACCCGCAAATCGCCAGACGGCTTTTCTTTCGCGTCGGTGAGGCGGGCTTCGGCGGCCTGTAATTTGACAAAAACCTCGTGCGCGGTTTTCAGTAATCGCTCGCCTTGTTCCGTCAACAATAATCCTCGGGCATGGCGATGAAACAGTGATACCTTCAGATCTTCTTCAAGGCTACTGACCTGTCTGCTGACGGCAGACTGGCTCAAATCAAGTTCGCTGCCCGCGGCTGTGAAGCTGCCAGCCAACGCGGCGGCGTGAAAAACCTTGATCTTGTCCCAATCCATAGCGCGGTCTTTTTGTTATTCGGCAGCGATGCTACCCATGTCGATCCCGGCAATATATTTTTCAGCCTGAAGAGCGGCCATGCAGCCCATACCGGCGGCGGTCACGGCCTGGCGGTATATCTCGTCGGTTACGTCGCCTGCGGCAAAGACACCTGGGATCGAGGTGGCAGCTGAATCAGGCGCCGTCCAGATATAGCCGGATGGCGTCATATCTAGCTGCGAGGAGAAAAGCTCTACCGATGGTGCATGGCCGATCGCGATGAAAATTCCATGGACATCGAGATCGGTAGTCTTACCGGTTTTGACATTCTTTATCCGGGCTCCGGTAATACCGAGCGGGTTTTCGTCGCCCAAGGCTTCTTCCAGAACGCTGTCCCAGATAACTTCGATCTTGGGGTGATTGAGAAGCCGGTGCTGGAGGATTTTCTCAGAGCGCAATTCGTCGCGGCGGTGAACAAGGGTAACCTTGGACGCAAAATTGGTTAGGAATAGCGCCTCTTCAACGGCCGTATTGCCACCGCCGACAACCAGAACTTCTTTGTCGCGGTAGAAAAACCCGTCGCAGGTGGCGCAAGCCGAAACGCCGAAACCTTGGAACTTGGTTTCGCTTTCAAGACCCAGCCAGCGCGCCTGGGCGCCGGTACAGATAACAAGCGTGTCGCAGGTATAAATATTGCCACCATCGCCAACCAGTCGGAACGGGCGCTCATCCAGATGCGCTTCAACAAGATGGTCCTGGACAATGTTAGTGCCCACATGCTCAGCCTGCGCCTGCATTTGCTCCATCAGCCATGGGCCCTGGATGACATCGGCAAAGCCCGGGTAATTCTCCACATCTGTGGTGATGGTCAATTGCCCACCCGGCTGTATGCCGGCAATCAATGTTGGCTCCAGCATGGCGCGGGCGGCGTAAATTGCTGCGGTATAGCCCGCCGGGCCCGAACCGATGATGATCAATTTGCTGTGTGTTTCAGTCACGTCAAACCTCGTTGACTTTGTTCAAATTTCCTCGCACGCCAAAAATCAATAATTTCCGACGGGATTTGTTTACCGCAGATATATAGGCATTTCGGGAATTTGCCACTGCCATAATCCAGATAGGCCTGAATTCTGCTTGCTCACGCCGACTTGTCTATCTGGATCATAAAATCTCTTATGAACGTTACGGGTGACCCAAGGTACAGATAATAATCTCTGTCTCGGAAGTACTCATGATTGCTTCGACGCGGGTCGTACAAAATATTAATGACGCCATCGCTGCTTCAACGCGCGTTGAAACGCCGTTTCGTCAATGGCTCCTTGATTGGCAATCGCGCCAGCAATTGGCATTTCCAGACAATCCAATTGGCTAGCACTGGCGTGATTGTATTTTAATTATTCATCTGCGTTGCCAACAGGTTGGCCGGGTTCCAGCGTTTCAACCGGCTTGATAAACGATGTTTGCGCAGTTCTGCCTCTTTGGCTTCCATGCTGGTCATCCAGTTAAGTTGGATGGCTTGGCGTTTGCCGGCAAATGACTTGTGTCCGTGCCATGATTTTTCCGACCGGCGGAAAATCAGAATCGTTCCATTCTCCGGGGGAATTTCAAGCGCAAAATTGTTCAGGTCGGTTCCATTATTCAATAACCTGAGCCGACCGCCATCCTTGTCCCAGGGATGGTTCATATAGATCAGCACAGTAATTATTTTGGTGATTGTATCGGTATGCATAGCACCATCTCTGGCACGGGTTTTGCCACGGATTGTCATCATTGTTGGTTTGTCTGAAAGGTCCAGGTCGAATTTTTCTTCAATAATTTCGCGAAATTCATCACCTTCAAGCTCGTCAATATATGCTTGAAAATTGCTATCCAATTTCACAGCACTAAGGGGATGGGAACCTGGGCCGGATACTTTTGGGAACGTATCGATCAGGTTTTTGACGACATTGCTGGCGACAAAATTGGGCAGCATGATAAATTCATAAGGATCGGTTCGGAGCGGTGCTGCTCTCAGTCGATCGAGTTCCAGATATCTCATTTTACATTCCGCTTTTGCGTAAACCGGGCCGCTTTAGTGTGAACCGGGAATAATGTTCCAATATTTCTCGTGCAATTGTCAGCGTTGAATTTGGTCGCTCATAGGACCAGTTTGGCAATGAATCGTCAATCCAGCGGGTCATTCCTGATGTTTCCAGGTATCCAATGAATCGCTCCATTTTGCTGCCATGTCCTTTCAACGGATACAGCATTGTTGGTTTTCCAGTGAACAGAGCTTCGCCGATTTTGTTGACTGAGTCGCAGGATACAATAAACCGCTCGGCCAATCCGAGCATCCGGAAATATGGGTTGTTGCTGACTTCATCCCATATCCAGGCATTCTCCGCTGTTAGAATATTGCGAATGATTTCGATATTCTGCTTGCTGCCGGACGGACCCCATGGGGAGAGCATGCTGAAGGGAAACTTGGGGGAGACGTTGATCAGTTAGGGCCGCGGAATATCAAGGGCTTCCATCACCCCATACAAGGAACGTGATGGTCCGCATGTCCGAACGTAATCATCCAACCTGTTCGGGGACGCGCTGCTATCACCATTTTCACGTGGGTCTTGTGTGTTGCTAGATGAATTCTACTTTCAGGATTTCATAGGCGCGGCCACCGCCAGGCGTGTTCACTTCAACAGAATCGCCAACCGATTTATTGATCAGGGCACGTGCGATTGGGGAAGTGATAGAGATCTTGCCGACTTTCACATCAGCTTCGCTCTCGCCAACAATCTGATAGAGGCGCTCTTCATCGGTATCCTCATCAACCAGTGTCAAAGTAGCGCCGAACATGACACGGTCGCCGGAGAGTTTTGAAATATCAATCACTTCCGCGCGGCCCATTTTTTCTTCGAGATCCGCAATCCGGGATTCATTCAAACCCTGAGATTCTTTGGCTGCGTGATATTCAGCATTCTCTGATAAATCTCCATGGGCACGTGCTTCAGCAATCGCCTGGATAATGTGTGGGCGGTCGCTGGATTTCCGGCGTTTCAACTCTTCTTCAAGGGCATCGTAGCCCGAAGCGGTCATTGGAATTTTTTCCATGGTCAGTCTCGCATTCCATCAATCTTCGCTCCCTGGCGGAGCAACAATTCATTCTGTGTCGGCATTGCCGCCACGATTTCTTCTAAAAACATCCAGGACAAAATATGATCTTCGAATCGTAGCCAAAATTATTCTTTAGTGCAATATCCAAGAGTTTAGACTGCTTGAATAGTCTGGTTTAGAAGGTGTTGCCAACGTACCAAAGGCACCTGATGAACGGCTGCACATTGACCCGAAACGGACAATAAGCACTCACAATATTGCTTACAATCAAGATTGCCAATAGCATCTCACTTCCTGAGCACAATCCGGGGGGGGATGGATAATGTCGGTACCAGAGACGATGAAGGCTATGCTTCTGACAGGGCATGGTGGCCCTGAAAAACTGCAAGTCGACAAAAACTTTCCCGTTCCAAAAATTGCATCTGATGAAGTGCTAGTCAAAGTGGGTGCGTGTGGCATCAACAATACTGATATTTGGGTTCGAGAAGGAGCCTATGGTTCTTCTGATAATCCTGATGAGGTCGCGTCTTTTGGAGATAGCCCGTTACAATTTCCATTGATACAGGGTGCCGATATTGCTGGCCTGATAGCCGCAACGGGTGACGACGTCGCTGCATCGCGCATCGGTGAGCGCGTTATGGTCGACTTTGGTATTTATTCCGCCAATGGCGACGATGTTCCAAGCCATGACTATCTCGGTTCTGGCCGACCTGGAGGTTTTGCCGAATATGTTGCTGTTCCGGCGGACAATGCCCATGTCGTTGACACCGCTCTTTCAGATACCGAAATTGCCACCTTTTGTTGTGCGTATATTACAGGCGAGCACATGCTTAGGCGAACGCGTGTCTCCGAGGGCGACCGCGTCATTGTAACCGGGGCTTCTGGAGGTGTCGGTTCAGGCGTTGTTCAATTGTGTCGCGCCCGTGGTGCCATACCCTATGCTGTGGTTGGATCAGGAAAGGAAGAGGCAGTACGAGAAATTGGTGCTGAAAATGTAGTGGCACGCGATCAAGAAAACTTAATTGACGCCGTCAATGATATGGTGGAAGGGCAACCCATTGATGTTATTGTCGATACGGTCTCTGGACCGATGTTGCCAAGCCTCTTTGAAATCCTTCGTCCGCAGGGACGCTATGCAACTTGTGGAGCAATGGGTGGTCCGATAGTCCAGATCGATATGCGTCGTGTTTATTTGAAGAACCTGGAAATCTACGGCGCGTCCCAAGGTACCAGACGTGATTTCAGGGCAATCCGCGATTACGCAATCTCCGGAGCAATCAAACCTCTGTTGGCCAACAAGTACCCGCTGGCTGACCTTGGTCGTGCGCAAGAGGATTTCAGAAAGAAAAACTTTATTGGAAAATTGGTTGTCGAAGTTAGTTGAAGTCCGTTCCAGGCACAAAGCGCAAGTGCGGATTGTCTGTTCGGAACCACATTTGTTGATGCAATCGCGGATTTTTCTGCCAGCCGTTCAAAACTCTACAATTTGGTCTCAAGAAAAGTCTCGAATGTGGTCTGAATTTGGGTTCTGGACAAGGGCCGCGGATCAGGACGCTTTTTGGCGTGCCCGGCTGGTATAATCCTGCACCGGCGTTACATCCAGTGATCCCTTGCGGTAGGCGTTGATCGCCTCAGAAGCGGCAATGGCACCAGAAAGGGTGGTGTAATATGGGATTTTGTGTAGCAGAGCAGCTTCGCGAAGCGATTGGCTGTCTTCCAGCGCCCGGCTGCCCTTGGTGGTGTTGATCACCAATTGCACTTCACCATTCTTGATCGCGTCGACCACATGAGGGCGGCCTTCCAGCACTTTATTGACCTTGGTGCAGGGAATGCCCTTGTCCGCGAGAAACCGTTGGGTGCCGCCGGAAGCGATCACCGTGAAGCCCATCTCAACCAGATTTTTTACAGAATTGGCGATGCGTTCCTTGTCTTCGTCTTTCACGGAAACAAAAGCGGTGCCGCCGGTCGGAACGCCGACACCGGCCCCGAGCTGGCTTTTTGCAAAGGCCAGGGAATAATCGTTAGCCAGGCCCATAACCTCGCCGGTGGAGCGCATTTCGGGTCCGAGAATGGTATCGACACCCGGGAACCGGTTGAACGGGAACACGGCTTCCTTGACGGCCACATGGTTGCCCTGCCATTTCTCCAAGCCAAAATCAGAGAGCTTTTCACCGCACATCAGCCGGGCCGCGATCTGCGCAATCGGGGTGCCAATTACCTTAGCAACAAATGGCACGGTGCGGCTTGCGCGCGGGTTGACTTCGATCAGGAAAATTTCGTTGTCTTTGACCGCGAATTGCACATTCATCAGGCCGTTAACGCCAAGTGCTCTTGCAAGCGCCTCAGTCTGGCTTTCCATTTCCGTGATGATTTCGGGCTTTAGCGAATGAGGCGGCAGAACACAGGCACTGTCGCCGGAATGAACGCCAGCTTCTTCAATATGTTCCATGACACCGCAAATGAATACATCTTCGCCATCACACATGGCGTCCACGTCCACTTCGATGGCATCGGTCAGATAAGAATCCAGCAGCAGCGGGTTATCTACCAGCACGGCATCGATTTGTGCCGTTTTATCGTCAGGGAATTTCTGGCGGATTTCCGGCGGGACCAGTTCCGGCAGAATATTGGCAAAATACCGGCTCATCATGGTCTCATCAAGGATGATCTCCATGGCACGTCCACCAAGCACATAAGAAGGCCTGACTACCAACGGGAAGTTGATTTCAATCACGGCATCACGGGCTTCGCTCAGAGAATTGGCTATGGCGTTGTGGGGTTGCTTAAGCTTCAGACCATCAACCAATGCCTTGAACCGGTCGCGGTCTTCGGCGAGGTCGAGGGCATCTGGCGAAGTGCCGAGAATTGGAATTCCTGCATCCTGCAAAGCATTTGCCAGTTTCAGCGGGGTTTGGCCACCAAACTGGACGATGGCACCCAGGAATTCGCCATTTTGCTGTTCGCGCTGGATGATCTCTATAACGTCTTCTGCGGTTAGTGGTTCAAAATAAAGCCGGTCGGAGGTGTCATAATCCGTTGAAACCGTTTCCGGGTTGCAATTGACCATGATGCTTTCGATGCCGATTTTCTCAAGTGCGAACGCGGCGTGGCAGCAGCAATAATCAAATTCAATTCCCTGGCCGATCCGGTTCGGACCACCACCAAGGATCATCACCTTTTTCCGGTCAGACGGCAGGGCTTCGTCGGAAATTTTACCAGCAAATGGTGTCTCGTAAGTCGAGTACATGTAGGCCGTTGGCGAAGCAAATTCAGCGGCGCTGGTGTCGACCCGCTTATAGGCCGGGCGTACATCAAGAATGCGCCGCTTCGCAGTTACTTCGGCCTCCGACTGTCCGGTCAGTTCGCCCAGACGTGCGTCGGAAAAACCCATCGCCTTGAGGCGGCGGAACGAGGTCTCGGTTGTTGGAAGCCCGAGCCGTCTGATATCAGCTTCGGTATCAACCAGTTCCTGCAATTCGCGGATATACCAGAGATCAATATGGCAGGAGGCGTTGATCTGGTCGTGATCGATGCCATGGCGCAGGGCCTGCACGGCGGTTAAAATCCGCTCAGGTGTGGCGTTACTCAACGCAGCCCGGATGACATTTTTATCATCTCCCTGACCAACGCCCGGGATATCGACTTCGTTTATCCCGGTCAGGCCGATTTCAAGACCGCGCAGGGCTTTCTGAAATGATTCCTTGAAGGTGCGGCCGATGGCCATCACTTCGCCAACGGATTTCATTGAGGTTGTGAGGTTAGGTACCGCGCCTGGAAATTTCTCAAACGCGAAACGAGGTATTTTCGTCACCACGTAATCGATTGAAGGCTCGAACGATGCCGGTGTTGCGCCGCCGGTAATATCGTTGGCCAATTCATCCAGTGTGTAGCCGACAGAAAGGCGTGCGGCGACTTTGGCGATCGGGAACCCGGTTGCTTTAGACGCCAGTGCTGACGAGCGCGATACCCGGGGGTTCATCTCGATGACCACCAGGGCGCCGTCTTTCGGGTTCACCGCAAACTGGACATTTGACCCACCGGTCTCGACGCCGATTTCGCGCAGCACCGCGATTGAGGCGTTGCGCATTTCCTGGAATTCCTTATCGGTCAGGGTCAGCGCTGGGGCGACGGTGATGGAATCGCCAGTATGCACACCCATCGGGTCGATATTCTCGATCGAGCAAATAATGATGCAATTGTCGTCGCGGTCGCGCACCACCTCCATCTCATATTCTTTCCACCCAAGCACGCTTTCTTCGATCAGCACTTCGGTGGTGGGAGAAGCATCCAGCCCGCGATCAATGATCTCGATAAATTCAGCCCGGTTATAGGCAATACCGCCGCCGGTGCCGCCAAGGGTGAATGACGGGCGGATGATAACCGGCAGGCCAATGTCAGTGAGAGCGTCGAGGGCTTCGGTAAAGGCTTTTTCGCGGTATAATTCCTTGCGCCCGGATTCGCCCTTGCGCCATTCGGCTTCAAAGGCTTCGCGCCGGGTGCGTTTATCTTCTTCGCTGGCCTTAGGCCCATCAATTTTGGCTAGTGCTGCTGCATGTTCGGCCTTGTCATTTGCTTTCAAATCTGACGCGTTGGCCAGCTTGGAGCGGGGAACATTCAGCCCGATTCGGATCATGGCTTCGCGGAACAATTTGCGGTCTTCGGCCATGTCGATGGCGTCGGCGTCGGCACCGATCATCTCGACGCCGTATTTTTCCAGAACCCCCATGCGCCGCAGCGACAGGGCGCAATTCAGCGCGGTCTGTCCGCCCATAGTCGGGAGCAGGGCGTCAGGGCGCTCTTTCTCGATGATTTTGGCGACAATTTCGGGCGTAACCGGTTCAATATACGTGGCGTCCGCCAGTTCCGGGTCAGTCATGATGGTGGCCGGATTGGAATTCACCAAAATGACGCGGTAGCCTTCGTCGCGCAGGGCTTTGCAGGCCTGGGTTCCGGAATAATCGAATTCACAGGCCTGGCCGATAATGATCGGACCGGCTCCTATGATCAGGATCGATTTGATATCTGTACGTTTTGGCATGGTGCGGCTGCTAACTGGTTCGTTGGCGCTTATATAGCAACCGCTAACCAGAGCAATAGGCGGCGGAGATATGGCGCAAATTCAGGGGAAAAAGTTCTTGATTGAAGACTTGGAAAACAAGCCGGGATCTGCCGCTGAAACAGTTCCGATCAACTTGCATGAAAGTTGGGTTGAAACCGGTGGACAGGCGCAAGATCACGACGCGTGCGCGTCGATCAAATCCATGAAGCGCTTGAACAGATAATGGCTGTCTTGCGGGCCGGGGGAGGCTTCGGGATGGTGCTGGACGGAAAAAACCGGCTTGCCGTCAACTTCGATGCCGCAATTTGAACCATCAAATAGCGACGTATGGGTTTGCGTAATGCCACTTGGCAATGTCTCGCCATCCACAGCAAAACCATGGTTCATTGACGTGATTTCCACTTTGCCGGTGGTGAAATCCTTGACCGGGTGGTTGGCACCGTGATGGCCCTGGGCCATCTTTTTTGTTTTGGCACCAAGTGCCAGTGCCAGAATTTGGTGTCCGAGGCAAATGCCGAAGATCGGAATGCCCGTCTGTATCAGCTTTTGAATTGCTGGTACGGCGTATTCGCCTGTGGCTGCCGGGTCGCCCGGTCCGTTGGAGAGGAAAATACCATCCGGATTGTAGGCGAGGATATCTTCGGCGCTTGCCGTTGCTGGCACCACTGTTACTTTGCAGCCGGACCCGGCCAGCAGGCGAAGGATGTTGCGTTTGGCACCGAAATCAATGGCCACCACATGGCGGCTCGGCGCTTCCTGGCGGCCATAGCCGGTGCCGGGAACCCATGGGGTTTCGTCCCAGGTATATGATTGGCCGCAGGTAACCTCTTTGGCGAGGTCCATGCCGACCAGACCGGGCCATGCTTTTGCTTCATCAATCAGCGCCGTCTTGTCGAATTCGGCATGTGGTTGATGGGAAATGACGCCATTGGGCATGCCGTTATCGCGAATATAGGCGGTCAAGGCTCTGGTATCGACGCCGGCAATGGCAATGATGCCGCGCTTTTTCAACCAGTCTTCCAGATGTTGGGTCGCCCGGAAATTCGAAGGGCTTGTGGGCAGGGTGCGGAAAATTGCGCCGCGCACCGCAGATGTGTAGGCCATATTGACGGTCTCAATATCGTCTTCGTTGGTTCCAACAATGCCGATATGGGGAAACGTAAACGTGATGATCTGGGCAGCATAAGACGGGTCGGTCAGAATTTCCTGATACCCGGTCATTGCGGTATTAAAGCAAATCTCGCCTGCCACATGGCCGGTCGCCCCAAGGCCTGTTCCTTCAATGATGGTCCCGTCTGCCAAAACCAACAGACCGGTCGGGTCCGGGTCCAGCCAGGTTTCCGCGCCGCCATCATTTGCTGAAAAGGCTGTATTCGCCATGATTGTTCCTGTTAACCGCTAATGCCCCGCATTCAATGCCCTGCATCCAGCTGAGCGGGACAGTATGATAAGGGTGTTGTGTCGTCAACCAACCGGGTTTTTATTTTTTATTCAATTAATTCAATATGTTACGATTTTTCTGACTGTTGCTAAGTCTGTCTGCTTTAGTTTAACCTTGACGCTTTCATCGGGACGTACCATATGGCCGGGTTTGCTGGCCGAAACTATTCGGCACTCAACGGAGATGTACATGCGTGAAAAGATAAACACGGCGCTGAAAACGGCTATGAAAGCCCAGGACAAGCGACGTCTATCTACTCTGCGGCTGATCATGGCAGCCATCAAGGATCGCGAGATCGCCGCCAGAGGCGCTGGCAAGGACAGGGTGGAAGAAGATGAAATTCTTCAAATCCTGACCAAAATGGTGCGCCAGCGCGAAGAATCAGCCAAGACCTATGAAGAGGCTGGTCGGTTGGACCTTTCCGAACAGGAACGCGAGGAAATTGTTATTATCAACGATTTTCTGCCGCGCCAGTTCAACGAGGAAGAAATCCAGACGGCTTGCAAAAATACGGTGGCAGAACTCGATGCCGGCGGGCTCAAGGATATGGGCAGGACCATGGGCGCGCTCAAAGAGCAATATGCCGGGCAAATGGATTTCGGCAAAGCCAGCCAGTTGGTAAAGGGGCTTTTAAGCGAGTAAGCTCAGGCTTAAATCCCGGTTCCGGCCTAACCACTGGTAGAGCAATGCGTTATTCGCCACAATTTTTGGATGAGATCAGGGCACGGCTTTCCGTATCCGACGTGGTCGGGCGCTCGGTCAAACTCCAGCGTCGTGGCCGCGAATTTGTCGGGCTTAGTCCATTCAACCCGGAAAAAACCCCCTCATTTACGGTGAATGACCAGAAGGGATTTTATCACTGCTTTTCCAGCGGCAATCACGGCGATATTTTCGGTTTCCTGATGGAAACCCAGGGTCTGTCCTTTACCGAGACTGTTGAGCGGCTTGCCGCCGACGCCGGTCTGGATTTGCCGAAAGCTGATCCGCAAGAGGCGCAGCGGGCGAAGGAATATCAGGGCCTCCACGAAATTATGGAATTGGCTGCGAAATATTTCGAGGCCCGGCTTCAGGCAACAGGTGGTGCAGGCGCGCGGGGATATCTGTCTGACCGCGGTATTTCCGACCGTGCTTTGCAAACGTTTCGGATCGGCTATGCCCCGCCGGGGCGTCATGAGTTGAAAAACTATCTGGCGGATCAAGGCGTTTCTGCTGACGACATGGCCAAGGTCGGGCTTGTTATTTCCGGTGACGATATCCCTGTTTCCTATGACCGGTTTCGCGACCGGGTAATGTTCCCGATCGCTGATTTGCGCGGTCGCGTCGTTGGCTTTGGCGGTCGCGCTTTGCAAGAAGATGTGCCAGCCAAATATCTGAATTCGCCGGAGACCCCGTTATTTCACAAGGGGGCTTTGCTGTATAATGGCAAGACTGCACGCCAGACTGCCCATGACAAAGGGACCGTGGTCGTAGTTGAGGGCTATATGGACGTGGTCGCCATGGCTTTGGCCGGGTATCACAATGTGGTTGCACCGCTTGGAACGGCCCTGACCGAGGACCAGTTGCGGCTTTTATGGCGCATGGCGGACGAGCCGATCCTTTGTTTTGATGGTGACCGGGCCGGGATCAAGGCTGCTTACCGGGCAATTGATCTCGCGCTGCCCCGCCTGGAGCCCGGCAAGAGCATGCGGTTTGCGGCTTTGCCCGAAGGGCAGGACCCGGATGATCTGATCCGTGATGAAGGGCCGGGCGCGATTGAGGCGGTGTTGCAGCGTGCTGACGCTCTGATTGATATTTTATGGCGTCGCGAGGTTAGCGACCAGAATTTGAATATCCCTGAGCGAAGAGCGGCATTTGAAGACCGGTTGCGCAATATTGTGCGGGAAATATCCGACCCCGGTGTGCGCCGCCATTATGGCCATGCGATTGCTGACAGATTGAGCAAATTATGGGGGCAGGAAACCGGCAGGGCTCAGGGTAAGCAGAATTATGGAGCCAGAGGCGGTCGCGGGCAATATTCAAAGAGGCAGATAAGACAGCCTTCAATGTTGCGTGGAAACGCGCTTCTTGCAGGTGCGGGGTCGCGAATCGCCCATCGTGAAGCTGCCATTTTGATGGCTCTGGCGAACCATCCGGAATTGATCGAAATGTTCCTGGAGGAAATCGCCAGACTGGATCTTGCCAACCAGCGGCTTGACTCTTTGCGTGCAGGCCTTTTAGACATCGCTTCACAGTTTGATATACTTGACAGGGATATTGTCTTCAAAGAGTTGGAAAACCGCAGGTTTGGCGAGCTTCTTAACGATTTGAAGAAAATTGTGGAGCATGCGCGCACCGGATTTGCGCTTTCTTCTGCGTCAATTGCGGGTGCTGAAGCAGGATTGAGACAGGCGATCTTCTTGCACAATAAGACGTTGACGCTACATAAGGAGTTACTGGAAGCTGAAAGAGCGCTGGCCGAAGAGGATAGCGAGGAAAGTCTGGACCGGTTACGTGATATCCAGGCACAGCTTCAAAATGTTGAAAGCGTTGAGATGTTGAGCGATGAGCCGCAGGATGTGGTTTAATTGGTTGGCGGCCGTTAACGCAGTTAATGCAGGTTTAATATACAGGTTTTAAGTCTTTGTACCAAAGCGCCGACATGCGGCGTGATTCGGTTTTGAAACCGGCAGATACGAAGACGTCCAGCAGCAGAAGCTGCCAGGCAAAGCAAACAAGGCTAATACATGGCGATGGAAGCTAGAAAACAGTCTGCGCAACAAGCACCCGGTGAGGGCCAGGACGGTCCGGTACTGGATCTTTCTGATGCTGCAGTAAAAAAGATGATCAAAGACGCGCGCAAGCGTGGCTATGTCACCTATGAAGCGCTCAACTCTGTTTTACCACCCCAGGAAGTCAGCTCCGAGCAGATCGAAGATACGATGGCGATGTTGAGCAATATGGGCATCAATGTCGTTGAATCTGATGACGCTGAAGAAGCTGACGGGAAATCTGAGACTGGCACGGAAAAAGAAACCGGGAGTGCCTTGGCAACCACCGGCTCCAAAGCTGTAGCCAAGGCCGGGACCGGCTCTACCGCAGGCGACCGGACCGACGATCCGGTGCGTATGTATTTGCGTGAAATGGGCACGGTCGAATTGCTGTCCCGCGAAGGCGAAATCGCTATCGCCAAACGGATCGAAGCTGGCCGCGAAGCCATGATTGCCGGGCTGTGCGAAAGCCCGCTAACCTTCCAGGCGATTATCATCTGGCGGGACGAGCTGAATGAAGGCCGCATCCTGCTTCGCGACGTGATTGATCTTGAAGCCACCTATGCGGGCCCGGATGCCAAGCAGGTGGACCATTCCCAGAAAGCTCTGGAGAATGAAGCCGCGCAAGCCAAAAAAGGCGGTCATGTAATTCCAGGCCGGCAAAACCCGGCTCAGGCGGCTTTGGCTGAAAAAATGAAGCCAAGGACAGCGCAAAATTCGGAAGACGGGTCCGATCAAACATCTGAGAATGATGACGACGATGATGATGAAGAAGATGACGAGATGGAGAACAGCCTCTCGCTTTCCGCGATGGAAGAAGAGCTGAAGCCGCAAGTCGTTGAAACCTTTGACCAGGTTGCAAATAATTATAAAAAGCTGCGCCGTTTGCAGGATCAGCTTGTTGAGAAAAAGCTGAAAAACGCTGCCCTGTCACCGAGCCAGGAGCGCCGTTACACCAAGCTCAAGGAAGAAATCGTCGTTGATGTGAAGAGCCTGGCGCTCAACAATAACCGGATCGAGGCCCTTGTCGATCAGCTTTACCAGATCAACCGCCGCCTGATCAGTTTTGAAGGCAGGTTACTGCGCCTCGCTGATTCTCATGGTGTGAAGCGCGAAGATTTTCTTGAAGAATATCAGGGCAACGAGCTGGACCCGAACTGGATCCGCCGGGTTGGCCGTTTGGTGCGTCCGGGTTGGAAGAAATTCATTTCCAACGAGCGTGATACGACGAAAGAAATCCGTAGCAATATTCACGAACTTGCTGCCGAGACCGGGCTTGAAATTACCGAGTTTCGCCGCATCGTCCATATGGTCCAGAAGGGCGAGCGCGAAGCGGCCATCGCCAAGAAGGAAATGGTCGAAGCCAATCTGCGGCTGGTTATTTCAATCGCCAAGAAATACACCAACCGGGGCCTGCAATTCCTCGATCTGATTCAGGAAGGCAATATTGGCCTGATGAAAGCGGTCGACAAGTTTGAATATCGCCGGGGCTATAAATTCTCGACCTACGCCACATGGTGGATCAGGCAGGCCATTACGCGGTCCATCGCGGACCAGGCCCGTACCATCCGTATCCCGGTTCACATGATCGAGACGATCAACAAAATCGTTCGTACCAGCCGCCAGATGCTGCACGAAATTGGCCGTGAGCCGACACCGGAAGAGCTGGCGGAAAAGCTTGTTATGCCGCTTGAGAAAGTGCGCAAGGTTCTGAAAATTGCCAAGGAGCCAATTTCGCTTGAGACCCCGATCGGGGACGAAGAAGACAGCCAGCTTGGTGATTTCATCGAGGATAAAAACGCGATCCTCCCCATCGACGCGGCTATTCAGGCGAACCTGCGCGAAACCACAACGCGGGTTCTCGCAAGCCTGACCCCGCGCGAAGAACGTGTGCTCCGTATGCGCTTCGGCATCGGTATGAATACGGACCACACGCTCGAAGAAGTCGGCCAGCAATTCTCGGTAACCCGCGAACGCATCCGCCAGATCGAAGCCAAGGCGCTGCGCAAGCTGAAGCATCCGAGCCGGAGCCGGAAGCTGCGGAGTTTCCTGGATAATTAGGGCTTTGGATATACGGCTGCTATATCTTTCTGGTCGTTTTGTATCACTGCGTTTGCGTTTTAGTCTCTAGAGGCCAACCAGTAAGAGGTGTTCACATGACCAAGGCAAGAGCCCGGACCCGGGCGAAAGCAAGAGCGCAGGCCAAGGCAGCAAATCCTAATAAAAAGGATGACAGGCCAGACGCCGCCCAGCAGACCGGATACCATGACCCCAATGACAACGGGCGGGGCAAAATGAGCTCCGGCGCGCAGATCAAATCGACTGCAGGCATGCGGCGCAATGTTTCCCGCTCGCGTTAGACGCGGACACTGGTTTTGGTTACCCGCGAACGCATTAGGCAGATTGAAGCCAAGGCGCTGCGCAAGCTGAAGCATTCGAGCCGATCATGGAAGCTGCGAAGTTTTTTCGGATAATTGGCGTGTGGATTATTCGGTCCCTTACTTGCGGAAACACGATTTTTGTGCTTGTTTTGTTCCTAAGCTGAAAAGCGATTCTAAAAGGAGGCAAATATGGCCAAATTTTTGAATTCCCCGAACTTGTTCGCTAACTAGCATTGGCGGTTCTTAAGCCACAGGGGTAGAATTGAGTTAACATATTAATACGTTGGTCCGTCAGAAAGATTTGGAATACCAAATAGACGGACTTTGGTTTTAGAAATGCTAGTTTCTAAGAGCTCTTTGGCACTGGATAGTGCCGAGTATAATATGGGGAGCCGAGGTTTAAGGCAGAGTCCGAAAGCAGTGATTGCTTTCGTCTATACTTGGTAGCAAGATCGGTTCTCACTCTATATTTTTTACAAATTATTTTTATGCTGGAGAAATCAGAGATATTTGAAATGCAATTACGGCTCGTAAAAATATTTGAAGGTAACGAACCTCTTTTAGGAGGCATCGAAAAGTATTTCGATACTTCGGCATTTGTCAGTCAAATATCGGAGTGGCAATTTATCGAAAACCAAGATTCTGAACTAAAATTGGAGTCATCAAATAATTCATTGAATGGCTATCGAGGGCCGCGAATGATTGCGGCAGATATATCCGAAGCGGCTGCTGTTCAACTTGGTTTGTGCAAATCAGGTTGGTATCAAACAGACTTAACTTTGGATTATTTTTGAGGCTGGCCCGACCAGTTGTCACGTCATCCCGGACAAGCAGCGGCCCGGATGGATGGTATGCCCAAGTGTAAATCCGCTGCGCGATCCGGGATCCAGTCTTTAGTGAATTTTGTGTGGCACTTTTGCTCTGGATTCCGGCTTGCGCCGGAATGACGGTTTTGTTGAATAGGGACTGGCCCGGCCTTTCCGGTCGCGGTTTTCGGTTTATCGCGATATGCTGGAATTTAGCGAGACTGTTCTGGAGGCGAAATGAGCTTTTTGAAACGCATGTTTGGCATTGGCGGGGCGCAGGCTCCGGCTGCTGAAATTACCCATGAAGGCTATAGAATCGTGGCGACGCCGCAAAAAGAGGGCGATCAATATCGCCTTCACGGTGAGATTTCGCGGGAGATTTCCGGCGAAATGAAAACCCATACGCTGATCCGCGCCGATTTGTTTCCGGCATCGGAGGATTGCGTTGAGCAGACATTCCGCAAGGCCAAGCAGGTTATCAAGGAGCAGGGGATGCGGATATTTTCGTAGACCATGCAGACTATTCAGACGATTTCCACCAACGGCCCCGGCCTTTATGAATTTACAGATGAGGCCGCCGCTTTTGTCGGCGCTGCGAACATTGATGAAGGTCTGTTGACGGTCTTTGTGCGCCACACATCCTGCTCGCTGGTTATTCAGGAAAATGCCGACCCGCAGGTGCAAACCGATCTACTGGAATTTTTCAAACGTCTGGTACTGGATGCCGACGACCCGGCCATGGAATATCTGCGCCATAGATCGGAAGGGCCGGACGATATGCCAGCACATATCAAAGCGGCGCTGACGCAAACGTCGCTCACGATACCCGTCGCGTCAGGAAAAATGCTGCTTGGCATCTGGCAGGGTTTGTTTCTGTTTGAACATCGCCGCCGTCCGCATAACCGCGAGCTAGTCTTTCATCTGGGAGCGTGACGCGCAGTTTGCCCGGATGAGAATTTCCGTATACTTCATTGACTTGATGTTCAATTGGCAGGACGTTTCGTCTTGATACCGGAGCCTGACCCCAATGAGACAATCTCTGCTAACGCTGATACGCAATCGCGGACAAATGGATGGTGCCAGCCCGCCCAGACCAGACGATGGGTATGAGCGCGTTTCCGTTGATTCAAATCAGGAAATTATCATTGACGGGGTACCGGTCGGGCAGGCTAATCTGGACCCGGAACGCGGTTCGCGAAACCCACTCAAATTTGTGCTCTGGATCATAATGATCCTGTTTTTTGGAGCCGCCGCGACCGGCTATCTTAATAATCTGCCAGATCGGATTCAGGATTTCGTGAACGAGTTCCGGCAACCGGCAGGCCAGTCGACACGCACTCAAATGCCACGCAACCAGATGCCGGAATTGCCTGAAACCCGCTCGGAAAATCCGTCATGGAATGACGCCGCACCAGATGATGCGGCGCCGGAAAACGATGATTTCGACGAGAATCCGTCAAGTGACCCCTTGTCAAAAAAGACCTATTGATCCAGTTCCCAGGTAACGCTGAGATTGACGCTCAGGGTCTGTTCGCCAGCCTCCATGGGAACCGGGGCTGAAACCATCGACATTTCAGCGCGTGCGCGATATTGGGGCTGAGGCACGTAGCCGCCATTTTCCGAAATATTGGTGATCCGGCCAAGGCCAATCCCGGCCGCTTCGGTATATAATTTTGCGCGGCGAATGGCGTCGGCCATGGCGTTGGCGCGGGCGATATCCATCAATTTTTCAGGTTCTGAAAATGTGAAGCTGACACCGTTGATGCGGTTAGACCCTTGCGACACAACATGGTCCAGAATATCGCCGAGCATGGCAATATCGCGCACCCGGATCGTTACCTGGTTGGAGACAGAATAACCAACCAGTTCCGGGGGCGGGCGCTGGCCATCGGACCTAACCTCGGGCTGGGTATAGCGTGGCTGCACCGAAAATCCAGAAGTCTGGATATCCCGGTCCTCAATCCCCGCCGCCTTCAACCATTCGATAACGCTGGTCATGGCGGCGGTGTTGGCGCTCAAGGCGGCACGCGCGGTTTTGGCTTCGCTGACAACGCCGGTGGCGACGGTCGCCATATCCGGCCGGGCGCTGACTTCTCCAACACCCACAAGGCTGATGGTGCCCGGCTCATCAGCGTCCGCCAGCACCGGGTTGGAAACCAGTACAGTCAGCAGCGAAAGGGCGAAGGCCGTGAATAAAGAAAGGACGGAACTACGGGAGCGATCAGAAATCAGGTAGCTGGACATCGGGCAACTCCATATCAAAAGACACATGTTCTCAAGTCGCGCATAAATGCGTCGAGATTGGGACACGCACTGCATGAATATTACAAAGATTTAGCCTTGCCTTGCTACACACAGATCATGCTATAGGGAACTGCCCGATCCACAAGGTCGTGCCGGGCCTGTAGCTCAGTTGGTTAGAGCCGGCCGCTCATAACGGTCTGGTCGCAGGTTCGAGTCCTGCCGGGCCCACCATTCAGTCTTCCCCCAAAACGCGTTTGTTGCGGTGGTTAGGAAACCCTCCGACATCTCATGAGGTTAGCCGGATATTGGGTTGTATTGTCAGGTGCAGAGACGGCAAATACGGCCTGTTTCCGGCGCAATTGACCGTGCGTCTCAGTGGGCCCTTTTTGGCCACCAGACGTTTGGCGGAATGATTGTGGAGGACTGCTAGGTTAGCTGGCGAGTCCCAGAAGCACGCGCTGCTCGTTCCAGGAATAGGGCAGGGCGGGGAGGTTGCGCAGTCGCTGAACCGTCAGACCTACCGGTTGGGTGCCTTCAACAATCTTCTTGATAATGTCAGGCGCCAGATAGGCGAGTGGCAGGAACCTGCTGATCTCATTGCGATCTGCGTTTTGCTGCTGAGCAAGGACATCAATCGAAGATGCTTTTCCGTCTGCAAGCTGACCCAACCAAAGATGTGCTTTGGCGATTGCGGCAATGAGAGTGATATCCGGGTTGGGCGTGGTCATGGTGTCAGATGCAATGACAAGTTTGGATTCAACACCCCGTTTCCTGAGGCAGTGAGCAATTTCAATTTTCCTGATTTGGGGATCATCTGCATCCGTTTGTTGGCCTGGCATAAGTAGGGAACTTAGTTTTGAGGCGTCAATTTCAAGGATCACTCGGTTGGGATGAAGTTCAATACGTTGGACGAATGAGGAGAGGGTCTGCCTTTGTTCATGCGGGCGTACTTTTTGTAATTCCCGCGCGAGGCGGCTTGCTGCCATGATCAGTTCCTGGTGCATGGCGGGTGTAAATCCGGTGGTGTCAATTAGATTTGTCAGTTTCAGCGGATCGGAAAAATGATCATCCAGTAGGGCAAGGACCGGTCGCTCGAGCTGATCGGCAGGAATGCGCCAGCCATCTTTGCCATTACGTTCTCCATGCACCAAGCGGCTGGAGATGTAATACCGGTACCGAACCCCGTTTTTGATGGCGTGGGACGGGGACAACCGGTCTCCGGTTTCATCATAGATAAGCCCAGTCAAGATGCAGGTCGATTTGATGTTGGTAGGTGATATCCGAGTCCGTGTATTTGTCGCCATCAGATTTTGAACGTCATCCCATAATTCCTGATCGACGATTGCTTTGTGTTGTCCGGGGTAAATTTTGCCATGATGAGGGACTCTGCCGATATAAAGTGGGTTAGAGAGAAGCTGATAGAAATTGCCGCGAGAGAAGGGCTTGCCACCCTGAATGCGTCCGTCTTTTTGTGTTCGGTGCTTGGTCTTTATGCCAAGTTCATCGGCCTGCTGTTTCAGTATCCTGACGCTTCCCGTTTCCAGATAAAGCCTGAACAATTGGCGGACCGTTTCTGCTTCCGCTTTGACTATAACGAGAGCCTTGTTAATCGCATCATATCCGAGGGGTGATGGCCCTCCCATCCACATGCCCTTCTTTTTGGAGGCCGCAATCTTGTCCCGGATGCCTGAAAAATTAATTACAGCTAATGTCGGGAGCCGATATACTTTTGGTGTCTGAAGGGCAAAATACAGTGATGTTTGAATAGCCCCGCGTTTTCTAGACACCTTGCGGTTTCAGTTTTTGCTGCAATTCGAAGT
>JAJFHA010000021.1 GCA_021775875.1 Hyphomicrobiales bacterium | reverse complement strand
ACTTCGAATTGCAGCAAAAACTGAAACCGCAAGGTGTCTAGAAAACGCGGGGCTATTCAAACATCACTGTATTTTGCCCTTCAGACACCAAAAGTATATCGGCTCCCGACATTAGCTGTAATTAATTTTTCAGGCATCCGGATGCGCATTTTGTCGATAAAAGTCGGGCCTGTGCAATGCAAAGGCAACACTATATCCGGCTCAAGCTCATCAAGTTTATCCAGCGTGAAATCTATGTAGCTTTGCTTGGCGGCAGCTAGGTGAAAGCCGCCTATTACTGCATGAAGTTTGTCTGTACCTGCGGCTGCCATCGCAGCCTTTATAGTGTTTATGATTCCTGCGTGGCCACAAGATGAGATCACGACAAGGCCCCTGTCCCGGACAAGATAGCAAAGCGCGTGTTCCTCAGGGTGACTGTCGGTAACAAGCTTTCCTTCGCGTTCTTCTGCGGTGAAATGATCCGCGCTCTGAAGCAACGTGTGACTTGAGTTGACCTCAAAGGAAGTTCGTTCCAGATAGCCGGAAGTAAAAGCATTCTCGATGACATTTGGGCTCTGGCAACAAACCGGCATCACCTTGTGAATAAGCACCTTCTCGCGGTCGAGCTTACCCCAGGAAGCTATATTAGGGTCAGTGTCCTCGGGTCTCTTCAGGTCCTCGGCCCATCTTTCTGCAAATACATCATCACCACCGATGTAAAGCGGTAGATCATTGCTCATTTCAGCCCGATATCTCAGCAGGAAACCGTCCATGCCACCGAAATGATCGAGATGACCGTGGCTTAGAACCAGCCCGTTCAGTTTGGTCGGATCTATGTCAAGAAGATCGAAATTGCGATTGATGACCTCCGGCGTCCAACCGAAGTCCAACAGATACTCGGACTGAATTCTTTCTGACCGCGCTATTAAATGCAAGGACAAGCCCCATTCGGCGGCGAATGTTTGCATAAGTTTGCCGGGGATATCACCAACGTGTTCGACTCGGGCAAAAGCGTGGGTTTCTTTAGGGAGATAATTTTCATATCGAGAGTCAACAACTACCCGAATTGAGAGGCTTTCTACCACTGGCGGTTTTAATGGGAGCGCACCCACTGTAGCTACTTTCCATTCGTTTCAATCGTAATCTGCTCAGAAAAGGTATACCTGAACTAATTTCTCCGCAACTCAACCAAATTCTGTAGATATCTCTGCATTTGTTGGAAGCTTGCCAATGCCAGTTTTGTTCGCTTAGCTAACGATCTTGAGCCCAAGCTATGTGGCAGCTCCTGGCACTTAGTGGAAGTAAGGTGGAGATTTTAAAATCGGCAGAAAGACCCGCAGTTTCGGGCGTTCTCGGATTAATATCAACAGTGCGTAATTCCTGAAATCAAGCGGTTTCCTGGAACAATTCACGGCCAATCAGCATCCGGCGAATTTCGCTGGTCCCGGCCCCGATTTCATAGAGTTTGGCGTCGCGCAAAAGCCGCCCCGTACCGCTTTCATTGACATAACCCATGCCGCCAAGGGCCTGTATCGCTTCGAGCGCCATCCAGGTGGCCTTTTCAGCAGCCAGCAGAATGGCGCCAGCGGCATCCTTGCGGCTGGTCTCGCCCCGGTCGCAGGCCTGCGCGACCGTATAAACATACGCCCGGCACGAATTCATGGTCGTATACATATCGGCGAGCTTGCCCTGCATCAGCTGGAAAGTGCCAATTGGCTTGCCGAATTGATGACGCTCATGCACATAAGGGATAACAATATCCATGCAATTTTGCATGATCCCAAGCGGACCACCGGCGAGCACAGCGCGTTCATAATCCAATCCGCTCATGAGCACATTGACGCCGCCACCAACGCTGCCGAGCACGTTTTCTTCCGGTACTTCGCAATCTTCAAATACCAGTTCGCAGGTATCCGATCCACGCATACCCAGCTTGTCGAGTTTTTGCGCTGTCGAAAATCCTTTCATGCCTTTCTCGATCAGAAAGGCCGTTATGCCGCGCGGCCCGGCATCCATATCGGTCTTTGCGTAAACCACCAGCGTCTCCGCACCGGGGCCGTTGGTGATCCACATCTTGTTGCCGTTGAGAACATAATGATCGCCCTTTTTCACGGCTTTGGTGCGCATCCCCACGACGTCTGACCCGGCACCCGGCTCCGACATGGCAAGCGCACCCAGATGTTCGCCGGATATCAGTTTGGGGAGATATTTGCGCTTTTGTTCATCAGAACCGTTGCGATTAATCTGATTGATGCAAAGGTTTGAATGGGCACCGTAAGACAAGCCTACAGACGCCGACCCCCGACTGATCTCTTCAATCGCCACTACATGTTCCAGATAGCCCATGCCGGTGCCGCCATATTCTTCCGACACCGTAATGCCGTGCAATCCAAGATCACCAAGTATTGGCCACAAGTCGCGGGGAAACTCGTTGGTTTCATCAATTTCCGCAGCCCGCGGCAAAATGTGGTCTGCTGTCATCGACCGCACGGAATCCCGCAACATATCCACGGTTTCATCGTGGCCGAAATTCAGCGAAGGATAATCGTTAGAGAGCATCAGGTTTCCGTTCTAAAAATTCAGTGTTTCAAATTCAGTGTTTCAATTTTTCAGCTTGTTCGCGCATCTCTTCAGAAAAGGCGACGCTTTTGCGCAATTTTGTATCCATAAAGACACCCACCAGTTCCGTGGTGGCAACCGGTTTGCCGGTCGCTGTATCAAACATTTCGTGCACGAACCTAACCGTCTTGTTACCAACCTCCAGCATGTGGGTGCGGATAGCAATCGTATCTCCGGGAAGCACCTCTTTCAAATATTTGGTTATCTGCTCAATCGCAGCCATGCCGCGCTTTTCTTCGTCCAGAAATTTCCGGGTCAAACCAAACATCGTGAAAAAATGCCAGGTCGCTTCATCAAATTTGCCAGTGTACCACATGACATTCATGTGCCCCATATGGTCGCAATGCCAGGGATAAACGACGCCCTGATATGTGATTGGAGAATTGCTCAATTTCAGTCTCCCATTCTGCCCGCGTCGTGAGGATGGTCCGGCGAGTTGGCCATCGCCATGAAGGTGCCAAGCATCGCCGCGCATAATTTTCTTTCCCCCCCGATCACAGCATAAACTTCCGACCGGCATACACTTAGTGTTCGCCCCGGACGGATCACTTCACCAATCGCAACAATCTCGTCGCCAACCGCAGGCGCCATGATGTTGAGTTTATATTCCACCGTGAGAATAGAATCCTCAGGGCGAAGCAGGGTAAACCCGGCATAGCCCCCGGCATTGTCAGCAATCGTGCCCACCAGCCCACCATGGAAAAAGCCGTGTTGCTGAAGCAGATCGTCACGCGCTAACAATCTGACCGTAACTTTACCCGGTTCAATATCTTCGATCAGAGCGCCGATAGAATGCATGAAAGTCTGGCGGTTGAAGCTGTCAAACGTGCGCGCCGCGAATTCTGTATTTCGGGTCTCAAAGGCCATCACCCACCCCCAAGCGTCGACAATTGTTCACGGCAAGCTGCTTCAACCTCGGCCAGTTCATCAAGGGTGATTTCAATATCGGTGCGCATCTGCTGCAATGCCGCGCGGCGTTCTGTGATCTTGTTCAGGAAATGACGCAATTGCCCGGTTTCTCCGGTCTCGCTGTCATACATGGTAACAATTTCGCGTATCTCGGCTAACGAAAACCCCAGCCGTTTGCCGCGTAGGATCAGTTTGAGCCGGGTCCGGTCGGAAACGCGGTAAAGCCGCTGCCGCCCACGCCGCACAGGCGCTATCATGTCCTCGTCTTCGTAATAACGAAGCGTGCGGGTCGAGATATCAAATTCCTGCGTCAATTCAGTGATTGTATAAAATTGTCTCAAGACCTGCCCTCCCGAGAAATCTAGTTTAAGGGCACTAACATTCCTTTTACGTAATAGTCAATCATTTTCATTTTTCCGTTGTTTTCCATCTATTTAAGGACATTTTTTTAAGCCATACACAGAATATGCCACCATTTTGTTTCGCAAAATTATTCCATGCCGTCCGAATCCAGGATTCTTTCGTTGGTGTCGATTTTCAGTCATGCACCTCCTTGTTATCGGAAGAAGGTGCGCGGTAGACACGACAAATGCGGAGAATTGATTTAGGTTTCCAATAACTTTGCCGCACTCTTATGCGACAAACCTGATTGGAAAATATCTCGAGGCTATCAGGAGGCAAGCAATGAACACCATTTCAGATCCATTCTCGCGCCATCCCGAATTGCGCGGGAAAATTGCCGACCCACTTTAGTCATTTTCCCGGACGCTCACAACGACATTTCTGGCGGAAAAGACACGCGAGCTCGGTTTAACACCCGATTGGTGGTATTCAGACAATGACCGTGAGGCAATGTGCGCTGAAGCCCTGGCAGGGCATATGAACCAGGACCTTTGGGTATTCGGTTATGGCTCGCTGATGTGGGACCCGGCCATACAGTTTGCTGAAGTATGCCGGGCTCACCTGCCCGGCTATGCACGGCACTTCATCCTCAAGGATATCTATGGTGGACGCGGCACCGAGGACGCCCCCGGTGTGATGGCAGCTTTGGACAAAGGAACGGGGTGTGACGGGCTTTTGTTCAGAATCACAAAAGAAAATATTGATGAGGAAACAGAGGTCCTTTGGCGGCGTGAACAAATAGGCCCCGCCTATATTCCCGCATTTGTTGAAACAGTGGTTGCAGATCAGCCCATTACCGCTCTCACCTTCGTCGCTGATCACGCTTCCATATTGATCGACGCCAACATGACCCGCGACGAACAGATACATTATTTTGCGACGGGCACCGGATTTATGGGGACGAGCATGGAATATCTCGAAAATATCAACGCCCAGTACGAAACGTTGGGCATAGTTGACGAAGATGCCAAGGCATTACTGCATGAAACCAGAAAATATATGCAGAGGCGCTGAGCAGAGAAGGCCTAGGCGTCAGCGCGTCAGAACTCGGCTGTTGCGATCCCCATCGCTACAAGCGCACTGCCGCCAAAGCGTGACAATCAAAATCCCAAATGCAGCACCGGGACTACGATAAAGATCAGCCATACAGTTGAGCTGGAACTATTCCAGAGATTCCAGATAGAGAATGAGATCGTCAATTTGTTCGGGGGTAAATACGAATTCCGGCATATCGGAATGCCCAGTCATGATCCCCTCCGCCAAAGCCTCAGCAAGCAGAGCCGGTGGATATCGGGTCACCAGATCAACAAACCGGGGCGCGCCATCTCTCGGGCTGGTTCCTTCGCGGCCAATAGCGTGACATCGCGAACAATTATTTCCGACCACCGCCATACCGGCGGAAACGTCCGCTGCGCTAGCTGAAAAGCTGAACAGAGCTGGAAGCAAAACCGCCAATGCGGAAAACAGAATTCGAATTTTCAACCACATTCCCAATCTCCGTAGGCACCATCTTTAGCAAAGTAAATTATCCAAAAACTCGTATTTGAGCTGAAGACCTAGGAAATTGATAAACCTGATTAGTTAAAAATTTCTGGCCGAAACAATCGGGTAATATCCGCGATCTGTTGGATTATTCATGCAAGCCCGAACCACCAGCCGGCAAAGCTGAGAAAGGACAAAAATCCGACAACATCCGTCACCGTTGTAACAAATGTTCCCGATGCAATTGCGGGGTCAACATTGATGCGTGCCAATCCAAGCGGCACAAAAATTCCGGAAAGCCCCGCCGCCAGCATATTCACAATCATGGCGAGACCCATAATTACCGCTAATTGAATATTGGAAAACCAGAGCCAAGCGACAATTCCGGTAATCAAAGCAAATACCATCCCGTTCACCAGGCCAACTGTCGTTTCGCGGGTGATGACCCGGCGAACATTGAAACTATCCAGATCGCCGGTCGCCAGGGCACGCACGGTCACCGTCATGGTCTGGGTCCCGGCATTGCCGCCCATGGATGCAACTATCGGCATGAGAATGGCCAACGCCACCATTTGCTCAATCGTCGCATCAAACAGACTGATCACAGAAGATGCCAGAATGGCCGTCAGCATATTGATCAAAAGCCATGTGATCCGGCTTTTTGTGGCATCCAGAATCGAATCCGAAATTTCTTCGTCGCCAACCCCTGCCAATCGACGAATGTCTTCGTCGGCCTCTTCTTCGATCACATCGATAATATCGTCGACCGTGATAACCCCGACCATCCGCCCGCCTTCATCAGTCACGGCGGAGGAGACCAGATCGTATCTCTCGAACAGGCGGGCAACTTCTTCCTGATCCGAACTTGCGTCCACCGTATAGAAATCCGGGTCCGTAATATCTTCCATCGTTACCGGACGCTTTGCGCGCAGCAAGCGGTTCAGAGCGACACTGCCGATGGGATGGAATGACGGATCGACAATATAGATCATGTAGAAATCATCAGGCAGATCGTCGGTATCGCGCATATAGTCGATGGTTTGACCAACGGTCCAGAATGGTGGCACGGCTACCAGATCGTGCTGCATGCGGCGACCGGCTGAATCTTCCGGATAATCGAGACCGCGTTGAAGTGCTGCCCGCTCGACCTCCGGCATACGATTCAGAATTTCAGATTGCTCATCCGCTTCAAGGTCTTCGAGAATGGCGACCGCGTCATCGACATCCAGTTCCTTGACCCCCTCCGCCACCGTATCGGTGGGGAGAATGTCCAGGATTTCATCGCGAACACGGTCATCTACTTCAGTAAGCGCAAGCAGATTGAAGTCTGACTGTTGAAGTTCAACAAAAGCAGCTCGAATTTCAGATTTGAACGCTTCAATCAGGTCGGCAAGGTCAGCTTCGTGCAATTCGCTGGTAAGCGCGACCAACAAGGCCGAATTTTTAGCTTCAACAGCCTCCGTTACATGGTCAAGAAATTCTTGGGAAATCCTGCCATCGTCATCACGGACCGCAATTTCCGGCTCCTCAACGGCTGTATTTTCCATGACGGCACCTCATTTGCGAGCGTCCGGCCCCGCGGATAGTTGCAGCGGATTCGGTTTGTTGTAAGCCAAACCGGAGAAAGTGGAAAGCAAGGGATTGGGCTTTTCGCACTCCAGCCAAAAACAGTAAAAAAAATCGCAAGTCATTAACTCTAACGCTTAAGGTAAATTTTCCGAACAGGTTGTCCATTCGTAATAAAAATTGATTATGGCAATTTCATATAAGAAAGTTTGGATTTATGATTATCCTGTTGCGTATTTTTACTTATGTTTTCTTGATCATCGGTTTTACTGGAACGGATATTACGGTCGCCATGGCAAATTGTGACAGTAATTCCTTGGGCGTTTCCCGCACAATGCGCGTGAATACTAATGGCGGCCTGCGGGTTGGTCTGGTTCAATATGCGGACACCCTCGCACTACGCGATCATGAAGTAGTCCTGACCTTCGACGATGGCCCAATCGGCCACGCCACTCAGCGGGTTCTGGATACTCTGGCAGATGAATGTACGCGGGCAACTTTTTTCGTTGTCGGCAATATGGCAAGAGCCCACCCAGAACAATTACGCGCCATGTACCGCGCCGGGCACACCATTGCCGCCCATTCCAATCGTCACCCCATGAACATGAACCGCATGTCACAGGCCCGCGCCCAGCGTGAAATCGATGCCGGGTTTGAATCCATCAATACAGCCCTCGGTTCTTTGGGTCAGGCTGCACCATTTTTCAGGTATCCCGGACTTGCCCATTCAACCTCAATGAACAATTGGCTCGCGACCCGCAATATCGGAATTTTCAGCGCCGATGTGATGGGTGATGACTGGCGCCGGATTTCTTCAAACGAAATATTGCGCCGCACCATGCGCCGCCTGAACCAGCGCGGACGTGGCATCATATTGCTGCACGATATTCACAACAAAACTGCCTCCATGCTACCTGCCCTATTGCGGCAGCTAAAGGATGAAGGTTTTCGGGTGGTTCATATTGTGCCCACCAACGGGCGTTTCCGCCTCGCCAACGAAACCGGTCAAATCCCGGCTGATCAGGGGTTCAGCCGCTAGACGCTGTCTAATTCAACCAATCAGGTCCTGGGCGTCATTTACGGCAACAGCCGTCATGTTGACGATGCCACGCACAGTAATTGACGGCGTCACGATATGGCAAGGTTTCTCCAACCCGATCAACATCGGCCCGATTGAAAGCCCATCCGTCAACACCTTCGCTGTCGTGAAGGCAATATGGGCAGCATCAACATTCGGCATGATCAGCAAGTTGGCCGGACCGCGCAATTCTGAATCCGGGAACAGCATATTGCGGATAATCGTCGACATGGCCGCATCGGCATGCATCTCCCCTTCAATCTCAAGATCGGGCGCGCGCTCGCGTGCGATACTATAAGCTGTCCGCATCTTGATCGCGCTCGGCGTATCCACCGCTCCGAAATTTGAATGAGAAATCAACCCAACTTTCGGTTTCACCCCAAACCGGAGCAATTCTTCAGCTGCTAAAATCGCCATTTCAGCAATTTCTTCCGCAGTGGGTTCATAGGTTACATTGGTATCAGCAAAAAATACCGTCCCCACATTCGTGATCAGACATCTAAGAGCGGAACAATCATGCACCCCTTCACGCAACGGGATTATATCGCGCACATGACGCAAATGCCGTTCATAAGAGCCATAAACACCGCAAATCATAGCATCAGCCTCACCGCGGTGCACCGCAAGTCCCGCAATCGCCGTTTGCCGTGTGCGCACGACCACTCGCGCTGAGCTTTCAGTCACGCCACGCCGCATCATCAATTTGTGATAATCCCGCCACGTCTCTTCCTGACGCGCAATATCAGTTGGATCTATCACTTCAAACCCGGCTCCTGGACGAACACGCAAACCCAATGTTTCAGCCATTTCGCTTATTCGGTCAGCGCGGCCCACCAATATAGGCTCGGCCAGTCCGTCATCAGCGATAATCTGTACCGCCTGAAGAACCCGCTCTTCCTCACCTTCAGCAAAGACGACCCGTCTCGGGTCCCGCTGAGCTTTGGCGAAAATCGGTTCCATTGTCTGGCCGGACCGAAAAATAAACCGGTTCAATTCGCGTTTATATTCTTCGAAATCATCAATCGGCCGAGTGGCAACCCCAGAATCCATCGCCGCCATGGCAACCGCTGGCGCGACTTCAGCGATCAAACGAGGGTCAAACGGTTTGGGCAGCAAATATTCGCGTCCAAATCGCATGGATTCGCCTGCATACGCCCGTTGAACCACGTCTGATGGTTCTGCACGCGCCAACGCTGCGATGGCCTCAACACACGCCATTTTCATGGCGTCATTGATCTTGCTGGCTCCTACATCGAGGGCGCCACGAAAGATAAACGGAAAACAGAGCACATTGTTGACCTGATTGGGATAATCTGAGCGCCCGGTTGCGATAATGGCATCTTTACGTGCTTCAAGCGCTATTTCCGGCAAGATTTCCGGCTCGGGGTTGGCAAGCGCCATGATAATCGGATCACTCGCCATTTCTTTCACCATATCACCAGTGAGGACGCGCGGCGCTGAAAGGCCAAGGAAAATATCGGCGTCGCCAATCACATCACCAAGCACCCGCGCTTCGGTCTCCTGCGCGTAAATGCTCTTATACGGGTCCATCAGTTCCTTGCGCCCCTGATAAACCAGCCCCTCAATATCGCAGACAAAAATATTGTCCCGGTTCGCACCCAAAGTGACCAGCAGGTTCAAACAGGCAAGCGCCGCTGCGCCGGCCCCCGAACAAACGATTTTCACGTCCTGAATTTTCTTCTCGACCAGATGCAGGCCATTTGTGATCGCCGCGGCAACCGTAATCGCCGTTCCATGCTGGTCATCGTGGAATACCGGGATATTCATCCGCTCCCGGCATTTTTCTTCAACGATAAAACATTCGGGCGCTTTGATATCTTCAAGATTGATCGCCCCGAATGTGGGCTCCAGCGCGGTGATGATATCAATCAGCTTGTCCGGATCGAGCTCGTTCAGTTCGATATCAAAAACATCCACGCCTGCAAATTTCTTGAAGAGAACCGCTTTGCCTTCCATCACTGGCTTTGCCGCCAATGGTCCAATCGCCCCCAGGCCAAGAACAGCGGTGCCATTTGTCACCACAGCAACCATATTGGCGCGGGATGTCAGATTTGCTGCTTCACCCGGATCAGCAACAATTGCATTACATGCGGCCGCCACACCTGGCGAATAAGCGAGCGAAAGATCGCGTTGATTTTGCAATCGCTTCGTCGGCTCCACGGAAATTTTCCCTGGCGTCGGGAACCGGTGATATTCAAGCGACATTTCATAAAAGTCATCTGACATGGCAAATTCCCTTTTGTAGTCCGGGCTTAAAAAAATCAATCAATCGAAAAGTTAAGCGATTCGTATCCTGACATGATATCTGAACTGAGCCGTTGAAGCGGAAATCAGAAATCAAAAAAGGCCCCGGAACAAATTGTCCCGGGGCCTTTTTGAGGTCAGTACCCGCATCTTGAATGCGTAACTGAATTTTGTTGCGCCCGTTCGAACACAGTTCGAACCAAAAATTGAATCGGGCGCCCATTTCTTTTGAAATGGTGCGGACGAGAAGACTCGAACTTCCACGGGTTTTACCCCACAGCGACCTCAACGCTGCGCGTCTACCAGTTCCGCCACGTCCGCAAGGTCGACGCAAGCCAAAGCCTGTGCCGGGTCGTGACTTAGCAAATGTGGTTTGGTCCCACAAGGGAGATGATGCTTTTTGAAACGTTTTTACGGTTATTAGAGCAGACCCGCATCGATATCGGCATGGGTCAGGGTATGGGTCACTTCAACCGCGATTTTATTGCCTTCAATAACCACCGCACCAAGAGCAACCGGCACATCGTTTGCCAGGATAACAACCTCTTCATTATCTTGGGTATCAAGCTCGATCACCGCCCCTCGCCCCATACGAAGCAATTGATGGACCGGCATATAGCTGCTGCCGAGCACAACGGACAGATCAACTTTAACATCATCAATAAGGCGCATGGTTTCTCACAAATTCAGCAATTGACGTTTACGACCTTTTCATGCACCGGTTACCAGATGGTTAACCGCCTCTTAACAAAACCAGTTGCCCGGTCTTTTGCCAGCCAGGACGTGGAATGGCGCGTCAGTTCTGGTCTGATCGATTATGAAGACGCCATACGTCATATGGAATCACGAGTCGCGAAAATTCGTGCAGGGGAGTTACCTGAACAAATTTGGCTATTGGAACACCCCCCGCTTTATACCGCCGGTACAAGCGCGCAAGATACCGATCTTGTGGATCCAAACCGGTTTCCGGTTCACCAAACTGGGCGCGGCGGACAATACACCTATCATGGACCGGGCCAACGGGTCGCCTATGTGATGCTGGATTTAACCAAGCGCGGGTCAGACGTACGCGCGTTTGTTGGCGCACTTGAAGAATGGATTATTTCCACGCTCGCCGAATTCGATATTTCAGGCGAGCGGCGGCACGACCGGGTTGGTGTTTGGGTATCGCGACCGGAAAAAAATCCAGGATCAGAGGATAAAATCGCGGCACTCGGAATCCGGGTCAGGCGCGGCATCACCTATCACGGCATCAGCATCAATTGCGATCCTGAACTGGAGCATTTTGACGGCATTGTCCCCTGCGGCATTCACGGGCATGGGGTTACGAGCTTCAAAGACCTTGGCAACGAAGCTACCATGACTGATCTTGATATTGTCCTGCGTACAAAATTCGAAGAAATATTTGGCACAACTGTCCAGACCGATTGATCCGTCAGGCGGTATCTTTTTCAAATTCAATAATGACCTGATCAACCGCAAGCTTGTCGCCGGGTTCCGCCAAAATGGCAGCGACAACACAATCCCGCTCGGCCTTCAGAACATTTTCCATTTTCATCGCTTCGACCACACAAAGCGATTGCCCGGCCTTCACCGCTTCACCAGTCTCAACCGCAATGGAAACCACCAGGCCCGGCATCGGACACAGCAACTGGCCAGAAGTATCAGCCGGAATTTTCACCGGCATCAGCGCCTGAAGCTCGGCTTCGCGCTCGGTATAGGTATGCGCTTCGATATCTACGCCGCGATACAGCAACCGGAAACCGTTGAGAACCGGCTTAACCTGCACCGCAACCGGATTTGAATTAACGGTTCCCGTCCAAAGCGGGTTCCCTGGAACCCAGTCTGAAATCACCTCTACGGTCTCTTCGGCGCAACTGCCTTTCCGGAAATTGATCAATAGAATGTCAGGCTTTTGGATGACAGTAACAAAGGTATTATTGTCGCCAATCACCACAACCCGTTGCTGGGTAAAACTGACTTCCTTGCCACCCATCTGGCCGGAAATGGTTCGCCGTCGAATATTGTACAGATGATCAATCGAAGCTGCTACCGCGCTTAACAGGCAAATAGTTTCTTCGTCAGCCTCAACGCCCTGAAAACCGTCGGCATATTCCTCGTCGATAAACCCGGTCGAGATATCTCCCGACAACCAGCGCGGATGGTCCATCACAGCCGACAGGAACGGAATATTATGCCCGATCCCTTCAATGCAAAAAGAATCCAGTGCCCGGGACATATGTTTCGTAGCGCTTTCGCGGTCAGGACCATGGGTCACCAGCTTGGCGATCATGGGGTCATAATAAATACTGATCTCGCCGCCTTCATAAACGCCTGTATCGTTGCGAACTGTGAGACCATTATGAGTGTTTTCCGCTGGCGGCTGATAGCGCACCAAGCGGCCCGTTGACGGCAGGAAGCTGCGATACGGGTCTTCGGCGTAAATACGCGATTCAATCGCCCAGCCGTTGATTTTGATATCACTCTGGTTGAGTTTCAGTTTTTCACCAGCTGCGATCCTGATCATCTGTTCGACAAGATCTATTCCAGTAATCAGTTCGGTCACCGGATGCTCCACCTGAAGGCGGGTATTCATTTCCAGAAAATAGAAATTCTGGTCTTTGTCGACGATGAATTCCACAGTGCCGGCGCTGCGATAATCAACCGCTTTGGCAAGCGCTACCGCCTGTTCGCCCATGGAATTCCGGGTTTCATCATCAAGAAATGAAGACGGCGCTTCTTCAACAACCTTCTGGTTCCGACGCTGGATAGAGCATTCCCGCTCCATCAGGTGAACCACATTGCCGTGGCTATCGCCTAAAACCTGAATTTCAATATGGCGCGGCTGGACGATAAATTTCTCGATGAATATCCGGTCATCGCCGAAACTCGCACGGGCTTCGGACCGCGCCAATTGAAAGCCTTCGGCTACTTCGTCTTCCGCATGCGCCACCCGCATACCCTTGCCGCCACCCCCGGCTGACGCCTTGATCATGACCGGCAAACCGATTTCCAGAGCAACGCGAACCGCATCTTCAGGAGTTTCTATTTCCTCTGGGCTACCCGGCACCGTGTTTACATTGGCTTTTTCGGCAAAAGCCTTGGAGGCGATTTTGTCGCCCATCACCTTGATAGCTTGGATGTTCGGGCCAATGAAAGTGATCCCTGCTTCGTCCAGATCCTTGGCGAATTCAGCATTCTCAGACAAGAATCCGTAACCTGGATGCACTGCTTCAGCGCTGGTCTGTTTGCAGGCGGCAATTATTTTTTCAGGCCGCAGATAAGAATCAGTCGCCGCCGGCGGGCCGATATTCACCGCCTCATCCGCCATGCTCACATGCAATGCGTCTTTGTCAGCGTCTGAATAAACCGCCACAGTCTTGATGCCCATGGATTGGGCGGACCGAATAACCCGACAGGCTATTTCGCCACGGTTTGCAATCAGTATTTTCTTGAACATGCTGTTTTCGGACCCTGCCTTGCCCCGCGTGATATTTCGCAAAGCGAGATACCTCGCAAAATGCGCTGCCTTCTCTGTTAGCACAAACGTAACAGAATTGGCCCTTCAACTAAGGTATTTATTTGGGACCATTGTTAATGGAATTCGGCGACAGATCACAAAATTTAATAGCTAACATCAAGAATATTCCATTGCGGACAAACCAGGATAACGCGATAGTCTGAAAGTTCATTTCTAAAGCAAATTCCCCCATGACCGCGACCACACCGACCAGTTCAGAGAATCCCCGTGCCTTGTTCGGGATCATGCTGCTGATATGCGCGATTCTGATCTTCACCACCCAGGACGCGATCACCAAGCATCTGGCACAGAATTATCCAGTGCCGTTTTTCCTGATGATCCGCTATTGGGCCTTTACGATGTTCGCGGTCGCTTACGCGCAAAAATCAACCGGCTCGGCCAAAAAAGCCATGCATTCAAAAGTGCCGGTCCTGCAAATCATCCGGGCGCTTATACTGGTTGTCGAAATGGGGGTTTTCGCAATCGCCCTCGCGTGGATGAAAATAGCCGACGCCCATGCTATTTTTGCTATTTATCCGGTGCTGACAACAGCCCTGGCCGTACCTATGCTCGGCGAAAAAGTCGGGTGGCGACGCTGGGCGGCGATTAGCGTTGGGTTTATCGGCGTATTGATTGTGTTGCGACCTGGTATCGCGGTGTTTGATCCCGTCGCGATCATCCCGCTTCTGGGCGCGCTTGGATTTGCTTTTTACGCAATCCTGACCCGGATGGTCAGCCATCACGACCAATTCAGCACCACGTTTTTATATACCGCTTTGTTCGGCTCCGTCGCCGCAACATTGGTCGGGCCGTTCTTTCTGGCCAATCCAACACCAGCTGACTGGGGCTGGATCGGGGTTTTGTGCGTGACCGGGATCACTGGCCATTATCTGCTGATCAAGGCACTGGAATATGCCCCCGCCTCTACCTTGCAGCCGTTCAATTACCTGATGATCGTCACCGCCGCCATTGTCGGCTTCCTCGCATTTGGTGAAGTCCCCGATCAATATACAATTATCGGGGCAGCCGTAATTGCGGGTAGCGGACTATACGTGATCTGGCGCGAGCAAATCCGCGCATCAATTGCCAACCGCAGAGCCCACGCGGAAATAGCCCGCCCAAGATAAGGTTTAGCGGAAACGCACCGCCGTGCCGTTGACTGATACCATCAACATGCCGCCTGATTGACCAACGGATTCATAATCCAGATCGACACCTACAATGGCGTCGGCCCCAAGCAGCGTCGCTTCATCTATCATGTCTTCAAGCGCTAGATCGCGCCCGTCCCGCAGCACTTTCTGATAGCTCCCGGAACGCCCGCCAACGATATCGCGAATATTGGCGAAAAAGTCGCGAAACACATTCGCCCCCAGAACCGCCTCACCGGCAACGATCCCCAAATAATCGCCAATCGCCTGACCTTCAATGCTATCCGATGTGGTGACAATCATGATTTGCTCCTCGGTATAAAAATCTAAAGCGGGATATTGGCGTGTTTGAAATCGAGTCGGACAGGCGCATCATTTCAGAGGGCCTTTCCAAAGCTTGTGCAGTTTCAACGTATCAACGTAGATATTTTCTCTCCCATCTCGCGTAAGCCAATCTTCGAAAACATCACAAAACTTAATAAATCGCCATTTCAGCACAGATTTTGCGGTTTCTTTATCCAAAAGACCAAGGCAATATTGAGTAGCCATTTGCCCCCACAAATTCGCAGCGGTCTCCAAATCGGGCACAAATTCTTTGTCAATCTTACCAACTACAACTTCTCTGCCATCCCTTTTTTTCAGCATTGGATACTTCTTAGCTAAACTGGATAAAACACATTTCAAATCGCGATTTCGATCAGGGCTATGAGCAATCGTCCTTTCGACCTTCGCGTGATAGATTTGATCCTTGGCGAGCCGCTCCGCATTTTCAGCGGCCTTTTTACTATGCCAAGCTGAAATAGCCGCTGCACAAGCCGCTGCAATGGCTCCTATTGCCGCTAACGCCTCCCAACTAATTAAATCACAAGACACAGCTAGCATTCTCACAACGGAATATTGGCGTGTTTCTTCCAGGGCAGTTCCGCCTGTTTGTTGCGGAGCATGTTGAGCGCGCGGCAGACCCGTTTGCGGGTGGCGTGGGGCATGATAACTTCGTCGATATAGCCTCGCTCGGCAGCTACAAACGGCGTTGCAAACCGGCTTTCATATTCAGCCGTTCGGTCGGCGATTTTGTCGTCATCTCCCATTTCAGCCCGGAAAATGATTTCAACCGCGCCCTTGGCCCCCATCACCGCAATCTCGGCGGTCGGCCAGGCGTAATTCACGTCGCCGCGAATATGTTTTGACGACATCACATCATACGCTCCGCCATAGGCCTTGCGGGTGATCACGGTTACCTTCGGCACAGTGGCTTCGGCATAAGCAAATAACAACTTGGCACCGTGCTTGATCAGGCCGCCATATTCCTGCGCGGTGCCGGGTAAAAATCCGGGCACATCAACCAGTGTCACGAGCGGGATATTGAAGCAATCGCAAAAGCGCACGAACCGCGCCCCCTTGCGGCTGGCATCAGAATCGAGAACCCCGGCAAGCACCATCGGCTGGTTGGCAACCACCCCGACTGTGCGGCCTTCAAGGCGGATAAACCCGGTTATGATATTGCCGGCAAAATCTTCCTGGATTTCGAAGAAATCCCCCTCATCGGCAATCTTGCGGATCAATTCGTGCATGTCGTAGGGCATATTCGGATTGTCGGGGATCATCGTATCGAGCGAATATTCCAGCCGCTCGGAATTATCAAAACTTGGCAATACAGGCGCGTCTTCGCGATTTGATGAAGGCAGAAAATCTACAAACCGGCGCATCTGCAACAGGGCTTCGACATCGTTTTCGTAAGCGCCATCAGCGATAGAGGATTTGGTCGCATGGATGCTGGCACCACCAAGTTCCTCGGCCGTGACCGTTTCATTGGTCACGGTCTTCACAACGTCTGGCCCGGTGACGAACATATAGCTTGTGTCTTTGACCATGAAAATAAAGTCGGTCATGGCGGGCGAATAAACATCGCCCCCAGCGCATGGCCCCATGATCAGGGAAATTTGCGGAATAACGCCGGATGCAATCACGTTGCGGTAGAAAACTTCGCCATACCCGCCGAGCGCCGCGACACCTTCCTGGATTCGCGCACCACCGGCATCAAACAAGCCGATGACGGGCGCCCGATTTTGCAGCGCCATATCCTGGATTTTCATGATTTTTTGAGCATGGGTTTCAGAAAGCGAGCCGCCGAAAACGGTAAAATCTTTGGCAAAAACATAAACCACACGACCGTTTATCGTGCCCCATCCAGTGACCACCCCATCACCCGGAATTTTCGATTTCTCCATGCCGAAATCGGTGCAGCGATGTTCGACAAACATATCGAACTCTTCAAACGATCCTTCATCAAGCAACAAGTCGATCCGCTCGCGGGCGGTCAGCTTGCCCTTTTTATGCTGAGCTTCAATCCGCTTCGCACCGCCCCCATTGCGGGCTTTGTCCCGGCGTTCCTCAAGCTGTTGCAAAATTTCTTTCATTCAAACTGCCCCTTTAAGCACCGTTGACGGCAAAACCTGATAAAATCAGGAGACTTCAAATTATCATGCGCCGACCTTAGCGCAAAACAATGTTGCCTCGATAACTAACGTCAGTCAGCCTTTTCAATCAATTGCTCAATTAGCCTACAAGCGACAGCCATTTCGTGCTCCCGGAAGGCCCGGCGTGCTTCCGCTTCATCATCCGGCCCCCATTGGCTGATCTGCCAATCTTCATCCACATGGGCCGCATGCTGCAACGCCGCCTGATCAATCCAGCCAAGGCGAAACGCGGCTGGTAAAAGCACAGAGCCCGTCAGGTTGGTCAAAGTTGCCATCGCAGCTAGAGTAAATTCATCGGCATTTTCAATATCTTGACGAATAATACTAACGCTTTGAGTTGGCTGTTTTACGTGTGTAATACCATCTGTGAGTGTGAATATAGCGCTCATTTCACCAGCAAACTGTTCCAACACCGGGTCCCACGCCGCCTTTTGCAAATTCACCAATTCAGCAGGCGAGTCCACCCGGTAAAACAGCATATCGGTTTCGGCATACCCGACGATTTCATCAATCACCCCGGCACGATTTTGCCCGACATTATCCATGGCGCTATTAACGAGCCGCGTCAGGGGCATTTTAGCGGATACAATATGAGTTTTCTGGGCGTTCCACTCCACCGCCATATCCACCGCAATACCTTCATGAGGCAACAAATAGGGTGATTTGGCGGGCGTTTTGGCGGGCCGTCCATCCAACAAAACCTGGAACCCGTCCCCGGCTTTTTTGGTTTCTACCAGTTTGTAGAACCGCTTCGGCATCTCGATTGCCATCGCAGCCCGCGCCTGCGCCATGGCGTTCGTGCCGATATCTCCGCCAGAATTAACATCATTCATTCGGAAATTCCTCGCCGTCTGGCGCGTCACCCGTATCGAAATCAAGAAATTTCCACGCCGCGGCCATATGGGACGGCAATGGCGCGGTTATGTCTAATGTCCCGCCGGAGGGGTGTGGCAAGGTGAGCCTGCGGGCATGGAGATGCATGCCTTCCGGAATATAACCACCGGTCTCCAGCTCTGGATCTCTGTATTTTCTATCCCCCACAACCCCGTGGCCAATATGGTCAAGATGCACGCGGATCTGGTGGGTGCGCCCGGTCACCGGTTTCAGGCTGAGCCAACTAAGGGTCTCGCCCGCTCGTCCGGTAACTGAATAATAAGTGGATGCCCGCTGCGCCCCTTCTTCATCCTCATGGACCACATGCATCCGGTCGCCTTCCGGCCCTCCAGCAAATTTCAAAAGCGCCGCGTCGATTTTTCCCTGCATCGGGCGCGGTACGCCGTGTACCAGCGCCCAGTATATTTTACGCGCCGAGCGAGTGCGAAACACCTTGCCCAAATCAGACGCAATCTTGCGCCGTCGCGCCAAAAGCAAAACCCCGGACGTATCCCTGTCAAGCCGGTGCACCAGCCGCGGACGCTCTTTAGCCTCAAACATCAAAGCATCAAGGAATCCGTCAATGTGGCGCTCAATTTTGCTGCCACCCTGCACCGGAATTCCGGCGGGTTTATTTAAGACAATCACGTCCTTGTCCATATGCAGGACCAACGAGTGAATGAATTCTTCGTCGGCTTCAGAAAGCGCGACGACAGATTTTTCTCGCTCAGGCATACTGTCAAGCGGCGGCAAGCGAACCGTCTGTCCGGCTTCCAGCCGTTGAGCAGCCTTGGCCCGTCCACCATCAACCCGCACCTGGCCGGTACGGAGTATTTTCTGCAACCGACCCTGCTTCAATTGCGGAAACCGCATCCTGATCCAGCGATCAAGCCGCATACCGGCATCATCAACAGTCACTTTAATATGCTGTACGCCACTCATGCAAAAATACTCTTCACCAGATAAAGACCAAAAAACAGCGCGGCGATGGAAACCAATACCGACACCAGAATATAAATCGCTGCAAAACCTGCTTCACCTCGCTCCCAAAGCGTAACCGCATCGAGCGAGAAAGCAGAAAATGTTGTGAAGCCTCCAAGAAATCCGGTGGCGACCAACAAGCGAAGTGCCGAACAGCCCTGAAACCGCAAAGCCAGCAATTCAATAAATACACCCATGGCGAACGATCCAATGACATTAACCGCCAGCGTTCCCCAAGGAAACCCGGCGCCCAAAAAGCGCAACGCCCACATACCCACCAAATGACGGGAAGCAGCCCCTGCTGCGCCTCCGATCGCGACCATCAATAACGATTGCATAAGCCTGGAACCCTTATCGCGATGTTCATGAAACATGCCCGAATTCATGAAATTACCGCCCACTTCACCTGTTTGAAATACAATAATGACTATCTGTTTGCACGCTCATCCCGCAATTTCGACCAATAATCCAGCCGTTTGCGCACTTCACGTTCAAATCCGCGCTCAACGGGCGCATAAAAGCGCGGGCGATCCATGCCGTCAGGGAAATAATTCTGGCCGGAAAATCCCTCCGGCAAATCATGGTCATATTGATATCCGTCCCCATAGCCTTCGTCTTTCATCAGACTTGTTGGCGCATTCAGGATAATTTTTGGCGGCGCCACCGACCCGGTTTCTTTTGCTGCTTTGATGGCCTTTTTGTATGCCCCGTAAAGTGCGTTGGATTTAGGCGCGACTGCCAGATATACGGCGGCCTGCGCCAAAGCTAGTTCCCCTTCCGGGCTACCGAGCATCTGGTAAGCATCACGCGCAGAAATTGTTTGTTGTAGCGCCGCCGGGTCTGCAAGACCGATATCTTCAGACGCCATACGGATCAACCTACGAGCAACAAATAGCGGGTCTTCGCCCGCCACCAGCATACGCGCCAGCCAATAAAGCGTTGCTTCGGGGTCCGACCCACGAATGGATTTATGCAAGGCGCTGACCAGATTATAATGACCATCCTGGGCTTTATCAAAAACCGGCGCCCGTCGCTGCACCAATTGGCCAAGCGCCTTGGTGTCAATGTCCGGCTCTCCCTCCGGCACAGACGCAAAAATTTCCTCGGCCAAACCCAAGGTTACGCGGCCATCACCATCCGCCATCGAAATCAGGCTGGCTCGCGCCAATTCATCCAGCGGCAATGCCCGACCGGTATGTTCTTCAGCGCGCATCAGCAATGCGTCCAGAGCTGCTTCATCAAGCCGCTTGAATGTCAGCACCTTGGCGCGGGACAGAATGGCGGAGTTTAACTCGAATGACGGATTTTCCGTTGTCGCCCCCACAAGCACAATGGTGCCGTCTTCCATATGGGGTAAAAAGCCGTCCTGTTGTGCCCGGTTGAAGCGATGGATCTCATCCACAAACAACAAAGTACCAAGACCATCGTTGCGCCGCACCTTGGCGGCATCAAAAATGCGGCGTAAATCCTGTACGCCCGAAAAAATCGCAGATATCTGTTCGAAATGGAGACTGGTATCCTCGGCCAACAGGCGCGCGGCGCTGGTTTTGCCGGTGCCTGCCGGGCCCCAGAAAATCATCGAACGAAGGTTCTCGCCTTCAACCGCAAGTCGTAACGCGCCATCCGGCCCGGTCAGATGTTCCTGCCCAACAATATCACCAAGTTTTGCGGGGCGCAGGAGATCAGCCAGTGGGCGCGAAACAGAATCCGGCAGCGCGGCACTGGCAAACAGATCGGTTGAGCCTTTCGCCATTTACCGACCCACAACCACCCGGATGAGCCGCCCTTCGCGCTCAACCGCGAGCGCCCAACGGCGCGCAAAGACATCCAATTCATCCAGCAAATCAGCAACGCTGGCAATCTGAAACCCGTTCACTTCACGGATGATATCACCGCGCTGCAAGCGAAGGTCCTGCGCCCTTGTCCGCGGTTCAATCTGAATCACAATAACCCCAGTCTCATCGAAACCACGTCGCATTTCACTGGCCAAGGCTGGCGAGAGATTAGCTACAGTCGCCCCGGAAAATGGATTGCGCCCGTCAACCATTGTCTGGTTTCGCAAGGGTTCTTCAGGCGGCGCGATCAAGGCAATAGATACCGGCACTTCGCGCCCCCGGCGCAAAACGATAAATCCGGTTGCACCCCCGACCCCTCGCGTAGCCAGGCGATAATTCAGCGCTTGCGGACCTTCAATCTCAACCCCGTCGACAGAGAGAACAACATCGCCAACTTCAAGTCCGCCAGAGCGCGCCGGGCCCCGATCACTTAGTTCGGTCACCATGACCCCTATCGGGCGCGACATCCCGAGAGATTCTGCAATCTCGGCACTCACCGCCTGCATTTCCGCGCCAAGCCATGGGCGCAACACGATGCCGCCCACCTCGGCAGAATCGATCACCACCCGGGCCATGTTGACAGGGATCGCAAATCCGATCCCGTTGGAGCCACCGGAGCGGCTGAAAATCGCTGTGTTGATGCCAACCAGCTTGCCGGACATATCAACCAACGCCCCACCGGAATTCCCCGGATTGATCGCAGCGTCAGTCTGGATGAAAAACTGGTGATCAGAAACACCGACCCTAGTGCGTGCAAGGGCTGAAATGATGCCGCTCGTAACCGTCTGCCCAACGCCAAAGGGGTTGCCTACGGCCAATACAAGGTCGCCGACTTCAACCGCGTCAGAATCACCAAGCTCAAGTGCCGGAAAAGCCTCATCCGCATCTACGACCCGAAGCACGGCAAGGTCGGTCAATTCATCCTTGAGGATAATCTCGGCCTCAAATTCCCGCTTGTCGGAAAGCACAATTTTGATATCCGTAGCGTCTTCAACCACGTGATGATTTGTAACGATGACACCTGCAGGCGAAATGATAACACCAGACCCTAGCGCGCTTTGCACGCGCGATTGCGGAACGCCAAATCCCGGACCATCAAAGAAGCGACGAAAGAACGGATCGTTCCTGAAAGGTGATGTGCGCCGTTGCTGCTGCACCCGATGGCTGGCATAGACATTTACAACCGCCGGAATAACTTGGCGAACCAACGGCGCGAATGAAAGTTGTATTTCGGTTTTTGTCTCGGGCAATACCCGTTCTTGCGCCTGACCAGATCCAACCAGACAGACAGACAGAAATACTGCTGGGAACAATAAAAATATTCTCATCAGGTTTTTTCGAAAAAACATGATTCCGACCATCCATCAAACATCACGCCATGCCCCGCCCACTATATGCAGGAACCCGCTTGATTCCAGCAATAAAACGGCAAAAAAAAAGCGACCACAAAGGGTCGCTTTAATTCAATATGCCGAAAAGGTTACGCTGCTTCGGAAGCACCGTCTTCCTCATTTTCAAAGGACGGGCCTGAATCCTGTCCCTTGGCGCTCTCGTCGCGATCGACAAATTCAATAACAGCAACCGGTGCATTATCGCCAAAACGGAACCCGGCTTTCATCACCCGGATATAACCGCCGTTGCGCTCTTTGTAGCGCTCAGCAAGCACATCAAACAGCTTGGTCACCATTGCATTGTCGTTATTGAGCTTGCTCAAAGCCTGACGACGCGCATGCAGCGTACCGGATTTGCCCAATGTAATGAGTTTTTCAACAACGGGGCGCAATTCCTTGGCCTTTGGCAAAGTTGTCGTGATCTGCTCATGCTTGATCAACGCAATCGCCATATTGCAAAATAATGCCTTGCGGTGGCTTGCCGTCCTGTTGAGCTTACGCCCTGATATGCGATGACGCATAACTGATCTCCTGTAAATCGGGACCGGACCAGATTCAGGCCCTGATCCCGTACTGCTTAATAGTTCTGATGATCGCCGTACCGTTTGGCAAGCGCTTCAATATCTTCCGGCGGCCAGTTTGGAACTTCCATCCCCAGATGAAGGCCCATTCCTGCCAAAACTTCCTTGATTTCATTCAGCGATTTACGACCAAAATTCGGCGTGCGCAGCATTTCAGCTTCGCTCTTCTGAATGAGGTCACCGATATAAACGATGTTGTCGTTCTTCAGACAATTGGCCGAGCGAACGGAAAGTTCAAGCTCGTCTACCTTCTTGAGCAGAGCCGGGTTGAAAGCCAATTCCGGAACGACTTCCTCGACAACCTCTTTTTCAGGCTCTTCAAAATTGACGAATACCCGCAGTTGATCCTGCAAAATGCGTGCAGAAAAAGCGACCGCATCATCGGGTGAAATCGACCCGTCAGTTTCAACCTGCATGGTCAGTTTGTCATAGTCGAGGATTTGCCCCTCGCGGGTATGCTCGACCTTGTAGGATACCTTTTTGACCGGGCTGAACAGGCTGTCCACCGGAATAAGACCAATCGGCGCATCAGCCGGGCGGTTTGCTTCAGCAGCAATATAGCCCTTACCGAGATCAACGGTCAGTTCCATGCGGATTTCAGCGCCCTCATCAAGGGTACAAATCGCTAACTCAGGATTGAGGATTTCAACATCAGCAATGCCCTGAATATCACCAGCGGTGACTTGGGCCGGGCCTTCCTTATGAAGGACAAGACGCTTTGGACCTTCGACTTCCATCCGGACAGCGACTTCCTTGATGTTCAGGATAATGTCCGTCACATCTTCACGCACGCCGGTGATCGACGAAAATTCGTGCAACACACCATCAATTTGCACCGATGTTACGGCCGCACCCTGAAGCGAAGACAGCAAAACCCGACGAAGAGAATTACCGAGTGTCATGCCAAATCCACGTTCAAGCGGCTCGGCTACAACAGTTGCTGTACGTAAGGAATCGTCGCCTCCAACGATTTCCAACTTGTTCGGTTTAATAAGTTCCTGCCAGTTACTCTGGATCACGAAGCTATCCTTTGCCAATCATATCCGCTAATTCAGCGAACAGTGTTTTCAGGTTCCACGCCTGTCAGCAGGCGGGATAAAAAAATACTTAAACGCGCCGCCGCTTACGGGCACGGCATCCGTTATGCGGGATCGTGGTCACGTCACGAATTGTCGTGATTGTGAAACCGGTCGCCTGCAACGCCCGTAAAGCTGATTCCCGTCCCGACCCTGGGCCACGAATTTGCACTTCAAGGGTTTTCATTCCATGTTCCATGGCCTTCTTGCCGGCATCTTCAGCCGCCAACTGGGCCGCGTAAGGGGTCGACTTGCGCGATCCCTTGAACCCCATGGCACCAGCAGTCGACCAAGCAATAACATTGCCCTGAGCATCCGCGATGGTGATAACCGTATTGTTGAACGTCGCGTTCACATGAGCAACACCAGCGGAAATATTTTTCCGTACGCGGCGCTTAACGCGTGTTTGTTCCTTAGCCATTGAAAATTCCCTGAGCTTCGCGAAACGCGATTATTTCTTTTTACCTGCAATGGCCTTTGCCGGGCCTTTGCGAGTACGAGCATTCGTATGAGTACGCTGGCCACGTACCGGCAATCCGCGCCGGTGGCGCAGTCCCCGGTAACAGCCCAAATCCATCAACCGTTTGACATTCACGGCGACCTGTCGGCGAAGGTCCCCTTCCACGGTGAAATCTGCATCAATGGCTTCACGGATCCGGATCACGTCCGCGTCCGACAATTGGTTGACACGACGTTCCCGTGGAATATCCACGGCTGCGCAAATATCGCGCGCCGCCTTAGGGCCGATACCATGAATGTAGCGAAGCGCGATTTCTACGCGCTTGTCCGTCGGAATGTTGACACCTGCTATACGAGCCACGTTTGTAAGTCTCCTTGATGATGCTCAGCGAAGCTAAACTCTATCCTGCGCCAAAGAACCGTTTTACCAGCGCATCAAGCGCCACACCGGTTCCTGACCTGAAACCGGGGCGACGTTCCAAAAACATCTTTGGATTCCCGGTTTTTATAGGATTTTTGCCTGCTTCGTCAACCACCTTTTCTATTTAATATCAGAACCTTCAGGCACCGATTGCCTTCAATTCCCCAACAATTTCTTCAGTTACTTTGTCGATATCCGCCATTCCATCAACGCTATGCAGCAATTCCTTCCCGGAATAATAAACTACAAGCGGCGCGGTCTGGGCATGATAAGCTTCAAGACGACTTTTTACTGTCTCTGCATTATCGTCTGCGCGGCGCAAAAAGTCTTCGCTGCCGCAAGAATCACAAACACCCTCTACTTTGGGCTTCTGGTGCAAATCATGGTATCCAGCACCGCATTTTTTACAACTATACCGCCCCGCAATCCGCTCTACCAGGGCACCATCATCGACCGCAATTTCAATGACGCGGTCAAGTTTACTGCCCTTTTTAACCAACAAGGCATCAAGCGCTTGGGCCTGCGCTACTGTGCGTGGAAACCCGTCTAGAATATACCCATTTGCAACGTCAGGCTCGTCAATACGATCTGAAATGATACCGATTACGATATCATCGGAAACCAGTTCACCACGCTCCATGACGGCTTTGGCTTTAACCCCTATGGGTGAACCAGCAGCAACCGCCGCCCGCAGCATGTCGCCGGTGGATAGTTGGCGAATCCCAAACTTTTTTTCCAGACGAGCTGCCTGAGTTCCCTTGCCGGCACCAGGCGGACCAAGAAGGATAAGCCTCATCTGCGCCGCCCCCGCCCTTTAAGTCGTGTGCGCTTGACCATGCCTTCATATTGATGTGCCAGCAAATGACCCTGCACCTGAGATACAGTATCCATGGTCACGCTCACCACGATCAACAAAGATGTGCCGCCGAAATAGAATGGAACCGCTGCCTGCGAAATCAGGATTTCTGGCAAGATACAGACAAAAACAAGATAGATGGCACCAACAACTGTTACGCGGGTCAGCACATAATCGATATATTCCGCGGTCCGCTCACCAGGGCGAATGCCCGGAATAAACCCGCCATTTTTCTTGAGATTGTCGGCCGTATCCTTGGGGCTGAAAACAATCGCCGTATAGAGAAACGCGAAGAACGCGATACCACCCCCATAAAGCAGAAGGAACAGCGGCTGGCCGCGACCAAGCAATGTTGTAATTGTGGTCAGCCAATCGCCACCCGAACCACCTGAAAAATTTGCCAGAGTAATTGGCAACAGCAGGATGGAGGATGCAAAAATCGCAGGAATAACACCGGCTGTATTCAATTTCAGAGGTAGATGAGAGCTATCGCCCTGGAACATCTGATTGCCGACCTGGCGTTTGGGATATTGAACCAGAAGCCGCCGCTGCGCCCGCTCGACAAATACAATCAGCATAATCACGCCGATAGCCATAGCGATAACGGCAAGGATCAGGCTGGTTGAAAGTGCGCCTTGGCGCCCAAGTTCCAGCATGCCAACAATGGCTGACGGTAATTCAGCAACGATGCCGGCAAAGATAATCAGTGAAATACCATTGCCGATACCGCGTGCTGTGATCTGCTCACCAAGCCACATCAGAAATACAGTGCCGCCCGTGAGCGTTACAACCGTTGAAATACGGAAGAACCAACCCGGATCAGCAACTATATTACCAGCGCTCTCAAGCCCGACCGAGATGCCATATGCCTGCACAACCGCCAGCATCACGGTGCCGTAACGGGTATATTGGTTGATTACTTTGCGGCCTTGCTCGCCTTCTTTCTTGAGTTCTTCAAGGCGTGGCGATACGGCGGTCATCAACTGCATGATGATCGAGGCCGATATATAAGGCATAATATTCAGGGCGAAAATCGCCATTCGCCCGACAGCACCACCTGAAAACATGTTGAAAAGGCCGAGCATTCCGGACTGATTTTGCCGGAATAGATCTGCCACGGCCTCAAGATTGATGCCAGGGAGCGGGATATAGGTGCCCAAACGATAAACAAGAAGCGCAGCTAGCGTAAACCAGATCCGCTTTTTCAGCTCGGTCGCTTTGCCAATCGCAGAAAAATTCAGATTGGCTGCAAGTTGTTCAGCTGCTGAGGCCATCTATCTATATGCTCCGGGTCCGGTTGTCCTGCACCAATTGGTACGTGTACCATATGGTACCAGACACCCCCAATATCATCCTGTCCTAGTCTTCTTTTTTGGCCTTTTTTGGCTTCTCAGCCTTTTTCTCGTCCGCACTCGAAGCAGCCACCGGACTGGAAACCACAATTTCTACCTTGCCGCCAGCCTTCTCAACCGCTTCAGCAGCCGTTTTGGAAGCACCATTGACCGCAAAATTGACTTTCGTGGTCAACTCGCCTTTGGCCAGCAATCGCACGCCATCAAGTGCACGACGAACAATCCCGGCTTCGATCAAAGCAGCCAGATCAACTGTCTTTTTGGGGTCAAGCTTCTTTGCATCAATCGCGGTTTGAATCCTGCCCAGATTGACGGCATTAAAATTCTTGCGCGTGTAATTCACAAAGCCGCGTTTTGGAAGACGCCGATGGATTGGCATCTGGCCACCTTCAAAGCCCTTGATCGCCACACCGGAGCGTGACTTCTGACCTTTGTGGCCTCTGCCAGACGTTTTACCGAGACCAGACCCGATGCCGCGACCCACACGCTTGCGTGGGTGAGTAGCACCTTCATTGTCTCTAAGCTCATTGAGCTTCATGTTCTTTTCCCTTCAACCTAGCTCTCGTCGACAACGCGAACGAGGTGATGAATTTTATTGATCATGCCGCGAACGGCAGGTGTGTCCTCAAGCTCACGCTTGCGATGCATCTTGTTAAGACCAAGCCCGATCAGGGTCGCGCGTTGATCTGACCGGCGCCGTATCGGGCTGCCAATCTGTTCAACTATCACTGTCTTGGCGGATTTATTCGTCGCCATGTCATTCTCCAATTAAGTGGCTGTTTAAGCCTCATTCTGCGTAACACCAGCCGCCTGGCGACGCGCTTGCAACGAACTGATTTTCAGTCCCCGGCGTGCTGCAACACCCTTCGGGCTGTCCCCATGGGTAAGCGCATCAAATGTCGCCCGCACCATGTTGTAAGGGTTCGATGAGCCGATTGATTTGGCAACAACATCCTGGATGCCCATGGTCTCAAAGACAGCACGCATCGGACCACCGGCAATAATGCCGGTACCGGCAGGCGCTGCCCGCAACAATACTTTACCAGCACCGTGACGACCTTCCACATCATGATGCAAAGTCCGGCCTTCGCGCAACGGAACGTGAATAAACGTGCGTTTCGCAGCTTCGGTCGCCTTGCGGATAGCTTCCGGCACTTCCCGCGCCTTGCCATGACCAAAGCCGACACGCCCCTTTTGATCACCCACAACAACAAGTGCTGCAAAACCAAAACGACGACCGCCCTTCACCACCTTGGCGACGCGATTTATGTGAACGAGCTTGTCAACAAACTCGCTGTCACGTTCCTGCCGGTCTCTTTGGGGCCGGCCTCTCTGTGGATTGCGTTCAGCCATAAACTTTTCGCCGTTTCTCTATCTGTTCAAATATCAGTTTACTAAAATTCCAGGCCCGCTTCGCGTGCAGCATCCCCAAGCGCCTTGATGCGCCCATGATAGAGATAACCACTACGGTCAAACACAACCTGCTTGATTTTTGCCTTCTTCGCACGCTCAGCAACCAGTTTGCCAATCGCAGCAGCGGCATCTTTGTTGTTGCCCGCGCCGGATTTTTCCCGGTATTCCTTTTCCAGACTGGAAGCGGAAACCAGGGTTTTCCCCTCGCCGTCATCAATCACTTGAGCATAGATATGATCGTTCGAACGAAAGACCGTAAGCCTCGGTCGTCCGCCACCCGCAATTTTCACCGAACGTCTGATACGACGCTGGCGTCTCTGGAAAGAACTTAAATACTTGGCCATTCCGCCACTCCGTTATTTCTTCTTGCCTTCCTTCCGGAAGATATATTCGTCTTTGTATTTTACGCCCTTGCCTTTGAAAGGCTCCGGCGGCCGGTATCTGCGGATTTCGGCAGCTATCTGGCCAACCCGCTGTTTGTCGTTGCCTGATACGATAATTTCGGTCGGACTCGGACAATCAATTTTCACATCATCAGGGATCGCATAATTCACATCATGGCTAAAGCCTAAAAGCAATTGCAGTGTCTTGCCCTGTAGCTGGGCACGATAACCCACCCCGTTAATTTGCAACGTCTTGGTGAAACCTTCACTGACACCAACGACAATATTGGAAACAAGCGTCCGCGACAGACCCCACATGGCCCGCGAACGTTGCGATTCATCAATCGGTTCCACTTTGATACCGTCATCCACCATCTTGCCAACTACTTCATTGACAAGAACGATAGACGCCTCTCCGCGCGGACCTTTGACACGAACCTGCTGTCCGTCAATTTCAGCGGTCACGCCTGAGGGAATTCCTATTGGTAGTTTGCCGATACGCGACATTGTTTCAATCCAGTCTGTTTAAGCGCTACCAAATCAGAAGATCCGGCAAAGCACCTCTCCGCCCACATTATTTTCACGTGCCTGATGATCAGCCATAACACCTTGCGGCGTTGAGACGATCGAGACACCCAGTCCGCTGGCCACTACGGGCAAACTGCTGGCTGATGAATAAACCCGACGGCCTGGTTTTGAGACCCGCTGTATTTCCTGAATGACGGGCTCGCCATCAAAATATTTCAGTTCGATATCCAGCTCTGCCTTGCCGCCATCAAAATCTGTGCGGGTATAGCCACGGATATAGCCTTCGTCCTTGAGCACATCCAGGACCATCACCCGAAGTTTTGATGCCGGTGACAGCACACTCGATTTTTTCCGCATTTGCCCGTTGCGGATACGGGTCAGCATATCGCCAAGTGGATCGTTGATCGACATTCGGCTTCTCCTTACCAGCTCGCCTTGACCATGCCCGGGATCAGACCTTTGGAGGCCATATCCCGGAGTGCGATGCGCGACATACCGACTTTACGGTAATAGGCACGCGGTCGCCCGGTCAGCACGCAACGATTTCTCTTGCGTGAAGGTGATGAATTTCTTGGCAAAGCTGCCAAATCCAATTGTGCCTTGAAACGCTCTTCCATAGAGGCTCCCTTATTGCGCGAAATCGCCTTCAGGCGCGCACGACGAGACGCAAATTGCGTTTCCATCTTGCGCCGTTTCAGATCTCGCTCAACTGCACTTTTCTTAGCCATTAACGGTCTCCTTGTCCCGATCTGCCCCTATTGGCGGAACGGAAAATTCAATTCTTTCAAAAGCGTACGTGCTTCATCATCTGATTTTGCGGTCGTACAAATCACAACATCAAAACCCATGATCGAGTCTATATTGTCGTAGTTGATTTCCGGAAACACGATATGTTCCTTGATCCCAAGGGCATAATTTCCGCGACCGTCAAAACTGTTATTCTTCAACCCGCGAAAGTCACGAACACGCGGCAATGCGATTGTTACCAATCGGTCGATGAAATCATACATCCGCATATTGCGGAGTGTGACCTTGGCACCGATCGCCATACCGTCGCGCAACTTGAACGTCGCGATTGATTTTCTGGCGATTGTGACCTGTGCCTTCTGGCCAGCAATCAGGGTCAGTTGCTCGGCAGCTTTCTCAACTGCTTTACGGTCCTGCGTCCCCTCACCAAGCCCCATATTGAGCACGACCTTATCGAGCCGCGGCACTTCCATCGGGTTGGTATATTTATATTCTTCAAGCATCTTGGCACGTACAACATCGTTGTAATGCAGCTTCAGACGCGGCTCAAATTCTGTATCAGCCATCGATCGTTTCTCCTGACCGCTTGGCAACTCTTACCTTGCGGCCATCTTTGAGTGTCTGAAACCCAACCCGTGTCGGCTTGCCGTCTTTGGGATCGGCAATAGCAAGATTCGACATATGCAACGGGGCTTCCTTGTTGATAATTCCACCTTCTTCGTTCGGGGTCTGACGCTGGTGACGTTTCACCATGTTGATGCCCTGAACAATGGCCCGGTTCTCACTGGGAATGACCTTAAGCACGTCGCCCGACCGGCCCTTGTCGCGACCGGTGAGGACAACAACCTTGTCACCCTTTTTAATCTTTGACGCCATTACAGAACCTCCGGCGCAAGCGATACGATTTTCATCTGGTTCCGGAACCGCAATTCGCGCGTCACAGGGCCAAAAATACGGGTGCCAATTGGCTCGCCCTGGTTGTTGACCAGAACGGCGGCGTTGCTGTCAAACCGGATAACACTGCCATCGGCGCGGCGGATGTCTTTGGCTGTACGCACAACAACGGCGCGCATAACTTCACCCTTTTTAACCCGGCCACGAGGGGCAGCTTCCTTGATCGATACAACAATCAAGTCGCCAACCCTGGCATATTTCCGCTTCGAGCCACCAAGAACCTTGATGCACTGCACACGTTTGGCGCCCGAATTATCGGCCACATCCAGATTGGTCTGCATCTGAATCATGTCAGATCACTCCAAAAAATCGGACCCTGTAAAAGGTCCCGCTGCAAGCCTAGCTGGCAGCACTTTCATTATTCACCACAATCCATCTCTTGTTCTTTGAGATGGGTGCACTTTCTTCAATCCAGACCTGGTCCCCAACCTTGCGGCTGTTTTCAGCATCATGGGCATGATATTTTTTCCTCCGGCGAACAGTCTTCTTGAGAAGCGGATGCGTAAACCGCCGCTCTACAAGAACGATCACCGTCTTGTCTTGTTTGTCGCTCGTTACAACGCCCTGGAGCATTCGCTTAGGCATATCGTTCTTCCTCAGGACTTGGCCGGTTCGGCCGATTTCTGTTGCGCCTGTTTTTCAACGGCGATGGTGCGCACGCGGGCAATATCCTTGCGGACCTGCCGTACGCGGGCGGTGTTTTCCAATTGACCGGTTGCTTTCTGAAAGCGCAGGTTGAATTGCTCCTTCTTCAATTCAACCAGCTTGTCATCAAGCTGATCGACCGACAAATCTCTGATATCTTGCGCTTTCATCAATTCTCTCCGTACCGGCGCTGAACCTATTGGCCTTCGCCCAACCGCATAACGACGCGGGTTTTAATCGGTAGTTTGGCAGCCGCAAGCATTAAAGCTTCTTTTGCAACATCAGCCGTTACACCATCTATCTCGAACATGATCCGCCCAGGCCGCACGCGTGCAACCCAAAATTCCGGCGTCCCCTTACCTTTACCCATCCGGACTTCAATCGGTTTCTTGGAAACCGGTACATCCGGAAAAATTCTGATCCATACCCGACCGGCACGCTTCATGTGACGTGTCATGGCACGACGCGCAGCTTCAATCTGGCGCGATGTAATCCGTTCCGGCTCCACGGCTTTAAGGCCATAAGCACCAAACGTGAGCGATGTTCCCGCCTTGGCAAGACCTTTAATGCGGCCTTTGTGCTGCTTGCGGAATTTTGTGCGTTTTGGCTGCAGCATTGTCTAAATCTCTTCTTCCAATCAAATCTGTCGAAGCACCAATACCTGGATTAGGCATTTTGGCGTTGTTTCCGACCACCACCAGTATTCATTACATCAAGCGCGCGCTTTTCATGGGCCATCGGATCATGTTCCATGATTTCGCCCTTGAAAATCCAAACCTTAATGCCGCACGTACCATAAGCTGTGTGGGCTGTGCTTTCACCGTAATCGATATCGGCACGAAGCGTGTGCAGCGGCACCCGGCCTTCATGGTACCATTCGGTACGAGCGATTTCGGCACCGCCAAGACGTCCACCACAATTAATTCGTATACCCAGAGCCCCGAGCCGGATGGCGGATTGAACCGCCCGCTTCATGGCCCGACGGAATGCAATACGACGTACCAGCTGATGAGCGATATTGTCAGCTACAAGCTTGGCATCAACCTCAGGCTTTCGCACTTCAACGATGTTGATATGCACTTCGCTTTCAGTTAGCCGGGCAATGCTGCGACGCAATTTTTCGATATCCGCGCCCTTCTTGCCGATCACAATACCTGGGCGGGCCGAATGGACCGTCACCCGACATTTGCGATGAGGCCGTTCGATAACAATCTTGGAAACACCAGCTTGCTTCAACTCTTCGAGCAGAAACTTGCGGATATTCATGTCTTCACCGAGCAGCTCCCGATAATCCCCATCAGCGTACCAGCGAGAATCCCAGGTCCGGTTGATCCCAAGTCTGAAACCGACTGGATTAATCTTTTGTCCCATCAGGCAGTCTCCTCAACTTGGCGAACCACAATCGTGATCTGCGCGAATGGCTTCAAAATCTTGCCGTAGCGACCGCGCGCACGAGGCCGACCACGTTTCAGCACCAGGTTTTTGCCCACATAGGCTTCCGATACCACCAGATCATCAACATCCAGATCATGGTTGTTTTCCGCGTTTGCAATCGCGGATTCGAGTGTTTTCTTTACGTCAGTCGCGATTCTCTTGCGCAGAAAAGTAAGGTCAGCAAGCGCCTGACTAGCTTTCTTGCCGCGAATTGCCTGCGCGACCAGATTCAATTTTTGAGGACTAACACGCAACATACGATTGACCGCCTTGGCCTCGTTGTCCGCCAGGGACCTTTCCCGGGAAGCTTTACCCATGATCAGACCCTCCGCGATTTCTTGTCTGAGGTATGACCATAATAGGTCCGGGTTGGCGAAAATTCGCCAAACTTGTGACCGATCATATCTTCAGTAACCAGCACAGGAATGTGCTTGCGTCCGTTGTAAACACCGAAAGTAAGCCCCACGAATTGAGGCAGGATCGTAGAGCGACGGCTCCAGATCTTGATGACATCCTTACGCCCTGATTCACGCGCTGCGTCTACCTTTTTCAAAAGGTAGCCATCGATGAACGGGCCCTTCCAGGTTGATCGTGACACTGCTGACTACCTTCTTCTTTTCTTGCGCAGATGACGACTGCGAACAATGAATTTGTCTGTTGATTTATTACTACGGGTGCGTTTGCCCTTGGTTGGCTTGCCCCATGGTGTAACCGGATGCCGGCCACCAGATGTACGTCCTTCGCCACCACCATGTGGATGGTCAACCGGGTTCATGGCAACACCACGAACAGACGGCCTGCGACCGAGCCAACGGTTACGTCCAGCTTTACCGATTGTGATGTTTGAGTTGTCAGGATTAGACACAGCACCAATGGTCGCCAGACATTCGGCGCGCACAAGACGCTGCTCTCCGGAATTGAGCCGCAGAATGGCGTAACCGGAGTCGCGGCCAACCAACTGGGCGTAGGTGCCGGCGGCGCGAGCAATCTGACCGCCCTTGCCTGCCTTCATCTCGATATTGTGGATCACAGTACCGATCGGAATACTTGAAAGCGGCATCGCGTTACCAGGCTTCACGTCAACCTGTTCGCCGGAAATCACTACATCACCAACCTGAATCCGCTGAGGTGCCAGGATATATGCCAGTTCGCCGTCTTCGTAACGCAGCAGCGCAATGAATGCAGTCCGGTTCGGGTCATATTCAAGGCGCTCAACGGTGCCAGGAATATCAAATTTCCGACGTTTGAAATCGATGATCCGATAGGAGCGCTTGTGCCCACCACCACGCCTGCGCGCGGTAACCCGGCCATGGTTGTTACGCCCGCCGCTTCCCTGAAGACCTTCAGTCAACGTCTTGACCGGCCCACCCTTCCAGAGGTGAGAGCGGTCAACCAGCACGAGGCTGCGTTGTCCCGGAGACGTCGGCTTATATGATTTTAATGCCATGCTCTTTTGCCTGTTAACCTGTGCCGCGCCCTAAAGCCCGGTTGCCACGTCAATCGATTGGCCCTCTTCGAGGGTGACGATTGCATTTTTGAAATCACTTTGACGACCACGATGCCCACGAAAACGCTTGACTTTGCCCTTGCGAACAAGGGTGTTCACTGCCTTCACTTTGACATCGAACAACGCTTCGACAGCTGCTTTGATCTGCGGCTTGCTGGCAGTCTTTGCCACCCGAAAAACCACCTGGTTCGACTCTGAGGCCATCGTGGATTTCTCCGTGATGACCGGAGCGACGATAACGTCGTAATGCGAAACATTCATCATTTGAACCGTTCCTCCAGGGCTTCGATTGCGGCCGTGGTGAGGACCAGTTTGTCGCTGCGCAGAATGTCATAGACGTTGATACCCTGCACCGGAAGCACATTGACCAACGGAATGTTCTTGGCAGCGAGACGAAAATTATTTTCAATCTCGGCACCATCAATAATCAGCGCGGACCCAAGACCAAGCTTCTCAAAATTAGCCTGAAGAGACTTGGTCTTTGCTTCCTTGATCTTGACGTCTTTGAGGACAACCAGATCACCAGATTTCGCTTTGGCCGAAAGCGCGTGCCGCAACGCAAGTGCCCGAACCTTTTTCGGCAACGCAATCGCATGGCTATGTTGAACTGGGCCGTGGGCCTTGCCACCGCCAACAAATATGTTCGAACGCCGTGACCCGTGACGGGCACGCCCGCCACCCTTCTGGTTGCCGAATTTGGCACCCGTCAGGGAAATCTCGGACCGCCCCTTCGTGGCATGGCTACCCTGCTGGCGCTTGGCCAACTGGTACCGCACCATGCGGTGAAGAATATCAGCACGTGGCTCCAGTCCGAAAACGCCGTCAGACACTTTCACGGAACCCGATTTTTTGCCTTCAATTGTGGAGATCTGCAATTCCATTATGCGTCTCCTTTTTCTGGCGCATCGCCAGCATCATCTTTAGATGCTTCCGGAGCAGCTTCAGCAACCGGCGCTTCGGCTTCCGTTTCAACTACCGTTTCTTCTACTTGATCTTCCGAAACCTCAGCCGCTTTCTCTTCATCAGCCATTCGGAAAGCGCCCGGTGTTGGCGCCTCATCCGGCACAGCCTTTTTAACAGCATCGTTCAAAAATACCCAACCGCCCTTGGAGCCTGGGATTGCACCCTTGACCATGATCAGGCCACGGTCGATATCAGTTTTCACAATCACAAGATTTTGTGTCGTCACACGAACATCGCCCATGTGGCCAGCCATTTTCTTGCCTTTGAAAACTTTACCCGGATCCTGACTGTTCCCAGTCGAACCATGGCTTCTGTGCGAGATCGAAATACCATGAGTAGCACGCAAGCCGCCAAAGTTGTGCCGCTTCATCGCACCAGCAAAACCCTTACCCTGGGTGATCCCTGTCGCATCAACAAACTGACCAGGTACATAATGATCAGCCGTGATTTCGGCACCAACCGAAATCAAATTGTCTGCGCTAACACGAAACTCTGCAAGTTTGCGTTTTGGCTCAACCTTCGCTGCCGCAAAATGTCCGCGCACAGCGCGCGTAACATTTTTGGCTTTGCGTGAACCAACTCCCAATTGCAGGGCCGTATATCCATTTTTATCATCAGTCATATGACCAACAACCTGGCAATTGTCGAGTTTCAGGACGGTCACCGGTATATGCTCACCGGCATCCGTAAATATCCTGGTCATCCCGACCTTTTGCGTTATCACTCCAGAGCGCATGACGCAGCCCTCTCCCGAATTGAATTAAAGCTTGATTTCGACGTCTACACCGGCGGCCAGGTCGAGCTTCATCAGCGCGTCCACGGTTTGAGGTGTGGGGTCAATAATGTCCAGCAAACGTTTGTGCGTGCGAATTTCGAATTGCTCGCGGCTTTTCTTGTCGATATGGGGCGAGCGGTTAACTGTAAACCGTTCGATCCGTGTCGGCAAAGGAATCGGACCACGCACCTGCGCACCAGTACGTTTCGCTGTACTGACGATTTCGCGGGTCGAGACATCGAGAATTCGATGATCGAAAGCCTTGAGCCGAATTCGAATATTCTGTGCGTTCATAAGTTTGCCTCTGGCAAAAAAATGCGCCTACCAAGGCGCACAATTTCTGGTTCAGTTACTCAATAATGCCTGCAACGACGCCGGCGCCGACTGTGCGGCCGCCTTCACGGATGGCGAAGCGCAGCTTCTCCTCCATGGCGATCGGTACAATCAGTTCAACCTCAACCGCGCAATTGTCGCCGGGCATAACCATCTC
>JAJFHA010000003.1 GCA_021775875.1 Hyphomicrobiales bacterium | reverse complement strand
AGTATGAATAGAAGAATCCAGAAATTTGGTTCGATCACCGCTGCAATGATAATGATAAGATAAAGCTGAGGAATGCTCGTCCAGATTTCAATAAAACGTTGAAACAGCAGATCTACCCAACCGCCAAAATAGCCCTGCACGGCGCCGGCCACGATCCCGATTACCGATGAAATAATGGTGAGTACCAGCCCGAATAGCACTGAAATCCTGAAGCCGTAAATCAACCGCCCGACCACGTCGCGCCCCTGATCGTCGGTGCCCAACCAATTCTCCGCCGATGGTGGTGCGGGGGCAGGAACCGGCAGATCAAGATTGATGGTGTCATAGGAATAACGGATCAGGGGCCAGATCATCCAGCCACCGCTATCCTCGATCAGCTCTTGCACAAAGGGATCGCGATAATCTGCCTCGGTCTCAAACTCACCACCAAATTCGGTTTCGGCGTAGGATTGAAATACCGGGAAATAAAACGCGTCGTCGTAGCGAACCAACAACGGTTTGTCGTTGGCGATAAATTCCGCAAACAGGCTCAGCACAAACAGGATCAGAAAAATCCAGAGACTCCAGAATCCGCGCCGGTTTGCTTTGAAACTATCCCAGCGGCGCTGGTTGATCGGCGAAATCCGGCTCTTGCGCTTTGGGATCTCTATGTCCGACGTGGAATTTTGTTCTGTATTGGTCATTTGATCAGACATCCCGCCGCTCGAAATCGATCCGTGGATCGATCCAGGTATAGGTCAGGTCCGAGATCAGATTGACCACCAGTCCCATCAGGGAAAAAATGAACAGGGTTGCAAACACCACCGGGTAATCCCGGTTGACGATGGATTCAAACGATAGCAATCCTAGCCCGTCGAGTGAAAATATTGTCTCGATCAAAAGGCTGCCAGCAAAAAATGCGCCGATAAAGGCACCGGGAAAGCCGGCGATAATGATCAGCATGGCGTTTCGAAATACGTGCCCGTACAACACTTCTTTTTCGTCCAGACCTTTCGAGCGTGCGGTGACCACATATTGTTTGCGGATCTCGTCAAGGAACGAATTTTTGGTAAGCAGGGAAGTGACGGCAAAAGCGCCAAGCGCCATGGAAATAAGCGGCAGGGTCAGGTGCCAGAAATAATCAATCACTTTGCCGATCAGCGATAATTCGTCAAAATTCTCTGATGTTAATCCGCGCAACGGGAACCAATCCAGAAACGTGCCGCCGGAAAACATGACAATTAGCAGAACCGCAAACAGAAATCCGGGGATTGCATAGCCGATAATGATCGCGCCACTGGTCCAGATATCAAACCGGCTGCCATCGCGGACAGCTTTCGCGATCCCGAGCGGGATCGATATGCCGTAGGATAAAAGCGTCATCCAGAGCCCCAGCGAGATCGATACCGGCATTTTTTCAACGATCAGTTCGATCACTGAAATGTCTCGGAAATACGAGGTGCCAAAATCAAACCGGATATAGTTCCACATCATCAGAAGGAACCGCTCGTGCGCTGGTTTATCGAAGCCGAACTGAACCTCAAGCTGGCGGATAAATTCCGGGTCAAGGCCTTGAGCCCCTCTGTATTTTGAAGATGTTACTGAAGCACCAGATCCAGCTTGGCTTTGGGAACCCGTGCCTAAGTCGCCACCCCCAGAACCGCCAATCCGAGACGTGGCGGCCACGTCTGTTCCGGTCAGTTGCGCAATAACCCGCTCAACCGGGCCTCCCGGCGCAAACTGGATAACCGCGAACGAGATCAGCATGATCCCGACAACGGTCGGGATGATCAGCAGCAGACGTCTTAGAATATAGGCGGCCAAGATTTATCCCTTACCTGAGCGATTCAAGGCGCAAAGCCTTGTCACTGTCATACCACCAGGTATCGATAATGCCACGCGCATATCTGGGGCTAGTTTCCGGCCACGAAAACCTGTCCCAGAACGCCACATTATGGCTGGCCTTGAACCAGTGCGGTACCCAATAATGCCCGGCCCGTAAAATCCGGTCTAGCGCACGTGCGGCGGTGCCAAGATCGGCGCGCGACCTTGCTCCCAATACGGCTTCAATCATGGCGTCAATTGCGGGGTCGGCGATCCCCGAAAGGTTGCGGCTGCCGGATAAATTGGCGGCGTCGCTCGACCAGTAATTGCGTAATTCCACGCCGGGTGTGTTTGGGATCACGTAACGCTGGGTGACGATATCAAAATCAAACGATTTAACCCGCTCGACAAATTGCGACGGGTCAACCCGCCGGATTGATGCGTCGATACCAAGAATTTCCAGATTTTTTACATACGGCGCGATAACCCGCTCAAAGGTCGGGGCGAAAATCAGAAATTCGATTTGGAAATTTTCACCGTCGCTATTTTGCCGCTTGCCGTCGACAATATTCCATCCGCCCTCGCTGAGCAGGCGAGAGGCGCGCCGGAGTAGCGCCCGGTCCTGGCCCGAGCTGTTCGAGACCGGCGGCAGGATCGCCTCGCCAAAAACCGCCTCCGGCACCTGGCCGCGCCACGGTTCCAGCAATGCCAGTTCATCCGGCCCTGGCAATCCTTCGGCCTTCATGGTGGAATTTTCAAAGAAACTGCCGGTCCGTTGATAGAGCCCGTAAAACTGGTTGCGGTTGGTCCATTCGAAATCGAAAGCCAAAGCCAGTGCTTCCCGCACCCGGTGGTCCAAGAATTTCTCCAGCCTTGTATTGATGAAAAACCCTTGTGCGCCAGAAGGGCGCTCGTCCGGCAGGGTGATCATGTTCAGCAACCCGTCATGGACCGCCGCGATATCGTAGCCTGTGGCCCAGTCTCTTGAAGTAAATTCTTCACGTAAATCATAGGCTCCAGACTTCAATGCCTCAAATTCCGCCGTGCGGTCGCGGTAATATTCGTAGCGCAATTCGCCGAAATTATAACGCCCGCGATTGACTGGCAGGTCGCGTCCCCAATAATCCGCACGCAGCCCGTAGGTGACATACTGACCCTGTTGGAAATCGGTTATTTCATAGGGACCGGACCCAAGAGGGGGATCAAGAGATGTTTGGGTGAAATCATGGGTCTCATACCAGGCGGCGGACAAAACCGGCAATTGCGCCACTAGAAGAGGTAAATCCCGTGTCAGAGTTCCGGTAAAAGTGTAGCGCACGGTCAATTCGTCGATAATGTCTGCTTCGATCACATCGCGCAGCGGCATCGAGAGAAACGGGTGACCGTCGGCTTTGATTAAATCGAACGAGCGCACTACATCGACCGCCCGCACCGGGGTGCCGTCGGCAAAGGTGGCCTCGCTCCGCAGGAAAAACGTAACCGACATGCCGTCTTCCGCAAGCTCTGCACTATGGGCGATAAGTCCATATACAGCGTCAGGCTCGTCATTGGCCCGGGTCATCAGGGTATCGAACAAATATTTCAACCCCTGCGCCGGGGTGCCCTTGAGAATATGTCCGTTGAAACTGTCAAATGTGATCAATCCGGCAGTGCCGATCATCGAGAGCCGTCCGCCCTTGGGTGCGTCGGGGTTTGCATATTCAAAATGGGAAAAATCGGGCGGGTAGTACAGTTCGCCAAATGCAGACAAGCCGTGACGGGGTTCGGCCCAGCTACTCGTTGCAGCAAAAACCCAGAGCAATAGGGCAATTGAAAATCTAGTCGCCATCAATGGCCGTTGACCTTGCTTCGTCCCACCACCAGATGTTTGGAAACCCGACCGCGAATTCTGGAAGCTGGTCGGGTCGTCCGAACCGGTCCCAACGGGCGGTGCGGAATACGGACGAATTCCATTGGGGGACCACATAATGGTTCCATAGCAACACCCGGTCGAGGGCGTGGGTGGAGGCGATCAAATCTTCGCGGCTGCTGGCGAGAATGATTTTCTCGATCAGGTAATCCACCGCTTCATTTTCGATGCCGATCAAATTGCGGCTGCCGTCGGTAGAGGCGGCGCGGCTTCCCCAAAAATCCCGTTGTTCGTTGCCGGGTGAAAGCGACTGGCCCCAATTGCCGACAATAATGTCGAAATCAAACCGGTCGAGCCGATTGCGATATTGGGAAATATCAACCGTGCGGACGGTTGCCTGGATGCCAAGGCGCTCCAGATTTTTGATATAGGGCAGCACGACCCGCTCGAAATTGGGGGAAGCAAGCAGAAACTCGACTTCCATTTCTTCACCAGACGCCGCATCCATCAGCATCCCGTTTTGAATCGTCCAGCCTGCTTCCCGCAGCAACCGACTGGCTTCCCGGAGGTTCGTACGCAAGTTCCGGGGCGTTTCGTTGTACGGGTTGGAAAATTCTGTTGTGAAAACCTGTTCAGGGATCTGGGCACGAATCGGTTCCAGAATTTCCAGTTCCCGTGGCCCCGGCAATCCGGGTGCGGCAAGTTCTGAATTGGAAAAATAACTATTGGTGCGCTGATATTGGCCAAAGAACAGGTTTTTGTTAGACCATTCGAAATCGAACGCCAGACTGAATGCCAGCCGCACTCTGGGATCGTCAAATTTACCGCGCCTGATATTGAAAGCGAAGGCCTGCATCCCTGATCCGGTGTTGTCTGCAATTTCTTCGCGGATCACCTGTCCCGCAGCAAGGGCAGGAAAGTCATAAGCGGTAGCCCAATCCTTGGCGCTGTTTTCTGTGCGCCAGTCATATTGTCCACCCTTGAAAGCTTCGAGCGCGATGGTTGTATCGCGGAAATATTCGATCCTGATTTCATCGAAATTATTCTGGCCCATATTCACGGGTAAATCCGCGCCCCAATAATCTTCAACCCGCTCCAGCACCAGCGAGCGTCCGGCATCAAATTCCCGCAGCCGGTAAGGGCCGCTGCCGAGCGGAATTTCCAGGGTTGTTTCACTGAGCGAACGCGGTCCCGAAGGTCCTTCAGCTGTCCACCAATGTTTTGGCAATATCGGTAGCTGACCGACAATTTGCGGCAATTCCCGATTTCCTGTGACATCAAAACTAAATGTAACTTCGCGCTCCCCGGTAACTTCGGCGTTGCTGATATTTCTGTAATAGCCCGAATAAAACGGATGTGCGGTGCGTAACGCTTCCAGGCTGAAAATCACATCTTCCGGTGTAACCGGCATGCCGTCATGCCAGCGTGCATTTTCGCGCAACCGGTAGGTGACGGACGAAAAATCTTCCGGGAACGAAACGGCTTCCGCCAATAGTCCGTATTCGGAGCTAGGTTCGTCCATGCTGGAGGATAACAGGGTGTCGTAAATTAATTGGATAGCGCCAGCAGGTTGGCCCTTGAAGGTAAAAGGGTTGAGGCTGTCGAACGACCCGATTGAAGACATGCGCACCGTGCCGCCCCTTGGGGCGTCAAGGTTTACATAGTCGAAATGTGTGAATCCGGCTTCGTATTTCAATTCACCAAGCAGGGAAAGGCCGTGTCGCCAAATAGTTTCAGCACGGGCGGTCGCGGCTAAACCTGCCACAACAATGAAAGCGAGCACAAAGGCCGGCAAAGCCGGTTTTCTGAAATTCAAGCGCATGGCCTGACATTCTCCCTTATTCATTGTAGCCCCGCCTGCCAAAAGATATGGCGAGGAATTGCGACAATAATAGGTGCTTGCCCCATGACAAATCAACAAGGGGTGTAATGTCTATCAACTACAATGGAGATAATGATGATGCAGACCGTTATTGCGGAAGTGGCGGCGCGTCCGGGCTGATGCTCTGGAGATAGATCAGCAGATCAGCACGCTGGTTGTCGCGCCGGATACCGGCAAATCCCATCGCGGTTCCAGGCATGGCTTCGCGCGGGTTTGCAAGGAACGCTGACAGATTTTCATAGTCCCAGGTTCCGCCAGCAGCCTGCATCGAGTCTGAATAGGAAAAACCAGCAGCTGTCGCCACGCCGCGCCCTAAAATACCGTAGAGATTGGGACCGACCTTGTTCGCGCCACCTTCTTCAAACGAATGGCAGGCTATGCATTTGCGGGCAACACTGGCACCGGCTTCGGCATCGCCTCCGGCCAACAAAGAAGCCAGCGATATAACGGGTGCTTCTTCAACGGCTTCCTGGCTAGCGTCGCCATGCGCATCCGGAACCTCAACGGCATATCCCATTTGGTCCGGGGCTTCGCGGTCATATACAATGTCAGCGATTATGCCGAGACCCAGCACCGCCAAAACCGTGAAAAGAACTGCGCCCGCGATTTTGTTGAATTCGAAGGAATCTAGCATGCTTGCTCCGGTAAAATCCTTTATGTCCAGGCCCGTTGCCCTGACAATTATGTTGTTGGATACAACACACTGCCAGCCAAGTAAATAACCGAGATTTTGCAATTCCGGAATCGTGCCGTGCACCTCGCCTTTAACCTTGATTGACTTCCATTGCCGGTGCGCCTGCATCTCGTATAACATCCCCGGAACAAGGACTCGCTATACGGTTCCAATGTCAATATTTTGCGTAGAGTTATGGGCTTTTGAGCACTTCAGACCAGCAGACGATCATAGTTATACCGGCCCGGATGGCATCAACCCGCTTGCCAGGAAAGCCGCTCGCCGACATTGCCGGCAGGCCGATGATCGAACATGTCTGGCGCCGGGCGATCGAAGCAGAAATCGGGCGGGTCATTGTAGCGACCGATGACATAGATATTGCCGAGGCGATTCTCTCGGTCGGCGGCGAAGCGGTGATGACCCGGCCGGATCACCCGTCCGGGTCAGACCGGATCGCGGAAGCGCTCGAAATTGCCGACCCCGGTAGCGATATCGAATTGATTGTCAATCTTCAGGGAGATCTACCAACGCTTGATCCCGATAGCCTGCGCAAATGCGCGCGGCTTCTCGATTCTGGCGACGCGGATATTTCGACTTTGGCGACCATTGAAAACGATGCTGATGAAGCCGCCAATCCAAACATGGTGAAAATTATCGGCACCGAGATCGGCGACAAGCATTTGCGAGCATTATATTTCACCAGAACTCTTGCGCCATCAGGGCCAGGACCATTTTATCATCATATCGGGATTTACACTTATCGCAGGGCAGCGCTTCAGCGCTTTATTGAGTTGCCACCATCGACGCTTGAGGTCCGTGAGCGTTTGGAACAATTGCGGGCGGTGGAGGCTGGCATGAGGATTGATGTGGCAATCGTTGACGCTTGCCCAATAGGTGTTGATACTCCGGCCGATCTTGAAAATGCCCGCCGCATATTGGCCGGGTCGTGAAATTTGGTGAGTAGTTTAGTGAGCAACAATGAGTGATAAAATTCCGCAAATAGCGTTCCAGGGCGAACCCGGCGCCAATTCCCATATTGCCTGCCATGAGGTTTATTCTGATCTGGCCATCCTGCCGTGCGCGACTTTTGAGGATGCCCTCAGGGCGGTAGAAGATGGATCGGCAAAATACGGCATGTTACCGATTGAAAATTCAATCGCCGGGCGGGTTGCTGATCTTCATCATTTATTGCCTGAATCAAACCTGTTCATTGTTGGCGAACATTTTCTGCGCGTCCGCCATGCCCTGCTCGGGGTGCCGGGCAGTAAAGTATCAGATCTGAAAACCGTCCATAGCCATACCCAGGCGCTTGGCCAGTGCCGGACCAGCTTGCGTGATATCGGGGTGGACGCTATGCCTGCCGCTGATACGGCAGGTGCTGCGCGGATGATCGCCGATCGCAAGGACAAAAGTCAGGGCGCGATTGCGTCCACGCTGGCAGCAGAAATTTATGGGCTTGAAATTCTGAAAACCGATATCGAGGACCATGACCATAATACCACCCGGTTTCTGGTCATGTCCCGCGATCGGGACGACCCGCCCGTCGGTACGGACAATGTCATGATGAGTTTCATTTTCCAGGTGCGCAATGTGCCTGCCGCCCTCTACAAGGCCATGGGCGGGTTTGCTACAAACGGCGTCAACATGACCAAGCTGGAATCCTATCAGATTGCCGGGTCGTTCAACGCCACCCAGTTCTACGCCGATATTATCGGCCACCCTCAGGATCGCGGCGTACAGTTTGCCATGGAAGAAATTCAGTTCTTCACCAATAAGGTGAGAATTCTTGGTGCCTATCGGCAAAGCCCCACAAGAGCCAGTTTGAACATTTCCTGAACAATTAAGAGGTGCGAACCATGCGTCTAAAGGACAAGGTTGCGATTGTAACGGGTGCGGCATCGGGATTTGGCGAAGGCATCGCCCACCGGTTCGTCGCCGAAGGGGCTAGCGTCTTCGTCGCGGATATCGCTGATGAGGCCGGTGAAAAAGTAGCCGCCAGCCTGCGCGATGAAGGCGGCAAGGCGCAGTTTATTCATGCCGATGTAGCAGACAATGATCAGGTTGGCGAAATGATCTCCTGCGCTACCAGCAATTTTGGCAAGCTGGATATTGTCGTCAACAATGCCGGCATGCCCCAGCGCAACCAGCCGGCACTTGATGTGGATGAGGCGACCTTTGACGCCATTTTTGCCGTCAATTGCAAAAGCATTTATCTGGCGACCATTCATTGTGTCCCCGTAATGCGCGAACAGGGTGGCGGGGTTATCCTGAATATGGCGTCCAGCGCCGGTATCCGTCCGCGTCCGGGTCTGACCTGGTATAATGGCAGCAAGGGCGCTGTATTATCTCTCACCAAGGCAATGGCAATAGAATTTGCCGCTGACAAAATCCGCGTCAACGCGCTTTGCCCGGTCGCTGGCGACACCCCGATGCTGGCGGAATTTTTGGGCGGCGAGGTGACCAATCAGGCTTACGCCAATTTTGTCGCGTCCGTGCCACTTGGGCGCTTGTCCACACCGCGCGATCTGGCCAATTCGGCGTTGTTTCTGTGTTCAGACGAAGCTGAATTCCTGACCGGCGTCGGCCTCGAAGTTGATGGCGGGCGCTGTATCTAGATCATGACCATGTTTCCAAATCTGCTCGCGCCGATCCGCGTCAACGGCCAGGATTTGCCCAACCGGGTGATGATGGGCTCCATGCATACCGGCCTTGAAGCCCACCCCGATGGCCCGAAACGGCTTGCAGCTTTTTATGGCGCACGGGCAAAAGCAGGAGCGGCCTTGATCATCACCGGCGGCTGGTCGCCAAATATCGAAGGGCGCATTTCGAAAGAGCCGGTATGTTTTCAAGGGCCCGAACTTGTGCCCGGTCACCGGATTGTCACCGATGCCGTTCACGAGGAGGGCGGCAGGATTTTGCTCCAGCTCGTCCATGGTGGCCGCTACGCGTTTCATGAAATTCCCGTCGCCCCGTCGCCGATCAAATCACCGATCAGCCGGACAATACCTGTCGAGATGACCGACGCGATAATCCGCCAGACCATCGATCAGTTTGAGAGCGCCGCCGCTTTGAGCGTTGAGGCTGGATATGACGGTGTCGAAATAATGGGGTCAGAAGGCTATCTGATTTCCCAGTTCCTGAGTGCTGGCACCAATAAGCGCGACGATGAATGGGGTGGTCCGCTTGAAAACCGCGCCCGGTTTGTCCTTGAAATTCTGATCCGTGCGCGCGCAGCACTGGGTGCTGACAAAATTCTAATGTACCGCCTCTCCGCGCTTGAACTTGTTGATGGCGGGTTGAATGCCGACGAGATCATCTGGCTGGCCAGGGAAACCGAGAAAATCGGCGTTGATATTCTCGATACCGGCATCGGCTGGCACGAAGTGCAGGTGCCAACAATCGCCGCTGCTGCCCCCCGCGCGGCGTTCACAGGCCATGTCCGGCGCATCAAGGAAGCGGTCTCAATTCCGGTGATCGCCACCAACCGGATCAACACGCCAGACATTGCCGAAGCGGTATTGGCCAGAGGTGACGCCGACATGGTGTCGCTGGCGCGGCCCTTTTTGGCGGATGCGGAATTTGTCGCAAAAGCAAAAGCCGGGACGCCGGAAAAGGTCAATGTCTGTATCGCCTGCAATCAGGCCTGTCTGGACCATTATTTTTCCCATCAGGTGTCATCCTGTCTGGTCAATCCACGCGCCTGTTTTGAGACCGAAATTGAAATCAACCCGGTCACGAATGCAAGGCGCATAGCTGTTGTTGGCTCCGGTCCGGGCGGCATGTCCGTCGCAGCAACTCTCGCTGAACGCGGCCATCAGGTAACCCTGTTTGAAGCATCGAACCGGATCGGCGGCCAGTTCAATCTGGCGCGCATGATCCCCGGCAAGGAAGAATTCAACGAGACCCTGCGCTATTTCAAGAATCGCCTCGAAGAATTTTCCGTAGACATAAAATATTCGACCAGAGCGGGGGTCGCCGATCTTGTCGGCTTTGATGATGTGGTCATCGCTACCGGCATCATTCCGCGCAGCAAAATTATCCCCGGCGATGATTACTCATCCGTCGCCAGCTACGTGGATATTCTGTCCGGCAAACGCGAAGCCGGCAAAAAGGTGATTGTCGTCGGTGCTGGCGGCATCGGTTTTGATGTCGCAATTTATCTATCCTATGGCGGTGATAAATCCCACCTGGACCCGGACGCTTTCGCTGCCCATTGGGGTGTCGGTCAGGAACCTGTCCGCTCGTTCTCGGATCGTGACATAACGATGCTCCAGCGAAGTCCGGGTTCCATGGGCAAGCGGCTCGGTAAAACCACCGGATGGGTACACCGCGCCGAATTGGCTCATGCCGGGGTCCGGCAGCTTTCAGGCGTTACATACAAAAATATCGACGATGCCGGGCTGCATATTGAGATCGATGGTGAGGGTAAAATCCTATCCGCCGACACAATCATCATCTGCGCCGGGCAGGAATCTGAAAACAGCCTGTTCCACCAACTCCAGGAAAAAGGTATCACCGCCCACCTGATCGGCGGTGCCAAAGAAGCCGGAGAACTAGACGCCGAACGCGCCTTCGACCAGGGCGTGCGGCTAGGGGCTAGCTTGTAGCGGCGATCACCCTCCACCGTCTTTCCGGCGAAAGCCGGAATCCAGTACGGTGGTGCCACGATTGGGATCGCAAAGACTGGATCCCGGATCGCGCAGCGGATCAACATCGGGGCATGCAATCCATCCGGGCCGCCGCTTGTCCGGGATGACGGATGAGATATCGCCCCAACCGTCATTCCGGCGAAAGCCGGAATCCAGTGCGATGGTGCCACAATTGGGATCGCATAGACTGGATCCCGGATCGCGCAGCGGGTCAACAGCGGGGCATGTAAATCATCCGGGCCGCCGCTTGTCCGGGATGACGGGTGAGATATCGCCCCAACCATCATTCCGGCGAAAGCCGGAATCCAGTGCGATGGTGCCACACGTGATATCTTTAGACTGGATCCCGGATCGCGCAGCGGGTCAACATCGGGGCATGTAAATCATCCGGGCCGCCGCTTGTCAGGGATGAAGGGTGATAAAAGGCAGTGCAACCGAATTCGAAGTGTGAAGGCCAAGCCTTACACGAAACTGCTACTTCTTCGGGATTTTCTCAATCACGCTATCTCTGATCAAACGCGGAGGTGGTGCTTTTGGTTCCACTTTTTGTGGAGGAACTGGTGGTGGTTTTTTGTCGTTATCGCTCATTTATACAATCTCCTTACAAAGGACATGGGTTTCAAAATATTGCACAAATTGATCAAAAGAAACAAAAGAAATTAGATGTAAAAATCCGAGAGCCATACAAAGAAACAAAACAAAAATAATATTCCGTTTACTCTGAAATAATAATTCACTTCTTTGCATGTTATGTTTAGCATTTACTCCAGCTGAACTCAAAAAAGAATCGTATAAATGATCCATTGTAGCATTTTTTGCTATATTTTCTTTGTCAGGATCCGCAGAGTGAAATTCTAATTTTTGTTTGTGATAAATATCCAAATCGGTCGCACTAGGTACATATTGATATTGGTAGTTATGGAAACTGCGAATGAGACAAAAAATTGCGCGCAAAATTACAACGGTGGCAATCCCAAACAGAGCAAGTTGACAAATTTCCATTGTAGAGAAAGGTTGCGTCAACTTCGAAATGAAAAAATATATAATACCGCTGAATGCGGTAATTAAACTAACAGGAAACCCTATAGCACCATCCAATTTGGATCGATGCTCAAGCTCTGCTTGATATAATTCCTTGTATTCAAGATTGAGAGCATCAATGGACATAGTAACCAACCTTAAAATAAGCAAAAACCTAACATGATTCGGTTAGGGTTTACTTAGGGTTAGTGAATTAGTTCCCCGTCACTCCACAGCCGCGAAATCCCGCAATCCATCTTGCCGCAACCCGGCGATGGGTGGGCCGGTGATTTCCTGAATCAGTTTTTCGCGGATCGCGCGGGCGAAATCTTCGAAATCATTCGCCACCATCAGGAATGAGGCCGCGCCGCCGATCACGTGGTTTTCGTAATGTTCGCGCACGCTGATATGGGCCAGCTCGCCAAGATCGTATTCTTCGTTATAGATCACCAGCCCGTTGATAATGATGCCCCGTGAAATGGCATAATCGCGCTGGCGACCCGGGCCCGGATTATCCAACCCGCTGGACGTGCCGTCGCCGGATACATCAATCACCCGGCGAAAGCCTTCATAATTGTTGCCCTCAATTGCGCTGACGGAATAGCCAATCGCCCCGCCAATATCGGTAAAGCCGCGCATTAAACGGGGGGCGGCAGAAATCTTGGCAGCAAATTGCGCGGCGCTCGTGGCGTCGTTGATAAAGGACCAGTCGACCGAAGTTTGATGTTGTCCGGGTCCTGCCCATTGCACCATCGATATGGCGATGCCTGCATCACCAACTGCTTCGATGGCACCAACAACATCCGGGTGCAGAAAGGCGTTGGCCAGACCACGCCATTGCAGATCAAATTCCTGGGCGTCGACACTGGTTGATGTGTCGATCGCCAATACCAGCTCCAGATCAACCGGGCGGCTTTGTTGCGCGAATGCGGGAATGGCCAAAAGGCTCAAGGAAACCAAAAAGCCTGCTGAAAACGCCCGCATTTTTAAACCTTTCTTACCCGTCCAAGAACGCCTTGATCAAATGCCGGGCGATGGCGAAATGGAACGGGATTGTGAATTCTTCCGGGTGGCGGCGTTCGCGCATCAATTGTAATTCGTCCCTTGTGAACCAGCGGGCGGCTTCAATTTCTTTGGGATCAATTGTGATCTCGTCGCTTAAAGCTTCGGCAATGCAGCCGATCATGATCGACGAGGCGAACGGCCAGGGCTGGCTCGAATGATATTTGACATAGCCGGTCTCAATGCCAACTTCTTCCATGACTTCCCGGCGCACGGTTTCTTCAATCGATTCGCCCGGTTCCATAAACCCGGCCAATGAGGAATACATGCCCGGAACAAAATGCGGCGAGCGCCCGAGCAGGCATTTGTCGCCGCGCGTCACGATCATGATCGCGACCGGGTCGACGCGCGGGAAATGCATCCGCTCGCAATTCGGGCAGGTGCGCTTATAGCCGCCATCGGAAATATGGTCAGCGGTGCCGCAGCGGGCGCAAAAGCCGTGCTGCTTGTGCCAGTCGAGCATCGATTTGGCTTGGCCCGCAATCGCCAGTTCGCCCGGCGCGATGGTGCCGTTAAGGGCCAGTGAGCGCAGGTCGATAATAGTGCCAAGATCAGACCAGTCTTTGTCAGGATCAAGTTGCACCGCAAATTTCGCAGCGCCCTGATCATCAAGCCCCAGAAACAGCGCTTTGCCCAGATCTGCAATATTGTTTCCAGAAATGTCAGCGCCGCTCAGCCATAAAAGCCGATCTGGTGCGCTTTCGGTCTCAGAAATTAGAACCGAGAGGTCAGAAAAGGGCAGAAACCGCGCATTAGACGCTTCTATCTGCTTCATGATCCAGTTTACATCGGGCCGTTTTGTTCCGGCCCGGTCCAGCGGCGATCCGGCATAGGCATGGACGATATTTTTCATATTTTATCCCGCAATTAAAAACAAAAAACTGTAATGGCTCATCGGCAGTCCGTCACGGCATATCCAGAAACACGGGCTGAAAATAAATCCGGTAAAGAATCATGTAAGGCACTTGCCATTCCCTGCCCGGACCTTGATATAGTGCTTTCGGGAGGTTGGCGATGGGCGCGTCACTCGCCAACTGGGTCAGATCCGGAAGGAAGCAGCCCTAACGGGTTCGACGCGGGTTATCGTTCGGCCTCCCACCGATCCTCAAATCTGGAGTTTCGGTTCGCCCGTTTGGACGGCGTATTCATACGCACAAATATGCACAAATATGGATGAGGAGCCATGATGAGCAACGGCGGCAAAGGCGAAGCCGGAACCGATGATCCGCAAGGATATCAGGTTCTCGCACGCAAATACCGTCCGCAATCCTTCGCCGATCTGATCGGCCAGGAAGCCATGGTGCGCACCTTGGAGAATGCGTTTTCAACCGGGCGTATCGCCCAAGCCTATATCCTTACCGGGGTACGCGGGGTTGGTAAAACCACCACCGCCCGGATTATCGCCCGTGGGCTGAATTATTCTAACGGCAAAGACGACGATGGCCCGCGTGTGGATTTTTCTGAGCCCGGCATACATTGCAAGGCGATCATGGAATCCAGTCATATGGACGTGATCGAGATGGACGCCGCGTCGCGCACCGGCATCGGCGATATCCGCGAGATCATCGAGAGCGTCCGCTACGCTCCGGTTTCGGCTCGCTACAAAGTCTATATTATCGACGAAGTACACATGCTCTCGACGCAGGCCTTTAACGGGCTTTTGAAAACCCTCGAAGAGCCGCCGGAGCATGTAAAATTTATTTTTGCCACAACCGAAATCCGCAAGGTGCCGGTTACGGTTTTGTCGCGTTGCCAGCGGTTTGATCTGCGCCGGGTCGAGGCCGACACTTTGGCGAAACATTTTGGTAGCATCGCAGAAAGCGAAAATGCCGAAACTGACGATGGGGCTTTGGCGGTGATCGCCCGTGCATCTGAAGGCTCGGTTCGCGATGGCTTGTCTATCCTCGATCAGGCCATAGCTCATGGCGCTGGCAAGGTAACGGCGGATGCCGTTCGCGCCATGTTGGGGCTGGCCGACCGCAGCCGGATTATCGAATTGTTCGACGCCGTCGTGACCGGCAACGTTGCTGGTGCGTTGGGCGAATTGAAAGACCAGTATGATGCCGGTGCTGACCCGGCGCTTGTGATCGGTGATCTGGCGTCCTTCACCCATTTTGTCACAAGGACAAAATATGTGCCTGCCGCCGCTGATGACCCAGCACTTTCGCAAGCCGAGCGCGAGGCCGCGCTGAAATTTGCATCATCGCTGGATTTGCGTTTTCTGGCCCGCGCCTGGCAGGTATTGCTGAAAGGTGTCGGCGAAGTGCGGAACGCTGGCATCCCGTTCGATGCGGCCGAAATGGTGTTGATCCGGCTCGCCCATATGTCGGACCTGCCAACACCTGACGAATTGATCCGCACGATCCGCAAGGAAGGCCCGGCATCGGCTGAAAACTCAGCGCCGCCATCCAATGGTCAGTCGCCGGTGGCAAGCGCCGCGCCGCCGCCTTCAGCCGAAGCGCCGCTTGAAAATGAATCTCCGGTTCCTGAATATATCACCGCGCCGCCGGTTGCGGCGATCACCGAGGAGCGGCCCACATCGTATGAAGACGTGATCGCGCTTGCCGTCAAGAACCGCGAATTGATATTGAAGGAAGCGCTTGAGACGCAAATCCGTCTGGTCAGTTTCGAGCCGGGTCGGATCGAAATTGACCCGGTTTCAACCGCGCCCGATGATCTTGCCAACCGCCTTTCGAGCGCTTTGCTTGGCTGGACCGGCCAACGCTGGATGATCGGCATCGCGGCGGGGAAGGGCGACAAGACGATTTCTGAAAAGGCAGCCGAGGCGCGTCAGGAAATTTTGCGCCAAGCCAGCGAAGAGCCTGTGGTGAAAGCCATTTTGGAGAAATTCCACGGCGCTAAAATCACTGACGTCCGCACCAACAGTCTGGCTGGCGACGAGGATGCGGAACCCAATGAGATACCAGATAATAATCAGGGAGTGGCAAGGTCATGAAAGGCTTTACCGGCATGTTGAAGCAGGCCCAGGAAATGCAGGCCCGCATGGAATCGGTTCAATCCGAACTGGAAGAAATTGAAATTACCGGTCAGGCGGGTGCCGGCATGGTCAAGGTCACGCTTTCTGGCAAGGGCGACATGAAGAGCCTTGAAATCGACCCGTCGATTTTCAAGCCGGAAGATGCCGAGATTGTCGAAGACCTGATCGTGACCGCCCATAACGATGCCAAATCCAAGTTAGAAGCGGCGGTCTCTGAAAAAATGAAAGACGTTACCGGCGGGCTGCAATTGCCCCCCGGCCTGATTCCCGGCATGTAATGCCCAGAGTTTGATCCGCCAATGTCGCGAAATGTATCCGCCCCTCAAATTGAGCGTCTGATCCAGTTGCTCGCAAAGCTGCCGGGCCTCGGTCCGCGCTCGGCACGGCGTGCAGCTTTGCATCTGGTCCAGAACCGCGAAAAGCTGCTGGAACCGCTGGCCACCGCCATCCGCGACGCCGCTGACAATGTGGTTGTATGCGCCCAATGCGGCAATATCGACAGCGTCGATCCGTGCTCAATCTGCACCGACCCGCGCCGGGATGTGAGCGTGATTTGCGTCGTTGAAAGCGTCGCCGACCTCTGGGCGCTGGAACGCGCCAGCGCCATTTCCTCCCGCTACCACGTATTAGGTGGCACCCTGTCACCGCTCGACGGCATCGGCCCCGATGATCTCAATATCTCCAAACTGATCGAACGCGCTGCGGCGGAAGATGTCACCGAAATCCTCCTCGCCGTAAACGCCACCGTCGATGGCCAAACCACGGCCCACTACATTACCGACCATCTGGAGGGTGCCAATGTCGCCGTCTCCAGGCTTGCCCACGGCGTACCCGTCGGCGGCGAACTGGATTATCTCGATGAGGGCACACTGGCCGCAGCAATAAAATCGCGACGGCCTTTTTAACTCCCAAATCGTCATTCCGGCGAAAGCCGGAATCCAGCACGAAATGACCAGACGCATTGTCGACAAAGACTGGATTCCGGATCGCGCAGCGGGTCGGGTGCCCTGTCTTACGGATAGCGAAGGGCCGCCGCTTGTCCGGAATGACGAGGGGGTTTGTGGAATGGGTGGGGGCAATATTCCTCCCGTCATTCCGGACAAGCGGCGGCCCGGATGGTTTACATGTCTCGGTGTAAATCCGCTGCGCGATCCGGGATCCAGCTTTAGCGATTTCGTGTTTGGCACCCATCCACTGGATTCCAGCTTTCGCCGGAATGACGAATTTGGGTGTCGGGCGCTGATCGGCATCCTTTCATCACCCAGTCGCGAAACGTCCTCTTTGCTGTAGCCACCAGAGCAACCCCAGCCCCGGCAGGGCAGCGAGTGCGGTTAGCGCGAAAAATACCGCCCAGCCGGTGGCTTCTGCGGCGAAGCCTGAACCCGACGACAACAGGGTGCGGCCCACAGCCGCCAAGGCGGTGAGGAGCGCGAACTGGGTCGCGGTATGGGCTTTTGAGGTGCACAGGCCCGACAGGTAAGCGACGAAAATCACCGTGCCGATAGCGCCGGAGAAATTCTCCGTGATAATCGTGACGCTGAGCGCCAGCGGGTTGGGGCCGATCCATGCCTGCCAGCAAAATACCAGGTTGGAGAGCATTTGCAATATTCCGGCGATCCATAGATTGGTGATCAGCGACATCCGCCGCGCCAGATAACCGCCAACAAACCCGCCCGCCAACGCAGCCCCCAGACCAACCCCTTTGACGATTGCGGCATAGGTCGCCAAATCAAACCCGATTGCCAGCACAAATGGCCCGGTCATGACGCCAGCTAACGTGTCGCCCAATTTGAACAACACGACGAATAGCAGAATCAGAAGGGCGTTTTCCTTATTCAGAAAATCGGCAAAGGCCGTACGGGATGTTTGGTAGAACCGTTGCAGGGCAGAATTGCTGTCAGGGGCGCTTTGATCTTCGCTATTCTCCGGTTCAACCGCGAACCATGCTGCCCCCATTCCAATTACCACAAGGCCCGCCATCAGGGCGTAACCCGCCTGCCACCCGGCATCATCGGCAAACCCGGCGCTTTTCAGATACGCGACCAGCGCGATCACACCCGCCGTGGAAACCAGCAATGCGATGCGGTAGGCGCTCACATAATAAGCCATGCCGGCAGCCTGTCGGTCGTCGGGCAGGCTCTCGACCCTAAAGGCGTCGATCACGATATCCTGGGTGGCGGACGCCGTGGCAACCAGCAACGCCGCCAGTGCGATGCCCAATGGTGATGCTATCGGGTCCAGCGATCCAAGCAACAGGATCGCGACGATCAACAGGATTTGCGAAAAAATCAACCAGCCCCGCCGCCGCCCCAGCAATTTTGAGAGAAGCGGCACACGGAACGCATCGACAACCGGCGCCCACAGAAATTTGAGCGTATAGGGCAGGCCAACGAGCGAATAGAGGCCGATTGCGCCGAGATCAACGCCCCTATCCGCCATCCAGATGGCAAGCGTCGAAGCGGAAAGCGCCAGTGGCAGCCCGGCTGAAAATCCCAGAAACAGGATGATCAACACCCGGCGCTCGAAATAGACCCCGAGGGCTGAATTGTTGGAGTTAAACATCAACATTCGTCATTCCAGCGAAAGCCGGAATCCAGTTGCGGCTTCGCCACTTGTTACGCTGGATCCCGGATCACGCGATGCGCTTCGCGCACGCTGCCCGGGATGACGGGATTTGAATGCAACGTCATTCACCAGCCAGCAAATCCGGTTGGGTTGCTGTGCTGCCCGATTTGACCTTTTTCTCGGCTTTGGACTCAGCCGCTTCTTCTTCGTCAAATTCAAGCTGTTCGATTTTACGTCCCCGGCTGGAAATTTTATCGGACGAGACCAGCACCTGTTCCATATCTTTCTGGGTCTGGCCGAAATGGCGCTGTAAATTCAAAACCCGGTCGCGCAATCGGTGCACATCATCCATCAGCTTGACCACTTCGCCCTGAATGAGATGGGCCTGTTCGCGCATGCGGGTATCTTTGAAAATCGCCTGCATGACCTGTACCGCCAGCATCAACATACTTGGCGACACAATCACCACCCGCGCCCGGTAGGCCTTCTGGATCAGGTCATCGAAGGAATCGTAAAGCTCCGCATAGACCGATTCCGACGGCACGAACATGATTGCGGTATCCTGGGTTTCCCCGGCGATCAGATATTTACCGGAAATATCAGCAATATGCTTGCTGATATCGGTGCGCATACGGGCGCTGGCCTCTTTAATCTCCAACGGTCCGGCAGCAGATTTAAAAGCTTCATAGGCTTCAAGTGGGAATTTGGCATCGATCACAACACCCGGCTCGCCGTTCGGCATATGCACGATACAATCAGGCCGGGTCTTGTTGGAAAGCGTCGCCTGGAACGAGAACGATCCTTTGGGCAGATTATCCGCGACAATCGCTTCCATCCGGCCCTGCCCAAACGCGCCGCGTGATTGTTTGTTGGCGAGAATATCCTTGAGGCCCACCACCTGGCTTGAAAGGCTGGTGATGTTTTTCTGGGCTTCATCAATCACCGCCAGCCGTTCATGGAGTTTAGAGAGGCTCTCCCCGGTGGTCTGGGTTTGCTGTTGAATATTTTGGCCAAGTCGGTGGGATACTTTGTCGAGGCGCTCGTTCATGGTGCGGGTCAGGTCGGATTGGCGCGAGACCGATATTTCGGCAACCGTCTGCAATTTGCCGTTCATCTCGCTATGGGCCTGCATCAATTCAGCGATCCGGCCTTCAAGTTCGCGGGCGCGGTGGGTTGCCATATCACTCACCTCCCGGCGCATCCGCGCCGAGCGATATAGCATCATTGCAATCACAATCAGCCCGGCAATGCCAAGCCCGGCCAGCCCCAGCAGCAATTCGCTTACGGTCACCGGGCGGGTTCCGATTTGAAAAATGATATCCGACATGGCTGCAAGCTAAACTGATTCGCGCTATTTCCAGATCAAAACATGAACAGAAGCCAATCTGACGATTGACCTCGTTGGCGCAAACCCCTATCTGAACCCCATGACATTACGAAAAATCATAATCCTGCCGGACAAGCAGCTGCGTCTTGTATGTGACCCCGTCAAAGAGGTCGATGACGAAATCCGCGCACTCATGGATGACATGCTGGACACCATGTATGATGCCCCAGGCGTCGGCCTGGCAGCGATCCAAATCGCGGTGCGGAAACGTGTCGTGGTTACCGACGCAGCGAGGGACGATGATGAAAAAACCCCACTTTGTTTTGCCAATCCTGAAATTACCTGGGTGTCGGAAGAGCTGGCGGAATATGAAGAAGGATGTCTGTCGATTCCTGAATTTTTCGAAACCGTTGAGCGCCCGGCCCGTTGTGGCGTCAGCTATCTGGATTATGACGGCAAGCCCCAGGAGATGGATTGCGACGGGTTGCTCGCAACCGTTATCCAGCACGAAATTGATCACCTGAACGGGGTTCTCTTCATTGATCATATTTCCAAACTGAAACGCGATATTATTGTCAAGAAATTCACCAAGGCGAAGAAGCGGGAAAGCGCCGCGTGATCGTCTGCACCATGGTTTCGTGAACAGGATTATCTGATGACCTTCCGCGTTATTTTCATGGGAACCCCGGATTTCGCGGTGCCGGTGCTTGAAGCGATTCATGGCGCGGGTCATGAAATTATTAGCGTCTACACCCAGCCACCGCGCGCCGCCGGGCGCGGCATGGGGCAACGCCTCAGCCCGGTTCACAATTGCGCCAACGCTCATAATCTGCCCGTCGTTACGGTCCTTCATTTCAAAGCGGATGAAGACCGGCAGGCTTTCAAAGCGCTTGATGCTGATGTGGCTATTGTGGTGGCCTATGGCCTGATCCTTCCTGCCACTTTGCTGGCCATGCCCAAACATGGCTGCTTCAATTTACACGCTTCAAAGCTGCCCCGGTGGCGCGGCGCGGCCCCGATCCAACGGGCCATCATGGCGGGTGATCTTGAGACCGCAAACGCAGTCATGCGCATGGAAGCAGGGCTTGATACCGGCCCGGTTTGTCTGGAGGAAACCATCTCCATCGGCCCGGATATGACAGCGGGCTTGCTCCATGATCAATTAGCTGAATCCGGCGCAGATTTGATGGTGCAGGCGCTTGCAAAGCTTGGCGAAGATAGGCTCATCTGCATTCCTCAATCTAGGGACGGCGTGACTTACGCCAAAAAAATAGAAAAATCCGAAGCCCGCATAGACTGGCAACGGCCTGCGACCGAAATTCACAATTTGATCCGGGGTCTGTCACCGTTTCCCGGCGCCTGGTTCGAGATTGAAGTTGATGGCAAGATGCAGCGGGTCAAGGCACTTGAGAGCCAGTATCTAGCGGATAGGTCCGGCGCTCCCGGTGAAATTCTGGAAGGCGGGGTCGTTGTTGCCTGTGGCGACGGCGCGGTCAGCCTCGTCCGGCTCCAGCGTGCTGGCAAGCAGCCAATGGGCGCAGACGATTTTCAGCACGGCATGGCTTTGTCTCCCGGCACGCGGCTCACCTGATGCCGCGCTACAAACTCACCATCGAATATGACGGCGGTCCCTATGTGGGATGGCAGCAACAGAATAGCGGCGCTTCTGTTCAACAGCATCTGACGGAAGCGGCGAAAGCGTTTTCTGGCGAAGACGTCACGATATTTGGTGCCGGGCGCACCGATGCAGGCGTCCATGCCCGTGGTCAGGTGGCCCACCTGGATTTTGCAAACCCACGCGAACCCGACACAATCCGCGGGGCCATCAATTTTCACCTCAAGCCAGAGCCGATCGCGGTTCTGCAGGTTGAAGCCGTGGCGGATGATTTCGAGGCGCGCTTTGGTGCGATCCGCCGCCGCTATTTGTACCGCATCATCAACCGCCGCAGCCCCTTGGCGCTGGAAGCCGGGCTTGCATGGCGGGTGTCGGTGCCGCTTGATGTGGCCGCGATGGCGGCGGGTGCCAAACATCTGTTGGGCAAGCATGATTTTACAACATTCCGCTCGGTCGTGTGTCAGGCAAATTCACCTGTCAAAAATCTCGACCGACTGGATGTGGAACAAAACGGTGACGAGATTCTGGTCCATGCCGAGGCGCGGTCTTTCATGCACCATCAGGTGCGCTCAATTGTTGGCTCCCTGAAATGCGTCGGCGATGGCAAGTGGCAACCGGACGATATGCGCAAAGTTTTGGAAGCCCGCGACCGTGCAGCATGTGGCCCGGTAGCGCCCGCCGACGGGCTTTATCTCGTGGGCGTTGACTATTAATAGCCTGTCTGGAGCCCAATCAACCGGGTGGCGGATTGGGTGATCAGCAGCGAGAGCAGAAATTCCGCTAGCACCAGACCTGTTGCCACAAGTGGCGATGCTTCGAGTGCGACACGGGCGATAAACCAGCGGTAACGCAGCACAATCATCAAAATCCCAAGGGACATGATGTTGGCGGCAAAGTCGCTGATATAGCCAAGCGACCAGCCGATGAAGGGCGGTGTTAATGCTGCAACGATCAGCACGGTGCCCCAGTTGAAAACTGTAATATATAATCCATACCCGGCGGTCAGGCGCAGCAATCGTGCGAGAAAAACCATCAGGATCGGGAACGCGAACCAATCGATGATCAGCACAAATGCTTTGACGGAAAAATACAGACCGGCGGAAAAGGTCGCGGGGTCGAAATCATCCGCCGTCAGGATGATCCTGTGTTCAGCCAGCACGTGCATCAGATAAAGCGGCGCGACCAGAAATATCGCGGCAAAGGAACGCCAAAAGGCTTCAAACGATTGCTCAAACCGGGCAAGGCCGGAGGCTTGTCCGACCGCCAGCGCGAACGCACCTTTGAGGGAAGCAACAATTTCGTTTACCCTGAGCATGCGCGGGATCAGGCTTCAGATTTCGAAAAATATCCGGAAATCATCCGGTAATAAATTTCGGTCAGGTTTCTCAGATCATCCAGCGATACATGCTCGTCGGTCTGGTGGATCGTTTTGTTGACGAGACCAAATTCGATCACCGGGCAATAATCCTTGATGAACCGCGCGTCCGACGTGCCACCATTGGTCGAGAGTTTGGGCTGAACGCCGGTCACATCATGAATTGCGCTTGTCAGAATATCTACAAGAGGTCCGGGTTCGGTCAGGAAAACATCGCTGACAATCGGCTCAACTGCCAATGTGATTTCAAGCCCGGTCTTGTTCGCGCAACCGGCCATGCGTTGCCGGATCATTTGTTCCAGCTTGCTCGCATCCCAATGGTCGTTGAAGCGGATATTGAAGCGTAGTTCCGCCTTGCCGGGGATGACATTCCAGGCCCGGTTGAAACTGTCCAGGTTGACAATCTCCAGGTTTGTGGGCTGGAAATGTTCGCTGCCCGCATCAAGCGGCTCAAAGGTCAGCAATTCGATCATCCGGGCCATTTCGGAAATCGGATTTTTCGCCAGATGCGGATAAGCCACATGGCCCTGTTGTCCAGTAACGGTAATGGTGCCGGAAAAACTGCCGCGCCGCCCGATCTTGATCATGTCGCCAAGGGCTTCAACATTGGTTGGCTCCCCGACAACACAATGATCAAAGCTGTGCCCGTTTTCCTTGGCCCATTGGAGTAGCTTCACGGTGCCGTTGATCGCCGGGCCTTCTTCATCTCCGGTGATCAGGAGACTGATGGAACCGGGGGTCTGGCCGTTATTTTCAGCCAGATACCGCGCGGCACCTGCGACAAAGGCAGCGATACCGCCTTTCATATCGACCGCGCCGCGGCCATAGAGAATATCGCCGTGAATTTCAGCGCCAAATGGCGGGTAAGTCCACGCCGCTTCGTCGCCGACCGGCACGACATCGGTATGCCCGGCATAGACAAGGTTTGGTCCCGTATGGCCGATCCGGGCATAGAGATTTTCAACATCAGGCGTGTTTTCGTCCGAGAAAGTCACGCGGTGACATTCAAACCCAAGCGCAGACAGCCGTCCGCCAAGCAAAGATAATGCGCCGCCCTCGACAGGTGTCACGCTCTGGCAACGGATCAAGTCTTGCGCAAGGGCCACAACATCCTGGAATGGGTCGGCATCGGCCATTGCAAGATCAATCCCGCAGCAATTCGTTGATCGAGGTTTTCGAGCGCGTGCGCTCATCGACGGTTTTCACAATCACCGCGCAATAAAGATTTGGATTGGGTTGGCCTTCACCCACCGGCTGGCTGCCTGGCATGCTGCCGGGCACAACAACCGAATAGGGTGGCACCTTGCCATAATGAACTTCGCCGCTGGCCCGGTCGACGATTTTTGTCGACGCGCCGATAAAAACCCCCATCGAGAGTACCGCGCCTTCGCCCACAATCACCCCTTCAGCAACCTCCGAGCGCGCACCAATGAAGCAATTGTCTTCAATAATGACCGGCCCGGCCTGTAATGGCTCCAGCACGCCACCGATCCCGGCACCGCCAGAAATATGTACGTTTTTGCCGATCTGGGCGCATGACCCAACAGTTGCCCAGGTGTCGATCATCGCACCGCTATCCACGTAAGCACCGAGATTGACAAAGGACGGCATCAACACGGCTCCTGGCGCTATATGGGCCGAATGGCGAACGATGCAGTTTGGCACGGCGCGGAACCCGGCCTTGCTGAAACGGGCTTTGTCCCAGCCGTCAAACTTGGATTTGACCTTGTCCCACCAAACGGCTTCGCCCGGTCCATTGCCGATGAGTGCCATGTTGTTCAGGCGGAACGAGAGCAAAACCGCTTTCTTCAGCCATTGATTGACTTGCCATTCGCCGTCGATTTTCTCCGCGACCCGTTCCTGCCCACTATCCAGCAGGTCAAGCGCAGCCTCTACCGCCTCCCGGGCGACACCTCCTGTTTCAGGAGAAATTTCAGCGCGGGTTTCAAAGGCCGCGTCGATGATTTGTTCAAGATTTGCATTGCTCATGAAATTTCTCCTGCGCCGACTTTGGTCAGCAGCTAAAACTTTCGCCGGAGACTATTCACGCTCCGCCCTGTGTCAACCACGTATCGGTCAGGACGAAACAATATCGCGCAAAAACCCGGCCAGGTCGCTGGTCACATGATGAACATGATCGCCGCCTTCGTCGGGCTGGACCCAGCCTTCCCGTGCGTCCGGATGGTCGCCTTCGCCGGGGGTCACCAAAATGGTGGCAATGCCAAGGTCTGCGGGTACGGCCAGATTGCGCGACAGGTCTTCAAACATCGCCGCCCGCGACGGGTCAATTCCAAAGGCATCCACAAACATATGGTAAGCCTCGGCTTGTGGTTTCGGAATATAATTGGCAGCCGCAATATCAAATATATTTTCGAAATGTTCCAGAATGCCAATCTGTCCGGCAACGTCTTCCGCGTGCTGGCGGCTGCCATTGGTGAAGATCAGCTTGCGGCCGGGTAGGGCGGCGATGGCTTCGCCAAGGGCTTCGTCCAGCGGCAGGCCGGAATGATCGATATTATGCACATGCTTGAGGAAATCGTCAGGATTGATCCCGTGTTCCGCCATCAGGCCGCGCAAGGTGGTGCCATAATTCCGGTAATAGGTTTTTTGGATTTTACGCGCTTCAACCCGGTCGATATCAAACAGTTGCGAGATAAATTCGCCCATGCGTTGATCAACCTGCGCAAACAAATTGCATTCCGGGGGATAGAGCGTGTTATCCAGATCAAAGATCCAGATATCGCGATTATTCAATTGTCCGGGTTTGTCACTCATCGGCTATTCCAAACCGAATGATACGGCCGGTCCGCTCACCAATATCTTCGCTTGTAAAGCCATTCATATTAAGACCCTGGGCGCGGCAATTTTCATGGGTCTCGGTCTCGAACCGCGTTGCCTTGGTGCATAATTCGGTGTCACCACCCCATTGCAACGGCGCGCCATTGTGAATGACGGGAAAGCCGTTGCCATCATGGGCCTGGGCAAAAACATGCAGCTTATCGCCTTCAAGGGCATCGCGAATTGCCCGGGTGCAGCCTCCGGGAGCCAGTTCAAACCAGCCTTCGGCGCGGGTAGCATTTTCGGAACTGATTCCCACAGCCGCGAAGACGGTCCATTCGGTGTCGTTGCAATAGGTCAGCCCGACGCTTCGCACTTTTTCAATCGCTGCATCCAGCAATGCCTGAAACAGGATCGCGTCGCTCTCGCGCTCGGAGACATTATTGCGCTGGCGAAACGCGGCCAGAGCCTGACTGGTTTGCTCACCTTGATTGCCGTCAATGACGCCCGGGTCAAACCCTGCCTTGATCAACAGGCGTTGCAACCCGGCTATGCGGGCCTGTTCCTGATCGAAATTGTTTTCACCAGTCAGGATTGTTTGTCCAATGAGGCTGTTGGTATCTGCGGTCACTTCGGAAAAAGACACCATGCTGTTATTCGGATCTGCACACCGCCAGGCGCCCGGAATGAGGAAGTCTTCTTCCGCAACGCAGATCATGTTGGCTGCCGCCGTCGGCAACGGTGCGGTATCATAAGCGTCGGGCGTGCGGGCATAAACAAAATAGCGTTCGCTGTCTTCGGTGCGCGACAGGATCACTTCGCAGTCGCCGGGATAGATACGGAACCAACCCTGTGAAGCAGTGGTTTGGCGAATCTGGACCGCAAGCGCCGCGTCCAGCACATAGCTGGTCTGGTTGCAGAGTTGATATTCCGCGGCGCGGGTTGGAGAGGCCGTGAAACCCGGCGCGGTGCCGGTCAGGCCTGCCAGCAAAAACATGCCCCCCGCAAGACATTGTCCAATCTTCATTGGTAGATCATGGTCCCGGAACCATGTTCGGTAAACAGCTCCAGCAAAACCGCGTGCGGCACTTTGCCATCTAGAATGACGACGCCTTTGACCCCCTGTTCCAGGGTCTGGATACAGGTCTCCACTTTCGGGATCATGCCGCCATGGATCGTGCCGTCGAAAATCATCTGTTGGCATTCGGCGACAGAAAGGGTCTTCAGAAATTTTCCGGATCTATCGAGAACTCCAGGCACATCTGTGAGCAGCAGCAACCGGTCGGCACCAAGTTTGCCGGCAATGGCCCCTGCGAATGTGTCCGCATTCACGTTATAGGTGTCGCCTTCAACCGAGGTCGCCAAAGGTGCGATCACCGGAATAAGGTCCGAGCCGGTCAGGATATCCAGCACTTCTCGGTTTATGTTATCCGGTTCGCCGACAAATCCCAGATCGACAATTTTTTCGATATTTGAATCCGGATCAACAATGGTCCGGGTCACTTTTCTAGCGGTCATCAACCCGGCGTCCTTGCCGGAAATGCCAACCGCCCGCCCGCCAACCTTGTTGATGGCGGCAACGATTTGCTTGTTGATGGACCCGGCCAATACCATTTCGACAATCTCTACTGTCTGCTGATCGGTGATCCGCAACCCGGCGGCGAATTCGCTTTTGATATTAAGCCGATCCAGCATGGCTCCGATTTGCGGCCCGCCACCATGAACAATGATCGGCCGCACGCCCGATTGCCGCAGCATAACAACATCCCTGGCAAAGCTTTCTGCCAGACCTTCATCACCCATGGCATGGCCACCATATTTGATGACGATTGTCCGATCCGCATAAAGCTGCATATACGGCAGGGCTTCTGCGAGAATTCTGGCTTTGTCTTGAGACTTGTCGCTGGTCACGCCTAAAGCTCCGGGGGCAAATGAATTACACCGTTACATAACCGATTTATGCCGTCTGGCTCAACGGTCCATTACGAGACTGGCAATTTCTGCGCGCAATTCTTCAATCCCGCGCATTTTTGCCGAAGACGTCATTATGATTGACGGGTGGGCAGCAGGGCGTTTCGCAATCTGGCCGGTAAGTTTAGCGAGCACAGCATGAAGGTCGCCTCCCTTCGGTTTATCGCTCTTGGTCAGGACGCATTGATAGACAACGGCTGTTTTGTCGAGAAGGTCCATCACTTCGGCATCGCTGTCTTTGAGGCCATGGCGTGAATCGATCAACAGGAACACCCGTACCAGCGATGCCCGCCCGGCCAGAAAATCTTTCGAGAGCATGGTCCAGTCGCGCACTTTTTCTTTCGGCGCTTTGGCAAATCCATAGCCCGGCATGTCGACAAGATTGATCGCCCCACCCAGAGAAAAGTAGTTCAGCATCTGGGTGCGTCCCGGCGTATTAGAGGTACGCGCCAGGTTTTTCCGGTTGGTGAGTGCATTCAGAAGGCTCGACTTGCCCACATTCGAGCGCCCGGCAAAGGCGACTTCCGGCGGTCCGGCTTCCGGCAACTGTTTCATGTCGGCCACCGAGAGAACAAAGTCGCAAGGCCCGGCAAATAAAAGCCGACCTGCCTCCATCTGCTCCGGAGAGAAGGTGCCTGTTTCTGTTGCTTGGGTCATCTCAAGAATCCCGTGAACCGGTTTAGCAGGCGAGGGTCAATCAGTCTCGCTTGTATCCGGCTTGATTCCGAACGCGGCCTTGACGTTGTTCCACATATCGATTTTTACCCCCTGTCGGCGCATGATGTATGCCTGCTGGAGGATCGAGAGGGAATTGTTCCAGGCCCAATAGATCACCAGCCCAGCCGGGAACGAAGCCAGCAGGAACATAAATACCAGCGGCATCCAGGTGAAAATCATTGCCTGAACCGGATCTGGCGGTGGCGGGTTGAGCCGCATTTGCAGGAACATCGTGATGCCCATCAACAGCGGCCAGACGCCGAGCATCAGGAATTGCGGCGGATCCCACGGGATCAACCCGAACAGATTGAACAGCGAGGTCGGGTCGGGCGCGGCCAGATCCTGAATCCAGCCATAAAACGGCGCATGTCGCATTTCGATTGTTACAAACAACACTTTGTAGAGTGAGAAAAACACTGGAATCTGCAACAGGATCGGCAAACACCCTGCCATCGGATTAATTTTTTCCTTCTTGTACAATTCCATCGTTGCTTTTTGCTGGGCGGATTTATCATCCCCAAAGCGTTCGCGAATTTTTGCCATTTCCGGCTGCACAAGTTTCATCCGGCTCATGGAGACGTAGGATTTGTTTGCAAGCGGGAAGAATACAAGCTTGATGATCACGGTGACCGCCAAAATGGCGAGGCCAAAATTGCCCACTAGGTTGAACAGCCAGTCGATCAGATAATAGAGCGGCTTGGTAAGGAAATAGAACCAGCCCCAGTCGATCAGCAATTCGAAATTGGTAACGCCTTCACCGTCCTGATACGCGTCGATCAGGCTGGTGACCTTGGCACCGGCAAACAATCTGCCTGTGATGCTGGTCTCACTATTGGGTGCGATTTCGCGGCCCTCCAGCAGATAATCGGTCTGGTACACGGTCCGTGCACCTTGCTGAAAGGCGGTCATGCGGGCGGTATAGGGAAGCGTTTGATCCGGGATTAGCACCGCGGCCCAATATTTGTCGGTAATACCAATCCACCCGGTGGTGTTCTGATAGGTTTGCAATTTTTCTTCAGCCAGATCGGAATAATCAACTTCTTCCAGACCATCTTCACCGAAATAGCCGATCAGGCCTTCATGGAGAATGAAAAAGCCCTGAATTTGTGGCGTGCCGTGGCGCGAGACCAGCGCATAGGGAAACAGGGAAACGGCGCTATTGCCGGTGTTGCGCACGGTCTGGCGCAAGGTCACCATATAGTCGTCGTCGATCGCGTATTCGCGCTCAAACACCAGCCCGGCACCATTGTCCCAGGATATCGTAACCGGGTGATATGGTGTCAGCGGACTGTTGTTGCTGGCCTGCCACACCGTATTCGCGTCAGGAATGGCAGTGTCAGCACCGGCACCACCCGCCCAGCCAAATTCGGCATAATAGGGGTTTTCGCTACCTGATGGTGAGAACAGCACAACCTCCGGGCTGTCCGGGTCCACAGTCTCGCGGTAAAGTTTCAGAATGATATCGTCGATCCGGCCGCCAGTGAGATTGATCGAACCATGGACGCTGGGCGTATCGATCTGAATTCTGTTGGTGCTGGCCAGCATGGTCGAGCGATTAACCGGACCACCGGGCGCTTGTGCGCCAGGAGCGGCTGTCGGGGCGACACCGCTAGCACCAGATGGCGCTGGGGTGGATCCCGGAACTGTGCCGCCTTGCGGCACCACTTGTCCTGGTTGCGGGATCGGCTGCTGCTGGGTTTGCCGGGCTTCCTGCAACTGGCGCTGGCGTTCCGCTTCCGGTGCGCCCACAAATAATTGCCAAAGGACCAGAATTACGATCGACAGGCCAACCGCCAGAATTGTGTTTCTGTTATCGCTCATGGTCGCCGATCCGCTTCCCTAATTGTGAATTTTACGAATTGCTCTGGCAAGGTCGGTTTTAAGTTCGGAAAAATCAGCCGTCTCCGCACTTGCCCGGGCAATTAATACATAATCGTGTCCTGCTTTGGCACGCGCTCCGGTATCGATCCGCACCAGCTCTCTGAGCCGTCGCCGGATCCGGTTCCGCACCACCGCGTTGCCAGCCTTTTTGGTCACCGTATATCCAAACCGGCTAATACCGTCAGGACACTCGTTTTCCCGATGGGCTCGCATCTGCATCAAAAAATGCCGGGTTCCGACCCGGCATCCCTTAGCGGTTGCCTTAAAGTCTGCCCGGCGTCTGATACGCGCGATTTCAGGTGTCTGAGCCATGGAAAATCCCGGCCGCGTCAATAAGTCAGGCAGACAGTCGCTTGCGCCCGCGTGCGCGTCTCGTAGCAAGCACATTACGCCCACCTTTGGTCGCCATGCGTGATCTGAATCCGTGACGCCTTTTGCGCACTAGTCTACTCGGTTGGAATGTACGTTTCACTTTAGGTCTCCGCCTGTTTCAGGCCGATTAAATTGTTTCGGCAGAGCGAGAAGTTCGCCCACCACAAAGTTTGTAGATGAAGGGGCCGGATGGTTCAACCACCAGCTTTTCACAAAGTCGCATGGCTTATAATAAGCTGACCCATCCAAGTCAATCAAAGTAACAGGGGAATAGGGATAGAAATTCAAACAAATCCGTACACGTCAAATCTATTGACGTCTGATCACATTGGCTTGAGAACGCTGGTTTGGATGTTCCCGGCCCTCTATTTTCGTGCCATCAGAGATAACCCGTGGGGATGGGCGCAAGTTGGAAGGCACGTTTTTGTCAATTTTTGGGCAGATGATCTTTCCGGGAGAAGAAAATGTTGGAACAAAGAGAAGCCGGATTGCTACCAGATTCAGACAAAAGCACCATAAGACGATTTTTGCCCCTCATTTTTCTGGCGGCAATCATGGCGCTGATCCTGTCTCAGGGCTGGCACAAATTTTTGTCATTTGAACAATTGGCGCTGCATCGCGATTTGTTGGGTGAAATGGTGTCCGATCACTGGTTTCTGGCTCTTGGCGGCTATATGGCCCTCTATGTGGTCATTGTTGCCCTGTCTTTGCCCGGTGGTGCCTTGTTGACCCTGTCGGGCGGGTTGTTGTTTGGCTGGATCATCAGTGGCCTGTCGGTCGTTTTTGCCGCCACCATTGGTGCCGGTATTGTATTTATCATTGCTAAAACCTCACTTGGTGAAGCCCTTGCCGCCCGTGCCGGGCCGTGGCTGGAAAAACTGTCCGAAGGTTTCCGCGAAGATTCCTTCAATTATTTGCTGTTTCTGCGGCTCGTGCCTGCTTTTCCATTCTGGCTGGTAAATTTGGCACCGGCCCTGCTGGGTATGCAGTTGCGTACGTTTCTGGTCGCAACCTTTATTGGGATCATTCCCGGCACCTTTGCTTTTGCATTCCTTGGGGCCGGCCTCGACAGCATCATCGAAGCCCAGCAACAAGCCAACCAGAATTGTGTTGGCGAAGATTGCGCTTTCGAATTCAGCCTGAGCGCCCTGGTAACGCCGGAAATTCTGATCGCCCTCGCGGCGCTTGGAATTGTGGCGTTGATTCCTGTAGCGCTAAAACGTTGGCGCAATCGCCGGGGCAATTAGTCCCGCAACTTACAAACCTGTGATATTAATTCTGAACGTAGCGGAGGTATCTCTGCCACACCTAACAAGGAACCCGTAATGAGTGAGACCCTGACACCTGATATTTGCGTCATTGGCGCAGGCTCCGGCGGCCTGTCCGTTGCAGCCGTTGCATCCGCTTTCGGCGTTTCAGTCGTTATGATTGAAAAAGGCGAGATGGGCGGCGATTGCCTGAATTACGGCTGTGTCCCGTCCAAAGCCTTAATCGCTGCCGGGAAGCTGGCTGCGGTCCCCGCAAAATCTGCCGCCTTTGGTGTTGAATTTGAACCCGCTAAAGTGAATTTCAGGAAAGTTAGCGCCCATGTGAAAGGCGTCATTGCGGCGATCGCACCGAATGATTCTGAAGAACGCTTTACCGGCATGGGTGTAAAGGTAATCCGCGCCGCGGCGAAATTCAAAGATGCCAAGACCGTGGTTGCAGGTGATTATGAGATCAAGGCCCGCCGGGTTGTTGTCGCCACCGGGTCATCTCCTTTTGTGCCGCCGATCCCGGGCCTCGACAAAGTGCCGTATTTCACCAACGAAACGATTTTCGACAACACCCGTCAGATCAACCATTTGATTGTCATTGGCGGTGGTCCGATCGGAATGGAACTGGCGCAAGCTCACCGTCGGCTCGGGCCTGAAGTTTCAGTGATCGAAATGTTCGCGCCGCTAGGCAAGGACGACCCGGAAGCAACGGCCATTGTTCTCAAGAGAATTGAGAAAGAGGGCGTCAATATCCATGCTGGCGTCAAGGTTGTTGGCGTTGCCGGTCGGGCAGGCAATATCCGCGTCGCAATCGAAGATACAGATGGTAACCAATCTGAAGTCCAGGGTAGCCATTTGCTGGTTGCAGCTGGCCGGGCGGCGAATATTGTTGATCTGGGCCTCGAGGAGGCTGGTATAGAATCTGATCGCCGCGGCATTATCGTTGACAAGGGAATGAAATCCTCGAACCGCAAAGTTTATGCAATTGGCGATGTGGCCCGCAGTCTGCAATTCACCCATGTGGCAAATTACCACGCCGGATTAGTGATCCGGAACGCCCTGTTCCGCCTGCCGGTAAAGGAAGATATCAGCGCTATTCCGTGGGTGACCTATACCGATCCTGAATTGGCCCATGTGGGACTTGATGAAGCCGCTGCACGGGAGAAAAACAGCAATATCCGCGTCTTGCGCTGGCCATATGTAGAGAATGATCGCGCCCAGGCGGAGCGCAACACCGAAGGCTTCATCAAGGTGATCACCACAAAAAAGGGAAAAATTCTTGGCGCAACGATTATTGGCCAGAGCGCAGGTGAAATGATCCAGATGTGGGCATTAGCTATTGGGCAGGGATTGAATATCAAGGCAATGACATCATTTGTATCCCCGTACCCGACTTTGTCGGAGATTTCCAAACGGGCAGCGGTCACCTATTATGCGTCAAGTCTTTCAAATCCCTGGATACAAAGAGCCATCAGGTTTTTGCGCATATTCGGATAGGAAAATGGCGTGAGCGAACAGTCTGACAATTTGCCGGCAGATGCTTCTGATCAATCAGCCGATGATGTATCCGGTGTTCGGCGCGGCCCTGGCCTGTCGGCCAAATTGTTGTTGCTCACAATCCTGTTTGTGATGCTGGCGGAAGTTTTGATATTCGTTCCATCAATCGCCAATTTCCGTATGACCTGGTTGCGCGAACGCCTGCCTTCCGCCCAGATCGCTGCGATGGTGCTGGAAGCGGCCCCCGATGGTATGATCCCGAAATCCCTGGAGCAGGAATTACTGGATAATACGGGTGCCATGGCGATCGCCTTGAGCCGCAACGGCACTCGGCAATTGTTGATGTTCGATAATTCCCCGCCAAGCATCGATCTCCATGTGGATGTTCGCGATGGCGGCGTTTATCTGGCCTTGAAAGATGCGTTCGGCACCCTGATGGCGTCCGATGGCCGGATCATCAATATCCGGGGGCCGGTCCCGTCCGGCGCAGCGGAGGGCAATGCGAACGGCGATTTTATCGAGGTGGTGATGGATGAAACCCCGTTGCGGACCGCGATGATTACATTCGCGTTCAATATTCTTACCTTGTCGATCCTGATTTCATGCATTACCGCGGCGCTGGTTTATCTGTCGCTGATCATGCTGTTGGTTCGTCCCATGCGGCGCATTACCGAAAACATGGTCGCCTTCAGCCACAATCCTGAAGACGTCAGCCGGATCATCCATCCGGGCAGCAGGCGCGATGAAATCGGCGTTGCTGAACGCGAACTGGCCGCCATGCAGGCGCAGTTGTCCGGAACTTTGCAGCAGAAAGGCCATCTGGCAGCGCTCGGTTTAGCGGTCAGCAAGATCAATCATGATCTACGCAACATGCTCTCCAATTCGCATTTAATCTCGGATCGTCTCGCAAGTGTGCCGGACCCGACCGTACAGCGTTTTGTACCCAAACTGATAGCGTCGCTGGACCGCGCTGTAGCGCTCTGTACCAACACAATCAAATACGGCCAGGCCGGCGAACAGCCCCCGAACCGCGGTCGCTTTGCATTGTCCAAGCTCGTTGAAGATGCCGCCGAGAGCCTGGAATTATGCGCCGATTCAAAGATCAATTGGCGCAACAATGTATCGGCAGACATGGAGGTTGATGCCGACCCGGATCAACTTTACCGGGTTCTGCATAATCTTGTGCGCAATTCGGTTCAGGCGCTGGAGGCTGGCCGGACATCACAGGCAGCGCATCCGGAAATCGGCGTCGAAGCCTACCGCGAAGGTGCGATTGTCACCATCCTTGTCAGTGATAACGGACCGGGCGTGCCGGCAATGGCCCGCGACCGCGTGTTTGAAGCTTTCCAAAGCACAGCCCGTCCGGGCGGGACTGGACTGGGCCTCGCCATTTCGGCGGAATTAGTCCAGGCCCATGGCGGCAACATCACGTTGGAAGACACCGAAATTGGCGCAACTTTCCGCATCAGTCTCCCTGATTCCATTGTCGCAATCAGTCCCGTCCGCGCTACTCCGCAGGTCAGCCAGGGCTAGACAATTCCACATCTCTCGAGGCTACTCTCGGGGCCACGAATTTCACCACGCCGCCTACCACAACAGGGCAATTGCCATAAAATTCCAAATTCTCTGGCAAACAGCAAAAGACATGCTTGCCTTTGACCCAATGATAGCTTACCTCTGGCCCGCTCGCTTCCAATAAACCTGTGTTGGCAGCAGCAATCAAAGGCGCCGGTAGCTCAGCTGGATAGAGCACCAGACTACGAATCTGGGGGTCGGGAGTTCGAATCTTCCCCGGCGCGCCAATAAAATCAAATACTTAACATTTATTGCGCCGCAGCATATTTTGGTTTGGCAACCGAATAGCAACCAAATTTATCAAAGGTTTGGAACGTAATTAGTCGCATGGGTGAAACAAAAGATGTGGAATCGCGTTGGGAGAATGACCTGCGCCCCTAAAACTCCTCCACAATTCAGGAGACCATCTGACCAAGCGTCCCCTTGCTGAATTGAGATAATGTGAATACAGGAACTTAAGCGTCAGGTGTTCTCAACAGCGCCAAGAATATTCTCAACAATATAATCCTGCAGGTCGTCTTCCAGATAGGGATGCATCGGGATACTGATCACGTCCCTGGCGATCCGCTCTGTCACGGGTAAGCCATTGGCGGCAACGGGAAAGCTCCTGAACGCAGTTTGCTGATGCAGTGGGTTCGGATAATAAATAGCGGTTGGAATATTCTTCTCGCGGAGCCGGTCAGCGACCTGATCACGGTGTGGAACCCGGATCGTATATTCGGCCCAGGTGCTGGTATGCCCGGTCGTCAAGACTGGAGCGACAACTGATCCGTTCAATCCTTGTGCATAGCGTGTGGCAATCCGGTCCCGGGCCACAAGCTCGTCTTCAAAAATTGCTAATTTCTCAAGCAGGATCGCAGCCTGGATCGTATCCAGTCTCCCATTGATGCCGATCCGGACATTATCGTATTTGTCTTTGCCTTCACCGTGATTGCGCAGCGAGCGAATGATATCCGCAGTCTCGTCATCGTCGGTAAGGATCGCGCCACCATCGCCATAACAGCCAAGCGGCTTGGCCGGGAAAAAGCTCGTGGTGACAACATCAGCCCAGTGATTTGGGTGCGTGCCATTGATCGTTGCGCCAAAGCTCTGGGCCGCATCGGAAATGATTTTCAGATCGTATTTATCGGCAATCGGGCGAAGCGACGGGTAATCTGCCAGTTGTCCAAACAGGTCAACGGCGATCATCGCTTTCGGCGTAAGTTTGCCTTCCGCCAGCACGCCTTCAATTGCAAGGCTGAGATGGTCCGGGTCCAGATTGTAACTATCGTCGAGGATATCAACAAATACCGGGGTCGCGCCGACCAGCGATACAACTTCTGCCGTGGCTGCAAATGTGAAGCTCGGGACAAAAACCGCGTCGCCAGCGCCAATTCCCCAAGCCATTAGCGGCAGCAATAAAGCGTCCGTGCCGCTTGAGCAGGAAATGGTGTGGTCAGTACCCATAAAGGCACCAAGACGGGTTTCCAATTCCTGGACTTCGGGGCCAAAAATATAGCGGCCATGGGCCAGTACCCGGGCAATGGCCGCGTCGAGCTTGTCCCCGATCCGCGCTTGCTGCGCTTTCAGGTCGATAAAGGCAATATTTTCGAAACTCACAGTCACTCCCACGCCCCAGGCGTTTTACTGATTTACCGCATCCCGTAAACAAAGGTCATAAACCGGCATGGTGAAAAACAAAATCAATTTTGGTGTTGATTTGTTGCAATGCACCTAAAGTACTATCCCGTGTCCGGTAGACTTGGTTGGCGACCGTGCCAGCGGGCATTGAGTTTGGCCGTGCCGAGAATCAGTCGAACCACTCTTTGTGATGTGTTTTCAATAAGGTAATCGTCCGGGATCTGCGGAAATTCACCATTTTCGAAATCCGAAATCACCATCCCGACGCCGCCAAGGATCGTTTCAAGGTCCAGCCCGGTAATGATAATCGATCCGGTATCCAGTGCCTCTGGCCGCTCGATCGCGTTTCTGATCGTGACAGCGGGAAACCTGAGCATAGCTGACTCTTCACTGATGGTGCCCGAATCGGAGATGGCGCAACGCGCCTCCATTTGCAGCTTGTTGTAATCGTGGAAGCCAAAGGGTTTTAAAAATTCCAGGCAATCCGGCAGCGGGATGCCAAATTCTTCCAGCCGTTTGCGGGTGCGCGGATGGGTCGAGACAATCACCTTCACCCCGTGTTTTTGGGATAACGCCTCAAGCGCCTGGACAATCGCCCTGAGATTTTCCGAATTGTCGACATTCTCTTCCCGGTGAAACGAAGCAATAAAATATTGATCGCGCGTGAGCGAAAGCTCATCCAGAATAGTGCTCGCATCAATCTGCGCCCGGTATTTGTTCAATACTTCCCGCATCGGCGATCCGGTCACATAAATCCGGCGATGGGGCAGACCTTCCGCCAGCAAGTGACGACGCGCATGTTCGGTATAGGTCAAATTGAAATCGGAAATATGATCGACCAGCCGCCGGTTCAATTCTTCCGGCACATCGAAATCAAAACACCGATTGCCTGCTTCCATATGATAAACCGGGACCTTGTTTTTGCGCGCGGGCAGAGCGGCGATACATGAATTGGTGTCGCCAAGGATCAATACCGCGTCCGGCTTTTCTTCGCGAATAACTTTGTCGGCAGCGACAATTACCTGTCCCATCGTCTCGGAAGCGGTGGCACCGGCGGCATCAAGAAAATGCTTTGGTTTTGAGAGGCCGAGATCCTCGAAGAAAACCTCGTTGAGTTCATAATCATAATTCTGGCCGGTATGGACGCAAACCAGATCAACATTATCTTCGAGGCGTTTCAATACGGCGGAAAGCCGAATGATCTCCGGGCGCGTGCCGAATATGGCCATGACTTTCAATTTAGAATTTTCGCTGGTCATTATACCTGCTCCGCATAGGTATCAGGATTGTCGGGATCAAACAGGTCGTTGGACCAGAACAGGGTAAGCAGGTCCTGATCTCCCGTGTTCGTGATGTTATGGGTGTGCAGGGTTGGCATGTCGATAAAGCTAGGCGCATTGCCGGATACATCAAAGGTGTAAATCCGGTCATCGTAAATGCGCCGGACCGAAATTCGGGCTTCACCAGCAATCACCAGAAACCGCTCAATTTTCTCAAAATGAAAATGATCGCCTCGGGTTATGCCTGGCCGGGTTGTGGAAAAAGAAGTCTGGCCGCCGCTACGCTCTTTGACGCATTCAATAAAAGCCCCACGCGCATCCTCATGCTGGGTCAGGTTGACGGGATAATGGTCGGGGAAAAGACAGGCGCGGTAACAATTGAAAAGCCGCAGATCGAACGGATCGTTCAGTTCCGGAATGATCATCCGGGAATAATCCCTGTGCATCGCTTCAAGCTTTTCGGCAACCGCCACAATTGAGGTTTCATGCCCACCGGGTCGTATTTCGCCGGTTTGAACATTGTTGATCGCGTCCGCCACAATGTCAGACGCTTCAAGATAATGCAGCAGGCTTATAGTGGCGTCATCAACGATTTCCGCAGACTGCCCTAGCGAAATCCGGTTGCAGAATGTGCCGACAAAGGAATTGTAATTGGGGCGGGTATATTCGCCAAACAGGTTCGGGAAAACGATTTCCAGATAGGGCGCATTGGCCTGGCTTAGAATTTCGGATGCGGCGGCCTTGGCGCGGCCATATACATTGTCCCGGTCGCGCTGGATTGAGGACGCAAATATAAGATGCGGTTGAATGCCAGCTTCGCGAACGGCATCGGCTAGTTGCTGCGCCGGTATAAGGTTGCCTTCGGATACTTGTTCGTCGGTTCCCCGGTTGACCCCGGCAAGATGAACGATGACGTCCCGGTCGGCGACAAAATTGCGCAATTTTTCCGGGTTTGAAAATACGCCCCGGTCGGCAACGGTTACGTCAAATTTCCAAACATGCTGGAGACGGCAACGCAGGTGGAAACCAAACTGCCCCTTGCCGCCTGTAATGCCAATTTTCATTATCCAGCCTTTGCTGCGGCCTGCTCCAGCCCGTCCTGGATGATTGGCAGCGACAATAGCAGCGCACGAGTTTGTTCAAGATCGAGCTGGTCGGTATTGTGGGAATGATAATCCTCGACGGTCTTTTTCGATTGCTCGCCCTGATTATAATAAAGCTCATAATTCAGATTGCGGGTATCGACCGGGATCCGGATATAATCTCCCATATCTTCCGAGCGGCGCACTTCGGCTGCCGTGGCGAGGGTTTCAAAAAGTTTTTCCCCGTGGCGCTCGCCAATCAGTTTTATGCCGACATCGCTTTTAAAAATATCCAGCATTGCTTGCGCGATATTGCCGACACTGGCAGCCGGCGCCTTGCGCACAAACAAATCGCCCTGATTGGCATGTTCAAAGGCATATTGGACCAACTCCACGGTTTGTGGCAATGGCAGCATGAATCGGGTCATGGCGGGGTCGGTCACCGACAAAGGTTGCCCGTTCAGAATTTTTTCAATGAAAAGCGGGATCACCGACCCGCGCGATCCGGTGACGTTGCCGTAACGGACAATCGCGAAAGTAGTTGGGCAATCAGGCTGCAGGCGGGCCTTCGCCGCTACCAGTTTTTCCATCAATGCTTTCGACATGCCCATCGCGTTGATCGGAAAAACCGCCTTGTCGGTTGAGAGCAGGATGACCTTTTCAACCGCGCGCTCGATAGCGGCTTCCATAACATTTTCCGAGCCGATGATGTTAGTGCGCACGGCTTCCATTGGAAAAAATTCACAACTCGGCACCTGCTTCAACGCGGCGGCATGGAAAACATGTTTGACGCCAATCATGGCAGTTGCCAGGCGATCCCGGTCGCGAATATCGCCGATGTAAAATTCAACCCTGTCGTCGTTCAACCGGGTCCGCAGATTATGCTGTTTTTCCTCGTCGCGGGAGTAGATGCGGATTTTCTCATAGCCTTGCTCAAGAAGATGCAAGAGCATTGTCTTGCCGAAAGAACCCGTGCCGCCGGTAATCAAAGCACAACTCAATTTGCTGCTCCTGCCGTCATGAAATGTGCCTCGATTCGACCGATCATTGCGGTTTCGTTCGCCGACGCATCTGCAAAATCAAATGAGCAAACATGGCGAACAAAAATGCCGCAAGATTTGCAGCAACGAACAATAATATCGAGCGTTGCGAGAAAACAGGATGAGATGAGATATGCGCTGGCTCCAGCGGAATAGACCGATACAATCTGCCATTGTAGCTCAAGCGGTCCGTGCTTATTTGCGAAAATACCCGATTTGCGGTTTGCCAAATTTCGTTCAGACTATTGATGATGGATTTGGATTCCGCCTTGATCATGTTTTGGGCATTTTCCTGCCCGGCACCCCTGTTATTTTCACCTTGTTGCGTATTGTTTGTTGCGTTGATGCGCTCTCGGGTGCGATTAATAGCTTGTTCAAATTGGATTTTTGAAAGATTAAGTTCGAGAAACTTCTCAGACAATTCCCGACGATACTCAAACCCTAAACTGCTATCGGTCAACTCAATGATCCGGTCAATAAAATTATTGCCAAACTCGGAAATTGAGGTGGCATTAGGTGAAATTTCGGGTAACTGAGCATCCCCTGTATTCGTGGTCACTTGGAAAATATCAATTGTCTGTTGTACGGCGGCCATTTCAGCTTCGACACCCAGGACATCACGTTGCAATTCACGCAATCTGTTATTGTAGGTTATTTTAATAAAATCAGGGTTCTGAGTGATGCCCAATTGAATAAGTGGAGTGAACGAACCCTGCAATCGGAAGGTTTCTAGATCTTCCAATTCGCGGATCAGGTCCAACACACTTTTGCCTGTCACGTTATCAACACTGCCTTGCGCGAAAGCCAGTTCGGACAATGCTTCGAGATGTTTGCGTGTCCGGGAAAAGCTCTCTCCAAGATAGTCCAAAAGCAATTGATTGTCCAAAGTTCCGGCAAGTTCCTCGTCTGCAATATTTTGGTCGGAGACAGCTATCGGCGTAGCAACGACACCGAGCTGATTGATGAACATATTACTCCAGGCTTCGGGTATGTCGTTTACAAGCCGGGCACCCAATTCGGCCGGGATGCTCTGTCGCCCCTGAATGTTGAAGGAGATAACCGCGTTTCGGCTGGTTAGTGCATTTATGGCTTGCCTCATTTCAAGGGCGACCTGGCGACGCTCGGCAACCGTCAATTGGCGATTTTCGAGGCGGACCCTGAAATTTTCAACAACCATGTCGTAAGTGGGTGCAAATGGCTCCACAGAAACGAACTCAGTAAATTCATCGAGTGAAATATCATAATCAGCGAGGTTGTTCTCTTCGAACACCGTTTGCAATATTGCGGGTGACTTGATGTCATAGAGTGAGAATTGGGCCTCATTCGGGTAAGTGAAACTGCCAGCTCCCGCGAAAGTGAACTGGATGGCATGCCTGTAGACATTGTACGAGGGGATGGCTACATATCTCAGCGCCGCCAGACCAATCAAGGCGAGGCAGGTGAGCAAAGTAGCGATTCCGACCCATCGCCTCGTTTCCCATATGGCACCAAGCAGATCAGCTACCGAAAATTCTTCGACGCCGTTCTTAGCATCTGCAGCAGGCCAATTGTCCTGAATCTTTGCCATATTGTTTTCCTTGACTAAATTGCTCCGAGCTATAGCAAAAGTCTATGATCCTGGCCATGTTATTTGTTACGGCTCAATGCCGGTTTGACACGTCCCTGCAAGTATTGCCAATGGCATCCAGAATGATCCTTAACCCGTTGGAAAAAAGGAAAAACTGATCTATCTGCGATTTTGTTGTAGCCAAGTGCAAACGGCAACAAGCGCATTCGGACCGGACATATTGTGCCATGACCGAACATCATTCCCGCCAGCCACTGATCATTATTGGAGCCGCGCGCTCGGGTACCAAGTTTTTGCGTAATATGCTGGCGGCCAGTCCTGAAGTGCGGGCGGTGCCTTACGATGTCAATTATGTCTGGCGATATGGCAACGAAAATGTGGCAAGCGACGAATTGCCGGCTGCGTTGGCAACGCCGGAAATCATCCGTTTCATCCAGACCCGATTGCATACACTAGCCAAGGGAGACGGACAGGTACTTGTCGAGAAAACCGTCAGCAATTCGCTCCGGGTTGGTTTTGTCGATAAGGTCTTTCCTCAAGCCAGGTATCTGCATTTGATCCGCGATGGTCGGGCGGTGACGGAATCCTCCATGCGCCAATGGCAGGCACCGCCGGATATGCGCCAATTATGGCGCAAATTCCGTGAAATGCCTTCGGCAAACCTTGGCTATGCAATTCGATTCGCCGGCAATTTCGCAAAAGGCTTGCGCCACAAAAGAGGTGGCGGCAAAAGCTGGGGTGTGCGCTATGATGGCATGATCGAAGACATGGCGCACGAAAATCTGGTTGAAATTTGCGCCCGCCAATGGCTTAAATCGGTAGAATTGGCGGATGCCGCTCTGGCCAACATACCGTCCAAGCGGGTATTCACGATCCGTTACGAGGATATGGTGCAGGGTGGCCAAAGGCTGGATCAATTGATCAATTTTGTAGAAATTCAAGACCGCTCGGCGGTTCAAAACTATCACCGGGCAAATATCGAGGCGAACGGCAATAATAAATGGGCGACCCGCATGATCAGTGACGACAAGGAAAAAATGCTGGCAATCATCGCTCCGGCTTTGGCGCGTCTTGGCTATCAGGATGGCGACCCGCGCCCACAGGCGGAGCAAACTGATGACTGAACGCCGCGAAGTTCCTTTTTTCCGCCCGGCGATTGGCGACGAGGAAATTGCCGAAGTGGTGGATTCCCTGCGTAACGGCTGGATCACAACCGGCCAAAAGACCCGTCAGTTTGAAAGCGATTTCGCTGATTTCATCGGCGGCGGGGTCGAAGCGCTTGCGGTCAATTCAGCGACCGCCGGACTGCACCTGGCGCTTGAAGCAATCGGGATCGGGCCGGGCGACGAAGTCATAGTGCCGGATTATACTTTTACCGCGTCGGCTGAGGTGATCCGGTATCTGGGTGCTAAGCCGGTGTTCGCTGATATGGAATTCGCCACCCTGAACATTGATCCGGCATCGTTGCCAGCCTTGATAACGCCGAACACCAAGGCGATCATGGTGGTACATTTCGCTGGCCTGCCGGTTCGGATGACCGAGATTATGGCGTTTGCCCGCAAACACAATTTACGCGTGATCGAAGACGCCGCCCATGCCCTGCCGGCCAAACACGATAACCGGATGATCGGCGCGCTTGATACCGACGCCAGTATTTTTTCTTTCTACGCCAATAAAACCATCACCACTGGTGAAGGCGGTATGATCGTAACTCGCGACGCCGAGATTGCTAAACGGTGCCGGGTGATGCGGCTGCACGGCATCGACCGCGACGCCTTTGACCGGTTCAACACCAACAGCCGCGGGTGGGAATATGATGTTGTTGCTCCGGGTTACAAATATAATATGTCAGATATCGCCGGTTCAATCGGGCTCCAGCAATTGAAAAAAGCTGACGCCCTGCATGCCCGCCGCACCCATCTGGCCAGCCTGTATGATCAATATCTGGCGCAGGCACCGCTTGTGCTTCCTGCCCACGCCGCCGAAGGACAGGTCCATTCATGGCATCTTTATATCATCCGGCTGAATGAACAGGCTTTGCTTGGCCGCGATGAATTGATGGCCGGGCTTGATGAGCGGAGGATAAAATGTTCAGTCCATTATACCCCGCTGCACCGGCTGAGCTATTGGCGGGATACCTATAATCTGCGCAACGAGGATTTTCCCAACGCTGAAAAATCCTTTGCCAATTGTGTCTCGTTGCCGCTATTCCCGACAATGCAGGACGATGATGTCAGATACGTTGCTGACCAGATATTGAATCTTCTCTCCATCAACTCTTCACCGTCTGCCTGAAACCCGGGCCATGAAACCTTCCGCCTATTCCAGTGATATGAGCAAGCGCCTTCTTGATATTCTGGTATCGGTCCTGATTCTGCTTCTGTCTTTGCCGACTCTGGTTGTTTGTGGCCTGATCCTCAAAATCTGTTCGCCTGGTCCGGCGATTTTTCGCTCACACCGCGTAGGCAAGGACGGCGGCTTGTTCATAATGCATAAATTACGCACCATGCACGTCCATGATCCGGGCGACGGGCCGGTTATCACGGCCCCGGGTGACACGCGGATTTTCGGCTTTGGCCGCTTCCTTCGAGCCACAAAAATCGATGAATTGCCGCAACTCTACGATGTTTTGCGGGGCAAGATGTCCGTCGTCGGACCACGCCCGGAAGCGCCCGAAATAGTTGAACAATATTATTCCGACCGGCACCGGCAATCGCTCCACGTCAAGCCAGGCCTGACCAGCCCGGCAGCTTTGCTGTTTTCAGTGATTGCCGACGACCGCCTCACTAGCGGCAACGTGATCGAAGATTATACCGATCGCATTCTCGACGAAAAGCTGGAACAGGAAATAGCCTATATCGAACGTGCCACTATCTGGTCCGATATCAACATTGTCGCCCGCTCGCTTCTATATGTGGCCAGAGCGACGCTCGGCTTTTTTGCCAGACCGGCCATGGGTCGACAAGGCCCATGAAAATCCTGCTCTCCCACCGCTATTTCTGGCCGGACACCCCGCCTTACGCATATATGCTGCGCTCGATTGCGCGCCGTCTGGCAGATGACGGCCATCAGGTCACGGTCTTTTCAACCATGCCCTCATATCGTGACGGCAGCGATTTATCAGCGCCAGAAACAGAGCAGGTCGACGGCATTGCAATTATACGCATGGCGATAGCGCCGGAAACCAAAGGCAATTTGCTGCGCCGGGCATCAAATCTGATCTCTTATTCTCGAGGCTTGAGCCAGCACATCCGGCAAAACCCCGATTATGAGGCGGTCATGGCCGCTACCTTCCCGCCAATCGCAGCCGGACTTGCAGGGTCACGCGCGGCGCGAAAAATTGGTGCAAAATTCATTTATCATTGCCAGGATATTCACCCCGAAGTAAGCAAATATTCCGGCAGGAAAATTCCAGGTTTCCTGTGGCGTTGGCTCCAGGCTTTGGACAATCGCGCCTGCAAATTTGCCGATGCGGTCATCGTCTTGTCGCAGGATATGCGCGATACCCTCAACGCCCGGTCGGGTGGTGAACAGATCAAAACCCACATCATCAATAATTTCCTGGTGGAAGATTTTGACGCGCCAGCAGAAGAGGCGCCGATCGAATTACTGGCGGACAAATTCACGATCCTGTTTGCCGGCAATATCGGCAATTTTCAGAATCTCGATCTGGTGATGGAAGCGGTCCGGCTGCTGGAAGACCAGCCCGATATCCAGTTCTGGTTTGTCGGAGAAGGGGCCGCCAAAGCCCGCCTCGTTGCCGGGCTGGATGATTTGCAGGAAAAGACGGTGTTCTTTGTGCCTCGCCAACCGGCAGCGGTTGCGCAAAAAATGATGGCAAGCGCGAGCCTCAATTTAGTCTCCCTGAGTAAGGGAGTGTATCACGTTTCCTACCCCAGCAAGACCTTGACCAGCCTCGCATTGTCGACGCCGATTTTGGCAGTGATGGAGGAAAATAGTGAACTTGGGAAAATGGTCCGGGAAGAAAATATCGGCTATACGGCCGGGCCGAATTTACCATCAGAATTAGCCAGTGTTATCCGCGTGGCATATTCAGAACGTACCCGCCGCACTGAATTGCGCGCCAATGTAAAACGGCTCTATGAGCGCAGATTTGCAACAGAAAAAATTCTTGAAAATTGGAGTCAACTCTTCGTGCAACTGGATACAGGGAAATAATTTCAAAGACGAATTTTTAGCGACGACTTCCGCTGGTTCGTAGATAGATCAACCCCCCGATTGCCAGAATTACAAGCAAGCTCGAATAGGTCATCAGATGAGCCCCTACACCGGCAAAAGTTCCGACCTGGGGAGCCAAGACCTGAAAGCTTAGAATGAATATTACGGCTTGATAAATCTCGAGCCCGCAAAAAAACAGAACTTTGCCACGGGCCAAAAATATATAGCTGATTACAACTTCGATCAGCCGCAGAAAATCACCTGAAAGCTGATACCTCAAATATTTTGTGATCGGGAGATATTGCTCTGAAAAAGCGGTTCCAACGACAAAATCCTTGAGAAAAAATATGGCCAGAATTACGACAATTGAGGCCGGTACGGTAACCGAATAAATATTTTTTACAGACGCAATCAGGTCTTCCTGACTTTTAGCGCTTGCGAACAACACCAAACCGTAATTTGCCAGAAACACGCCAAAAAACATAAAATAAACATCGGAGAGCCGCACCAACGCCATCCAGTATCCGGCTTCCTGCCAGCCAAATTGGTCAGCAATCAAACTTCGTGTGACGATTTGTGATGCTGGTACGGCGATGATGCCGACAATCAGCATGGCAGTATATTTGAGTAACTTGCGGGCAATTTCGGAATTGAAATCAAGGGCCAGATGGTTCACGCGAATGAGCCCTTCGCGCCATGCAAACCAGCCACTGGCGAGCGCGTTGAAGAATGCCATAAATGCAAATCCTAATATGGCTCCGATGGTGGCATTGGTGATCAGCATAATCGCGAATGCGATGGTCCCCATGATCAATCCAAAAATTTGCGCCATTGAGAACAGGCCATAGCGTTTGTTGCCGCTCAACACCGCAAGCTGGATATTGTGAAGTCCAGCAAAAAAATTCAAACCGGCCAGGAAAAAAAATACAAATTGAAATTCTTCACTCTGCACCAGCAGCTTTGATAGTTGACCTGAAAATACAACAAGGATCAAAGCTGTAATGACAGATGTGACAAACCAGATTGTGAAGGACACCCGAAGATATGCATCGGTCTCATTACTGTCGCCATCATGTTCGGCCAGATAACGGATTAATCCTCGATTGATAGCGCCGCCCGCCAGGCCGCTTAGAATAGCAATCAGAGTTGAAAATTGCCCAACGCGGCCAAATGATTCAACGGAGAGATATTCAGCCAGCAACTTGATGACAACAAGGCCGGCAACAATTTTTACAATCACCGAAAGCGACAATTTTGTCCCCGCCCGGAACATCGTAATTGTATCTTTTCCTCTAAACCATTGCATTGCTTGCGATACAGATAATTGAGGGTTTTGTACAGGTGGTGCCGCCAAAACGGATCGCAAATTGGCATTTTGCTGGCAAGATGAACAACAGATTGAGGAGACCGAGATTATTAGATTGGTGGATGCTAATTAGTGACAAGAAAACGGCTCATCGACTCAGCTACGATTTGGGCACCCTCGCGTGTCCAGTGACCATCAACTAGCAGATAGTTTCCAGCCAGCCCGTCGAGCGTATCGGTTAGATCCAGAACAGCAACTCCTTCCCTGCGAACCTGCTCGGCGATACGTTGTCCGGCGTGCCTGAATTTGTCAAAGAACAATCCGATATCAGCAATACTTGCATAAAAATCTCGAAAGGCAGGGTCAACAGCCAGTGCTCCAGGGATGACAATAAGTTTGAATTCGGCATCATTTTGCAGACAGATATCTCTTGCCCCCAGAATATAATTCAGGGTCAGGGCTTCACGGTCGGCGATATCGGTCAAAGGCCAGACTTGCCCGCCATCGACGGCAAAATTGAGGGCAAGCCGGAGGTAGGAAGAGCGGAAACGTCCTTCAGGAGGGTCACGCAAAATGCTGTAGAATTGTGTTAGGTCGCGCTGGTGCAACAGGTCTTCAAGTTCACCCGCCTGATTGCTATTTCCTGATCTCAACATTGTTGTCAGATAGGCGGGCAAATCTTCATCCGATATTGCTCTGACCTGATCCCAGATACCAGTTTCTAATTCAGCTAAATCTTGAGCCCCATACCAGGCCCTAAAATAGGGACGCAACTGATATGTCAGAGTATGATTGATATGCAAAAGCCCTAACCGCGATAGCAAAGAAGAGCGCGGGTATGGGGCGGCAATGCCGCCCCAGGTTCCGAGGGATGGAGCCGCTAGCAGGTCATTGTCGGTAAAGTAGAACATCACACAATGGTCGGGTGACATGTCCAGGCCGACATTGTTCAACCGCCAATAATATTCGTCTGGAGCTGTTGCCGAAATACCAAGATTTATGACTTCGATCTGTTGCCCTTGAATTTTGTCCTGAAGGTGATTTTCAACTAGGCTGGAAATTTGTGCGCCCGGTATATCTTCAAGAAATGAATCGCCGACAAAAATATACCGGACCGTTCCAGCTTCCTTTTCGATGTTCCGCTCGCGATCAACCTGCCCCCAGCTGTTTACCGCAGCATCGCTATCACCTGAGCGAAATTCGGAAGAATGTATCTGAGCAGCGTGAAGGCCAATGGCTGGCCATGAGGGAAGAAAAAAACCAAGCAGAAACTCGATGCCGATTAGAGTTATGGTAATCAGGTAGAAGCCAAATCCCGCATAGATAAATGTCTTTCGTGGATCGTGTTTCAAGCAAAAATATAAGAAGCTGATGCCTATCAGGAACACCGCAAAAATCATTATCAGATGGCTTGTGACAAACGGTGATCTGATGATTTCCGGTTCCAGATAGAGATTAAATTGCCCAATCATACCCAGAATGGATAAAGTGAGCATTGTCAGCGCGGTTAAACAGGAAATCTGGAATCGGTATTTCCTAAAAACCTTCATGCCGCCCTGTTCCTGGATTTTTGGTTGCGTTTTTCAAGAATGCAATTGCCACAAACCAGCAACTCCATCTCCGTATTCATAAAGCAATTATAGGCATCCACCGGCGTGCAAACGATAGGCTCTCCCCGAACATTGAAGCTGGTATTGATCAGGATTGAGCAACCGGTTTTAGTTTTCCATGCAGAAAGCAGGGCGTGAAACCGTGGGTTGGTTTCCTTGTGAACGGTTTGGACTCGGGCAGAATAATCAACATGGGTGACGGCTGGAATATCAGATCGAGGAAGGCTTATCCGGTCAAGACCTGAGAGGGCCTCTGCATCGTCAGGTAAAACGTGGCGGCGTTTTTCAGCTACCTTGTCAACAAACAGCATATACGGGCTGGCATCCGGATGTTCGAAATAAGCTCCTGCATCCTCGGCCAACACAGCAGGAGCAAACGGACGGAAGCACTCTCGATATTTAATACGCATATTCAGTGTTTGCTGCATGCCCTGGTCACGCGGATCACCAAGGATCGATCTGTTCCCGAGTGCCCGTGGGCCAAATTCCATGCGCCCGCTAAACCACCCAACAGCCTGCCCTTTTGAAAGTGCATCTGTGGTTTTTTCAAAGAGGGCATCGTCTTCAAGAACTTGGAATGTTGCGCCCTCTGATTTCAGTTGCTGTTCAATTTCAGCCTGATTGAATGCAGGACCAAGAAAAGACCCCTTCATCAGATCGCCGGTGCCCGTGGCTTCGCGCGGATTTTCCAAATGCGTATAATATGCGGCATATGCTGCGCCCAAAGCACCGCCCGCATCACCTGCCGCCGGTTGTATCCAGATATTCTCAAATAATCCTTCGTCTCTGATCTTGCCATTAGCGACGCAGTTGAGCGCGACACCACCAGCAAGGCAGAGATTGGGAATTTTCGGATAGGTTTTCGCGAGATCACGGGCAATCAAAAGCATTATGTCCTCCGCCACTGCCTGAATCGAGGCAGCAAGATCCATATCCTTTTGTGTGACTTCGCTTTCGCTGATACGGGCTGGTCCACCAAACAAATCATCAAACCGGCGATTGGTCATGGTCAGGCCGGTTGCATAGGAGAAGTAGCGCTGGTCGAGCCAGAAGCTGCCGTCTTTCCCGATATCAACCAGATGCTCTTTTATCAGATCGGCATATTTCGGCGTGCCATAAGGAGCTAGCCCCATCACCTTGTATTCGCCGGAATTAACCCGGAACCCGAGATACGCCGTGAAGGCGGAATAGAGCAGACCCAGGCTGTGCGGCCAGCGAATTTCTTTCACTTTTTCCAGCGTGTTGCCGGAACCGATAACCACCGAGCTGGTGGTCCATTCCCCAACCCCGTCCATGGTGAGAATAATGGCTTCCTCAAATGGTGACGGGAAAAATGCCGAAGCAGCGTGGCTCTGGTGATGATCAGCAAACAGCAATTTTCCAGCGATATTTCCGTCTTTCGAAAACTGGCCCAGTTGTTTGATCAATAGAGATTTCTGAAACAGTTTTTCTTTGATCCAGACCGGAATGGCTTTGCTGAAGGATCGATATCCACGTGGCGCGTTGGCAAGATATGTTTCGACCAACCGTTCAAATTTCACAAATGGTTTTTCAAAAAAAACCACATGATCGATATCATCAAAATCAATCTGTGCCTCATCAAGGCAATATCGGATGGATTTTTCCGGAAACGCGAAATCGTGTCTTATGCGTGTAAACCGTTCTTCTTGTGCGGCTGCCACAATATGGCTTTCCTCGATCAATGCTGCCGCACTGTCGTGATAAAATGCCGATATGCCGAGGATCCGCATCCGAGTTAAAAAATTGTATAGATGAAGGGTGCCAGAGCGGACCCTTGCGCTAGAATGAGAAGCCCACCAAACGCCACCAAAATCAGAATGATAGGTAGCAGCCACCATTTTTTGCGAGCCGACAAATATCTGAAAAATTCTTTTATAATGGACCCCATAAATTCATCTGTCTGTGTTGTTTGCCGCTGGGTTATATTCACTTCAAAATTGATCGTTCATTGATGCCGGTTGTCTTTTTTGGTCGTTTTCCGTTATCCAGTAACTTTCCTGATTCCTACCCTTTCTGACGCGCAAGGGGTCATACCATAATCGCATGATCAGCCCAGCCGGGACAATTACCAGAACGAACAGCAACCCCATGATAATTGGATTGGTAATCTTGTGGAGCAGAAGCGAAAACCGGAACCAGGCAACGTTCAAAGGGGCAAGAACCCAAGGAGCTGCTAAGCTCAAAATAGTCAGTACCAGAGCAACGCCAACGCAAGTTGCCATCACTGTGGTATTCCCAAGATTGAAAAATGCGACGATTAGGGCGATAGCCGCGAAAACCAGACCCGTAGATTTTTCGGTTGGCATTTTGACTTCGGTTTGTGGCGCGGTTTCATGAAAATTTTTATTCATGTCCCCACTCCTTATGGGTTCCGTCGGAACAAGAAATTGTCATAGCCATAATTATCCTGAATTTCGATCAGTTCCAATCGGTCATTTATACGCCGAAATGCTTTATAGCCTTGGTCTGCAAGCAGGTCGACAATCTCACGAGATGCGCCACCCTGCGCTTGCGCTACATCTCCGATCTCGACAATGATATCAGGTCCAAACCGGTCAATAATGCCGGTCATTCCTTGCAAGACAAAAATCTCACTCGATTCTGCATCTATTTTGACTAGATCGATACGGGATAAGTTCATCGGCGCGAGAATGTCATCAAGCGGGCGAGCATCGATCTTGACTGTGCTGGTCGCTGAAATGGTTTCATTGTCGCTGCGAATCCCGAACGCGGAATTGAGAGACGAGAATGCCAGGCCATAATCCTGGAAGGTTAGTTCTGCTTTGTGCGAATAGGCGGCGAGATTGACCGGTAGGGCATTTTGGTGCGCATTATGCACATCAAGATTGTGGGTCAGGCGGGTAAATGTTTTCGGCATCGCCTCGACCGAAACCACGTTCCCTTCGCTCCCCACCAGCCAACTTGCAAGCAGGGAAAAATATCCAAAATGAGCACCGATATCGATGAACGTGTTGCCCGGCTTCAAGGTCTCAAGCAGGGTAAGACTGACGCCCTTGTCGAAATAACCATTGCGCCAGATCACCGAAGAAACTGCTTCGGGCAGGGTACCGGTTATGTGCCCTCCCCAAAATGTATCCAGCTCAATATCGTGCGCTGTTCCCAGTTTACGCATGGCAACGGGAATAATCATCTTGAATGGTTTGCGCAGGGTACGCGCAACCCGTGAAGCGGAGCCGTATTGTGCAGCGCGCATCAACCCTTCACGAGCTGCATCGCGATCAACGCTTAAATTATTCTCCGCCAACAAAACCTGATCCTGCCTGTGCTTTTGCCCTAGAACTGAAAATAAATGAACTGCCGGAGCGGTCGCAGATAAATAAACACAATTCCTATGATTAGGGAATAAACTGCCGTCTCGGCCAGAAAATGAAGTCCCCGGGACTTGCCTGCAAGCCATGCCATTTTGGCGTTGAAAAGAGGTGCCAGTAAAACCATCAGCATCAGCAGGGCGGCAATCAGATAGGTTACTTCCCGCAGGTTAAGCTGAAAATACCTGGCTGGCTCAAACAGGCTCCCCCATATCACCAAGCTCTGTTCAACCGATTGGGTGCGAAACGGTATCCAGCCAAGCATTACCAGCGGCACGGTCCAGAACCAGCCGCCGACGATGCGGATTTTGTCCGGAAGGCGTTCTCGCAATGATCTGGAAACCCGGTAAATGGTAATCAGGCTGGCATGCCAAAGGCCCCATAGCACAAAAGCCCAATTGGCACCGTGCCATAATCCCATGATCGCCCATGTGATAAAAAGTGGCAGATATTTGTGGTCGCCGTCGACCCGTTGCCCGTGATGGGTTTCAACCGCTTCTCCGAGGCCGCCCGCCGACCGGTCTTCAACTTTCTGCCCGGTCAGCGGCAGATACAGATAGTCCCTGATCCAGCTCGACAGAGAGATATGCCAACGCTGCCAGAATTCCCGCGGTGAGGTGGCTGAATAGGGGAAGTGGAAATTCTCCGGAAAGACGATCCCCATCATAAGCGCCGCGCCGATTGCGATATGGGAATAGGCGGAAAAGTCGAAATAGATCTGGAAACCGAACATGAAAGCCATGGTACCGGCATCGATCGGCCCGATGACACCAGCATTGTTGCTGAAGGCCTGATCGACCAGCAACGCGATATTGTCCGCCAGCCCGACTTTGAGGAACAGGCCGATCAGGATGCGCCGCAACCCCTGGGACAAGTCCTGCCAGCGGAATGCCGGGCGGACATCAAGCTGCCACAGAACTTCGCCTGCCCGCAGGATCGGCCCCGCCACCAGTTGCGGAAAAAACATCACGTAATCACCAAACAGGATGAAATTGCGTTCCGGCTTGATGAATTTTCGATAGACGTCGATCGTGTAGCTCATCGATTGGAAGGTATAAAAACTGATCCCGATGGGTAGGACAATTTTCCAACTGACATTGGTCGTTTCCATCCCCAGCATCTGAGCGATAGAGACGACATTGTCGGCGACAAAAAGTGTATATTTGAAATAGGCCAGCAGTCCCAGATTGACCGCCAGACTCAACAGCAGAAACAGTTTTCGTCGGGCTTTGTTTTCGGTCTCGTGGATTTTGATTGCGGCAAAATAATCAACCAGCACTGAGACAAGCATGACCGGCACATACTCGATCCGCCAGAATCCGTAGAAAACAAGGCTCGCCGCAAACAGCAAGAGCAGCCGACCTGTTCTGGGCAGCGTCCAATAAAGGCTGAGAACGATTACCAGAAATAGCAGGAATGTAACGGAATTGAATATCATTGCCGTCTTACCTGCCCAGAATGATTTGCGAGAGCTCTTGCGCCAGGCGCCGGTGTCCCTCGAAACGGAAATGCATGAAATCTATCGCCTGGTCTTCTCCCGTAACCACTGCTCCCATATAGCCCCATTCTTCAAGGGGGACGAGATTTTCAAGATTGTAAAGTTCAACCATTTGCGTACTGGCGAAAGCCGTCAGCCTGGCTTTGAAGCTGTCGTATTCGTGGGGAATATAAAGCGTTTCATCCTCGGGCCGGAGCGGCGCGATATAGAGAACGGGTCTGATTCCCCTCCGCCTGGCGACCGCAATGATTGCTTCCAGCGCCTGCCAATTGCGATCGAAAGCGCCCTCCAGCATAGGACGTTTGGTGCTTGGGTTGATGTCGAAGACGAGGTTCCGCAAATTATAAAGATTGATGTAGATACTAAGACGGGCCTCATCGCGGGTGCGCCATATCTCCGATATATCGTCCAGTCTGGTATTGATCCATTCTTCGGTGTTCTTTTGTAGCGAGAAGGTCTGATCCACTGGCTGGATAAGAATATCCGTACCGGTTGCCTCCGAAATCAGTTGGCGCCCGATTTCACTGCTGGCAAGAACATCCTTCACACCTGGATACAAAACAGCTTCAAGAACATCGAAGCGGATTTTCATTTCGCGAAAATCATCAAATATAATCGGCAGCAAAAGTGTGTCGAACCGGAAGCGTTCCGACAGCGCTTCAAGCAGAATATAATGTTCCTGCAGGGATGCGTTGGGCTGGCTGAAGGTGATGGCGTTGCGGCCTGCCGCACGCAGAATACGGGTCAACTGGGTTGAGCTTGCTTCCTGTCCCGCGCGGTGATCATTCATGCCATGCAGCTGCGAATTGCCAAACCAGAGCGTAACAGATTCAGCGCTAAATTCTGCCCCTGGCACCAGACATCGGTCGGCATCGGCAAATTTCAGACAATGAACAGGATCGCCCTCAAGCACACCGTAGACAGTGGCGGTTCGTGGTCCAAGCGCGAGTTCGTCAAACGCCGTACCCTGACCAGAAAAATGATAGAACAGAAAGGAAAGAGCGATAATAGATGAAATGACCAATGGACCCAGACCATACATAAGTTCTTTTGATACGCGTGCCGAGGTTGGCATTGTACAGGGACCTTCCGGGATAGTCGTATTCTGAACTATTTGATGGTGTAATTTGGGACGCAGGTAAAGCTATTGATTGGTGTAATTTGATCTTTCGCGATATTATACGCAACCATGCAGAAAACCATTCGCCATTCAAGGGTTCGCGACATGAAAATCAGGCAATATTGCCAGTCCGCCGGAATGCAGAATGTCTGGGGCAGATCGTCTCGTGGATAGATACGTATCCCCGTTCCTCGGTATTTTGCCGCTGATTGCCTGGCTGAGTCTGTTCTCGTTGACAATTACGCTGTTTTATTACGGGCCGTTCGATTGGCAAGTCACCAACGGCTTGCAACTGAATCTGTACCTGACTGGTGTCGGGTTGGCGGTAACGATTGGCTACCTGTTGGCTATGTTTCTGAAGCCCCGACCGTCCAGCAATATCAATATGAAGGTGATTGCTTATTCCGGTGCGGCGTTTGGGCTGCTGATTTCCATCCCGGCAATGTATATTTATACCGGCAAAACACCTCTCGATCTGGTCTATGCCATCGCCAATCAGGGTGCGATTTACCTGGAAACGAGCCAGCATGTGCGTTCCGAGAGCGGAATACGCCTGTATTTTGCCACCCTGCGTTCGCTTTTAGCGCCTCTGACCCTGGTCACCATTCCCCTGTTCATTCTGTTCAGACGTGTAATTCCCTTCAGGTGGTGGGTGGTGGGTTTGCTTTATTTACTGTCTCAGATTTCATTTTCGCTTTTGCGAGGCACCGACAAGGAAACAATCGATCTCGGCATTTTCATTGGCATAACACTTGTCTCGGCCGGGCTTCTGGCGCGGCAACTGAAGATTTTGTCACGCCAGAAAATGATTGCTTTGGTGTGCGTCTCGGTAGTTCTTGTTGGTGCGGTAACCCAGCTTTTTATCCACCGCAAAAATGCCCGCCTCGGCGAACCTGACCAATATTGTCATGGTTTGACCCATTTGTGTGCCGACACCAACAATGTTTTTGTGAATTGGTTGCCGCAAAGTGATCAGGTTAGCGGTGTCATCGTGATCAATTACTTGTCTCACGGTTATTATGGCTTGTCTCTGGCCTTGCAGGAGCCGTTCGATACGACTTTCGGCATCGGCCATTCGTTTTTTCTGATGGAAAAATTCCTGGGCGCGACCGGGTCACGCGTTGTTTTGGACCGCTCTTATATCGGCAAAATCGAGCAATTGGGGTGGGACAGGAAATTTCTTTGGTCCACCATGTATGTCTGGATCGCCAATGATATAGGCTTTGCTGGGTCGTTCGTATTCATGTTTGTTCTGGGCTTCATGTTTGCCTTGTCTTGGCGGGATTTTCTGGGTAGACGGAACATTCCGGCATTCCTTTTTTTCCTGCATTTAGTGATCATTTTCTTCTATTCATCAATGAACAATCAGGTCACCATGGGAGCGGATTATTATTTTTCCACGATTGCATGGTTGGCAATCTGGCTTTTTTCACGCCGCACGCAAGTTCGGCAGGTTTGTTCCCCGACACCTGTTCACCCCATCGTTTCCGGATAGAAAACCATGACTACAAATACTGTTAGTAGCGATCGCGGGCCCTTGCTGACAATCAAGAAATTCATGCCGCGCCGGGTCTGGCGACTGGTGACGCGGCCCTTCGCCTGGGCTTTGCGGGCGGTTCCCGGTGACCTGAAATTTTCCTTCGGTCTGAAGCTGCGCCGGGGCAAATATCCCTACAAGATTATCCGAAAAAATGACATCGTGGTTCAGATCGGTGCACCACGCGATCTGCTGGCCGTTGGCCGGTCAAGATTTGTCTATTTTGCGATGCTGGCTGTGCAGGGAAAAGTGGTGGTTATCGAACCTGATCCCGACAATGTAGCGGCGATCAGGGCATTTGCGACGAGGAAGCGGATAGAGAACCGCTTGATCGTTATTGACAAAGGGGCCTGGTCCGGGCGTGACCGGCTCGAATTCCTGTCCAATCCCAATCACCCGGCATCAAACACATTGGCCGAGGTGCCCAATGCCGATGACAGCCTGATTGACAAAAGCAAATTCAACCGGATTTCAGTTGAAGTGGATGCGGTTGACAATGTATTTGCGGAACACGCGCTTGGCGCCCCGAAGCTTGTCAGTATCACTACCAACGGTGCCGAGCGTGAAATCCTGGAAGGCATGAAGCAGGTCATAGCAATGGGATGCGAATATATTTCTCTTGCTGTAACGGAAGAGGGCTATGAAGACCTCATGGAAAGTATAGGTTTCAAGCTTGTCGGGTACGATGACCGGGGATTTACATTCCGGTCGACAGCCAGCACGTCGTAATTTTTGGAAAGTCCGACGGTTCCCATGAAGCTTGCAACCGAACAATATCGGGACGCTGAAGTTATTCACTACTTCAACAGTGAAACCGACGATATGGTCTATAGCAGGGGTCGTAAGTTTTTCGCCAGATTATCCGGCCACACGACCAGAATAGAAATCGACTTACCTTTCACGAAACGTTTGGTCTGTAATTTTCGCCTGGGCCGCAGGCTGCTTCGCCTCGACAAGGGTAATGCCATCATCGTCGATGACGGGCGCGGGGTCATGATCCTGTATCAGGGCTGGATTTACTATTACGACATCGTCGCGCAGGTTCTGGAAAGGGTTCACAAGATCAGGGTCGGACGCAACGCCTTGCATTGCGGTGTTCTCAATGTTGATGGCCAGAATATATATTTCGGCGAATATTTCTCAAATCCGGATTCCGGGCCGGTTTGTATTCATCACAGCCAGGATGGCGGTCGCAGCTGGCACGAGATTTATCGCTACAACAGTGGCAGCATTCGCCATATCCATGGTATTTTTCAAGACCCTTACACCGATAAAATCTGGGTCGCCACCGGCGACCATGACGGTCAGTGCCATTTGGCGGTTACCGACCCTGATTTCAGCAACGTGGATTTCTTGGGCGATGGCACCCAGAAATGGCGAGCGGTTTCACTGCTGTTCACCAAAGACGCGGTGACGTGGGGCATGGATAGCCCTCTGGACGCTGTTCATGTCATGCGGCTTGATAAAAAATCCGGCGCCCTGACCGCGGGCCAATCCCTGCCGGGGTCGGTATGGTACGCCAAAAGCCTCACCGACGGCGTCTGTTTGATGCAGACCTCGGTGGAGCGCGGCCCCAGCATCACGTCGCAATATGCCAGGCTTTATGCTTCGCGTGATCTGGAACATTGGCAGGAAATAGCGGCCTACAAAAAAGATGCACTAGCCTACCGTTATTTCAAGAACGGCGTCATTGCTTTTGCCGACGGGCCGCAAACCAGCAAGCGGTTTGTGTTTCACGCAGAAGCATTGCGCGGGATTGACGGGCGCAGTTATTTCGCCAGCCTGACAGGAACCGGCGGCGTGTCAGACTGAATTTTTTTCATATCCATGTTGTGATGCGCCCCATCTGTCGCTAGACAAAACGGGTATTCCCACATTGGAATGCGGATAGCCGGTAAGCAGAAACAAGAAGGTCGTTGCATGGCTGTAATATTGGGGATCAATTCTTACCATGCGGGCGCATCCGCCTGCCTTGTTGTGGACGGTGTGCCGGTTGCTGCGCTTGCTGAAGAGCGTCTGAACCGGATCAAATATTATGCCGGATTCCCGACCCTCGCGATCCGCCGTTGCCTTGAGATTGCCGGGGTGACAGGCAAGGAAATTGATGTGGTGGCGATTGGCCGCGACACCAGCAAAAACCGGATGAAGAAGGCTGAGTATGCGCTACGCCATCCGGGTATGCTGGCCAAATTCATCTCGGTCAAAAAGAAATCCGATGTGCGCATGGATTTCAAGGGGCTGATGGCGGAAGCACTGGCGACCCCGCAGGAACAACTCAATTATACCATTCACAATGTGGAACATCATCTGGCCCATACCGCCAGCGCCTATTTCATCTCACCATGGGATAAAACGGCGGGCTTTACGCTGGACGGCTCGGGCGATTTCGTGACCGGGATGATGACCCGTTGCGAAGGCGACCGGATTGAAATTCTTAACCGCATCTATGTGCCGCATTCAGCCGGGTTCCTGTACACCATGATCTGCCAGATCATCGGTTATGGTGCTTATGGCGATGAAGGCAAAGTGATGGGACTGGCACCTTACGGGGAAGACAGTTACAGAGAATTTTTTGAGAAAGTAGTCACCCTCAAGGACAATTCCTTTGAATTGGATTTGAAATATTTTCTCCCCTTCGGTTCCGGCGGCGGTATCAGTATCGGCGATGACGGCACAATGGCCGTCCCGCGAATGTATTCCGACGAGGTTGTCAAACAATTGGGCGTGCCACGGGCGCCTGAAGATGAAATTAGCCAGCGCGACATGGATTTGTCTTTTGGGTTGCAACGGCGATTTGAAGATATCTACCTTCATCTGCTGAACGAACTGCACAAAAAGGTCGGCGGCGATCATGTTGTGCTTGCTGGCGGCAGCGCGTTGAACAGCGTCGTCAATGGCAAGATTTTTGACAATACCCCGTTCAAAGAGACCTGCATTCAGCCAGCATCCGGTGATGATGGCATCGCCCTTGGCGCCGCCCTTTATGTGAGCAATTCCATCCTCAAGGAAGGCAATCGCTGGGTCATGGAGAATTCCTATCTGGGGGATGAATTCAGCGATTCAGAAATCCGCGCTGCGCTCGACAGGCAAGGCATTGTCTATCAGAAATGCGAGCGCGAGGAATTGCTCAACAGAGCCGTTGAAATAATTGTCAAGGGAGACGTCATGGGATGGTTCCAGGGCCGGGCGGAGTGGGGCCCCCGGGCGCTGGGCAACCGGTCCATTCTGGTTCATCCGGGACTACCGGAGATGAAGGAAACCCTGAATTCGCGTATCAAGCGCCGGGAATGGTACCGTCCGTTTGCGCCGGCGGTTCTGGAAGACCGGCAGAGCGAATTGTTTGAGCACAACCACCCGTCACCGTTCATGCTTCATGTTTACAAGATCAGGCCGGAATGGCGGGAGAGATTATGCGCCGTCAACCACGCCGACAATACCGGCCGGTTGCAAACGGTGAAACGCCCGGAAAACCCCCTCTATTATGATCTGATTTCAAAATTCTGTGAGCAAAGCGGCATTCCGGTTCTGCTCAACACCAGCTTCAACGAGAATGAACCCATTGTCGCAACCCCGGATCAGGCGATTGATTGCTTCATGCGTACAAAAATGGATGTGTTGGCAATCGGTTCCTATTTCTGCCTGAAGACCAATCAGAAGAATGTATCCGGCTAGGCAGTAATATTTATTTTTTCTGTTCAGCCAATTCCTCAAGCAGGTCGACAACCTGGCAGGCGACAGAGGATACTTCCATGTTGGCCATGAAATAATCCAGTCCGTTTTTGCCCATCTTCCTGCGCCCGGCCTTGTCCCGGACCAGCTTTGCCAGTTTTGCCTTGAATTCTTCCATGTTCCCGGCCTTGGCGGCGAGACCTGCTTTGGCCTGGTTCTCCAGAATATCGGGATAGTCGGTATTTTCCGCCACAGAAGCCAGGATAGGCACCTGGTTGCGGAAATAGTCGATTGATTTGGAAGGAAATGACGGCATGTCCACATCTGAAACCGTGCTGACAATGCCGATGTCGCAGGCTGTCAGAAATTGCTGATAAATCTTGCGTTCAACCCGGCGCAGGCAGGTGATGTTATCGAGTTGATGTTCAGTAATGAACGCGTCGATGGTAGGGCGCAACGGGCCATCACCAATGAGCACAAAATAGACATCCGTTATGTCCTTCTGGCTCTGTCTGGCAAGTTCGAGAATTCCATGAATGCCTCGGCCGACACCAAGCTTGCCGCCGTAAACCGCAATGACCTTGTCGTTAGGCAAATCAAAATTCTTGCGCAAGGCGGCGCGGTCAACAATGCCCTGATCCGGTGCCGCGCCCCAGATCGGAATAACCTCCAGGCGCGGCCCGCGCACGCCTGGATACGCATTTTCAAAATAGTCGATATTGCTTTGGGTCATCAGCCCGATCAGGTCGAATAACCGGAGTTGGCGGCTTTCAAGATAGAGGCCGATATGAAACAGCGCTCGGCTTTTGAAAACCCCGACCTGGTAACTGTAATAGGGGAAAAAATCCCACAGAATGAGTAGCATCGGACGGCGTAGACGGCGTTTGAAATAACCCAGAATGCCGGTGTAGAAAATTGTCAGTGAGGTAACGACAATTCCGTCCGGGGCAAAATCTTCTATCACGCCGCGAAAATGCCGACGAGCGGATGGAGAAACCGTGAGCCATTTCAATGGCCCTGCCAGACGCTTTGGCAGCCATTTTATACTTGTCTCGCCGTACCACCAAACCGGCACCCCATTGACCAGATATTCTCCCGTTTCAGTTTGGTTTTTCCAGTCGGTGCACAAGACACGAACTTCGTGGCCAAGGTCTTGAAGCGTTTCCGCCAGATCATTGATCATGGTTCCGTCGTCAGGTTCGGTGGAAAGCCATCTTGTAAGGATGAGAATTTTCATTGATGACCGGTGAGATTTGTCTGTATGGACTGCGTTTCAAGTTGTTCTACTTGTATAGGATAGCTAAGCCAAACAGCACAATTAATCACAAAATGACAACTTGGTTGGTGGGCGATTGGTATATGTTGGTTTGTCATAATTCCTGAACTGAGATACAAAATCTGCGGCAACGGTCTGAAACAGGGTGGGAATTTTTGTGAACATATCGAATTTACCTGATTACGATTGCTGACATTATTCAGCATGCTTTTCACAAATTTTCATTTTTTTCTTGCATTTCTGCCCGTTGTATTAGTCGTTTATTTAATTCTATTACGGTGTTCATTTCGAAAATCAGCACTTATCTGGTTGGGATTGTCGTCGGTTACTTTCTATATTTGGAATGATGTTCGCCTCTTTGGGTTGCTTCTCGGCTCAATTACCGTCAATTTTCTAATCGGCAATCGTCTGTTTGCTACACAAAGCCGCCCCTGGCTTGTGACAGGCATATTGTTCAATATCAGCCTGATTGCCGTCTTTAAGTATGCTGATTTTACGATATCGAACATAAATGCCGTGTCCTCTCTGAATATTGGACTTCTCGGCATAGCGTTGCCGATAGGAATTTCATTTTTTACCTTCCAGCAAATTGCCTGGTTGGTAGACATGAGATCGAAGCCGGTAAAGCCTAAATTTTGGCCCTATCTGCTTTTTGTCAGTTTTTTCCCTCAACTCATTGCGGGCCCGATTGTGCATCATGCTGAAATGATGCCGCAGTTCAATAAACTTTTTGGAACTGGCCGCAATGTCTATTTCTCCCGGCTTTGGATGCACGTCGCGATTGGGCTCACCATATTTACAATCGGGTTTTTCAAGAAAGTAGGTATTGCCGACAATTGTGCGATTATTGCTTCACAGATGTTTGGCGATGCTGCTACCGGCAAAGATATTGAAACGATCGCGGCCTGGGGCGGAACACTGGCCTATACATTCCAGATTTATTTTGATTTTTCCGGTTATTCAGACATGGCAATCGGTCTCGCCCGCATGTTTGGAATCAGGCTGCCCGTGAATTTCTTTTCTCCTTACAAGTCGGGGAGCATTATAGAGTTTTGGCGACGCTGGCATATGACTTTGTCGCGATGGCTTCGAGACTATGTCTACATACCTTTGGGTGGGAACCAAACGGGTTGGGCGCGTCATCGTTTAAATATCATGGCGACCATGCTCATTGGTGGTTTGTGGCACGGTGCATCATGGACCTTCGTTGCCTGGGGCGGCCTGCATGGCCTCTTTTTAATTGTAAATCATTTTTGGAGACAAATGCGGGGTGATATTCGGTTGGGCTTGTTCGGTTGGTTCCTGACTTTTTTTACAGTTACCAATAGCTGGGTGCTGTTTCGGGCACCGGATTTCACAACCGCCATGACAATATATGATTCAATGTATTCCTGGGCGTTTGCAGCGCCGATACATTTTTCAGATTATTGGATTCTTGTCGCAGCTTTTCTTGTTGTCGCGGCAATGCCGAATACACTCGAAATCATGCGGCGCTATCTGCCGGTGCTACACATGCCAATGCGAAGGGGCGTGGCAGCGATGAGGCATTTTTTCCAGCCTGAAAAAATTGCAAATATGGCCTGGCGACCAACGGCTGGGTGGCTGCTGGTGATTGCAGCCATTGCGGCTATGGATCTGTATATCATCTCAAGATCGGATGCTTATGTCGAGTTTATCTACTTTCAGTTTTAGATATGTGGTCGGATTTGTAGTGGTAATTTTTATTGCCCTGGCCATCTTTGCCGGTTCAATAATTGCGACACCGGGCGTGCCGCCAGAACATCCAGGGGCTTACTGGACTGCCTATCTAACAAGGGAAAAAGAGAATAACGCCAGTAATATGCAATCACCACGCATTCTAATTTATGGGGGGTCCGATGTTTTGTTCGGAATTGATGCGGGGCACCTGTCCCAAATTGCCGGGCGTCCTGCCTTTAACATGGGTGTGCATGGTGGCGTAGGCATCGCCTCGATTTTGAATCAGGCAATAAATATCAGTCGAGACGATGATGTTGTCGTAGTGCTTCCTTACTTATTGAATATGTATAACCCTTCTCAATTTGTCACAAGATTCGCATCTGCTGTCACTTACGGCACCGATAACCGCTTTCTTCTGACAGGATCGGTTGACGAGCAGCTATCACTTCTTTCTCACATCAGGCTGGAAGATATTATTCGCTCTGCCTGGATGTGGGAGGTTCCCTACAGGCGCAGGGAAAACGGTTATTGGGCGTACGAACTGCAGCAATTTGGCGACCTGCCTGATATTCTCGGAAATGAACAATTGCTCTTACGTGTTGTCAACCAACTGGACAACCTCCCGGGAACCGACCGTAATTGTGATGCAATAGGAAGCCCTGCCGATTATTCCATCCTGGAAATAACGGGTATCTTGTCTGACTGCAGGAGCTACTTCCCTGCGCCAACCGTTGCGTCAATTAGAAGGGCAATTGAGTTAATCGAAGACAAAGGTGCAAGCGTATATTTTGCAATTCCACCTTCAATCTTCGGCCCAGAAGAAAATTTGAAACAAGCCCTCATAGATATCGTCGGGGACCGTTTTATAAATACAGAAATCCAAGGCCAGATACCATTTGAAATGGTTCTGGATACACCTTATCACGCTAACGCCAATGGTCGCAGATTGGCTACCGCCCATCTTTCGAGCGCTCTCTGCAATCGATTGTCAGATTGCGATGATCAAGCGCTGCAGCGTGAGCGAGAGGTTACTGTCGGGTACCCATTGCTTGCCGCACTTGTGGAACCTGAAAACCTCGGAGAGTTGGTGGGGCCATTCCCTCAGGAGAATTTACCGATGGTGCGTTGGGCAAATGGCCCGGAAGCATCTTTCCAGATTTTCGCTCCCAATAGTTGCGAGAATATTGTCGTGATTGCGGGCCGTGCAAATAAGAGCTTAAAAAATATGACAGTTGCAGTCGACGATGAGGAGGTAGCAGAGTTGAGCTTCCGGCCGGATGTCCTTGAATCAATCGACATTCCTCTGCCATCCGATAATCAGTTGCACAAGATTGTGCTGACTTTTACCAATTCAGCCGGAACCGACGGTCACGGACCAGCTTTGTTGATGCAACAGGTGAACCGGGTATCAAACTGCCAATAGACGGGAAGAATCTTATGAAATTCGGATTGAAACCGGACTGCGTTTGTAAAAAATCAACTACGGCAGGCGTGATGGCCCACAGCTATTTTTTGCTTCAATGATCGTTGCAATCCCGACCATGCCATAGACATAACCGAGTAATCCTATCCACCATGTTTCCCATAACCCATGGGAGACGAAAATCAGGCTGATTGCCCCAAAAGCCAAAGCAGCCAGCCACGGACGGTAGCGGTCTTGGGTACGCAAAATATGGCCAGCCAACAGCGACAAAGCCACGGAAAACACTACCGGCCCGAGGATGCCGAAATCGATCCATGCCTGGATCGCTCCATTGTGGGGATGATGAACATAGTCGCTTGGAAAGAAAATGTGCTGCAAAGTCGGCAGGCCGTGATGTTCAATTCCATCTAGCCCCCACCCGGCAAATGGGTTCAGTAAAATCTGATTGCCTGAAGCCGCCCAAACCTCGACCCGTGCCAGCAACGTCAACAATGTGGAAGATAGAGGTCGGGCTTGTTCAACCCAGTCGCTGCCGGAAGCCAAATTGTGTGCAAAGCTGGCAATCCAGGGCGACATCCATATCCATGTCAACGCCAATGCTGTCAGGCATAAAATTGCCGATTTTCCCATTCTCCACACCAGGAATCCGACGAAAGCCAACATCAAAATCACAAGCTTTGCGCTTTCGCTCGAAGATAAAAGTGTCGCTGAAAATATAAAACCTGCAGCTGCAAATGAAAGCTTTTTCCGGCCCTCGATGATGGCGCGCGCTATGGCGACAGCGCCCATAAATACCAGCACCACGAGCGCACGATTGTAAAATGGAGCATGGGGAACCAGCAGCTTCGTCTCCCGCCAAAATGGAATCCGGTAGGGGTGCGCTAACCCGATCAGGGTCAGTATGATTCCGGCGGTGATCACGCCCCAAAGTAGGGCTCGAAATATGATTGCACGGCTGTTGCGGTCCAGCACCTTTATCCCGGACGCGAAAATTGCGATGACTGCAAAAGCTGCGAACACATGAATGGTACGGACCATTGCGTCCATATGGTCGGCAGCGTTGATATTGCCGATCAGAAACAGGACGGCAATTGCGGCTATCCATTTCAACCAGAATAATACCTGATCCTTTTCCGGCAAATGGTCTCGCGAAAATCGACTTTCGGGTTCATAAATGGCGAGCCACAGCGGCACTGCCAGACCGGCTGCCATAAGTGTCAGATATGCCATGAAAGCTGGCGGCGAAATGATTGTGACCAAAGGCGCCAAAAATGCCGCCACAGCCGACAACCGGGGATTGGTCATAATACCACCCCAGATTTCCAGCCATTGTGTTGTTTTAGTCATTACCACCCCGGCATGCACTAACCATGATGAAGAGGCAACCTAGCTGGACTGCTCGCGCCGGGAAACCCTTACACAAAAACCACGTGGATTTTATTCAAGCGGCCTGGTGGGCAAGAAGATGTTGTTCCCAGGCAAAAGCGTGAGCGACAATCGCGTCCAGATCATCAAGTTCGGGCTTCCAGCCCAGAACCGAGCGGACACATGCGGAATTTGCCACAAGGGATGCCGGGTCGCCAGCGCGGCGTGGAACCTCAACTACGGGGAAATCCACGCCCGAGATGCGTTTCACGGAATCAATTACATCCCGCACCGAATAGCCGTGGCTATAGCCGCAATTCGCCACCAGGCTTTCGCCACCGTCAGCCAGATATGTAAGGGCTTCCCCATGCGCCCGGGCCAAATCAGCCACATGAATATAGTCGCGGATGCAGGTGCCATCAGGGGTCGGATAATCGGTGCCGAAAATATCCAGATGATTTCGTTTTCCAAGTGCGGCTTCGCACGCCACCTTGATCAGGTGCGTGGCGCGTGCTGTAGATTGGCCGCTGCGCCCCTTGGGGTCCGCACCGGCCACATTGAAATAGCGCAAAGCCACATAGCGAAAATCATGAGCGAAACTGGCGTCACGCAACATGGTTTCGGTCATCAGTTTGGACGAGCCATACGGGGAGATAGGTGCCAGCAAGGCGTCCTCTTTTACAGGGACGCTCTCCGGGTTGCCGTATACAGCGGCGGTGGATGAGAAAATAAACTGCTTCACGCCGTGTTTGATGCAAGTAGCGATGAGAGAGCGGGATTTGACCGTATTGTTGAAATAATATCCGAGCGGGTCGGTGACGGAATCCGGCACCACAATCGATCCGGCAAAATGAATGACGGCCTGGATATTTTCAGCGAGCAAGGTTTGCCCAACAAGCGCCTCGTCGCCCACATCGCCGACAACCAGTTTCACACCATTCGGGATGCTGGACCGGAACCCGGTTGAAAGATTGTCGAGCACAACAACTTTGTCGCCGCGGGCCAGCAATTCAAGCACCATATGACTGCCAATATATCCGGCACCGCCTGTCACGAGAATTTTCATTTGATATAGCCTTTGCTGTTTGTTTTTACGCCAAGGCGCTGAGTTTTCGACTATTTGGTGTAAATCATAGCAAACAAGTCTTTCAATTTTGTAACCGGCGGATTTGATGTTTGATATAACGAACGCAAAGAAATTTACAAAGCTTGCTGGAAAGAAAAAATCGTTGTAAATGAAAATCACATTTTGCAGAACAATCTCTTCGTACTATATAAAGAACAATTCTATTTATGGCATTGAAATTAACCCGGGAGTTGGCCGTGCCTGTTGCGCGACAAACACATTTGAAGCGGCTTGAAGCCGAGGCAATCGAGATTTTCCGCGAAGTGGCAGCCGCGTTTGAAAATCCGGTCATGCTCTATTCGATCGGTAAGGATTCCTCCGTCATGCTGCATCTGGCGATGAAGGCGTTTTACCCTTCAAAACCGCCATTTCCGTTGCTTCACGTAGATACCACCTGGAAGTTTGGTGAGATGATCAAGTTTCGCGATGAAACCGCCAAGCGGCTCGGCCTCGACCTGATCGTTCATATCAATGAAGAGGGCGTCGCCCGGAACATGAACCCGTTCGACCATGGGTCCGCCAATTACACCCACGTGATGAAAACCGAAGGGCTGAAACAGGCCCTCGACAAGCATGGTTTTGATGCGGCTTTCGGCGGTGCCCGGCGCGACGAAGAAAAGTCCCGTGCCAAGGAGCGCATTTTTTCCTTTCGCAACAAAAGCCATGCCTGGGATCCGAAAAATCAGCGCCCCGAGCTTTGGAACCTGTTCAATACCCGCGTCAACAAGGGTGAATCGATCCGCGTTTTCCCGCTCTCGAACTGGACCGAGCTGGATATATGGCAATATATACTGACCGAGAAAATCCCGATGGTACCGCTTTATTTTGCTGCCCCCCGTCCCGTCGTCACCCGGGACGGAACGCTGATCATGGTCGATGATGAGCGCTTTCCGTTGGCGCCCGAAGAGGTGGTGGAAACCAGACAGGTGCGGTTCCGTACCCTTGGCTGTTACCCGCTAACAGGCGCGGTGGATTCTGACGCTGATACTCTCGAAGCCATTGTCGAAGAAATGCTCACGGTAAAATCATCTGAACGCGAAGGCCGCCTGATCGACGTCGACGAATCCGCTTCGATGGAAAAGAAAAAGCGCGAGGGGTATTTTTAGATGAATACTTTCCCCTTTTTGTCATTCCGGCGAAAGCTGGAATCCAGTGTGGGTGTGCTAAAAGCCAGATCGCTAAAGTCTGGATCCCGGATCGCGCCACGGGTCAATATCGGAGCATGCGCCACATTGGGGCCGTGGCTTGTCCGGGATGACGAAATGGCAGCTTTCATGCCGGGCGAGGAATAAATCGAATGAATGCTCCAACACAACAGGGCTCAGCGGTCAGCGCATTCCTCGCCGATCAGGAAACTAAGAGCTATCTACGGGTGCTCACCTGCGGCAGCGTCGATGACGGCAAATCAACCCTGATCGGCCGTCTGCTTTACGACACCAAATTGCTGTTTGAGGACCAACTCGCATCTTTGCGCACCGACACCAAAAAATACGGCACGACAGGTGAGGATGAATTTGATCTGGCGTTGCTCGTCGATGGTCTTCAGGCCGAGCGCGAACAGGGCATCACGATCGATGTTGCCTATCGGTTTTTCTCCACTGACAAGCGCAAATTCACAATCGCCGATACCCCTGGCCACGAACAATATACCCGAAACATGGTGACGGGTGCGTCGAATTCAGATCTTGCGATCATCCTGATCGATGCCCGTAAAGGGGTCCTGACCCAGACCCGGCGGCATTCGTTTATCGCGTCCTTGATCGGGATCAAGCATGTGGTACTGGCGATCAACAAAATTGATCTTGTTGACCATTCCCAAAGCCGGTTCGACGAAATTGTCGCGGACTATAAAAGCTTTGCCGATGATTTCGGTTTCAAAACCCTGCAACCGATTCCGATGTCGGCGCGCTACGGCGATAATGTTATCGAGCGGAGCAAACACACCCCCTGGTATGAAGGGCCTTGTCTGCTGGATTATCTGGAAAATATTCAGGTTGGCACAACCCGCGAACAAGGCCCGTTCCGGATGCCGGTCCAGTGGGTCAATCGGCCCAATCTGGATTTTCGCGGTTTTTCAGGGACCATCGCGTCGGGGCAAATCGCGCCCGGCGATAAACTGGTTGTCGCGAAAACCGGGAAAGCGTCGGCTGTCAAGGAAATCGTGACCGCTGATGGAAATCTGGCGCAAGCCGGACCGGGGGAAGCGGTCACCATCACCCTTGAAGATGAAATCGATATCAGCCGGGGCGATATGTTGGTCGCAGCGGATGACCGACCGGAAGTAAGCGATCAGATCGCGGCCCATTTGGTATGGATGGCGGAAGAGGAGCTGCTGCCCGGCAGGGCCTATCTGATGAAAAGCGGCACCCGGACCGTCACAGCCACGGTCACCGAATTAAAGCACAAAATCGGGATCAACAATTTCCGCAAATTGGCGGCAAAGACCCTTGATCTCAACGAAGTTGCATTCTGTAACCTGTCTCTGTCGGAACCGGTCGCGTTCGATCCATATGAAGATATTCACGAGACCGGATCATTCATCCTGATCGATCGGTTCACCAACGCCACAGTTGCCGCCGGAATGATTTCGTTTGGCCTTCGCCGCGCTACAAATATCCATGTCCAGGCGATGGATGTGAACAAAAAGATACGCTCTGAGCTAAATCAGCAACGCGCCTGTGCCCTCTGGTTCACGGGCCTTTCCGGGTCGGGCAAATCCACTGTGGCGAATATCCTCGAGAAGAAGCTGCACGCCCTTGGCCGCCATACTTATGTGCTTGACGGTGATAATGTGCGTCACGGCCTGAACCGCGACCTGGGCTTCACCGATGCTGACCGGGTGGAAAATATCCGCAGGGTCGGGGAGACCACCAAACTGTTTGTCGATGCCGGTCTGATCGTGCTGGTCTCGTTCATCTCGCCATTCCGCTCCGAACGCCAAATGGCGCGGGACCTGCTCGAGACGGGTGAATTTCTGGAAGTGTTTGTGGAAACGCCAATTGAGGTATGTGCGGAGCGCGACCCAAAGGGGCTTTATAAAAAAGCGATGGCTGGCGAAATCAAGAATTTCACCGGCATCGATTCACCATATGAATTTCCAGAAAATCCGGAAATTCGCATCGATACCACCGAACGTACAGCAGAAGAATTGGCCGATGATATTCTCGATCACCTCAAGGCCGGGGGCTATATTGGTTAGGGTGTACGTTTCGGGGCGTTGAAAGCGAACTATCAGAGCGCAAGCTTGTAACCTTCATGCGTCGCCTTGAATCCAAGCTTCTCATAAAATCGATGCGCATCCGGTCTGGCCTTGTCCGTCGTTAGTTGAACAAGGGTGCATTCACGCGACGTACATTGCGCAATAGCCCACTCGAACATGCGCTGTCCGAGACCTGAATTGCGATAGTCACTCACGATTCTGACGGCTTCGATCTGTCCGCGCCAAGCTCCTTTGCGTGCGATCCCCGGGATGAAGGACAATTGGAGGGTTCCAACGACCCGGTCGCCTGCTATTGCAACGCCAAGAAGTTGATTTGGATCAGATTCGATAGCCTTAAATGCGCTTTTGTACGCCGCCGCGAGCGGAAGCTCAGGGGCTTCGCGCAATCGGCCCAAATCATCATCAGCGAGCATGGCAACGATCGCGGACAGGTCTGCATTGTCCGCTTTTCTGAAATTGATTTTGTCTTCGTTCATGACAAGAAAATTATCACGTTAGCTGGGGAACAAGCAATCACTGCCAAGGGGCTCAGTTGCCTTGGCCACAATTCTCTCCAGCATATGCCATGAAAGTTTCACATCCATTCAAACGGGACGAGAGCCAGCACAGACCACGTGCATCTAACTGAGAATTGGGTTAGCCTTCTATATTAGGAGATAAAAATGCGGAAAATGATTTTCGGGGTTTCGTTGGCTATGGTGCTGTTTTCAGCCATGCCCGTAGCGCATGCCGAAACGACTGAAGAAAGTCTTCAGCGGATCATCCAGGATTTAATCAACCATCCAGCAGAGACGAGTGGTGATCACGTGGTTGGCGAACAGATGTGCTGAGCGGCACCTAGTCCACATTCTCGGCGTCTTTATACATCACCTTGTGGCGTTGATTCTGGATCCAGTCTTCCATCTCGTCGTCAGACATATATTGCGCCATGTCAAATTTGTTGACGCTCATGATATCGCCGAGTTCCTTTTTCCAGCGTTTGTAAGGCGCTTTCAACGGCGGGCCAAAACACATGATGTCGAGGATCGACAAATCATCGGGAACCCCGAGTAGGGGCTTCATGGTGTTCTGCGCTTTTTCCTGACCGATCGCTGTGACCCACCAGACATTATAGCCAAGCGCAGCGGCTGCCAGATGCGCCGACATGGTGGAAGCGGCAACGCTTTGCAGCAGGATCCGTTCGGCATTTTCAATATACATGGCGTTCAGTTCGGAGGTGTCGTCCTTGAGGGTTGGGAAAGCCCGCACCCAGCGGAAATCAGAGACAACCACAATCAACCCCGGCGCGGTGGCGAGACCTGAATAATTTGGCGTCGGGAATTTCATTTTGAGCTTGGCGCGGAACCTTTGCTCGGCGACAAAATAATCCGCAATGCCCTGTTTGATCTTTGGGTCGGTAACCACAATATAATGCCAGGGCTGGGCGTTGGCACCGGATGGCCCGTGGCGGGCGGCATCCAGGATCAGGGAAAAATGCTCTTCCGGCACCTCGTATTCCGCATCAAACGCGCGAACCGTCATCCGGTTACGGATCACATCCATCAACGCATCATAGCGGTCTCGTTGGTCGTAATTGGCTGATTGCTCAGTCATACCTGTCTCCCTGATGGTTTTTCTGATTGTAAACCCAGACCTGGCAATTGCCCATGAAACATTTCCGGGCTTGACCGGGATAGTTCAACCGCTAGAATTTCTTTATCTATAAAGAAAATTTACGATGCCGAATAGAGGGAACGTTATGAAAGCGCTTGTGATTGGTGGTGGTATCGGCGGGTTTGTGATGGCTATGAGCCTTCACCGCGTCGGAATCGAATGCGAAGTCTTTGAGCAATCGGCCGGAGTGCGCGAGCTTGGCGTTGGCATCAATACATTGCCCCATGCCATCAAGGAACTGGCAGAACTTGGTCTGCTGGACGCCCTCGACAAGGTTGCCGTCCGTACCTTTGAACTGATCTATAAAAACCGGTTCGGCCAGACCGTATGGCAGGAACCGCGCGGCACCGATGCTGGATACGATTTCCCGCAATTCTCGATCCATCGCGGCCATTTACAGGGCGTGCTTCATGAAGGCGCCCGCGCCCGGATCGGCGATAATCATATTCATTTGGGCCACCAGCTCACAAGTTTTGAACAGGACGAGAATAGCGTCACCGCGACATTCGCTTTGCGTGACGGGACAACAACCACCGCAACCGGCGACCTGATGATTGCCTGCGACGGTATCCATTCAAATGTGCGGGCGTCTTTTTACCCGGATCAGGGACCGCCAACATGGAATGGCATTCTGTTGTGGCGCGGCGCTGTAGAGCATAAAAAATTCCTGACCGGCCGCTCGATGATCATTGCTGGCGGCATGAAGGCAAAATTGGTGCTCTACCCGATTTCAAACAATACCGGGTCGGACGATACAAATTTGCTCAATTGGGCGGTTGCCGCCAAGCTTGGCGATGGTTCAACCCCGATGCCGAACCGAGAAGACTGGAACCGTAAGGGTAAACTTGATGAATTGCTCGCCCATGTGGAAGGGGTGTTTGAACTGGACGAAGTTGACCCGGTCGCCGTGATCAAATCGACCCCGGAATTTTACGAATATCCCATGTGCGACCGCGATCCCCTGACAAACTGGACCTTTGGCCGTGTGACCCTGTTGGGAGACGCTGCTCACCCGATGTATCCGGTCGGCTCAAACGGGGCTTCGCAGGCTATTCTCGATGCGCGCTGTCTGTCCGATATGCTTGGGGCCAGCAACGATATAGTCCAGGTTTTGAAAGACTATTCCACCGAGCGGGTACGGGCGACAACCGAGATTGTTCGCCAAAACCGTGGCGGCGGACCGGAGCGGGTTATTGACGTTATCGAAGAACGCGCCCCTGATGGCTTTGAAAATATCGATGATGTGGCAAGCTTTGAAGAGCGCGAAGCCATTGTAAAAGGCTATTCGACACTCGCCGGGTATGAGAAAACACAGGTGAACAGATAAATTCTGAAATCTCTTCGATCGACATCCGCTCCCTAAAAGAGGGACTACTAATCCGTGCTCCGCTCGATCAAATAGGTCCGCATGTCAACGGCGATATCGCCAACTTCCATCATATCCTTGAATTGCCGACTAGACGGAGATTTGTCCCAACAAGGATCGCCAATGCAAGCCAGGTGGTCGGCCTCGCTATCCCATTGCAGATATTGAACCAGGCGCCTGCCATCCGATGAGCGGTGAGTGGCGCCGCCGCGAAAACCCTTAAAGCCAGCAAAGGCGGAAAGCCCTTCGGTCGCGTGATCGAGAATTCTTGCAATCGCTTCTGCAGTACCGTCCACAGTTACAATTACGGTGCACAATTCATTGTCGGCTTTGATGGAAGGCATGCTTCAGAGACCCGGTGAACCCCGCCTTATGCCCCTGCTGGAGGCGGCAGAAATTCGATTTCGTGATCTGCTGCGATACGAACAACTTCGTTTGGGTCATCCACATTGTGGATTTTCTGGAACAAAGTATAAAGCTTCCGGGTTGGTGTTACCCAGAAGAAGCAGGTCACATCGCTTTCCGACTTGTTGAAAATGCCGTGAGGGATATTGCGCGGCAGACGGATCAGGTCGCCGCTATTGGCAACCACTTCTTCACCACCGAGAACGAGATCGAAGCGGCCATCCAGCATCAGGATAAATTCATCCTGGGTTGGATGAATATGCGGTGGCACAAAGGTGCCGGGCGGAAAAGTGGCGTGCCAGGAAAAGCTTTCTTCCGTCACTTCCTTCGGAATATAAGTCTGTCCGAGAACATTCCAGATATCGCCGTCTATGCTTTCCCCATCCGGGGTAATCCCTGGTGTTAGAATTGTCATTCCCGCCTCCACATGATTGATTTTGTTGGTTCACGGACAATCGTCCACGATCCGGATCAATAAATCAAGATTTGCCTAGAACGGATTTTTCGGTGATGCTTTGCCCAACAGAAAATAGCGAGAGGAATTGAAATGGCATTTTTTGAAAGCTTGGGGAAACGGCCCACGGCACTGAGTATTTTTGAATTGAACAAGGCTGCGGCGCGCCATCTGACGAATTATCATCACGAGGTGCTTCGTGCCCCTGGTCCCCTGACGGCCGCGGAGCGCGAATTGATCGCGACATATGTATCGGGACTGAATGGCTGTAAATATTGTTACGGCACCCATTCGGCCTGCGTTGTTGATTATGGCGTCAAGCGGGAGGTGCTGGACGCGATGTTCGAAAATCTGGAGACATCCGGCGTGGAGCCAAAAATGGTGCCGCTGCTTAAATATGCAGGCATCCTGACCCAAGACATGACAGCGATTTCAGAAGAAGACGCCCAGGCAGTGTATGCAGCCGGGTGGAGCGAAGACGCATTGCACAATGCCATCCTTGTGGCCTGTACCTTCAATTTCATGAACCGGCTTCTGGAAGGGCACGGGGTAATAGGAAACCCGGCGCTTTATGAAGCGCGCGGGAAAGCGTTGGCAGAAGGCGGCTATGAACCTTTGCTTGCCGCGCTGAAAGATTAGGCCGCTAAATCTGGACCATGAAGGATTGCCGCACTATATTCTTTGAAACAAGCGGGTTTTCGGCCCTGAATAGATTACAGGAGACGTAAATGCGTTGGCGCGGCGGTAGACGAAGTCAGAATGTTGAAGACCGCCGGGGTTCCAGTTCGGGCGGCGGCAGCGGTGGGTTCAGATTTCCATTCCCCCGTGGTGGTCGTGGGGGCGGCGGTGGGTTCCGTCTCCCCGGCGGCGGTCGCCAACCGGTGCGCCGTGGTGGCATAAGCGGCATTGGCATGATTATCGTCATTGTGCTGGTGCTGTTATTTGGTGGTGATCTTGGTAGCCTGTTTGATCAGTCGCCGGTAAATACCCCGTCGGGCAATAATCCAAGCGGCCAGACTTTCCCGCAATTGCCGGATGTTCAGGGCCGCGACAACCAGCCGGGTCGGACCAGTCAGACAAGTACACAGCAAAGCAGCGACGATGCTGCGGCATTTATTTCTGTCGTCTTGGCCGATACCGAAGATACCTGGAACGCGCTGTTCCAGCAATTTGGTCAGGATTACCGCGAACCGCGCTTGGTCTTGTTTGAAGGCGTTGTGCGTTCAGCCTGCGGCACCGCGCAATCTGCGATGGGGCCGTTTTATTGTCCGGGCGACCAGAAGGTTTATATCGACCTCTCTTTCTTCAACGATCTGAGTAACCGTTTTGGCGCACCGGGCGATTTTGCCCAGGCTTATGTGATTGCCCACGAGATCGGGCATCATGTCCAGACCCTGCTTGGGGTGTCCGAACGTGTCCGCGCTGCCCAATCGGGTGCTGGCCAAAGTCAATCCAACGCCATCCAGGTGCGTATGGAATTGCAGGCAGACTGCTTTGCTGGCATCTGGGCCCATCACGCTGATAATGCCCGCCAAATTTTGGAAGATGGTGACGTGGAAGAAGCCATGAACGCGGCAGAGGCGATCGGCGATGATCGCCTCCAGCGCCAGGCCCAGGGGCGGGTTGTGCCGGATTCGTTTACCCATGGATCGTCAGAACAACGCATGCGCTGGTTTTCGCGTGGTCTGGAAAGCGGAAACCTGCGCGATTGCGATACGTTTAACGCCAGCCAGATTTAGACGGTATTTTGTCAAAATCGGAAAAATCGCTCGAAAATCTTTGGCGCAATGTTCGTGTTGTCGCAGACCTTTCCCGTCTGCCGGTTGAAATAAATCTGAAGCAGAGTAAATTTCAGACGTTTTTTCTGATCATTTTCGGTGTCGTCTGGCTCGCTATCACCTCCGGATTTCTTGCCCCGATGATATTCGGTGGAGGCGCGTCCGAACCCATAATCTGGGTCTTTATAATCATTTTCCCCCTGATCGGATTGGGTTTGATTTTGGGTGGTCTGTATCAGCTCACGGTTCGTCGCACATTGAACATTACCCGCACCCGAGTCAGCTTTGGCGAGCGCACGCCCCTTGGCCGACGTAACTGGCAGGAGCCTTTATCGGCGTATAAAGGGATCCGCCATTATACCCGTGTGATCAAAAGTAAGAACAGCTCCACCACCTATCAGATCGTGGAACTGGCGCACCAGAACCCGGCACGCGCAGTTCCTTTATTCGTGCAGCCGGGTATGAAGATGCCACGTCAGAAAATCGAAGACTATGCCAGCGCACTCGAATTATCCGTCATGGGCGGTACCGGCCAGGCCGCGCGCCACGCGGACGATCTGGATAAATCCATCCGCGAACTGAGCGCAGAAGGTAAATTTGAAAATCGGTTTGATCCAAATTCACCAATACCGCCAACGTTAAAAATTTTAACGTCAGGAAGCGGTGAAGATGCTGAATTGAAGATCACCATTTTGGCACCCCGCATTCCGCGTGCGCTGCAATTTGCAATGATTATTATCCCGGTTCTGTTTGGCGGCGTTGCGTCCCTCGGCAACAACAGCCTTATCCCGCTCGGGATCGGGTTGGTGGTTCTGGTCGCTGCTATTTTGGCGATTCTACGCGACAGGCGAACGCCAAGAATTGTGCGCATCAATCGCAATTCCATCACTGGAGAGGCGGGCCTGGCCGGCGGAAAAACGCCTCCCAAAACCATACCGTTCGGTTCCGTTGAAGAAGTTTACGTACGCCGCGATGCAAACGGCCGGGGGCAAAACATCGTTGTCGCTGGCGATCATGCCACTATCGCAATCGGTGCCGGATTACCGGCCAAAAGTCTCGAATGGCTACGCGGTTACATCGCCGCCGCCATCCTTACAGCTTGAGGAAACTCAGTTCGCTTTATTCGGAAAACCATTTTACGCGCAGGCGGTCGCAATAGGCGGCAAGGTTCTTGTGTCCCTCTACCATGGCAATGACCGGACTATTGAAATGGGTGCAGGAAATTGAATCGATAAAGGCAAACACGGTCGCATCAGCTCCACAGATTTTATCCCCCATCAGATATTCATTATCGCCCAAAATATCGGCTAATGCGGTGATAGCTCGTCCTGCAAGGGTGTGAATTTCTGCGTCGCTATGCCTGCCAAGGCCGTGGCTCTTGATCCCTTTGGCAACCTGTTTTCTGATCGAGCGAATAATGAACGGACGGATCAGGGCAGGTGCGGCCTGGAAGAATATGCGCGGTCCCCGGTTAAAATTTTCGTCATTGTTCCAGCGTTCGTTGAGGATCACCCAATAGAGATGATCTTCACACATTTTTTCGGCTGCCCATGCAATACCGGCTGCCCTGGAATTCAGTCCCGCGTCAAAATCAAAGCCATATTTCTCTTCTATGTGCAGACGGATGAAAGTTGAATCAGCAACAAATTTTCCGTCATCATTGATATACGGGAGCTTGCCTTTCGGAGAATTTTTAAAGCCGTTTAGGTCAATTTCGTAATTGAGGCCTGCCATTTTCAACAATATTTCAGCTTTGACACAAAAAACACTGGCGTCAGGCAGGCCAAAATTCGGGCCAAATTTATAGAGCGTGATCATTCGGATAATCTTTCATTCTTGCGCTGGTCCAGGAGGAATTGCGCGTCTAAACTGAATTTCTTTGTGTTGTCGCGTTCTTATCCAGCACCCGCCACACCGGAGTCATGGCGCTCATGAGCGCGCCATGTTCATGAGCGCGCCATGTTCATGGGTGCAGTTTTGACTTGATGGGGCCGTGGCGAATGGAGCTTTTCGTTCCAGTTTTTCCTTGAAGCCTCAATCGAGCAAAAAATTCAATCGTGGGTCGGCCTTTGCTGGCATGATTTCCAGAATTTCGGATTTCACCACATTTTCAACCACAAATGGATCAGCATCCACGCGACTTTGCAGGTCTGCCAGTGTGGTATTGTGCGCCATAACCGAACCACCCAATTTAGGCTGTAAACTACCGGCCAGCAAAAACACGCCGTCTTCAAATCCGCGTTTGATCCACTCATTGTGACCTTCCATGAATTGGCCGGCACTGCCTTTGTTGTCCGAAAATTTCAGAAGTACTACGAACATCTGGGTTTTCCTCCTGTCGATCAGCCCAAGGAATTGTTGCCTTGGGATTTGGCGAGATTATACTGACATTCTACTGACAATAAGTGTCAGTATGGTTTTGTTATCAGCATAAATGATCCGAAGGGGAGTATCATGCGTCGGGCTGACAGGTTGCTGCAAATCATCCAGCTTTTTCGCCGTCAGCGCGGACCGGTGACCGCCGCCTATATGGCTGGCGAGCTGGAAGTGACCCAACGCACAATCTACCGAGACATCGCCGCTTTGATGGCAAGCCGTGTTCCGATTCGCGGTGAAGCCGGTATCGGGTATGTCATGGATGAGGGCTACGATTTGCCGCCATTGATGTTCAGCGCCGATGAACTGGAAGCGCTGATGCTGGGAGCGCGGCTGGTCTCCGGCCAGGGCGATTCCAATCTCAGCCGTTCGGCCGACGATGCCATCGCCAAGATCGCTGCTATTGTGCCGGAAGATTTGCGTCCGGTTTTGCTGGACGCTCCGCTTTTTGCGCCAACTAATTCCAATTGTGTTGTTGATCGGGTTGATGCCGGTTTTATCCGTATCGCGATCCGGTCTCGCCACAAATTGCAAATCGAATATAGCGATGCCAACGGTGTCATCAGTGATCGTATTATCTGGCCGATCGGGCTTGCCTATATGAGCGGTGTCCGGTTGGTGATTGCCTGGTGTGAATTGCGGAGCGGTTTCAGGCATTTCCGCGTTGACAGAATGATGACGCTCTCGCCAATGGATGAGCGAATTCCAGAACGCCGCGATAAATTGCTTTCGCGCTGGCGGCTGGAAGAACAGGAAAATCAAAAATGACGGGTTACGGTAAGTGGTTTATACCCCTGAAGCGGATGAAAGACGGCCTTGAGGACTGTGCGGCATGGCTCTATTGAGCGGCTTGGGGCGAAAAGGAAAAAATTCTAATGGCTGAAGACAATTCGGCAAATGGTGCGCCGGATGAAGCAGGCGTTCGTATTCCGCCACCCCTGATCTTTCTCTTTTTTCTGCTGGTCGGGCTCTGGATCGACTCTCCCTGGTTCAATTCCCAATTGGCAGAGGCCTGGATGACAATTGTTGGTGGCTCGATCGCGGCAGTAGGATTTGCCTTGATCCTTAAAGGTGCGCTACGCCATAAGGCGGTGGATTCTAATGTGGAACCCTGGAAGCCCACCACCACGATAATGACCGATGGCATTTATGGCTGGTCGTGCAATCCGATCTATCTGGGCATGGCCATCACCCATGCAGGTCTTGCAATCTGTGGCGGTTCTCTTGCCGCTCTGGTTGCGCTTGCGCCCGCAATTCTGGTGATACGGGTTTATGTGATCGGCCGCGAAGAGCGGTATTTGGAGGCTAAATTTAGCGACGAATATCTTGCGTACAAAGCAAAAGTTCGACGCTGGATTTAGGGCTCGCTTTATTTGATGCTTTCCTGAAACCTGGCATTTTCAACTTCAGTGACGCCAATTTCCTGAGAAATTTTGATCTGCTTTTCCAGGCGCGTAATCCTGTTGTGCAGAACTTCAATCGGATCATAATTTATGGCGTCATCCATATCTCGCAACCAGTTCCATGTGCGGGTCAAAATTCCAGGATCTGATGGGCGTTGGCTATTGTTCATAGTCATGATGATATCCTTTGTTGGTGGGTAAATTTGGGGGCCCGGCATGTGGTGCCGGGCCGCTGGTGAATGGTCTTAATCGCGGAATTCGCGGCTTATTTTGATCCAGGCGATCAGGTGGAAAATAATGAATATCGGCACAATCAATGCCGGGATCAGTACCAACGGATATGCGTTGACAAGGTTCGAGCCGATTTCCCCTTCAAGCGCCAGCGGACCGCCAGCAACGGTCAGGATGCCGCTTGTGACAGCAAGGACAAAGTCCAGTAATCCTGCAGTGATCAGCGCCATGGATTTGCGTCGCCATCCAGGACTTTTGTGAATGACCGCTGCGGTGACCCATGGTGCTGCCAGGCCAACCAGAACGTCGCCAAGGCCTGCCGGCCAGGCAAACAGGGCAGGCAAGAGGTCGTAAAACCAGAGCATCATGAAAACACCGCCCAGGATGCGCCACGATTGCAGCGCCGTCACAGCAGCGAGATCAAGTGATGCGACCCAGGCGCGTACGCTGGGCATCAACCGGTAAGCAGTTAAAAAAATTGCCGGAGGCAACAGAATGGCAACCGGCATGGCCGGTGGTGGCATGCTGTCAATTGGCAAGAAGACGCCATTCATACTCAGGGCAATCACGCTGGCAGACCATGCCAGCAAAATAATTATATATGATGGTGGCAGATGCAGACCAGGTGAGCGGGCATGGGTTGCCTCTGCTGGGTTATTCGTATCGGGCATCGTGTTCATGATTGGTTTCCTTGGGGTTGGTATTAATGTGTATATGCACATAAAATGGCAAAATTTTTCTAACCTGAAATAGGGCTGTTTGCTGTTTTCCCAAATTCCGTTAACGCCTGCAGTAACGCTGTCGATTCCTTTTTTCCAAACAAACCAACGATCTTATCCTGCACGGATCGCCAGTTCTTCTCCGCCCGCTTCCGTCGAGTGATACCTTTGCGAGTAAGCTTGATCATCCGTTGACGTTGGTCAGTTCCGGTTTGCACTTCAACAAGTCCTTCCCGGAGAAGGGGCTTCAGATTTCGGGTCAGCGTTGTGCGGTCCATCTTGAGGGCTGCTGCCAGTTCCAGCATCGTAAGCGGCTTGGAACTTGCCATCACGCTCAACATTGTGAATTGCGGCCCCGTAATGCCAATCGGCTTAAGCGCAGCATCATAGGCTTGCGTAATGGCTCGCGTTGCCTGGCGCAGATTGAAGCACATACAATTTTCCGGCGATGTCAGATCCATTTTCCTGGTCCATTGAAATAGCATTAAATGTGTATATGCACATAAAACAATGAATGTCAATTATTTCATTGGGAACGGGCTTGGTTGTCTCGGGTCGGCGCATGGCAATCCGGGAGGGAGTTTAATCCCGATCGAACATAAAAGCTTTGCTGCTACCGACAATTTTGCGGTCTGGCGGACCGATTTTTTCCAAATCCCGACTATCATAATCCAGTGCGCGCAATAAATGCTGCATGACCCCGATCCGCGACCTGCGCTTGTCGTTGGCGCGGACAATTGTCCAGGGCGTTACTTTTCTGTGGGTGTGGCGGAACATGTCTTCTTTGGCCGCGCTATAATCATCCCACTTGTCGAGGCTGGCAATGTCAATCGGTGACAATTTCCAGAATTTCAACGGATCGTGGCGGCGTTGATGAAACCGGACAAGCTGGGTTTCGCGGCCAATTGTCAGCCAGAACTTGAATAGCATGATGCCGTCATCGATCAGCATTTGCTCGAACCGTGGAACGTCTTTTAGAAAATGCTGGACCTGTTCTGGTGTGGCAAACCCCATGACCCGCTCAACCCCAGCGCGGTTATACCAGGACCGGTCAAAAATCGCTATATCACCCGCTGTCGGCAGATGGTCGATATAGCGCTGGAAATACCATTCCCCGCGCTCGGTTTCGGTTGGCTTGGAAAGCGCGATCACCTTGGCATGACGCGGATTAAGATGCTGGGTCAGCCGGTTGATCGTGCCGCCTTTGCCAGCGGCGTCCCGGCCCTCAAATACAATCGCGATCCGTTTGCCGTTTTCGCGACACCAGACCTGAAGCTTCACCAATTCCACCTGGAGCGCGAGCAGGTGGGCATCATATAGTTTGCGCTTCATGCGGCGTGTGTACGGATAGCTGTTTGCCGGCAGGGCCATATCTGCAAGGCTTGTGGGCAAATCCGGATTATCCAGCGAAAAAGACCTTACCGGATCAGACCCGGCTATCGGTTTACCTGATGCTTTCCATGAACTGCTTCTGGTTGCCACAATTAATCTCCGCCAGGATGACTGGAAGCCGGTATCATAGCGCGACGGCAACCAGTTTCCACACGTTTATAGCGAGAGCTACCGTGGAAGCATTCAAAACCGGATAACCGGAAATTTTCCGAAACCCTAACCGCGCTGGATGCGTTGGGTCGTCCGGCGTGTCCGCCTTCGCTCATTCATAGGTTGATAGGCCAGACCACAATGGTGGGTGCAATAAGGCTTGTCGGGCGCAGTTTCGCGTCCGCAAAAATGAAAATCCTCATCACGTGGGTCATTATAGGGCCAATGACAGGACTTGGTATCCAGCTCCAAAATGGTTTTCCGCTCTGAAATAGGGATTACCAGATCAGCCACCGGAACCGGCGCAATCTCGACCGCCGCGACGGCATCAGCTTCTGGGTCCATTTTCAGGGCGGTTGCCCCAACGCTTACATAACCGCCGCTACGTCCGCCACGACCTCCAGTGGAGACCCGTGGTTTACGTGGCTTTGGACGTGCAACACGGATGGTTTTGGGCCGCCCGGACAATCCAAGCCGGTGCACTTTACCAATAATTGCATTGCGCGTCACGCCGCCGCCCATCATATCGGCAATTTGCCGTGCGGTGAGTCCGTCGGTCCATAATTTCTTGAGTGTTTCTACCCTCTCATCAGTCCAGCTCATTGCCGTCTCCAAATTCCTAGCCGCAAACAGAATCCGAGAGCGTGTCGCAGGACGAAACGTCCCGCAAATACTCACGGCATACACTCACTTGGGGTTGCAAGACCTTGAAATACAAAATCTAGTAGCGAACAAATTCAACTCTACATTATCGAAGGACTCTCCCGCAAGAGTCTGACCCCATAAAGCCGGTAATTTTCCCCATAAATTACTGATATTTTTTGCAACAGCCGCCTGGCTGGCCTTTTTATACCCCGTACGCCTGTTGGAATGGACATTGACACCGGCCATGAAGGGCCTAGAATCCGGATATAGCGCCGCCGGAAAGTTTTTCAGGCGGCGGTTTTGATTTTTACGAGCACTTATCAGCCAGTTTTGAGCTATAAGCGGCCTGTTTATACCTCTGTTTGAGAGACTATTGAGAAATGAAATCCCATCTTTACCCAACATACGCCCGGGCGGACCTGGAATTTGAGCGCGGCGACGGTGTCTGGCTATATACGCCGGACGGTACGCCATATCTGGATTTTGCTGCTGGCATCGCCGTTTGCTCACTGGGGCATAATCATCCTCATCTGGTGGAAGCCCTTAACACCCAGGCCGGGAAATTGTGGCACACCTCAAACATGTTCCGCATTCCGGATCAGGAACGCTTCGCTGACCGCCTTGCAGAGGTAACCTTTGCTGATCTGGTTTTTGTCACCAATTCCGGCACCGAGGCGCTTGAATGTGCTTTCAAGACGGCACGTAAATATTTTGCCTCAAAAGGCCACCCGGAAAAATATAAATTGGTCACGTTTGAAGGTGCTTTTCATGGCCGCAGCCTGGCCGCCATTTCGGCGGGTGGGCGCGACGCCTATCTCGATGGGTTCGGGGTTCGGGTGCCGGGCTTCCCCCAGGTGCCGTTTGGCGATCTGGAAGCCGCCGAAGCCGCAATCGACGAAGAGACTGCAGGGTTTCTGCTGGAGCCGGTTCAGGGCGAAGGCGGCATTCGGGCGTTTGATGTTTCGTTCCTGCGCGCTCTGCGCAAACTGGCCGACGAACATGATCTTCTTATCGTGCTGGACGAAGTGCAGACCGGTGTTGGCCGTTCGGGGCAATTGTTCGCTCACGAATTGTCCGGCATCGAGCCTGACATCATGGCGGTCGCCAAAGGTATCGGCGGCGGCTTCCCAATGGGCGCGTGTCTGACAACCGAAGAAGTTGGCACCTGCATGGTCAAGGGCACCCACGGATCGACCTATGGTGGCAATCCGTTGGCGATGGCGGTCGGGAACGCGGTTCTTGATATTGTATTGGAGCCGGATTTTCTCCCAACTGTTCGTAAAAAGGGATTGAAGCTTCGCCAGAAACTGGCGCAGCTTTGTGATGAAAACCCGGACATCTTTGAAGAAGTGCGCGGCGAAGGCCTGATGCTTGGTCTTAAAATCAAGGGCGATCTGGCCGAAATGGTCGGGGCATGCCGGGACCAGAAATTGCTGGTTGTGGCGGCCGGTGAAAATGTCATCCGGCTGTTGCCGCCACTGATCGTGTCGGATGAAGAAATTGACGACGCTTTGGGGCGTTTGTCGGGGGCCTGTACTGCGATCCGGGAAACTGCGACCAAGTCCGGGAATTGAGTTATGAACACGGATAAAGCTGCTCCTCGGCATTTTCTTGATCTCAAGGATCATTCCCCGGCGACCCTGCGCCAGATGCTGGATGATGCCAGCCAGATGAAACGGGACTGGAAAGCAGGCATTCGTGCGCCCCAGCGTGCGATGTTCGAAGGCCTTGTGCTCGCCATGATTTTCCAGAAGCCTTCGACCCGGACGCGGATTTCATTTGAAGTCGCGATCCGCGATCTGGGCGGCGCTGCCATCGTGCTTCACGCTCAGGAATTACAACTTGGTCGCGGCGAAACCATCGCCGATACGGCGCGTATTCTATCTGGCTATGTCGACGCGGTTATGATCCGCTCGTCCGACCATGAAGACGTGGTGGACCTTGCCCACCATGCCAGCATCCCGGTTATCAACGGTTTGACGGATGTGTCCCATCCTTGCCAATTAATGGCCGATATCCTGACATATGAAGAAGTACGCGGCCCGGTTTCCGGAACAAAAATCGCATGGATTGGCGATGGCAACAATGTTGCCCATTCATGGATTCAGGCAGCGGCCCTGTTTGATTTTGAACTGACGCTTGCGGTCCCTGAAGGGTTTGACCCTGATCCTGACCAGATCGAATGGGCAAAAGCAGAAGGCGCGTCGATCCATATCCACCGCGATCCGATTGCCGCTATCGAGAATGCTGAATGCGTTGTCACCGACACATGGATTTCCATGGGTGACGATAAAGCTGTCACGCGGCGTGCGGCGCTTGCGCCCTATCAGGTAACAACAGACATGATGGCGGCAGCAAAACCTGACGCCATATTTATGCATTGTTTGCCCGCCCATCGCGGTGAGGAAGTGACAGCGGATGTTATCGATGGTCCAGCTTCGGTCGTTTTTCTCGAAGCCGAGAACCGGTTACACGCCCAGAAAGCCATTCTCCGTTGGTGTCTTGTTGGTGGCTCGACGAGCAGTTGATCATGACAGAAATTCTAGATCTCATACCCGACGAATCCGACAGCACGGTTGACGATATCGTCCTGCCATTTGCAGCCGACCTGCTCCAGGTCCGTGGCCGGGTAATTCGTCTTGGCGACACAGTCGACCGGATTTTGCGCCGTCATGATTATCCGGAATCTGTCTCAAGGCTTTTAGGCGAAGCGATTACCCTTGGTATTTTGCTCGGTACATCACTCAAATTCGAAGGCCGATTTATTTTGCAAACCAGCACCGACGGCCCGGTATCTGCAATTGTGGTGGATTTTGAAACCCCGGACAGGGTGCGCGCCTGGGCGCAATATGATGAAACCGCTCTGGCAGCGATTGATATAGATGCGGCCTTTAATCCAGCGGTGCTTTTGGGGAATGGACATCTGGCCCTGACCATTGATAGCGGCCTTCAGCAAAATCGCTATCAAGGTTTGGTGCCACTGGTAAATGCCAACCTTTCTGAAGCCGCTGATTTGTATTTTGCGCAATCGGAACAAATCCCGACATTCGTGCGACTGGCGGTCGCCGAAAGCATGATCGGGGACGAACGAAAATGGCGGGCAGGCGGGCTTCTGGTCCAGCATTTGCCAGAAGTCGGCATGGCTGTTGCCCATCGTGATCTGGCCCCTGGCGATGTGCCGGAAGGCCAGGCCTCCTTGCCGGAATTCGAAGAAGCCGATCAATGGGTCGAAGCCCGCGCGCTTGCGGCGACTATCGAAGACCACGAACTGGTCGATCCGGACCTCGCGACAGAGCGACTTTTATACCGTCTGTTCCACGAGAACGATGTGCGGGTTTTTGAAAAATCAACGCTCAAGGAACAATGTCGGTGCACGGAACAGAGCGTTGGCCAAATGCTCAAGAATTTTACTGCCGAGGAACGCGCCGACATGGTCGTCGATGGCGGTATATTTGTTGTCTGCCAGTTTTGTTCAACACGCTATGATTATGACCCGGTGTCTCTCGAGCCTGACAACAAGTGACCGCTATCACAATTCCGCGATATTTTTGCAATAACTGGTAGATGGACGACAGATGCCTTACATATATCCTCCGCAGCACGACATTTTGTCTTGCGCCATATGCATTGCAAATGCGGTGACTGAAACCGATAGGTAATGAAGCCGATGGACGTTCAGGTAGACAAGGTCAAATTACCGGTGGGACAGCGCTCCCGGGCGAAGATCTATCTTCTGTGGATGTTTCGGACCTTACTGCCACTCCTGATATTAACAGGTGCATTTTTTGCATTTAAATATTTCGTCTCAACCAAACCGGTTGTGGTGCAACGACAGGCTCAGGAAAAAATCTGGGCGGTGCGCATTGTGCCAGCTATCTATTCGTCCCATCAACCGGTCCTGACCCTTTATGGTGAAACGGTCACGGGGCGGCGCGTTGAAATGCGCACCCGTGTCGCCGGAGAAGTCGTTAATGTGGGCCCTGGACTGCGCGAAGGCGGCGAGGTGAAAGCCGGAGATTTGCTGTTCGAAATTGATAAATTCGAATATCAGGGAACGTTAGATGAAGCCAACGCCAATTTAAGTGAATCGGTCGCTAAGATAGCTGAGCTTGAAGCACGCGCCGAACTGGAGCGTGATGCGCTGGGTCATGCCAAAGAGCAACTTGAACTGGCGCGGCGTGATCTTGAACGTGCGGAGCAATTGGTCGCCCGTGGCACCTTGTCGGAAAAATCCGTTGATGACCGTGCGGTAATCGTCAGTCAGCGACAACAAGGCGTTGAGCAGCGCGAAAATAATTTGCAGATTGAATTATCCAGGGCAGCACAGCAGCGTGCTGTCCAGACGCGCCTGGAATGGCGCGTGCGCAAAGCGGAACGCGATTTGGCCTATACCCGAACAACAGCGCCGTTTGACGCCTATGTCAGCAGCGCCGGTGTTGAAATTGGTCGCACCCTTGGCATCAACGACGTCGCCGCCACGCTTCTCGACAGCCAATGGATTGAGGTTCGCGTAACCCTGTCCGACCGGCAATATGGCCGGATCATCGAACAGGATGGAACCGTTGCCGGTCGCCCGGTAACAGTGCGCTGGGGGGTTGGCGCGACGCCGTTGGAATATGGCGGTAAAATCGAGCGTGTGGCCGCGGAGGTTGATTCTGAAAGTGGTGGTGTTGAGGTTTATGCGCGTGTTGATTTGACCCCACAAGACAGGCCGCTTCGCGCTGGGGCCTTTGTAGAGGTGGATGTCAGCGGCCTGGTTTACGACAATGTGGTTCGCTTGCCGGTCACTGCGATTTACGGCCAGGAAAATGTTTTTGTCGTTGGCGATGACGAGCGGCTTGAAAAACGCGATGTTGAAATTTTACGCACATTCGGCGGCGAAGTGCTGGTTCGCGGCACCCTTGGTGAAGGTGAAAATGTTGTTGTGACGCGCATCTCAGAAATTGGCGAAGGGGTGAGGGTCAGGGAAATTACACCGTGAATACCAGTCCCGCCAGCGCCCCCGCAACCGGTATAGGCCTGATCCGGGCGTTTACGCGCCATCCGGTCGCCGCCAATCTGTTGATGCTGTTGATGCTGATCGCGGGCATTTTCGGCCTGCCGCGCATCAACACCCAGTTTTTGCCGACCGTCGAAATTCCAAATATTACGGTGGCCATTATTTGGCCCGGCGCCAGTCCTACTGATGTTTCCGACAATATTCTTGAAGCCATAGAACCCGAAGTGCGGTTTCTCGACGATGTGGATCAGGTTATAGCGATTGCTCGCGAAGGGTCCGCGATTGTCACGATCGAATTTAACCCTGATGCCGACATGCAAAAGGCGCAAGCCGAAGTCGAGCAGGCAATTGACGGGATCACCACCTTTCCCGAAGAATCAGAAGAACCTGTAATCAGACGCCGGAATTTTTATGAAGGTATTGCAAAATTATCCATTTCCGGTCCCTACAGCGAACAGGCGCTGAAGGAATTTGCCAAACGCATCCGCGACGACCTTTTGAGCAAGGGCGTCGACCGGGTTCTGATCAACGGGGTTCGCGATGAAGAAATCTGGGTCGAGGTGCGGCCTGAAGCAATCCGCCGCCTTGATCTCAGCCTTGCCGAAATAGCAGCGCGGATTGCGAACTCTAGTCGCGACCTGCCGTCCGGAACCATAGAAGGCGCGGTCGAGCAGCAAGTGCGTGCGCTGGCTGAAGCGGAAACCCCTGAGTCATTTGCCAATATCGAAATCCGGTCATTGTCGTCCGGTGAGAAAGTATTGCTGCGGGATATCGCCACCGTCGAAGCCCGTTTTGATGATGACGCGCCGCGCGGGTTTCGTGCGGGCGGGCCAGCGGTGGAATTGGCGATCCAGCGGGCTGCGGCTGCGGATACCCTGACGTCATCGCGGGTAGTGGATGAATATCTGGCTGAGTTGCTGCCAACCCTGCCGCCAAATCTGGTTGTAACCAAATATGATGTACGCGCTGCCAGACTTCAGCAGCGGATTGATTTGTTGCTCCGGAACGGCATTGGCGGTCTGGCAATTGTATTGATCGTGCTGTTTCTGTTCCTCGATGCCCGCATCGCCATTTGGGTGGCGGCTGGAATTCCTGTCGCCATGATGATGACCCTGGCGGTGATGTGGATCACCGGACAGTCCATCAACATGGTCTCGCTATTTGCACTTATTTTGACTTTAGGGATCATCGTTGATGACGCGATAGTCGTCGGCGAGCATACCGCAACTTTGCGACAAAGAGGCATGTCGGCGATCGATGCGTCCGAAATTGGTGCCGGTCGCATGCTGATTCCGGTCACTGCCGCCACCCTCACTACCATGGCCGCATTCTTGCCGATGTTCCTGATCAGCGATGTGATCGGCCAGATCATGCTGGCCTTGCCGTTAGTGGTGATCGCTGTTCTGGTTGCTTCTCTCGTTGAGAGTTTTCTGATTCTGCCGGGCCACCTGTATCATGCTCTGAAAGGCAAGGAATATCGTCCAAGCCGGTTCAGGCGGGCTTTTAACGCGGGCTTTGACTGGTTCCGGGACAAGCCATTTCAGGCATTGGCCAGGCTCGCATTCAATTGGCGCTATACAACCGTAGCTCTTTCAATCGCTATATTGGTAATCGCGTTCGGCCTCTTTTCTGGTGGCCGGGTCAAGTTTCAGTTTTTCCCGTCGCCGGAACCGGAAAATATCGTGGCGGGAATCGTTTTTGGTGCGGGCACGCCGGAAGACGAAGCGGCATATGCTCTGGAACAGGTGGAAGCGGCTCTTCTTGTGGCTGAGGCCGAGCTTACCGATGGCGAAGGAGGACTTGTAACCAACACATTCTCCGTTCTTGGGCAATCTGGTCGGACACAGGATGACAGTGTTGCGTCGGTCAATGCGCAATTGTCTGCGTCAGAGGGTCGTGACATCCGCACCCGTGCGGTGCTTGGCGCCTGGCGTAACGCTCTGCCTGGTCTGCCCGGTGTGGACCGGGTTGTGATTACCGGGCGCCGTGGTGGTACCCCGGGCCGTGATCTCGATATTCGGTTGATGAACGCGCCGTCTGAAATTTTGAAACAGGTCGCGCTGGAAGTGCGGGAGTTGCTGACCCGGTACGGCGGGGTTTCATCGATCGATGATGATCTGCCCTATGGCAAGCAGGAACTTGTTCTGGAATTGACGCCGCGCGGCAAAGCGCTTGGATTCACGATTCAGGATGTAGGGTCGCAAGTGCGCAATACCTTCCAGGGCGCCATCGCGCGGCGCTTTGCCAGAGGTGATGAAGAAATTACGGTCCGGGTTCTGCACGATGAAGATAATCGCGGCCTCGAAGGATTGCAGCAATTATATCTGGAATCTCCGTCGGGCCGCCAGGTCCCCCTGACGGAAATAGCCAGCATCCGAGAAAATGTTGGTTTCTCAATCATCCAGCGCCGCGACGGCAGCAATACGGTTTCGGTCACGGCAGAAGTGGACAATCTGGTGAGCAACAACCGCGAGCTGGTAGAGGCTCTGGGGAGTGGGCCGATTGATGCCATTACCCAACGCTACAATATTGATTATGAATTTGCCGGACGGGAACAGGAACGGGCCAAAGCCTTTGTCGACCTGAAATTGGGGCTCATAGTCGCGCTTGGTCTTATCTATCTTGTGCTGGCCTGGGTCCTTGGTGGTTATGCCCGACCGCTGGTGGTCATGCTGATCATCCCGTTTGGGGTCATCGGTGCCATTGTCGGCCATTATGTCATGGGCTTTCCGCTTACCATTTTGAGCTTCATGGGGTTGCTTGGTCTGACCGGAATTCTGGTCAACGATTCAATCATTCTGGTGATCCGCCTAGACGAGCGTTTAGCCGAAGGAGAAGATATTGAATCTGCCGCCGTTGGCGCATCGCAAGATCGCCTCCGCGCGGTTCTGCTCACATCGCTGACAACGATTGGCGGGTTAACGCCGCTATTGTTCGAGCGAAGCCTTCAGGCCCAGTTCTTGCTTCCCATGGCAATCACGCTTGTTTTTGGTCTCGCCATAGCAACAGCTTTGGTTCTGTTCCTGGTCCCGGCCTTTGTCGGCATTGGAGCGGATATGGGGAAATTCAGCCGCTGGATATTTGGGCGTAAAGAAAAAATGGTGCCGGCTGAATAATCAGGTTTTTAGCTACGCCAGAAATGCGGGTTGAACAGCACCAGCACTGTAAATAATTCAAGCCGCCCGAGCAGCATGCCGATGCTCATGATCCATTTTGCGCTATCGGGAATGTTTTTGAAGTTGCTCGCCGGCCCCACAAGTTCACCAAGGCCCGGCCCCACATTGGCGATCGCGCTCGCCGCTGAGGATAAAGCGGCAAGGGTATCCAGCCCTGTCAGGCTGAGCCCCGCCGAGAGCAGGCCAAAGACCAGAAAAAACAGGAACATGAAGCCCATCACCGAGGCTGACACATGGTCCGGCAGCACGTTGCCATTATAGCGGTTCACAAATACCCCGTTGGGATAAATGATCCGGTTGGCATGTTGGGTGATGTTGGTGAAAATCACCTGGAACCGGAATATTTTGATGCCGCAAGACGTTGACCCGGCGCAGCCACCAACGAAGGCGATCATGAAGAAGAAGGCAATCGCGAACGGTCCCCAATTATCATAACCGGTTGAGGCATAGCCGGTGCCGGTCATGATCGAAACCACGTTGAAAATGACGTGTCGCCACCCTCGCTCCGGGTCAACTTCCGGGTTGCCCCAGGCAAACAGGCCCAAGATAATGATGAAAACAACAAGTGTGATCGAGAACCAGCGGACCTGGGTATCTTTGTATAACGCGCCTGCATTGCCGCGCATTGCCCGTAAATAAAGCACAAATGGCAAACTTCCCAAGATCATGAAAAGCACCGAAAGCATTTCAATCGAGGTGCTGTCGAAAAACGCGAATGACGCATCATGGGTTGAAAAACCGCCGGTGGCAATTGTAGTCATGGCGTGGGTGAGGGCATCAAACAGCCGCATCCCGGCAACATAATATCCGAGCATGCAAATGGCTGTCAGGCCCACATAGATCAGGCTGATTGACCCGGCGATCTGGGCGGCGCGGGGCAATATTTTTTCCGACGTATCGGAAGATTCCATTCGGAACAATTGCATGCCGCCAACCTGCAGCATCGGCAATACGGCAATCGCCATAACGATGATCCCGATCCCGCCAAGCCATTGCAACAGCGCACGCCACAACAATAATCCGGGCGGGCGGAAATCCAGCCCGAGCACAATCGTTGCCCCGGTTGTGGTCAGACCCGACATGGATTCAAAAAACGCATCGGTATAATTGAACCCCGGATCGGTCCACAAAAACGGCAACGCCGCGAATGCTGCCAGCGCGATCCAGGCAATTGTGGTTAGCAGGAAGGCCGAGCGCGTTGTCAGACGGGCATCGTCGGTGCGGGTCGCAAGCGACATGCCCATGCCGGCAAACAGCGTGGTCGCTGCAGCGCCGGCAAAAGCAATCCAGTCTTCGTTGCCAAAGGCAAGGTCGACAATCGCCGGCAACAGCATGGCGCAGCCAAGCGTCGACAATAGCAGTCCGACGATGAAAATAACCGGCCGGAGATCAATCAAGGTTTGGCTCGCCCCGTCTTTGCAAAATTTCTACCACTATAGAGTGATTACCGCGTTGCACTCAACGCAGGAGTCGGGCGCGAATTCTTTTCGGGAAATCACGGATTAGAAGATTAATTGAGGGTGGGTTTCAGATGCGGGTTGTCCAGCGAGAAAGTCGGAATTTCAATATCAAACGAATGCCCGTCCTGTGCCTCTACCTGATAAGTACCGGACATGATGCCGGTTGATGTGGATAGCGGCACGCCGCTGGTATATTCAAACGATTGCCCCGGTGCCAGCAACGGTTGTTCGCCGACAACGCCCATCCCCTCAACAATTTCTTCGCGACCAATGGCGTCCACAATGACCCAGCGCCGTGAGACAATTTGCACCGGTTCTTCGCCCTGATTGGAAATTTCAATCGTATAGGCCCAGAAAAACGACGATGTCTCTTCAGACGACCGTTCCGGCAAATATTGCGGCTCGACCGTAACCAGGATCGACTTCGTTGTAGCTTGGTACATGTGTCTTTCCTGATCAAAAGGCTTCCGGGAAAGCTCTAGATCGCGGCGAGCCCGGCGTCAATGTCGCGGATCAGGTCGGCTGTATCTTCCAGCCCCACGGAAATCCGCAACAGGGCGTCCGTAATATCAAGTTCGAGACGGGCTTCTTCCGAAAGCCGCTGATGGGTTGTAGTAGAAGGATGCGTGATCAGACTTTTGGCATCGCCCAGATTATTTGAAATCCGGATAATGCGAAGCGCGTTGGAGAATTTGAACGCAGCCGCTTTGCCGCCTGCCACTTCGAACGCGACCATTGGTCCGCCGGACCCCATTTGTTGCATCGCCAGATCATGCTGGGGATGGGACTTGTGCCCGGGGTAAAGTACGCGCGTGATCTTTGCTTCATTGTGCAGATATTCCGCGATCTGGCTGGCAGTTTCCACATGCCGGGCAACCCGGAGCGGCAGGGTCTCCAACCCTTTCAGCATCACCCAGGCATTGAACGGGCTGATACTCGGCCCGGTCTGGCGGAGGAAATTATGCAACTTTCCCATGATAAATTCTTCGCTGCCAAGCACCACGCCGCCAAGGCATCGCCCCTGGCCGTCAATATGCTTGGTCGCTGAATAGACGACGATATGTGCCCCCAATGCGAGCGGGCGCTGGTGCAGAGGGGTGGCAAACACATTATCAACAACCAGTAGGGCATCTCCGGCATTGGCGATTTTCGCAACGCCTTCGATATCCACAACTTCAAGGGTCGGGTTGGTGGGAGATTCAAGAAACAAAATCTTGGTGTTGGGCCGCATCGCGGCTTCCCATTGGCCAAGGTCCTTGCCATCAACCAGGGTCATGCCAATGCCAAAGCGTGGCAACAGATCTTCGATTACATAACGGCATGAGCCAAACAGCGCCTTGGCGGCGACCACATGATCACCGGCACTCAACTGGCACAACATTGTTGCCGTCACTGCTGCCATTCCGCTAGCGGTGGCGCGCGCCATTTCAGCGCCTTCAAGCGCACACATGCGGGATTCAAACATGGCAACGGTCGGGTTGGCATAGCGGCTATATATGAAGCCATCATCCTTGCCCTTGAAGCGGGCTTCGGCCTGTTCGGCGCTGTCATACACATAGCCCGATGTCAGGTAGAGGCCTTCAGACGTTTCGCCAAACTGGCTGCGCAATATGCCGTCATGGATCAGGTCTGTGGCGAGGCCATTCTCCAAGGTGGGAGCGTTTGAATTTTCGGACATGACAATAAACCTCAATAGACAAAAAAATTCCCGGCGCGGCTTAATGCCAGACCGGGTTTCGTCTACCCCGGCCTTTTAGCGAATTGTTTAACGTGGCTGCAAGCCGGCCGGCTCAAATTACCACTTCGATGCCCACAGATTTACCGTACCCACCCCTTGGCGTCAACCGGATGATCGGCTAGGCAAGGGGGGAATTCGAGACAGAACCAGCAGGATGCGACGGTTGAACGATGTGACTGATATCAGACAGGGAATTCTTCCCTTTGGCGAAATACAGGATCTGGTCGCGGCCGGAGCGATATTGCCAACGCGCCCGTTGGCCGATGGGCAGGTCCAGCCCGCCAGTTTGGACCTCCGTTTGGGCCCGGTCGCGTATCGGGTCCGGGCCAGTTTTTTGCCAGGCTCCAACGCGACCATTATGGAAAAGCTTGCGCAGCTTTCCTTGCATGAAATTGACCTGCGCGAAGGCGCGGTGCTGGAAACCGGCTGCGTCTACATTGTGCCATTGCTGGAAGCCCTGGCGCTGCCGAAAGAAATCGCCGCCGCCGCCAACCCGAAAAGCTCCACCGGTAGGCTTGATATTTTCACCCGGGTTATATCTGACAATTGTCAGGAATTTGATCTGATCGCGGCCGGATACAATGGCCAGCTTTTTCTTGAAGTCAGTCCGCGCACATTCCCGATTTTGGCGCGCGAAGGCAGTCGGTTGAGTCAGATCAGATTTCGCCGTGGCATCGCGCTTTGCAGCGACGACAATCTGAAAGCTTTGCATGAAGCGCAACAATTGGTCACCGGCGGCACACCCAATATCGATGGCGGGCTTGCCCTCAGCGTTGATCTTGCGGGTGGCGACGGACCCGACGGGTTGATCGGCTACCGGGCCAAACGCCATACAGCATTGGTTGATGTTGATGTGCCGGGCGCTTGCAATGTGCTTGATTATTGGGAGCCAATTCACATTAGATCCGGTAGCGGCCTGATCCTTGACCCTGACCAGTTTTATATTCTGGCGTCGCGGGAAGCGGTTCATGTCCCCCCGGAATATGCCGCTGAAATGACGCCTTATAATCCGCTTGTAGGTGAATTTCGGGTTCACTATGCCGGATTTTTTGACCCTGGCTTTGGCCATTCAGCGGCTGGCGGCGAGGGCAGTCGTGCCGTTCTCGAAGTGCGCTCCCATGAAGTGCCGTTCATTCTCGAACATGGTCAGATTATCGGCAGGTTGATTTACGAGCCCCTGACCGGTCGCCCAGATCAGCTATACGGTACGGATATTGGCTCAAACTATCAAAAGCAGGGTTTGAAACTTTCCAAGCATTTTCGCTGAAATTTGACGGCGACGCCATGAGTGCTAATCAGTGGCCTGCGAGCATGACCCGCCGCCAAGCACACAAAAGCGGGCGCAATGGGGGTGGTTGAGACGCACCGCGCCGTTATGAAAATTGCCGCCATCCACCTGAAGCGATTCGCTTAAAGTCGTGCCCATATGGAAATCGCCGTCAAACGGCAAAACGGTACAGGGTAAAATACCGGGTCTGTCTTCACCGCGCCGTTTCACTACCATGCGGCTCGTCGCGCACATGATACCGGCAGGGTCCACATTCAGGATCGACCAGCAGGATGTTGTAATTTCAGCAATGTCCAGCCGGGTATCCATTTCAGGAAAGAGTACCAGCGCCGCCGGGTCGTTGGCATCGATCTTGTAACCGCGCCGGGCAAATAATTTCTGATACCCGAGACGGGCTTCATCTTCAGCTTCGCTCCAGCAGGTCCGGCCCGCAACCGCAAGCATGAACCCGTGTTCGGATAGCCAGTCCAGACCTTTCAGGGCAACATTCCAGGTATTGGCCCCGCGTTCCACCTCATGAAACGCCTGGCCATGATGATCAAGGCTGACCCGCATGGTTAACCGATCGCCATACTTCTGTTGCAGATTGAGCAATTTTTCGCTGACTGCTTTTCGCTGCATCGGCTGCATGGCATTGGTTAAAATCAAAACTTCGAACCCGCGCGACAGGGCATCTTCAGCCATCGCGATCATGTCCGGGTTCATAAACGGTTCGCCGCCGGTAAAACCGATTTCCTTGGTGCCCAATTCAAGACTGGCAATTTCGTCAAGATAACGACCAGCTTCCACTGCGCTGATATAGCTGAGCGCATCGTTGGTGGGGCTCGACCCGATATAGCAATTGATGCAGGCAATATTGCACAACGTCCCGGTATTGAACCAGAGCGTTTCCAATTTTGTCAGGGCTACTTCGGCGCGGGTCTCACCTGTCAGGGTAGTGGCGGGGGTGCAAAATTTATTCTCGTCAAGCGACGGAAATACAGCATCCTGCTCCTGGGTCAGTCGATCCATAAAAATCATTCCTGAAGTTTCATAATTACGCGGAGACTATTCTGCATAGGCCGCAATCACAATGGTGTGGATGGCGTCTATAACGCGGAATTGATCGCCGATTGGAAATACGTGTGGTTAGTCCTAGGTTTTGGTTGTGGCTGGGTCACCATGAGCGCTAGTCTCATACTTGGTGCGGGTGTAGCTCAGTTGGTAGAGCGTCAGCTTCCCAAGCTGGATGTCGCCGGTTCGAATCCGGTCGCCCGCTCCAATCCAAAGCAAGTGATTGAAATCGCAGAAAACCTAAGTTTTTTAGCGATTTTGCTACACAAAACTGCTACACAAGAAAGTGTATGCAGGACATGGGAAAAAAGCCACCTGGCCTCCAACGTAGGGGCAATGTTTGGCAGGTGCGAAGGCGCGTGCCCGACGAAATTCGCCATATCATCGGAAAGACAGAGATTTTAAAAAGCCTCGGGACAGGCGATCTAAATCTGGCGAAGGAACTGTTTGCCCAAATCAATGCAGAAATTGAAACAGAATTTGGGCAGGCTAGACGGAGCCTCTCACCGCAAGACCCAGAAAAATTGACCAAAGAGATGGCAATAAAGTTTGCGAAATCATGGTTCGCTACTGACCTTGATCGGTCGGCTGATGAAATATTTGAAATTTTGGAGGAAGAGATTTCCCTTGAGCGTTTAGGCGAATTGAAGGGAGAATTGGAGGAAGAAGAACGTCAATTAATGTCTGGACGCACTGAAGAGGTAATGCCAAGCCTTCAAGCAATTGCTGATAAAATTCTGGTTGCAAATGGGTTTCTCGCTATCAGGAAATTTGGCTCTGGAGCGAACAAAAAACGAAGAACGAAACAGGCCAATGTGGATAAAAGTTCTGACGGTTATTGGTCGTTGATAAATATGGTTCGCAGGGGTTATTTGGAAGGTGTTAGGCGTCAGATAGCTGTTCTAAAAGGTGAACCGGCTTCAGTTTACGACAACGCTTTTTCTGAATTGGATACAGTAAACGATCAGGAAACTGATCAAAATCAAGTCACATTGAGTGAGCTAATTGAATTATATTTAGCCGCCGATAAAACTCGCAGCAAGCGAACGATTTTGGATATGCGCGCAGCTTTTCGACCAATGTTGGAAGTTTTGGGTCCTGACGCGCTCATTCGAGACATTAGCCGCGCTCAATTTCGAGAGGTGCGTGATCTAATTCAGCGTCTACCCCCGAACGCGATCAAAGGAAAAGCACGGCAAAACAAAACACTTTCTGAAATAGCGCGGGAAACAGAAATAGCGGGAGAGCAAACGCTCCACCCTAGGACAGTAAATAAAAATGTATCGCGCATAGCCGCTTTGATGAAATGGGCAGTTAAAGAGCCGCTAGTTAAAGAAAATTTGGCAGATGATTTGCGGGTGCCGACAGACGGTGCACCAAGTGGTAAGGATGCAAAAGATCCTTTCACAATGGAGGCGCTAAACAGTATTTTTGCAGAAGACGTGTATCGATCACCAGATGTTGCTAAACCTTCATATTATTGGGCACCTCTGTTCTCACTATTTCATGGCATGCGCATGGAGGAAATTCTTCAACTGACATGGCATGATGTGCAAGTGGAAGACGGTGCCAAATTTTTTCGTTTGCATAGCGAGGGCGACAATCATCTGAAAAATCCCAACGCCCACCGCAATGTTCCTATCCACCCAAAAATGGACGAATTTGGGTTTGGCACATTAATGAACGCAGCCGAGCAGCGTGCCGATGGAAGGTTTTTTCCTGATGTAAAAAGGGGGTCAGAAGGGAAATTCGGTTCAATTTTTTCTAAACGTTATTCCGCGTATCTCATTAGGGTGGCGATTAAGACGGACAAAACTTCATTTCATTCTTTTCGTCACACATTTCGGGATGCCGGCAGAAATTGCCAAGTTCCAGAAGATAGAGTTCAGGCAATCGGAGGTTGGGGGAATGGAAACGGAACCGATGCAATTTATGGTTCTGGTATCAATATGTTCGAAAAAGCTAAGGCAATTGCTCTGATCAAATATCCTGCGGTAGATTTCAGCATGATAAAGGTAATTGATTGGAATGAGCAGGTGATTGAAACCTGAATTACCGTTGAAATTGTCGCTCCAGTTTTCTGGAATGTCTCATAATTCCGGTTCAATTACATCGTGCACCCCGGTTCACTAGAATTTTCAATGCGGAAAATTAAAATAAAACGAATTGAAAATACGAATAAATTAATGAACCCCTCTTCCTTTGCGTTCTAACGCTTCAAGTAGCTCAGCAGCAAAGGGCAGGTCTTTTTTCGAAATCCGTCGAAGCGTATCGTTCGCCACAGCGAACGCGTCTGGATGTTTCCCGCCTTGTGAAATTGATAGCCCATCAAATAAGTCTGTGGGGTCAATATTGAACGCGTCGGCAAGCCTTTCGACAGTATCTGCAGATGGCCAGTTTTGACCTCTTTCGATTAGCGAAAGCCCATCTACCGACCTCTCAATCATTTCCGATAATTCGTCCTGGGTAAGGTTGCGTTGCGTGCGCAGAGTGCGCACCCGATTTCCAAGTGCTTTCTTGATGTCCATACCCGGATTTTCCACCCGGATAGGGGAAAATAAAACTGACAATGAATACGTTTTTATGCTATAATTTCGTATCTAAAGTCTGAGTAATAATAGTGCAAAACAGACTTTAAATTAGGGTTCTGGAAAAACTTTTCGAGGGAATTAGATAAAAATGACTGACATTGTAATGCCTGTATTCACGCTATTTTACGGCCTAGCGCTTGTGTATTTTATCGTCTCGTTTTTCGTCACAGTCCCGCCCTTCCGCCGCCGTCTTGATGCGGCGAAGGTAGGGTTACCCGCATTAGCTGTGGGCGCTTTTATATTGTACCCCTTCGTCTTGGATAATTATGCGTGGCATGCCGAACGTTCGGAGCTACGGTCAAGCCAATTGGATAGCAGTGCGAAGGCCTTTGAAGAAACCGAAGCCCGTGAACGAGCAAGGGCCGCTGAACAAGCTGCAGCTCGTGAAAGGTCGGCTGAAGAAACTGCGGACCGAGCAAGAGCCACACTTCGCGCAAGAGCCATAGCCCGTGCAAATGCCGCTGAAGAAGCTGAAACCAACGAAAGGGTTGCGACATACGACCCCCAGTCTGCAAGCGAAGCGACCGGGCAGACAATCCGGCAGTTGGATGACCAACAGCACGTGATCGTGGGCTTGGCAGCAAAGTTCATGACCATGATGAATTACTGCAATTATAGCTACCGGCCAGGCAATAACCCGATCATTGAATTTGTAGAGCAATACGGGGTCCACGGGCACGACTTTCAGCTCCATGTCAGAAGGTTCAGCGGACCTACAATGACCGAACTGCGGAATGCCAGCGATTGGCGGTATTTCTGCGGAACCGCAATTTATAATGTGTTTGGTCCGGGCGGTGAATTTTTTGGCTCAGGCGGGCGGTACCCGAATATTGAACCATGGATAAGAAGGCCTGAGGTTACCGAAGGCATGACCCGGGCAAAACTGGAAGAAGAAATCAAAATGACCGCCGCTTATTTTGGGTCGTTTCGATGCAACATTCAGTATGACGAGGACAATGACCAAGCCAGAAGGGAAGCGTTAGGTATGGATAGCGAGTGGAACGCCGCTGCCGATAGGCATACCGCTCCAATACTGAATGAAGCCATGTTCCGCCTTGGTCCCGAAAGCCTGATGAATTGCTCGCAGTTCAGAAACGAATATCGTGAATATTTGTTGCGATGATCAGGCTTGAGAAGAACAAGGAATTGGCTCTCGACGAAGGCAAACAATCAATTGCTCCATAAAAGATACGCGCCACGGTTTCCCAAACAAAAAATAACTCCGGTACGCACAGAAATAGTGGCTGCTGAAAACTATCGCGACCGGACCTATAACGGTTTCGACAACCGCATGAGATATGCATCAATCGCTCCACAAAGAGAGGAACGATATAAGCGCGGCAATAATCCATCCGTATGTTGCATAACCGGGTTTACCCGGCCTGATGATCTCAAAGGCAATGGATACCAATTCACCCATCTGGAAGATTACCGAGCGCCACTGGATTGGTACCCGATGAGCAAATATGCCCACACGCTTCTGCATAGACGGTTTATTGAACCGGATAAATGGATGCGCTTTGTGGCAAAACATTACGTGCATGGGGCATGGTTCACATTCCTGACCATGGATGTGTGGGACATGTACCGACCGTACGATGATATTTATCCAGATGGATTGCCATGCGCCAAAAAGACATGGCCGGAATACGCGGATGCAAAGGGCATCGTCCAGCACCAATGATGCTTGATCAACAAGTGGCGGAGGTCACCAACAAAACGATCTCACTGAGAAAGTGGAATTGGCCGCTCACGAAATGGTACAATGGGTTCTCCCCACAAGAGCGCGTTCGAGGTTGGCAGGTGAGCCATTGGCTGCTGGCCACAGGACAATTGATCGACCCAACACAGAATGCCTGCCATTGTTCAATTTGCGGGTTACTCAAAAACGTCTCGTATCACAACGAGAACTATTACACCCCCTGGACGGCCAAGCTGGTCTGTAAGTCTTGCCATTATCTGCTCCATACCCGGTTTCGAAATGGAAATGCGCTAGCTACCCTAAGGAAGCGGGCAGCGCGGCGAACAGAAGCCGCGTGGGTGCTTGCCTTATCAAATCAAAAAAATCGACATGGCGGGCAAACTGCGAGCAGAGAAGGGGGAAGACATCCCGGACTTTCCAAGTCCCACAACGTCATCCAATCCATTTCCATTTGATGAGCTGTATTCGCTGACCCAAGACCATTGATTGCCAAGCTACGAGAACGACAAATGTATCGCAATAAGGATGGTCCGAAACGTATTCGTTGAACGTTGATTTGTGACCATCAATATCAAATCTCACCATTCAACATTAGTGACGATCAAGTTCCGACGCGAGAATGATACCTGCGATTGCACCCGGAATGACAAGGTCGGAGACGGTGCACCCGGGTGCATTACGGACGCCCGAGCGCTGTTGCACCAGTTCCAAACAATCAATGATCAGGAAAATACGGAGATAACTCCGTGTTATCCCAAAACACCGCAGCGCGAATAACCCAATGATTTCAAATACCGACCCTCAAAAACATGGTGTTTGGTGTTCACTTTTGAGGGCCTTAAAAACGAACAGAGAAATCAATGGTAGATGCGGTGAGAAAAGAAACCCCGGTCGGGGATATGGAATACCCAGTGACGGCAGACCCATTCGGCGGGGACAAGATCGGTGCCATGTACGGAACGGCAAGGAGCGGCATGTTCATCCTCTGTGTGGAAGACAGCAATGAACTGACAGTACGCATCGCTAACGGGTTCACATGGCGGGAGAGTTACGAGGGCACACGGTTCAGGGCACGCTTCGCATTCGACAGGGTGGTCTAGGGAACGAGGACATGGCCAGCCAAGGCGGAGAGCCTGACCAGTGGGAAACTTGCACTGGACGTTCACATGTTCACGGAAGACGCAAGGAACTGGGTGACAGCATTCGGCGCGGCGCAGGAACAAGTGGCAGTCCAAACCAATGCAGTCACCAGACCAATGTTGATGAACGCACGCGGGTCAACAGAAGCAGCAGAAGCGTTACAAGCCTGCTTTGATATCTACTAAAAAATCGCGGGGAACCAGAACACTCTATAGGGAGACATACAACAGATGATGATCTACATATTTCCAAAGGTGATGCAGGTAGGACAGTGGAGGTACGACATCATTAAATACGAACCATGGATGACATCATTCTTCCAGAGATCAATGTCTCCATGGAAAGTGCGGAAGGCCAAAGAGATATTCCCCGGCATATGGATTGGGTACGGACCATGGATACGACTGTAGAGACATAGGGACACATACATAGAGTAAATACGGACATAACTCCGTGTTATCCCAAAACACCGCAGAAGAAATAACTCAATGATTTCAGATACCGACCCTCAAAAACGTGGTGTTTGGTGTTTACTTTTGAGGGCTTCAACAACGAACGGAGAAGAGAATGGCAAAAGCAGCAAGGAAAAGAACTAGAAAGCAGGCTTCCAAATCAGAGCGGAGACTAGAACTAGACACATGGGATATCGCTCTTTTGAAAGAAGACCCGTTGAACGCCAAGCTGCACACAGACTTCCAAATATCAACAGTCGCGAAGTCCATTGAGGAGTTCGGCTTCAACGACCCGATTGGGGTCAGGCCAGATGGTCAAATCGTGGAGGGTCATGGACGGAGGTTGGAGTTATAGAGGTTAAACGCCACGATAACGGCAACAGTTACAAGATAAATGCGGAGTGGGAAATGCCAGAAGAGGAGAAAACAGGACTTCTGAGACGCCCCAAGAAGCAATCCGGTTCCCCTCAAAGCAGGGGAACGGTTACCCCCAAAGCAGGGGAACGGTTCCCCCCAAAGCGGGGTAACATATATAATACAGATAACAAGATACAAATAACCGAGTACCCTAGCGGGACAAGCCCGCGCCGAACCCTCGAAAAGATTTCAGAGGAAGTAGTAGTCCAGAGCAAGAGGCGTCTGGATGGAAAGAGACAGTCGGCACGACTGGACCACAAAATAACTGATATTGAAAAACTGTGGTGTAGAACTTCAACGCAGGATATTTAATCGGTGGGTTGTTTGTTTTAGCCAAGCACTCATGGCTGCTCGCAATCTGACGGTGCCTATACGGCCCACAAATAGGCCTACAGCGTTGTTCCGGTGATTTGAGCTAGCGAAGTATGTCTGGGAAAAAACCGTGCTATACAGGCTTTAAAATTGGCCGAACTTTCGTGCACCGGGTGCACGGCGGACGAGGCAAATCAACTGCAGGATTTATGCATGCAGCATCTTGAAACCTATCAGCGCTCAGATGGCACCTACGAGGTGCGCATTCCACCCACGATAGAAGAAGCGGAAAAAAGCTATCGTTGGTTGGGCGTCCTGATTTTTGGTCTGATTTTTTCTTTTGCTTATGCTCAGTTCGCTGCAGTGATTGCAAGCATCTGATTATTCAAATTTGCCTTCATCAATAAAACCCTCCAGTATCCACAACAAGTTAGTAGCCACTTTTTCGCAAATTTAATTGGGGGACAAGATGTCAAAAAAAGTCATTGCACTCGCTGCAGCAATAGCTGTTCTAACTTCGTGGACTGCTTGGGGTTATTGGAAACATCCTGAACCGGTCGCCTATTTTTCAGGCCATACGCATGAAGGAGGGGATACAACTGGCGCACCACAGCATAGCGGTGGATTGGATAGCAGGGGATGTCACAACGCCTCGGTACCGTATCACTGTCACCGGTAATTTTTAGGCCTCAATTAAAATCGGCGTTCTCTATTACCCTATGCAATCAAAAATGAAATTCTGGTTCGTTTTTGGCTTGATGGCGTGCAATTGCGCCACTTGGACCGCTGTTGCTGGACCAAGAGAGCGTGAGGCGCAGGCGCGTTTATGCATGGGAATGGAGTTGGAATGGTATATTCCATCAACGGGAGCGCGGATTGACTGCCTAAGCGCTACTCACGCAATTGAAGTTGACTGGACCAAAAACTGGGACGAAGCCATCGGTCAGGCGCTTTACTATGCCTATGAGGTTGGGTTGGAGCCGGGCATCATTCTAGTCTGCAAGGACCCGGCAAACGATGCAGCGCTTTGTTTGAAACGTGGTTTGATGACAGAGGCTACTCTGGCGCATTATGGCATCGAAGCCACACTCTGGGAATGCGACATCGATACCGTTGTGCTGAGTGAATGCGGAGAAAAGCAAATCGGCAGGTAATATAAATGCCGATGAAACATATTCTGTCACTTTTAATGATTGTTTGGTTTTTGGAATGACCGCATGAATTTGAAAAGGATTGTTGAGCAGAACGACACTCCGGGTGGCAGGGCTTTTGATTTTGTCATACAAGCTCTAATCATTGTATCGATTGTCACTTTTTCAATTGAAACAATTCCCGATCTTTCTCCCGAAACGAAAACTGCACTCCGCATTGCTGAAATCGTGATCGTTGCGATTTTCACGCTGGAGTATTTTTTGCGGCTGTATTTTGCGGAGAAAAAAGTCAGCTACATTTTTAGTTTTTATGGCATCATCGACGTTGTAGCGATCATACCCTTTTACATTTCATCTGGCGTTGATCTGAGGTCGTTACGCGTATTCAGATTGCTGCGTCTATTTCGCATACTTAAATTAGTGCGATACAGTCGGGCCACGCGGCGCTTTTCACGGGCCTTTACAATTGCGAAAGAAGAGATTGTATTATTTTTCACGGCCACAATGATGATGTTGTTCCTTGCTTCTGTCGGGATTTATTATTTTGAAAATGAAGCCCAGCCTGATGCCTTCAAGAGCGTTTTTCACTCACTTTGGTGGGCCGTCACTACTCTGACCACTGTTGGATACGGAGATATGTTTCCCGTAACAATCGGGGGCAAGATATTTTCCTTTGTCATACTGATGTTAGGTTTGGGGATTGTTGCCGTTCCTGCCGGTATGATGGCATCCGCCCTTTCGAAGGCCAGGTCAGAGGAACAAGATGATGAGTAAAACTCATTGGGCCGTTCTCTGTCGTTTCGCTAATTGTAACTGAGCGATTTGAGAGCAGTATTCGTTATCGCCCTTTTGACAATGTGAGACGGGTTTTTCTGAAATCTCAGACCGTACAAATAACCCGTCGCAATTCTAATGGAAATTTCTAAAGAAAAACAAAGCCTAAGTTTCGTGGGTCACGTGTACAAAAAACTAGTAATTTTTATACAATATGCTAATTTAAATGCATGACAAAAAGGGTAGCTATTTATGCGCGGGTGAGTACCCGCGACCAAACCGTAGACAATCAGACCAAGTCGCTTCGGGAAGTGGCGGAACGTTCGGGTTGGCAAATCTCCCACGAGTTTGTGGATGCGGGGATTAGTGGTGCGAAAGGTCGAGGTCAACGCCCCGAATTCGACAATCTCTGTAAGGCTGTAGTCAGGCGTGAGATTGACGTTGTGATGTCGTGGAGCGTGGACAGACTAGGGCGCTCCCTACAGGACCTTGTGGCGTTCCTGGGTGAGCTGAACGGCGCTGGTGTAGATCTGTACCTGCACCAGCAGGGCGTGGATACAACTACACCAGCTGGGAAGGCTCTATTTCAGATGATGGGGGTGTTTGCTGAATTTGAAAGATCGATGATCCGCGAAAGGGTGATCGCGGGGATAGAGCGAGCAAGGCTTGAAGAGCAGGACCCAAACGGGCTACGAAAACGCAGGCGGCAAGGTAAGAAGGCGCATGGTCGACCAGCGAAGCTGAACGAAGCGGTGATAAAATTAATTTCAGGTGCGAGGGAGCAGGGCTGTTCGTACAGACAGATATCAAAAAAAGTTGGCTTGTCCGTAGGGTCAATCCAAAATGCATTAAAAAGGCAGCGGGCTGAATATGACACTGAAAGTAATTGATCTTTTTTGTGGCGGTGGTGGATTGAGCGCTGGACTGCAGCATGCAGGGTTCGATGTCATTTTGGGCATAGACAACGACAAGTGGGCTGTAGAGACGTTTAGGGCCAATCACCCAGAAGCAGACGCGATAAAAATGGACTTGCGGGATTTTAATCCTGAGGGCCTACCGGACTGTGACATACTTGTTGGCGGGCCTCCTTGTGTCGAGTTCTCCACATCAAAGCCAGAAGCAAACCGAAACGTGATAGCTGGATTGCTTTTGGTGCAATCGTTCTTAAGGGCGGTACATCATCTTAAGCCAAAATATTGGATTATGGAGAATATTCCAAGGCTCTCTAAGTATCTTCCAGATGAAATTCCTTATAGATGGTTCGGTGTTGACGAAGATGGCTTCCTTGATGTCCCTCAAAAGAACTTTTTCGTTGCAGCAGATTTTGGTGCTCCTCAGTTGAGAAAACGCTACTTAGTTGGAGATTATCCAACTCCTGAGGCGAGCCACGGCAATGTCAAAAATGTTCCGCAATTGACCTTGAAGTCTAGCATGAAAAGGTGGCGTACATTTGGAGAAGCGCTCGCTTCTTTGCCGAACCCATATAAAGCCCACCGCAAAGGCATAGTTAGAGATTTCAATTTCGGCTTTGAATTACCTGAGGCAGAATTGACTGATCACTTTTATGACCCAAGCCTGTCGAAACAAGAAAGCCGCAGTATTGAGAAGGCAAAACAGGCGCATCCATATATGGGTTTTTTGCCATTTCCTGATGCTCTAGATCGGCCAGCACGAACTATTGTAGCAACACAGTTGGGCCGGGAAACAATCATTGTTGATGATCAAAAAAATGGAGAGAAAATTAAGCGCAGATTAACAGTAAGGGAATGTGCCACTTTGCAAACGTTTCCAATTACATTCCAGTTTTTTGGGACCAGTTACAACAAGAGATATTCGCTGGTTGGGAATGCGGTTCCGCCGATATTATCATATGCGATTGGAGAGAAAATTCGGTTTGCCGAGGGCATGCCAGTACTTAATGAGCCAAGAATTGAGAAGATGGTGAACGTGTTCCCTCCTCAGCTTGGCGATGTGCTTTCCTCGGGTGCGCGCAAGAAGACAATGCGCGCCGACCGAAAGTTCTCGGAACTTGTTCCGGGAAAAGAGATGCGTGGTTGCAGAGCAGAATTGGACAATAGAGGGTGCGGAACTGATGCTTCGGGCCGAAATAGAAAACATCCAAAAAGCGCTGTTGTATGGACAGCAAAGTTCTATGCTGGCGAAGGACGCTCAGTTCAAAGCACTGAGGTAACCTTGCAGGCTGCTTTGGAAGAATTCATCACGGGGTGTCCGCACATTGTTCCTACGGAAATGGCAATCAACTTCCTTGTACAAATGAGGTCAGCATTTAAAGATTTAATTGTAGATGCTGCGACGCTTCAAAGCAGATGGGTTGAGGAAGCTCGCGGCAATGAATTGGGGCCCGCTGAGTTGGTCGAGAAAGCTGCGACAGTCATAAATAACACCTTGCCTAAGGAGAGATTTGAGCGGACGCGGTTGCTGCCACAAGGGCATTTAACGATAGCCCCGCGAATTGGAACTAGAGTTAGAATAGTGGCTGGCCTAATCGCTGCTGCCTACATTGCCAGCGCAACCAATCGGGAAAATCAAAGCGGTAGTCCATCCGGAATTGACGCAAACGAAGAGACTTTCAATTTCTACATCAATCATCTATCGGAACAAAGCCGGTTAGAACATCCGGAAGTAATTTTTCCTGATGTTTGTAATCCCGAAATACTCTAAAGCTGCCCTGACTAGTGTCCACCACCCGGCCGGTATCTTCCATTTCATAAAGCGTACCATTATTCCCGAGATATGGGGCCGATTGATCAAAGCTGTCTGGCGCGAAACCAATTTCCCACAATGGAATTGAAAGCTCATCGCGAAAATTCCGATTGTCCAACTCCTCAAAACTTCCATTCCGGTTAGAGGTTGGCCAAATTCGAGTTGCCGCGTTTCGCTTGTCAATTGATGTGATAAAAACTCCAGCATCAATCGTTCCTGCCCGAAACAAATTTTCAAGTTTGGTTGTTGCTCGAAATGAACTAGCGATGTTTCCGGTCTCAAATTCCAACCCAAGCCGGATAACATTTTCGAGTTGCCGACGAGAAAATAGTTGATGTAATTTTCCTGGCACTCCATCGAGTGTGGGCGACCCTTTCAAGAAAAATCGCTGGTAGATTTCGGTGGCAAATGGTCCGCTGCTTGACCGCGTTAAATGTTCTATATCAGTCAGCAGCTCTACGAATGATACCGAGCTACAGAACCAAGCGTCCTGGGTTGCCACAAATTCGATATACCCATCTATTGTTTGCTTATTGATAGTTTTTTCTTTCGTCCACCCAAGTGACGCTAAATGAGATTGAAATTTTGAGGTGATGTAGTAGGCGGAGTTGACGACGGTCGGCATCACCTTGCCCGCAGGGTTGACCCAATACCAATCCGTATCGTTCACAACGAATTGCTTTTTGCGCGTCGCAACTGAGTGCAATGCCGCTTCGACATCCCTGAAGACCTTCTCTTCAAGATTGGGAACACCGAGGTTTGGCCTCCTACGTTCAATTACTTGCATCGTATTTTTGCCCCTCGTTTAGATCGTCATTTGATGATGGGAAGTGACTGGAAGCATGGATGAAAACGGCAAAATTTGCTATGTGAAAAGACACACCTGAATAGCGCTAGAATTGGCCAATGCTGAGGAGGTTCTAAGGCTTCGTGGTGAGGACATTTGGGCAACGGATATTGCCAAGCGTCTATCAATCGGTCGGGCTTCAGTTTGCCGCATTTTGTCTTTCCAGTAATATGTAGCGCTCGATTTAGTTTCAAAATTTTTGGCAACCAATTTGATTATTTTTGCTTTCGTACATATTTGTACGATGATATAGATTTTGCATAGTCCAGAAAGCTGAATTGTATATTTGATGCCGTTTCATCCAAAAAATGATGATCATTCCATAGAAATCGTGGGTTTTGCATTTCTATTGCGAGATCAAATTACTGGAAACGTTTTCCAGAATATAGTCGATCACCATCATCTTTGGAGAGAAGAACTACCTGCCTTACAATCCGGCCAAACTGCCGTGGTGAACGTTGACCCGACGCGAGGCGTTGTTGATACAAATACGTTTACGCCGTCCGCCCGATTTTCACATTTAAGGCCGGATGGATCACCTACTTGGTCGTTAAATGTTGAGGCTGATCAAATTGCTGTATCATGTCATCTTTATACAAGATGGGATAAGATTTGGTCTCAAGCTCACACCATCATTAGTCAAGTGATAGACGTTATTTGCAAATCGGAACAAGAAATTGGATTGCAAGAAATTGTGTTTGAGGTCGTTGATACTTTTGTTAACCGAGGTGAAGCGTACGATTTAAGCCAGCTTCTAAACATGGGAGCCCATGAACTTTCTCCAACGTTGTTTGAGGTAGGAGCTTTGTGGCATCAACATAGTGGTTGGTATGATGATTGGGACGACGATTTTCGCCGACTTAATCAGATAAATTTTGACGCTAGAAAAACCACCCAAATAGGTGCGATGCCAAATGCTGAAATTGACCTCGTTAGCATTCGACATGTGCAACGACTTCGCCCGACGGAGACGATGAAAATTGCTGACTTGAAAGCTGAAGACCGAATTAGCTTGAGCGAACAGATGAATAGACTTCACGACGAGAATAAAAGTTTCTTAAATCGAATTCTTGTAGAAGATATTCAGAAGCGGATTAGCTTGAACCAGGAAGGGAGCAAATGAGCACCATTGAAGTTGAAGAAAAAAACACCTATCCCCCGCCAGTTTTCAACCAAGTAATAAATAGGTTGAGAAAGCCACAGGGAACGACGAGCGAACCACATGTTGGATTAGGCATTATTAGTGCTTTAGATCACGATTTTGGTACAACTGGGAATGATTTCTACGATACGTGCTATTCCCACTCTACAAAAAAAGTGCATTACATTGATACAAAAAATACTTGCCTGAATATACAAAGACGCCCGTTTATGAGGTCTGTAAAAAGCGAGATCGATGCCAAGCTCGATCATTTAAAAAGGCTAACAGATGGATGGGATGGCGGTGACACATGTGCTCCATCTCCGAATGCATTGGAAGATTTTGCCAAGATTATACACTTACTTGGAAAGTATAGATTACCCAACATTGAAATTGAAGAAGAAGGCGGTGTATCTTTATTTTGGCATGATCGTGAAATGCGGTCAGAATTTTCTTTGACCTTTCGAGGGACAAAGCGAGTAGTCGGTACATTAGTATCTCTTGTAGACGGCGAAAATTCTGCATGGCGAGTGAATGTTGACCGGGAAAGGCAAATACTGGGTCACCTTCAGGAACATGCAATTGAGGCTCTGGTTAAAAAATAATTTTAGGGTTCAAATCATTGAATTTATTGGCCTACCGTGAGTGACAGAGAAAGCATTTCGCAAGACCCAGAGGTATCGCCTGGCCCTGTTGGAATGGACGAAAACCTTTGTCGAGGTGCATTCAGCCCTGTGCATCTAGGCCAAGATAAACAAATTCGACCGAAAGTGATTGCGCTTAGCCATTTGAGGAATTGTAACCTCTCTGTTTGGAGAGAGGGAGGTGCAAAAGGAATAGATTTTCATATTATAAAAGAATTACTTTCAGATGCGGCTAAAAAATTTAATGACAATTGCCTCTATTCAGTTCTTCGCGCTAACGCAGAATGTATTCGCAGCATGCGTTATATAATGAATGGGCATGATGCCCGCTGTTTTCTGATTGTGGACGAGTGTACCTGCGATGGCCAAGGAAGCAAACATCATGCCCATGCTCATATAGGCCTATTTTGCGAATTATTGGATTTAGATACTGGTGACCGAGATGACCCTACAGCAACATGGGCACAGCACACATTGTTGCTATTAATGAGGCATCAAGAAGTGAAAGTTTAGCCGCGCTTTTGCAAACACTTTCAACATGGTTCAACCTTCATCACATCAAACCTGCCATGCGAATGACGAACCGTTATCATCGAATTTGAGTGCCCAATAGATGGACTGCATGATCTGCTAGGAGCTTCGATACTTTTCACACCGTCTTTATGGTACCTTTCTCTGGTACCTTTTGGCACAGGTGCCGGCATCCATTTGCGCTTCGACAAAGAGGAACTTCTTTCGGTTGAGGAGGCTGGTGAAACGATAAAAGAAAATTGGAAAGCGCGCATAACTGAGGTCACATTTACTGGACGAGGTGGTGAACCAGTGACAGATCTATCCTCCGATGTTCAGTCGCTGTTTACAACCTGGGACCTTGAAACACACGAAGAGCACGCTGACGACCATTTTTGGCAAAGGTATGTGGCCGGTGAAGAAGGCATGCAATTCGCTCACACGGCACTCGTTCGATCGCTCGACTGGCACCAACCTGAGGGAACAAAGCTCTCATGGCGTCGAGAGGCATGAAAGGATAAGCTCAACACTATTGTCGACTTTAGAGCTGCGGTGAACAAGGCGCTTGATGAAAAGATAGTTCAGTATGTCCTTGACATACTGCCCCACAACAAGCCCAATTTTGTCGCATGAACATATCACGATCAACGCAAAATAATGAGAACAATCGTGAGGCGGTTCCTCTGTTATATGAGGCGAGCGACAATGTAGAGATGTTGAGGACTAGCTGATCGGGTATGCCTAAAGTTTTTTTCACCTACGTCTGGGGCCCCCCCGGAGACCCGGCTTGGCCAATGATGTTTGCCAACAAGGGCGCGCGTTCGCACGCGCTGAAGGTGTTGACTGAAGGTGATTTGGTTTTCACCGTTGGGACCAAAGGAGAACCGACCGAAAAGGAATTTAAGGGGCGCGTGCTGGGCCTCTACCGGGTCTCCGATCTTGAGGTCAACACTCTAGATTACGTGATTTCCGGCAGGCACGACCAGAGCGAAATCGATGACATCACCCGCTTTCCCTATTCTCTGCACCCGGTTGCGGTTTGGGAAATTACTTCGAATGACAACGTATTTGCTGAACTGGTGGGGCCACTGACCCCGCACCATCATCTTCAAGCGCAGGCCAAGGTAGTCGAGCTGGCCCCTGTTACCGCTGAACCTCTATTGGCACTCGATCTTCGCGACGTTCGGCTTGCTCTGCCGCAGAACGAGTTTGCCAAAGGACGGGTCGCGCAGAAGAACAGCAAGCTTGCACCCAAGCACAAAGGGAGCTTCACCGGAACATTTGGAGACCACGATATCTGGTATGTCTATACGTTGGTTCTGCGAGACACCCGACAGAAGGTGCTCGCTCTAAAGGTCGGCTATTCGAGCGCCCCAAGTGCTCGTGAAACAGCCTATAATACGCCGATCGCGTATGAAGTTACGGGCTTGCACTGGAAGGTTGATGCCAAGCAGCCGACTGCAAGCGAAGACGTTGCCCGTGAGATCGAACAAGCAATTTTGAACCAATTTGCAATGTACAAACTCGCGAGTAACGGTGAGATTTTGTCAGGTGTCGACCCCACGGCCGTTGCGGCGGAAATTGCCAAGCATATGCATAGCCGTTCCGATGGCTAATGGTGCCAAGAACACTGTAAATGTGATGCAATGGGTTTGGCATATGGCTGTCGCCGCATGCAATCGTTGCGACTTCAAGTTAATCGAGCGGCCGCACTAACTGAGAGGCATGATCTGGCTGCCTGATATACGACGATTACAGGGGTTCATTTGGCTAGTTTAAGTTCCTCAGACAATGCCTCCGCTACCATATTTTTTTCTTTGTAATTGTTCATTTGCTACATAAACGTGCTACATAATAGGGCGGAACGGATTAAAAAATAGCAGCGTTTGTGCGGTTTTTCACTTGCGGGACCGTTTCCGGTCGCCCGCTCCAATTCAATGCAAGTGATTGAAATCGCTGGAAACAGAGGTTTTTTAGCGATTTTGCTCATCTTCACCACCTTGCTCATCTTCACCACCTAGGAGTGAAGAATGAGACATACATCCGAACGCCATACTGATGCGGCTGATCGGGCGGTGAAAGACATCCGGCGCAAGACACGGAAAGTTCAAAGGAAAGGTTTAGAGAAATTTACACGCGCTCGCATATTGCCCCATTCCCTGCCCGAAAATCAAATCGGGGTTGATCTCGATTTAGTCTTCTAGATAGGGTAACATCACGTGCGATATTATTTAGCGCCTTTCTCTGGTACCTTTTGGTAGCATTGCCATTCACCGAGGCGTTTAAAATCAATGCCTTAGGGACTATGGGGACGTTTCCCTCTCCCGCCACCAATCATGAACTAACATTCATACTGGACCAATCAATCGGGGCCGATCAGGAATTGGCAGCAAAAGGGGTTATTATTCATGTCAAAATCAATATTAAGCCTAGCGCTGCTGGTTTTTATTACTTCACCAGCTTCAGCTTTGGAAATTGGTGACTGGGTATTGGCACGATGGCAAGGTGGGGCTTACTTTTTCCCCGGCGTTGTAGCTGCGATGAAAGGCAATTCGATTACCATTCGATACGACGATGGAGATGTCGATACCCGCCCCATAAATCAAGTCAGAGTGTACGATTGGCATGTTGGCTCACGGGTAGAATGCAATTTTAATAATGCCGGGGATTGGTACCCGGGCACAATAAATAGCATGTGGGGAAATACAGGTCTTCGGATATATTATGATGATGGCGACCGCGAAGACACAACCACTGCCTCGTGCCGCTCTCACTAAGGTCACAAAGCACGCAACGCATCCATTTTTAGGGTTTAGTTATCCGCACCGTCACCTTGTTAAAGTTAGCGAACATGCTGGCGCTTGCGGACTAATTATACGCATGGGCTAGTCCTTCGAATACCAATCGCTTATTTGGCACTCTTTGGTACGGTTTTCCTTCGCTAAGGCGTTTAATATCAATAACTTAAGAACAAATAGGATGTTTCACTATCCCGCTATCATATTTTGTCTTTGTAATTGTACAATTGCTACATGATGAGGTGTAACGGACAAAAAAAGGGCGGCTTTTGTGCGGTTTTTCACTTAGCGGACCGTTTTCGGTCGCCCGTTCCATCCGGTCGCCCGGTACAATGTAGTGGTGCCGATAAAATGCTGCTTTATATCAACAATCATGTTAGCCAGACACTCTCTTAAATCAGACAATCTTCAGTCTTAAATACCCTGACCACGAACAAACGCTACACATTAGACACATGCAGTGGTGGGATGCGGTCGATCCAGGGCAGGGCTTCTTCCAAAGCGCTGGCGAGCTGGATCAATTGATGCTCCTTGGCCGGTCGGGCACCCAGTTGGATCCCGATCGGGAGGTTGGATGAGTGCATCGCCAGCGGTAAAGAAATGGCCGGCGTCCCCATAATATTATGGGGTATTGTGAACTGGCAGGGTGGGGCGAGGATTTCTTCGACCAGATTGCGCATATCCACGTCGGTTCGTCCAAGGTTTATTGTTCCGTGAGGAACGGAGACCGTCGCTGTTGTCGGGCTCAACCAGATGTCGTATTGATCGTAAAAGCGGGCGAGCTGGCGGCGCGCGGTGTTCAGTGCGCCAGTTGCGGCAAAGAAATCAGCTGTCTTTAGCCCCAGGGAATATTCGTAGATTTTCTGGATCACGGGTTCCAGGGTATCCAGGCCGATCTTGTTACCGGTTTTCGAGGCATACATTTCGAGCCGCAGGTCGAAACCGAAAAACCACAGATCGGCAAATTTGCGCACCGCTTCGATGCCATCATAGGCGGGTCCGGCTTCGCTCACATCGTGGCCCATAGTGCTGAGCAGCGCAGCAGTTTCCTCAACCGCCTTGGCGACTTCGCTGTCAACGGGTACGCCCATGAGCGTGTCCACCGACCAGCCGATTTTCAGTTTTTTCGCAGGTATTCCAGCGTAGGTAGCGAAAGGCTCATCCGGGGTCGGGATGAGAAACGGATCGCCGGTTTGCGGGACCGCGAGGCAATCGAGCATGGCAGCGGCATCGCGCACGGTCTTGGTCTGGACCAGGGTAGCGGCGAGGCCAAAGCCGTGTTCATCAATGCCGGGGCCAAACGACATGCGCCCGCGCGAAGGCTTCAGCCCGACACCGCCACAATAACTTGCCGGGATGCGGATCGAGCCAGCGATATCGGTGCCATGGGCGATGGGGACGATGCCCGCGACCACAGCGGCCGCACCTCCGCCGGTGGAGCCGCCCGCCGAATAGCCTTTTTTCCAGGGCGTCGAGGTGTTGCCGTAAATCGCATTTTCAGCGGTGCCGGCCATGGAATATTCCGGTGCGTTGGAGCGCCCGAGAATGTTAACGCCAGATGCCCGCAGCAGCTCGGCGAAATGGGTGTCCTGATCGACCGTCATGCCCTGGCAAAGCCGTGAGCCGAATTCGATGAGGCGCCCCTTTTCGTGACCGAATACATCTTTGATGAGGAATGGGACGCCGCGAAACGGGCCGTCGCCACAGGCCGCCTCATCGAGGCCAGCGATCCTGTCATCGTAAGTTTCCACCACCGCGCCAACTTCACCGTCGATAGCGTCAATCGCTGCCTTCGCCGTCTCGGCAAGTTCTTTGGGGGTCACATCACCGTTTTTGACGAGCGCCGCCAAGCCAAGGGCATCAAAGCCTGCATATTCGCTGAGATTCATGGAAAACTCCCTGAAGTATTTATAAAATCTGTAAAACGGGGTTGGATCGGATGCAATCCAACCTCTGCTTTGTATTAGTAGATTGCAGCAGGGTTGATGATCACCTGCACTGTGCCGCGAATCCGGAATTGGCCAAGAGCAAACGAAAACTCGCCGACATTTTCAGCGGCAACACCCCGTGGCCACGGTTCGCAATCTTCGGTCGCACTGGTGTCGGCCATCATCGCCGCATCAGCAATATATTTCAGGCATTTTGCGATTTTCTCCTTCAACTGAAATTCCTCAGATGGGATTGATTTACAGAATGATACTATTATGGGCTGTTCCTTTTCCAGTTCTATTTCGGTTCGGCGCTGTATCTGGCCTTTCTTCCACGGATTTGAGACAATTCGGGTGGGATTTAGCCGGGCTGTGGTTTATCTAACATTGGCGTTGGAGGAAGTATGACAATTACACCGGGGTGCGAAATCGAGAGTCATAGATGGTCTCGCTGAAAAAAATTTGCCTATATTGATCTCCTTGTCTCATCTTTTAGGAGACAAGGTGTCTATAGTTCTAGGGCTATTCAAACCACACGAGGTAACCTACGCCCACCAACATCATCAGCGTTCCGGTTATCCGCGATGTTCGTGAGGTGACTGGCAAAAGCTTCTCAACAAGCACGAAGATTGTTATCACCAAAATCCAGGCCAGGTTCATAATGCCACCGACGAACAACAGTCCCATCAACATCCAGCAGCAACCAAGGCAATACAGGCCATGTCGAACCCCCAGACGCACAGCTCCGAATTTTCCAGCGCGGAAATTTTGCGACAGGAATACGAGTGGGGAACGGCAGTGTCTGAGGCAGGCATTCTTAAGCGGTGTCAATTGCCAAGCGCCGGCCATGATAAATATCGTTGCTCCAATAAACGGGCTGTAAATCACCATCCAGGGTGACAGAAGCGCTGCCTGATCGAGGCTCCATTGCAGAACGGTTGCCACAACGCTGAAGACTGTCCAAATGACAATATATCCCGCAGCAAACCAGTAACCCGACACGAAGGAACGGCCACGTTTTACTCGTTGTCCGGCGATTTTGGAAAAAATCAGAATGCTGCGCATCGCAGTTGGAACCATCATGGCGATCATCATGATGGTCCACATGATAAACATCATGGAAAAGTCGGATGCAGCCCAGGATTTCACGCCCATGGTGGGCATGGAAGAAGCCATGCTGTCCATGTTACGAGATATGGTAACCAAGTACCACCAGCAGACAATCACTAACATTATCAATGCAGAGAAAAGCACGAACAAATCGCGCCGGGCCAAGCTGCCGGGCTTATGTCGTCCTGAACCCATTAGCTGTATCAGGCAGCGACAAGCCCGTCCTGATCATAATGGTGGATACAGTACTGAGCGTAGGTTCCGTCGAGTTCCATTGGGAGGTCTCCGGTAACTGAGGCCGTTCCGGCGCCAATTTCAGCGTATGTAAATTCAAAGCTACCTGAAGGGCGGCCGATCCCTATATGAAATGGTTCTCCGTCGAATGCGTTGACGATGGGAACTCCGGAGGCCTTGATCATTCCAGGAACTTCCAGACTGGCGGTTCGTCCATCAATATCAATTTCAAAATTAATGGGTGCAAATACCGGTTCGAGGACCTCGCTGCATGTGCTGTTGAAGACGGAAAAATGGTTTGACCCAGGTTCTCCAACCTCACCGAGCATAATTTTACGAAGGGCCTCACGCTGCTCATCATCACCTCGTTCGTCAATGATAATCAGCTCACGACCATTACCCTCGGCAATTTCGCCGGGCCAGATTATCATGAAGGCCCAATTCAGGCCGGCAAGTGAAACACCGTTGAAATGCCCTTCTTCCAGGTGGCCTGCTTCCACGAACTGACAAAACCCGTTTGTCGATGGCAAATTGAATTGACACCCACAGTTTGATGCACAGTTGCAATTTCCAAAGGTGTGACTTTTGATTGACCATTTGTCAGACATATTCCATCTCCCTAGCCCGAGTGTCCAATTGTCCAATTACCCCAGACTGGACCTAGATTGTGAGATTTTACATATCCATAAGAGCATAAACGGTTCCATTTTTCAATTCGACGGCGTTTGGTATGCGCGTAGCCGCAGGTCGGAAACTCTGTTGTGTCTGTGATTTAAATGAGTTCAGCCGCAAAAAAGGTCGTTTTGCAACAGGTTGCTGCTGTTGCAATTTCAAGCTCTTAGGTGTCGCTGGTAATTGCGGAAAAGTATCATCAGTTCTGTCCGTGGTCAGAAGCGGAAGTGCGATTTTATCGAATTCTAGTCCGAGACCAACGGCAAAACGGACTGATCAGATAGAATTTAGAGGCTCTGTTTAGCGAGTTGATTTTCGTATGTTAGCGGCACCTAAGCCGGCTACAATTTGTGGTACTTTCTCCTGGTATTATTTGTTATGGTGCAAGCAATATAATACATTTAAAATCAAATAATTGCGGGAGATTGAGCGTTCCCAACTCTAGCTACCATTTTGATATTTCTTATTGTTCAATTGTATGGTTCTTTTCCGGTAGCCCGCTCCAAAAATTCCAGTTTCCAAGAACTCTAGATTTTAACGACTTCTCTGCTGATTTGAGGTTCCGCCGGTTTTGCAGGAGACGTCTGTTTAAGAACCAGTGTGCCGCGCCGCCGGTCTTTACCATGCGGCGGCGGCAATGTGCGGCGTCTGCGGCAGGGGCCGGTATAGTCTCGCGAAACTATGAATGGGCGGGCCTGTGCCAACATGGCGTTCAGGCGGGTAAAAAGCCCCTTCGCCGAAAGTGGTTTGGCAAGTATTTCGTTGATGCCGCAATCGCGTGATTTTAAAACTTTCTCATGATCAGGTTGAGCGGTCACCAGCAGGATCGGGATACGCCGGTTCCGGTTGCTTTCGTCCATGCGCAATTGGCGGGTGAAATCACCGCCATCCATTGACCCGAGGAAGAAATCCAGAATGATAAAATCAAAGCGCTGATTTGCAGTCACTTTGATTGCTTCTTCCGCATTCACGACTTTTACAACGCTACGAACACCAAACTGTCGGAGCATTTCTGATATGATACTACGCATCATCGGGCTGTTTTCTACAAGCAGTGCAGACAGTCTTGTATATTCGTTCATATTGCTAGTTGACCCTAGGTAATGATAGGTCATATTTGACACAAAGATATTAACGAATATTTCGCGCCGACACGAGTTTTTTCACAGCTGATGTCGGGGCCTGATTTTTGGCCTTCATTTGCCCGTGCTTTGTTTTTTCCCAGTAAAAAGGGTTCCAGACAAACTGCCAGACGGCTCTGTATGCGGCCAGAGATACCAGCAGCCAATAGACCGGAATGAATACGGTTTTACCGTATAGCCCTTTAACCGCTGCAACTTTGAGCCCGCATAATCCAAGGGCGATTCCGCCAATATATCCAGCAGATAGGTTCCAGATATTCAAAACCAGTAGCATTTCTCCAAAGCCGCCAGCAGGAAGGTGAAACAATATCTCGAAAAAACTGTTGGTCACCAGCAATGCCAGAAAAATTGGATACACCAGCGCAGACACCAAAATCCCGCCCATCATCAATTGAAGGGTCAAAAACCCGCCAAAACCCAATTCCTGCCATGCCTTGATTGGCGCCCGCATATGCACTGCATAGGTCTGGATCCAGCCCTTGAACCAGCGGGTCCGCTGCCCCAGCCAATTGCCGAATTCACTGCATGCTTCCTCAAAAGTGGTTGAATCCAGCATCTGGCTTCGATAGCCAAAGCGTGACAGGCGCATGCCGAGGTCGGCGTCTTCGGTCACGTTATAGGGATCCCATGATCCTACTTCCTCCAACCGGTCGCGTCTGAAATGGTTGGACGTGCCGCCAAGCGGAAGGGGAGCGCCAAGGGCGTCTAGCGCCGGTAACAAAAGGTGGAACAAAGCGGAATATTCAATCGTGAACTGGCTGGTCAGCCAATTTTGTTTTTGGTTGTAAATGCCAAGACGAGCCTGGACGCAGGCCAGATCACGTGGACCGTTTATGAAAGCGGCAATTGCTTTTTTTAACTGGTCTGGTTCCGGCCGATCTTCAGCATCATAAATCACCACATATTTGCCGCGTGCAAACTGCATAGCAAAGTTGAGAGCTTTTGGCTTGGTTTGGGGATTTGAGGCTGGCACCACGATAACGTCGAAAGCATGTGGCAGGTTCAGACTTTCTGCTTTGGCCTGGGTTTCAGGATCGCTTTCTTCCAGAATCAATTTGATATCAAGTTTCGCTAGCGGATAATCGAGTTCCTTGAGGGCGCGCACCAGCGCCGGTAGTACATTCGCTTCCCTGTATAGCGGCACAAGAATTGTGTAGACCGGCAAATCCTGATCGGGAATGTCCGGTTCCCGCGGGTGCGCGTTTTTGAAGCCGTGCATGATGGAGCGAAATACGGCAAATAGTCGCAAGCTGGTAACTGCCAGGAAAATCGCGGAAAGAGCCAGATTCCATCCGGCAAAAGTACCCAACGGTTGCCACACCAACAATAGCGCAGTGATCAGCACCAGCCCGAATATTGCGACTTTCTGACCGGGCGAAACATGATAACGGGCGCTCATTTCCGGGTTTTGCCGCGCTAGGCGGCTAACCGCTATATTGGTGAAAGCGCGGCGAAACCGGCTCAACATAGCGCGGCGGATCGCGCCGGGTGTTGTGACAAAAATGTTTTGCCGCAGCTTCTGCCCTAGCTCGGGGCTATCGGCCATTCTGGCCAGCCGTCTCGCTGGTGTCCCGCGCGGCGCATAAGCGATTTGCAATCCGCCCACCCCGGTTCCAAGCGGTGCTATATCACCCTGACCGAGAGCGCGGCTGGCAATGCGTTTGAAATATGTCCAATCCGGGGGATGATTTTCAAGGTCTGTAAAATTCAGTCCGGCATGGGCGGCAAGCGCTTGATAATAATCGCGTTCCGAGATTTTACCGGTTGAAAACAATACCTGTTCTGCAGTTGTGCCCCATAGACGGGCAAGCCTTTCCGCATTCTCCAATTCAGCAATCTCCAGATGCCGCCCAGCCAGAAACCGGATTTCGGGTGACAGCACGAGGTCGCCCGTCAATTGTTTGTCATCGCCTTTGGAGGCCGGTAACTGATGAGGATTATGCAATTCAATCTCCGTTCGGCGGGCCTTGTGGGTATGGGCGCGGCGGTAGCTTTGTCGATCCGAACATATTATAGCCAGATGGCTGAAAGTCGAAATGGCAGGAATTGCAGGAATTGCAGAAAATGCGGTTGAGTAAAAATACAGGGTTCCCCAGGTCCATCCGCCTGATCTCCGTTTTTCTATTGGTCCTGTTCGGAATTTCATCCGGGGCTGCCCAGGAACCTGTCATCCCGGGAGACCTTGTTCGTGTTCCTGGTTTTGGTGCGCCGGACCTGCGTCCGCCAAAGCCAGCAATTGGTGCGGTTACCCGGATCCGGTTTTTGACAACGACAGATTTTCCGCCTTTTAATTTTGTCGACGCCAGCGGCGGCCTTGTTGGATTCAATATCGATATTGCCCGCGAAATCTGCATCGTCATGGAGATCGAATGTACCATCACGGCGGAAGAATGGGCGGCGCTCCCGGAGAGACTTGATAGCGGCAATGGCGATGCGGTGATTGCATCTATTGCGATGACTCCAAATAATCGGGCGCGGTTTGATTTCAGCGCAAGATACCATTTTTCACCGGCTCGCTTTGTCAGCGCCAACCAACCAGGTAATCCACAAATTACGCCCGAGCTTTTATCTGGGCACAAGGTCGGCGTTGTTCGTGGCACAGCCCATGCCGCTTATCTGGCTGCATTTTTCAGTGAAGCCAATGTGACCGGATTTGACGACAGGGACAGCGCCCGCACAGCCTTGATGAGCGGTGACATCGAATATTTGTTCGATGATGGTGTTTCTCTGATGTTCTGGCTCAACGGAACCGGATCGGAGGATTGTTGCAAGTTTGTTGGTGGCGCGTTTCAGGAAAGCCATTATTTCGGCGAAGGTATCGGGATCATGATCCCGAAGGGCAATGACGAAATTCGCGAGGTTCTTGATTACGGCCTGTTTCAGCTTTTTGAGAGTGGCAAATATCTTGAGGTTTATCTGCGTTACTTCCCCATGAGTTTTTACTAGCCCCCGCCATAAGCCCGGACTTTATTTTTTGCTGCGGAACGGCAGCGCCAGACACCAGGTGAGAAACCGTGGTGAACCGTCGCGATATGCCGGCAGGCCAATTTCCATGCCAATATGCCCCTCGCGTGGCTGAGCTATATAAGTGCCAAACACCCGATCCCAAATGGAGAGATTAAACCCGTAATTGGAATCGGTCTCTTCGCTGATAACCGAATGATGCACCCGGTGCATATCGGGGGTAACAAAAATGCTTCGGATGATACGGTCAATCAGCAGCGGCAACCGCAGATTGGCATGGTTGAACAGCGCCGACCCGTTCAGCACCACTTCGAAAATGAAAACCGCAACAGCGGGTGCACCAAGCAAAATCACGATGACCATCTTGTAGGCCATGCTGAGAACAATCTCGACCGGGTGAAACCGGATGCCGGTGGTGGCGTCAATGTCTGGGTCTGCATGATGAACCTGATGCAGGCGCCATAGAACAGGGATTTTATGAGACGCAACATGCTGCCCGTAAATCGCCATATCGAGCAAAATGACGGCGATCAGTGTCTCCAGCCAAAAAGGCCAGTCGGTCAGCGCCAACAACCCGTAACCTTCAGCGCTTGCCCATATCGCGACGCCAATCGCGGCGGCGCCTGGAAAAATAAGCCGGATCGCAAGGCTGCTGATAACCACCATGCCGAGATTTGTGAACCAGCGCGCGGGCCGCTCGAACGAGCGTTTGCGGCGTGGCGCAAGCGTTTCCAGAATTCCCATCAAGACCAGCATGGCGATAAAAACGGACAATCGCAGCAACCCGCTTTCAGAGGGGTCTGCGACATTCAAGGCAAAGCCGTCCGGCAACATCGGTCTGTCCTCAGGTCTGGTAACGCGCCCTGGCACCACGCTCGATCGCGGCAACTGCAAGCTTGTCCAGATCAAGCCGGTCGCGCAGCAATTGCAGGAACCGCAATTCTTCCTGTTCCACATGCAAATCAGCCGCAGCCACTTCAACGGCCATAGCGTAAGCGGTTTCGCGGAGGCGTTCGGGCAAAGACGCGCGGATCAGATCGAGGGTATCTTCAAGCCCGTTTTCTGCGGAAATCTGATCTCCGCATGCTTGCGACACGGCAACAAGTTTTTCGCTGTCAAAATCCTCAAACACAGGCAAAGTCTCGACCATCTGTCCGATCTTCTGCAATTCGGCGTCATCCATCGAGCGGTCAACCGCCGACATGGTGACCATCACGTAGATCAGGGCTTCCTGGTGACTGATCGTCTGGCTCATGCAGTTCTCCTGTTTCAAGATTCCGAATGTAAATCGGTGTATATATGTCTTGCTCGAATCTAGGGTTTTGCGCACGCTGCTTCAAGCGCCTATCGATACTTTTTATAGGCTTTGCCGGATTGACGCCATGAGCCGATATTCTTAGGTTCCGGCCCAAACCAGATACTTGGCCAGATAGAATTGATATTCAATGACGCATGAAACAAATAATGCTGCAGCCCTTCTTGCCGAGGCCACCGAGAGCCGCGCCTGGCCGTTTGAAGAGGCGCGCAAAATACTGGATCGCTACAAGGATAAAGGGCTGGACGGGCGCACCATAATTTTCGAGACCGGCTATGGCCCAAGCGGCCTGCCGCATATCGGAACTTTTGGTGAAGTCGCGCGCACCTCCATGGTGCGCCACGCCTTTCATGTGCTGACCGAGAATAAAGTAGCGACCCGGCTGATCTGTTTTTCCGACGATATGGATGGCCTGCGCAAAATTCCAGACAACGTGCCCAACAAGGAAATGCTTGAGCCGCATCTGGGCAAACCGCTGACCTCGATCCCGGACCCCTATGGCACCCATGAAGGTTTTGGCCAGCACAATAATAACCGGTTGCAGCAATTCCTGGATGCGTTCGGCTTCGACTATGAATTTGTCAGCGCTACGCAGACGTATCGCTCGGGCCGGTTCGATGAGACCCTGCGCCATATGCTTGAGGTTTACGACAAGGTGACAGGTGTGATCCTGCCAACGCTCGGAGCCGAGCGCCGCGCCACCTACAGCCCGTTTTTGCCGCTATGTCCGCGCACGGGTGTGGTGCTTCAGGTGCCGCTGACGGGCCGCGATGTGGCGGCAGGGACCATCAGCTATGCCGACCCGGAAACCGGCGACGAGGTGACCGTGCCGGTCACCGGGGGCCATTGTAAGCTGCAATGGAAGGCCGACTGGGCCATGCGCTGGGCAGCGCTTGGAATTGATTACGAAATGGCCGGCAAAGACCTGATTGATAGCGTGAAATTATCCGGCGCGATTTGCCGCATTCTGGGCGCGCAACCGCCAGCCGGATTCAACTATGAATTGTTCCTCGACCAGAATGGCGAGAAAATTTCAAAGTCGCGCGGCAACGGCCTGACCATCGACGAATGGTTGCGATACGCCTCGCGCACCAGCCTGTCGCAATTCATGTATCAAAGCCCGCGCAAGGCCAAGCGGCTCTATTTCGATGTGATCCCGCGCCAGGTCGATGATTATCAGACCTTTTTGGAAAAATACCCGGAGCAGGAAATCAAGGAACAACTCGGCAACCCGGTCTGGCATATCCACAAGGGCAACCCGCCAACAGCCGATATCCCGATCAGCTTCTCCATGCTGCTCAATCTGGTCAGCGCCTCAAATTCCGAAGATGCCGGGGTATTGTGGGGCTTTATCCGCGGCTATGCGCCAGAGGCAAACGCGGAAAACCACCCCCAATTGGAAGAAATGGTCCAGCACGCCATCCACTATTTCCACGATTTCGTAGCCCCCACCCGCACCTATCGCTTGGCCTCAGATCAAGAGCGCAAAGCAATGGCCGATCTGGCAACAAGGCTGGCAGAAATGCCCCAAGACAGCGCCGGATCAGACCTGCAAACTCTGGTGTTTGAGATCGGCAAAACCCACGAGTTTGAGAACCTCCGCGACTGGTTCAAAGCCCTCTACGAAGTCCTGCTAGGCCAAAGCCAAGGCCCAAGATTCGGCTCTTTTGTGGCGCTGTATGGGGTGGCGGCAACGTGTGAATTGATTAGCCGGGCGTTGGCGGGGGAATTGGTGGGGTGAGGGGTTAAGGAGGAACGCAGCCAAGCATTTTTTGATATCAAATTGCATCATCCGAAGATTGTCCGATTTTTTTCCCTAAGCAGACATTCCTCTTGATACTTTTATGATGGATAAGATACCGTGCAAATTAACGGACACGGAAGCTTCATCCACGCAACACCTTGAAATAATTCACATACAAGTGTTCAATTTAACATTGAGAAGGAAATCAAATTTAGCTAAGATGAGATTGCTCTTTACGCGGATGTGCGGCAACGCACGGTCAGGTGTACTGCCAGACCCAAATTTATTGTTCGCATTTAAGCGCGATAAGAACCAAAAGCTCTTATCGTTTCTGCGAGCACTCGAACCGACAAGAGCTTTTGGTTCTTATCGCTTCTTTAAAGGTATTGAGCTTTTCATTTCCGGATCACTCCAATGATTCATCGTGACGATCTGAGAAATAAATTTATAGATTTGATTGAATTGCAAAATTGTAGAGTTTTGCTGGCTCCTCACATTACCTTCATTTGCGGGGGGCCAGTGGACGATGAAGCGGTAACCAATCATTCGATTAGAAATATGTTTATGAACTTGTCGGCTCGGATGCCAGATAAGTCTGAAGGTTTCACTCTGGCGGAAAACTTCAAAGATTGGCAGTCTGGTTATTCTAACCTTTCCGACTTTGAAAACGATATTGCTTCTCTTTCGTCAATTATTGTGATCATCCTCGAGAGTCCTGGTGCACTCGCTGAGCTTGGCCTGTTCTTTGCGAACAAACAGCTTCGCCAGAAGATGGTGGTCGTCGTACACAGCGACCACCACAAAGCCGAGTCTTTTATAAAATTTGGATTATTAAACCCACTTGAGAGCAAGAAAGACGAAGCGGTACTAGTTTACGAAATTGACAGTGGAGATATCGATAGCGTCGAAGAAACAGAGGTGGAAGAGATCGTAAACGAAGTTTGGGAAATGTCTGACAAAATAAAACACACTACGAGTTTTGACCAAAACAACCACGGACATCTAATTTTTCTTATCTTTCAAATTATAGATCTCTTTACAATCCTAACGGCCGCTGAAGTTGAATATTTTCTAAGCAAACTTGGCATCTCATTGTCCAAAAAAGTCGTTAATTCGTCTCTATACATTCTTAAGAAATTTGGCCTTATCGATGGCGAAAAGAGGTCGTCTCAAACTTTCTATTTTGTGATGCCTGATATCTCCGATTGAATAGCCCCGCGTTTTCTAGACACCTTGCGGTTTCAGTTTTTGCTGCAATTCGAAGTCGGCGGGTGACAGCAGCCCGTTGTTAGCGTGTTTGCGTTTGGGATTGTAGAACATCTCAATGTAATCGAACACATCCTGCC
>JAJFHA010000020.1 GCA_021775875.1 Hyphomicrobiales bacterium | reverse complement strand
AAAATCTTTATGTTCAACTGCGGCATGTTTCGCCCACAGACGCGCAAACATAGTTGAAATTTCGGCATGCCCCTGCAGCATGACACCATGAGTTTCGACACTGAAAACGCAATCCTCACTCATGGTTGCAGCGATCTCGTCAAACGATTGCTGATCCACGCCCTGGAAATACCTGTTAATCAGAGCAATCATTTTTTCTTCTGTCATTACTTTGCTCTTTGATAAAAATTTGTTCAAGAATTGTTACTATACTGGGAGGCCCGGCAACTGCCCTCGTCAGGGACAATGCCCGTTATGGCTTGTGCATCTTTCCTGCAGAGTCTCCGGCGATCATTCCGAAAGAGACGGCACTTAATAGTCCATTTCCGGAAAGGTAGCCTGAAATGTCTGGACCCGATACGCCACAGGCAGCTCCGCCACCCGCAAACAGATTGGGCAAGGGTGTGCCATCAGGCCGCAACACACGGGCAAAACAATCGACCATCAACCCGCCCTGGGTGTGGAACAATGCGCCTGTGACCTTGACGGCGTAAAAAGGGCTTTCGATGCTTGGTTTTTCGGTGAAATCTCGACCGAAGGGGTCCGTTCGTTTGGCTTTGGTCATTTCACTGGTCTGGGCAAGCGTCAACTCCAGCGCGTCAGCAGGCAGGCTCGTTGCCTCGGCCAGATCAGCGATTGACTGTCCGGATTTAACGGCACCAGCGTCAAACGCCTGAAGAAAATCGGGAAATGACTTGGCAAGATTTAGAATGCGCTCATCAAACAGGCACCAGGCAATACCGTCTGGCTGTTCCAAAACCGGGACCGCCTGCTCCGAATAACCCTGATGTTCGTCAGAAAACCGTTCACCTAACTCGTTGACCTGAATACCGCCTTCCATCATCAGCGCCCAGGTGATCAGTATATTATGCGGATGCGCAAGTGAGCCATGACCCTGGCAGCCCGATAGATGACGGGCTTCTCCGCCCAAGGCCAATCCCCACATGAGAGCATCCCCCGTATTGCCTTCATGACCAAAATAGGGTGCGTCGGCCAAATGCGGAATATGGGTCTTGACGAGATCAGCGTTCGCCCCGAAACCGTTACACGCAAGGATCAGCGCGTCACATCCGATATTCTCGGTCTGACCGTCAGGACGGGTTATCTGGACGCCCGTTACCCTGCTGCCTTGAGCAAAAAGGGCGGTTACATGAGCGCCTTTCAGAATCGGAATTTCAGCTTCCTCTGCTGCCGCCAATAGCCGGGCGAGCAGACCCTCACCGGTTTTTTCCGGAACCGCATGCATCCGATAGGCAGTGTGCCCGGGATATAAAAAATCGTCCAGAAGCACCCATTCCAGCCCGTGACCTTTGGCTAGCCAGTCCAGCGCCGGGCCAATGTTCCGGGCGGCGATCTTTGTCAGCTCGAGATCATTTTTTCCTTTGGCCTTTTTACGAAGGTCCTCGAAGAATTGTTCTGGTGAATCCTCTATTCCCATAGATCGTTGCAACATGGTCGCGGGGGCTGGAATGAAGCCCGACGACATGGATGTTGATCCAAATGGCGAGAGATCGCGTTCCAGCACCACAACTTCAGAACCGGCGTCATGGGCTTTCAAGGCTGCCGTTAGTCCGCAGGCCCCGGCTCCGATCACCAAAACGGGAACCTCGACGTCGAAGTGAATATTTTCCCCAGGCAGGAGGTCGCTCATGTGTTGCGCACCATGTCTTTTGCTTCAGCGCAGGTTGCGGTCTCTGATATTGCGGAAAGGCTTTTGACAGCTTTATTATGAACTTCAACGTCAAAAGCCGCACTGCTACCTGTCGGCGGAATCGTGGGCATTGTCATCTATGGACACCCCTCTGATTGCAAGAGCTTTTTGACATGACATGCGGGTTGGGTTTGCAGTCATCTATCCAGCCTCTCATTGCAGCGCAATGTTGACTGCGGACCTTGACGTAATCCGAAGAACAACGCTCAGTCAGAGGAACGAACTGAAAGCTCGGACAATGCCGCCAATTGCAATTCCCAATCCCGTATTTAATCTTTCAGACTTGTCATACGCAGATATGGCAGAACGGTTGTAAAATCGCCGAACTTCGCCTTTGCGTCTTCGTCATTCACTGTGGTTGGGATCACCACGTCGTCACCAACATTCCAGTTTGCCGGGGTTGCAACACTGTTTTTGGCGGCGGTCTGCAAACCATCCAGTGCGCGCAAAATCTCGGCAAAATTACGCCCCACATTCATCGGGTACGTCATCGACAATTTCATCTGTTTGTCTGGCCCGATGATAAAGACGGAACGCACGGTCGCGCTGTCGTTGGGAGTGCGGCCGTCTGGCATGTAGGCCTCGGCGGGCAGCATGTCGAAAGCTTTTGAGACAACTAATCCATCGTCAGCAATGATTGGAAAACCAGCGGGCGCACCGCCAACTTTCTCAATATCAGCTTTCCACTTTTTATGATCTTCTACACCATCCACAGAAACACCAATAACTTTGGTGCCGCGTTTTGACCATTCATCGGCGAGCTGCGAAACAGCTCCGAACTCGGTTGTACATACAGGTGTAAAATCCTTCGGGTGCGAAAACAGGATCGCCCAATTGTCGCCTATCCAGTCGTGCAAAGAAAATGTGCCCTGGTCGGTTTCAACGGTTAAATTCGGGATTGTATCGTTTATACGCAGGCCCATGAAAAAAATCCTTCAAAAAAGAAATCCGCTACCCGGTAGAAAAAGATACGACAGGCTGAAAGCATATGTAAAGCCAAACAATAAAGACCATACATCGGTTTCACACCCTAATTTATGGATGTTTCCCGATGTGTAACTCGGTGTGGATAGCTCCCTCTCGCTATTCTATGAATGCACGAAAACTATTTGCTTAATTTATTGCCTGCATATCGTGAGGGGAAACAGCTGAACTATTGGTCCCACAAACAATGCCACCAGCATTAATAACTCTCAAAGCTCAGACATTGCCTTCAAAACCTTTGGTGGTGACATGGGGTGATCCTGTAACCGGATTCCGGTAGCGTCGTGGATTGCGTTGGCAATCGCGGCCAGAGGCGGAATGATCGGAACTTCGCCAATTCCGCGCACGCCATAGGGATGGTTCGGGTTCGGCACCTCGACAATGATCGTATCGATATTCGGCACGTCTGAGGCGACCGGCATCCGGTAATCCAGGAAGCCCGGATTTTCCATGATGCCATTTTCGTCATAGATATATTCTTCGTTCAGCGCCATGCCGATACCCTGCACCGCGCCGCCATGGAATTGTGCTTTGACGTAATCAGGGAATACGGCTTTGCCTGCGTCCTGGATAACGGAATAGCGCAGGACCTTTACAGCACCGGTGCCTTTATCAACTTCCACATCGATAATATGGGTGCCAAATCCGGGACCACCACCAACAACATTCAGTTCGGCGTGACCTGCTATCGTGCCGCCATAATAGGCCGCTTTCTTGGCAAGGTCGGCGACTGACAAGGGGTCAAAATCGCCAACATTGGCGCCAGCGGGGCGGGCATGACCGTCTTCCCAGGCAACTTCATCAATGTCCACATCCCAAATCTTGGCGGCGATATCGCACATTCTGGCGACCGCATCGCGGCTGGCCTTGACCGCTGCCATGCTGCCGGCCGCCGTCCCACGACTGCCGGCTGTGGTGAAATTGAACCCCAATGATGTTGTGTTGCTTTGAACAACACGGATGCTTTCCAGCGGGATACCAAGTTCTTCGGCGACGATCTGCGTAAACACCGCACGGGAGCCACCAGCCACATCGACCGTGCCATAGACAAAAGACGCTGTCCCGTCTTCTGCAATATTCAGGGTGGATGAGGTTTCATTGCCGATGGTGAACCAGAAACCCGTTGCAATGCCGCGTCCCTGATTGGGTCCGAGCGGCATTTTCATATGTTCGCTGGCTTTGGCAGCTTCCAGCGTCTCAACAAATCCGATGGGGCCGAGTTTTGGTCCAAAATGGGTTTGGGTTCCCTCTTTGGCGGCATTCGTTAGGCGAAATTCAATCGGATCTATTTCGAGTTTTTCCGCCAATTCGTCGATCACAGATTCAACGCCAAAGGCGATCATTGGAGCGCCGGGCGCACGGTATGCTGCGACTTTTGGCCGATTACAGGTAACATCATGGCCAATCACAAGGATATTCTCGATATCATAGCGGGTGAATACGGTGACCGCGGCCATGGATAAAGACGACCCCGCAAAGGCTCCTGATTGATAGTTCAGTTCAGCTTGAGCACCGGTGATTTTACCGTCTTTTGTGGCACCGATTTTGACCTTGGTATTGGTTCCCGACGTTGGCCCCGTGGCGCGGAACACTTCGTCTCGGGTCATGACCATTTTGACCGGATGACGAGATTTCTTCGAGAGGACAATCGCTAAAGGTTCCAGATAGACCGTGTTTTTGCCACCGAATCCACCACCCAATTCTGCTGGCGTAACAGTGATTTTGGCCAGGTCCATTTTCAGTATCTTGGCAATCTGGGACCGGAAAACAAAATGTCCCTGGGTGCTTGTCCAAACTTCCGCGTAACCACCTTCGGTATAATTGGCGACGCAGGCGTGGGGTTCGATATAGCCCTGATGAGCGGCCTTGGTGTTGAAATGCCGCTCGATGATGACATCGGCTTTTTTGAACCCCTCTTCGGAATTCCCCAGCTTGCTTTCAATGCGCGTAGCGATATTGGAAGGTTTTTCCGGCTTTGGATCGACACCCTTGGTGAATTGATCCTCATGAAGAATGGGCGCATCCGGCTGCATGGCTTCGACCACGTCGATGACATGGGGCAAAACTTCATATTCAACTTTGATGAGCTTCAACGCCCTTTTGGCGATTGCGTTGCTGGTCGCTGCTACAGCCGCCAACGGGTGGCCGTCATAGAGAACTTTCTCTCGTGCCATGACGTTGCGGGTCACATCCCGGAAATTGACCATTAATTCGCCCGCCGCCGCAATCTCGACCTCCAGATCGGGAAAATCATCCATAGTCACAACAGCCTTGACGCCGGGCAATGCTTCGGCGGCAGAGGTATCGATAGACAGAATATTGGCGTGAGCGTGGGGGCTTCTCAAAACCTTGCCGAACAATTGTCCTGGCAAACTGTAATCGGCGGCGTAGCGGGCACGGCCTGTTACTTTTTCAATTGCATCGGGGCGTTCTGTCGGGTTTTTGCCAACGAACTTCAATTCTTTTTCTTCAAACGGTATCGCTGTCCCGTAGGGTGTCGGTTTCAATCCCATAGCTCAAGCCCCTCTCATTTCGGCAGCGGCGTCGAGGACCGCGTTGACGATATTTTGATATCCGGTACAGCGGCACAGATTGCCAGCCAGTCCAAAGCGGACTTCTTCTTCCGTCGGGTCGGGATTTTTGGCCAACAGGCTGCGTGCTGCAACCAGCAGGCCCGGCGTGCAGATGCCGCATTGCAGCGCCACATGCTCGACAAATTTCCGCTGCAGCGGATGAAGCTCGTCGCCGTCAGCCATGCCTTCGATTGTTTCTATTTTTTTGCCGCCCGTCTCCACACCCAAGACCAGACAGGAACAAACCAGCACGCCATCAAGCGAGACACTGCATGCGCCGCAATCGCCGGTGGCGCAGCCTTCCTTGGTGCCCGTCAGGTGCAATTCATCCCGCAGGACATCCAGCAGGGTTTGGGACGTTTCACAAAGAAAATCGACCTCATCGCCATTTATCGTTGTGGTTATGTGATGCTTGCTCATTATTTTTCCCTCGCGGATTTGGCCCGGCTCAAAGCGATTGCGGCAACCCGGCGCGCCAACACGCCAGCCACCTCGATGCGATATTCTTTGGTGCCGCGTTTATCGTCTATCGGCCGGCACGCGGCGCTGGCGGCGGCGGCCAAATTATCAAGTGCCTGCTCATCAACTTTAGTGCCGATCAGGGTTGCCGCCGCCTCTTCCACCAGCAGTGCTTTTTCAGCTACAGCGCCAAGAGCCACTCTGGCATGGGTGCAAACGCCATCGTCACCTAATGTCAGGTCGATGCCGACACCGACAATTGCGATATCCATTTCAGTTCTGGGGGTAAATCGTTGATAAGCGCCGCCAGAACTTGGGCGCGCTTTGGCCAAGAAGAACGAGACAAGAATTTCACCATTCTCCAACGATGTCTTGCCGGGGCCGGTGCCGATGTCTTCAACGGGAATATCTCTCCTGCCGTTCGGTCCGGCGATTGTCGCAATCGCTCCTGCCGCGATCAGCGCCGGGACACTATCGGCTGCGGGCGATGCGTTGCAGACATTTCCAGCTACCGTCGCCCTCCCCCTCACCTGAAGCGATCCGATCAGTTTAACGCCATCCATAACACCTGGCCAGGTGCGGCAAAAATTCGCATGATCCATCAATTCGACGCCAGTCACCGCAGCGCCGAAACGGTAGCCATCATCGAGGCTTTCAATTTGCCGCATTTCGGAAATGTTTTTGATATCGACCAGCAATTCAGGAGCGATCGCGTCCATATGCATCTGCACCAGAATATCGGTGCCACCCGCCAAGACGCGGGCTTCTGGCTTGCCGCCTGCAAGCAATTCAGTCGCTGCCTCAACACTGGTTGGTGCTTCATATCGCATGCGCGTCAGTCTCCCATGATACCTTCAAGACCAGCGGCGTGGTCCGCCATATCCGTATTTTTCTCGATAGGTGTATTTTATGATTGAAGGCTATTTTTGATTGTGTGGACCCAAAGTATATATGCGAACCAACGAAATGACACTCTAGATAAAGTCAAAAGTGTTGTCACATAGAACAAATGGTCGGCAAAAATTTACCGGATGTGATAATTTTAGATGCTGGAAAAGCATATAACTCTGATCAGACCCTGTTGCGTGGCAACAGAAACCCTCCAAAATAAGCGGCCAGATCATCATATGCATCAAGCGGCAGGATGTGCCCGACATATTGGTCAGGTCGAATGATCACAATACAACCTTCGGCACGATCCACGCCGCGCATAGCGAAAATGTCATCCCCGTTTTTGTGATCTGCGCAATACATTTTCTCGTAATCCGTCAATCCATATTGGCCTTTACCCGGTTTCAACAGCGATGGCATCGCTGCGAACGACAATTCACGAAAGCCTTGCTGGAACACCGCATTGACTTCGATGACCGAGTCTATATCTGCGTCGCTTGGCGTATGCACTCGTACAGGTGATTGGGAATCGTTTTCCAGATAGTCGCATAACTTGGCGATTGCAGAATCCGGTGCGGCTGGATTTTCAGCACCGGAAAAGGCAAAGATGCGCCAGCGGGTATCTGACTTCACCACGTGACCCAATTGCATGGGTTTGGCATCGGCAAGGCGGATGACCGGCGCTGAATGAAACCGCGTACCAATTTCAAACCCTGTCGCGAGATTTTGCCAGGTTGAGGCTCCTGTCAATTTGGAGGGTTTGTAATGGATTGTGAGCCCAGCGGTAAATCGCCCCCCTTTGATAAACTCTTTCTGGAACTTAGGGATATTTGCGTCTTCCGGATCGGTTTCGCCCGGAGGAGCGCTAACAACCCGCGCCCATTCGTGGTCAAAATCCACCAGCCCTTTGGCAGCGGCGCGGCGTTCTTCAGAATATGAATGCAACAAGTCCGGAGATGAGCGGCCAGTGAGCACCGAAATGAGTTTCCAACCCAGATTGAATGTATCCCCCATTGATACATTCATGCCTTGTCCTGCCTTCGGGCTGTGGGTGTGGCAGGCGTCACCCGCGGTGAACACCCGCGGCGCCTGGTATTCGACCTGATCGGCAGGCACATTATCGAACTTGTCTGTCAGGCGGTGACCGATTTCGTAAACCGACCACCAGACCACTTCTTTTACATCAATCGTAAAGGGCTGGAGGATGCGGTTCGCCGTAGTGACCATATCGTCGATTGCCAGATTTCGACTGGCCACGCGCTCATCTTCGCCAAGCTTGTCCAGCTCCACATAAAGCCGAACCATATAACCGCCTTCGCGCGGCAAAACCATGAGGGTGCCATCGCTGCTCGATTGAATGATCGATTTCATCCGATAGTCAGGAAAATCGGTGACCGCGAGAACATCCATGACGCCCCAGGCCTGATGCGCGGCGTCGCCGTGCAGCTCGCCACCAATTGCCGTGCGTACATTGCTGCGTGCGCCATCACAGCCAATCACATAGCGGGCGCGGACAGTTTCCGTTTGTCCTTCGCGCGCAGGATCGGTGCGTTCCAGAGTTACTTCGACAGGATAGTTTTCGGTCTCCGCGCCTACCGTCAGGTCCAGTACTTTCATGCAATAATAGGGTTCGAGCCGCGAAGGTGAATTGCGCATGATATCGAGATACATGTCATGCACCCGCGCCTGATTGAGCAGCACATGCGGCATCTCGGTCAGCCCGTCGGCGACGTCCTGGATGCGCCCGTTTCGAACAATCTCGTTCGGATTTTCCGGATTAGGTTTCCAGAACGTGGTCTCGTTGATCCAGACGCTTTCCCGCTTCACTTTGTCGGCGAAACCGAAAGCCTGAAACATTTCCATCGAGCGAACGTTGATGCCATCTGCCTGACCTTTTTCCATCCGCCCGGATTTTGGCTCTACAATCATGGTGCGGATCTCGGGAAATTTTGCGAGTTGGGCTGCAAGACACAGCCCCGCAGGCCCGCAACCAGCGATCAGAACATCAACCTCTGTCGGCAAGACATCTTTATTAGCCCCCGCCTCCCGGCCTTCCGCCGGTGCAAAAATATCAGGATCTCCGGGATTGAACCCGTTTAGATGAAATTGCATGGCGCTGTTCCCTGCTGTTTAATCTTGCTAAATTAATAAGCTTGCTTATTATTAGTATACTTATTAAAATACGTCAACGAAAATGTAAATGTGCAAATTGGTTTCATGAATTATGGAATGCCCTGCGGACCATCGGCAAAATAATTGACGCATATTGGCAAGATTTCAGAATCACGAGGAGGACTGAAATGGAGACTTACGGCATGGCGGGTCACATGATCCGACGCCTGCATCAAAAATCTGTCCATGTGTTTTTGAAAAGAATTCAGGAAGCGGGGTTTGACCTGACCCCGGTTCAATTTGCGGCTATGGAGGCGCTGCGCAACCATCCAAAAATTGATCAGTCGAAGATATCAAGACTAATCGCCTATGACCGCGCGACGATCGGTGGCGTCATCGATCGACTGGAGCAAAAGGGATACGTCACCAGAATTGTCAGCAAGCAGGACCGACGTGCACGCGAAGTTAGCCTGAGTGCCAAAGGCCGAAAAGCCATGAAAACCCTTCTTCCTATCGTCACGCGGCTTCAACGCGACATACTCTCGACGCTAGACAAGAATGAACAGGATCAATTCTTGCTACTCCTGCAAAAAGCAGCACTGTCAGAATAAGTTGGAGATCGATTGCCAGCTAAAGAATTTCCGACTTTGGTTGACAGATTTTAACCCGCAATCAGTCGAAGGACAAATTATCATGGATCGTCGCACCGCACGGCTCACCGACGTGCGAGCAGCATTGCTGAGCACAGAACACTCGTCTTGATGAATTCATGTCGGCCACTTACACTCAGGCTTGGGCGTAACCGGTCGGCCAAAATTCTCCCCGGTCATCGGGACCGCCGGACGGTTGCTAACATATTGCTTTTTGCTGTATTTTTTCCATAGCGTATGTGGCACCTTCGCTTAGACCTCTTTAACGTCTGGAAAATTTAAAAATGATTACACTTTCAAAATCCCATCCTACCCTCGTGCAAACGTTGTGGCAGGGTGAAAATGCGATGCTCCGCAATGTCTTCCTTGCTATTGTTGGCAGTTTGGCGCTTTGGGTATCCGCGAAAATTCAAGTTCCTTTTTATCCCGTACCTATGACTATGCAAACCTTCATGGTTCTCGTCATTGGAATGGCTTTTGGTTGGAAATTGGGTGCGGCGACCGTGCTTTTGTATCTGGCAGAAGGCGCTCTAGGACTTCCAGTTTTTGCTGGGACGCCTGAGAAGGGAATTGGCCTTGCTTATATGGCTGGCCCAACGGGTGGATATCTATTGGGCTTTGTTGTTTCTGCGGCAACCGTAGGATGGCTTGCTCATAAGGGTTGGGATCGCAATGTCTTGACTACTTTGGCTGCTATGATTCTTGGAACGGCTATCATTTTTGCATTCGGTGTTGTTTGGTTAGGCGCAGTAATTGGGTGGGAAAAGCCGGTTCTTCAGTTCGGTCTATATCCCTTTCTGCTTGGTGCTGTGTTTAAAATCGGTCTCGCAGCGGCAGTTCTCCCGATGATTTGGAAACAGGTCTCCAATCGCGGCGAATAAAACCAACCTACATCAAAGGTTCCGTGACCATAATATAAGCGGTCAAAAACGCACCAATGACAATCGCGTCAGGTGGGGTTCTCTGGCGCTCGCTAGCGAACCCCACATATGCCTTCAGATTTGTGATCCCCAGCAGAAACCCCACTCGTTGTCGTTTCTGCAAAGCCAGATTAACTGCCACCCACCTCTTCCCCGACGGGTGACGGGTGAGGTCGCAAATTGGCACACGTTGCAAAAAATGGTTTTACAACAGTCAGGAGTTAGAGATGCAACGCTGTGGAACCGCCTTCAGCTGTCTGACTGGCCAACGCGGAATGGTTTTAGCGCCGCATAAATCGTAGAATGGATGGGCGTCGGTATGCCCAGTTTCCGGCCAATCTTCACGACGGCACCGGATAGCCCGTCCAATTCAAGGCGGCGGCCATTTTCCAGATCAACCAGCAGAGATGCCTTTCCATCGGAAGGGCTGGCCTCAATCCTTGCCATTACCTGATCAACTATGTCTGTACCGAATGCTATCCCTGTGCCGCGCCCAACTTTTTCAGTTTCAGCGACAGCCTCTCGCATCAACCAACGCATATCAGCGTCTTCACACACCGCGCCAAATGTACAGCGCGTTACCCCTGTTGTGGCACTTGTGCCTGCAACCAACAAAAATTTCTCCCACAACATCAAATCGGTGTCGGCGCAGCCTTCGACTTCGATATCAGCGGAATGAAATGCCGCTAGCAACGCGCGAACCCGTTCACTATCCCCGCCGCCAGGCTCCCCAAAAACAAGATGGGGCTGGGCTGCAAACTTGCCGTAATATGTGATTTCACCCGGCGCTGTAATGTTGGCCGGGAAATATGCAGCGCCACCTAACATGGCTTCGGAGCCGACCAATGCGCCAACGTTGCGCACGCTCTCAATGCCATTTTGCAACGTAAGCACCGACGTATTTGCGCCGACCATCGGGGCAATGGCTTTGGCAGCGACAGCGGTGTCGTATTGTTTGACGCAGAACAAAATTGTATCGACAATTCCGATCTCAACCGGCGTATCGGTTGCTTGTACATCGGCAATATACAGATTTTCCACGCCGCAGATGCGCAACCCTTCGCTACGCATGGCTTCAAGATGAGCGCCACGCGCAATAAACGCGACGTCACCGCCAGCCGCAGCCAGTTTGCCGCCAAGATAGCCGCCAACGCCACCTGCGCCCATGACCGCAATCTTCATCGCAATGAACCTTTATAGATTTCGTTGTCCGCAACGCGTGAATCCAAGAATGCACTTGTATCACAAGTGCTCCTTCGTCACCCAATCTCGGCCAGGACTACAGAGCGTTATTTGCGGATTTGGCAATGGAGGCGGAATCCAAGCCGAAGTGGCGATACAATTCGCCAATGGACCCGGTTTGACCAAAATGCTCCACGCCCAACGGGATGGTTTTATGCCCGCCAACGGCGCCAAGCCAGGATAGGGTAGATGGGTGACCGTCGATTATTGTCAACATGACGCAATGTTTTGGAAGCGATGATAGCAGCCGCTCCACATGGCACGTCGCATTGGCGTTCCCCCGGCTTCGGTCGCGCTGCGCCGCAGACCATCCAGCGTTCAGCCGGTCGGCTGACGTTACTGCCAAAACCCCCAAATCACGATTATGCTGGGCTAATTTTCCAGCTGCATCGATGGCTTCATTTGCCACTGCACCTTGATAGGCGATGACCAATTCGCAATTGGGCCCCGGTTTGCGCATCCAGTAAGCGCCATCAATGACGCCTTGCTCAAAATCCGGGTTCATACGTTCGCCGGGTTGCTCTAACGGATTGGTGGTCAGACGCAGATAGACCGAACCACCGGTTTCATCGCGAAGCCAGGTACGTTCATTCGGATCACCTTCGCCATCCTTTTGCATATATTCAAAGGCCCAGCGCATGATGATTGCCAACTCGTCAACAAAGGCGGGTTCAAATGCGGCCAGACCATCTTGTGACATTCCAATCAATGGCGACCCGATGGATTGATGTGCGCCGCCTTCTGGCGCGAGCGTAACTCCTGATGGCGTCCCGACGATCATGAATCGCGCGTCCTGATAGCAGGCATAATTCAGTGCATCCAGGCCGCGCACAACAAAAGGGTCATAGACCGTGCCAATGGGAATAAGGCGCTTCCCAAAAAGCGAATGAGACAATCCAGCTGCTCCAAGCAACAGGAACAGGTTCATTTCCGCGATTCCCAGCTCGACATGTTGGCCTTGCGGCGCAAACTCCCATTTTGCGGTGGATGGAATATTTTCTGCGATGAAGGTGTCCGCTTGCGGGCTACGCGCAAACAATTTTCGCCGGTTCACCCACGGACCAAGATTGGTGGTCCCGGTAACGTCTGGCGACGCCGTGACGATGCGGTCAACAAACTCAGAACTTCCCTTTGAGAGATCATCGAGAATTTTGCCAAACCCCATTTGCGTTGAGATTTTGCGTTCCGACTTCATCTCAATGTGAGGAACATTGAGGGTCTCGTCGGTAAAACGGCGAGCGCCTTTTGAGAAAAATGGAACCTGAGTCAAAAAACGCTGAAATTCATCCGGCTCTTGGACGGTCGCGAATGTCTCCCATTCTTCACCCGCCGGGACCCCCATATGGGTTTGCCAATCCGCCATCTGCGCCTTGTTCATCAAGCCGCCATGATTGTCTTTGTGGCCAGCGATCGGCGTACCCCAGCCCTTGATTGTATAAGCGAGGAAGCAAACCGGGCGGTCGTGATCAATCGCGTCGAAAGCCTCGGCCATTGTCTGGACGCAGTTACCACCCAGATTTTCCATTAATTCTGCAAGTTCCGCGTCACTGCGTTTATCGATCAAAGCTGACACATCACCCTGATCGCCCAACGCTTCCATCAGGCGTTCACGCCAAATAGCCCCGCCCATAAAGGTCAGAGCTGAATAGAGCTGGTTCGGACACTTATCGATCCAGTCTTTTAGTGTCGCCCCGCCGGGTTCCTGGAAAGCAGCTTTCTGCAAACGCCCGTATTTGATGCGGACAACGTCCCAGCCAAAAACATCGAAGATTTTTTCAATGCGCTGGAACAAACCTTCCCTGACAATTCCATCAAGGGATTGGCGATTATAGTCGATGATCCACCAGGCATTGCGCAGATCGTTTTTCCACCCCTCCTGAAGGCATTCGTAAATATTACCTTCGTCCAGTTCAGCGTCGCCAACAAGAGCAACCATCCGGCCGAGCGGCAGATCTTTGCCCCAGGATTTCGCCTGGATATAATCCTGAATCAGGGATGCAAACGACGTTAGGGCCACACCCAGGCCAACGGACCCTGTCGAAAAATCCACATCATCTATATCTTTTGTTCGGGAAGGATAAGATTGCACGCCGCCAAATCCGCGAAAATTCTCCATTTTTTCCCGTGTCTGGTTGCCCATCAAATATTGGATCGCGTGGAAAATGGGTGACGCGTGCGGTTTAACAGCGACCCGGTCTTCAGGCCGCAAAGCTGAGAAATATAGCGCCGTCATGATTGATACCATCGAGGCAGATGAAGCCTGATGACCACCAACTTTGATATCGTCTTGCTTTTCGCGAATGTGATTGGCGTTGTGGATCATCCAATGCGAAAGCCACAATAGACGTTGCTCAATCGTTTTTAAATGATCCGCTCGCGACGACATGATGGTTTCCTCCGATGCCGGATGCATTTTTTGCGTCTCGTAAAATACGCGCAGTCGGGCCTTCAACAATAGCAACGGTGTTAACAAATGACGCCACAACCAACGCAGCGGTACAAAACAACATTGAACGAAATACCTGTTATTGCATTGGCGAGGTCCGCGTCGGAACAATCCGCTGGATGTGGTGGGCTTCGCGATCAACTATCCCGGCGAGCTTTGGTAATAATACGGTCTTCCAGTGATCACTTTCATAGACCGCTTCGTAGAGTTTCTCGCGATGCGCTTCATCTTCAAAGCGTCGGATCCAGATATACACGGATTGGTCTTCCTCGCCACGAAAGCTGGCTGTGACGACCATACCTTGAGCAATGTTAAAAGGAATGATCTCACCTTCCATTATGGCGAGCCATTCGTCCATTTTCCCTGGGAAAATTGTATATTGGCGCAATTCAAAAAATGCCATTTGGCTAATCCTTTAAAAGTTTTGGTTGTTTGCGAAGTCTAAAATCCTTCGACGACGATTTTGCCCTTTACGGTGCCGGTCTCTACAAGCGCGTGGGAGTGGGTGTAGTGCAGGATGGGCTAATATGAACTCCCAATGCTGGCTGGCGGATTTCATCTCTAGCGCGACAAACCGGCCGCGAATCCATGGCAGAAACATATAGACCTTTCTGAACAACGGGTAATCAGATTGTTTTTAAATACATAATTTGGCAAATGGGAATAATATTATCGTACAGAAAACTGAACGGTCCCCCGTAGCCTTCACTCGGCGGCGATCAAATTTTCCTGCCGCGAAAGGCGCTTTTCTTCTTCCCCGATATAATCGCGCGTGAGCGGTACGGCGGCACGGCGATGGGTCAATTGCAACTGGAAAACCATGCCGTCCTGATAGCGGAAGGTTATTTCTGAACCTGCGAGATACACTTCCCACATGCGGCAGAAACGCTCGCCTTTGAGCGCCACCGCTTCATCCCACCGCTTGGAAAACCGTTCCCGCCAGCGGCGCAGCGTGAGGGCGTAATGAAGACGCAAAATTTCTATATCGCAAATTTTCAGATCGAGGGATTCAATGACCGGCATGATCTCACTCAGCGCAGGCAGCGAGCCACCGGGGAAAATGTATTTCCGGATAAAAGGGTTCGTCGCATAAGGGCCATCAAACCGCCCGATTGAATGGATGACGGCGACGCCATCTTCATCCAGCAACCGGCTTATTTTCTCAAAATAGGTCCGGTAGTGATCAACACCCACATGCTCCAGCATACCGACCGACACGATCCTGTCATAGGTTTCGTCGGTGTCGCGGTAATCTTCCAGCCGAAACTTTACCTGATCATTTTTTGCACCGGTTTTGGCTCTTGCCGTTGCCGTGGCCAATTGCTCTTCGCTGAGGGTAATCCCCGTTACATTCGCATCCGCGGTTTCCGCCAGATACAGCGCCATGCCGCCCCAGCCTGAGCCGATATCGAGGGTTTTTTGTCCAGGCTCGATCAACAATTTAGCCGCAAGATGGCGCTTTTTAGCTAACTGTGCGGTTTCCAGATCGGTGTCTTCGGTCTCGAAATAGGCGCAGGAATATTGCATGTCGCCGTCGAGAAACAGCTTGTAGATTTCCGGTTCGATATCATAATGGGTGGCGACATTTTTGCGCGCCCTGCTACGCGGATTAAACTGATTGATCCGCCGGGCCAAAAACCGTAACTGGTCGAGCAGCAATACCCAGCGCGGCATGTGAGCATAGTCGATATTGACCGAAAGAATATCAAGAAACAGGTACAGATCGCCCTCTTCGATGATCAAACGACCATCCATATAGGCTTCGCCGATTGCCAGCGCCGGATTTAAGGCAATGCGATATTCGGTCCAGCGATCGGAGAATCGCACTGCGCTCAGGGAGCCGGTTCCATCACCCACTTCGTAGGCTATGCCAGATGCGTCCGTAACCCGAAGGTTGCCCTTCTTGATCAGTCTCGTGAATATCTTTTTGACCGGAGCAAACATTTTACTGCACACGATAATTTTCAGCGATAACCTGTCGGAAGATAGCATAGTATAAATTCAGGGAAATATGAAGTTTCAGGCTGGTTACGTACAATTCCTCCCTGAAATCCGGACTTTTCCATCAAAACAGGAACCATTTCATGAAAACACGGATCACCGAATTGTTTGGTATCGAGCACCCGATTATCCAGGGTGGGATGCATTATGTGGGCTTTGCCGAACTTGCGGCAGCGGTTTCCAATGCGGGTGGTCTCGGCATCATTACGGCGCTGACACAGGGAACGCCGGAGAAACTCAGCACGGAAATTGCCAAATGCAAGGAGATGACTGACAAGCCGATTGGGGTCAACATCACCTTCCTGCCGAGCTTCACCACGCCGCCATATCCGGAATATATCGACGCGATCATTCAGGGCGGCGTAAAAATTGTTGAAACGGCCGGGCGCAACCCGGAACAGTTTATGCCGATTCTCAAGGATGCCGGGATCAAGGTCATTCATAAATGTACGTCCGTACGCCATTCCCTGAAAGCCGAAGCCATTGGCTGTGATGCGGTCAGTGTGGATGGGTTTGAATGTGGCGGACATCCGGGCGAGGACGATATCCCGAATATGATCCTGTTGCCGCGGGCTGCCGAAGAATTGAAAATTCCGTTTGTGGCTTCCGGGGGCATGGCCGACGGTCGCAGCCTGGTGGCGGCATTGGCACTTGGCGCAGATGGCATGAATATGGGCACCCGGTTCATCGCGACCCGCGAGGCGCCGGTTCATGACAATGTGAAGGCCGCAATTGTTGCAGCGTCTGAACTCGATACCCGGCTCGTCATGCGGGGTTTGCGCAATACCGAGCGGGTGATGAACAGCCCGGCGGTCGAGCGGGTCATGGAAATCGAAAAAGAAAAGGGCGCTGATATCGTCATCGACGACATTATGGAACTGGTCGCTGGCGTCTATCCAAAGGTCATGATGGACGGCGATATGGATGCCGGCGCATGGAGTTGTGGCATGGTCGCCGGACTAATCAACGACACACCCACATGCAAAGAATTGATCGACCGGATCATGATTGAGGCCGATCAATTGATCAGCGAGCGACTGGCTGGTTTCCGAGCGGCGTAAGGTTTCAGATCACTTCTTCATACAAGCGTTTGGCGGCATCCAGAGTAAGCTCTACCGGGTTGCCGCCAGCGCTTGGATCTTCGACTGCCATCGCCGCCAGATCGTCGATCCGGTCGGTGTCAACGCCAAGATCACGCAATCGATCCGGTACGCCGAGATCAGCTCTTAGCTTCATGATATAATCAAGAAAACCACCGTAACCGCCTTCAATTCCCAGATAATCTGCAACATTATTGATCCGGGATTCAATCGCCGGACGGTTGAACCGCAATACTGGTGGGATCACGATGGCGTTGGTCATACCGTGGTGCGTATTGTAAAGTGCCCCGACCGGGTGGGACAAAGCGTGCATCGCGCCCAACCCTTTTTGGAATGCAGTTGCGCCCATGGCAGCGGCGCTCATCATGTGACCGCGGGCTTCGATGTCGTTTGCGTCAGCGACCACTTTGGGCAGATTTTCCTTTACCAGTCGCATACCTTCGAGAGCGATGCCCTGGCTCATGGGATGATAATGCGGAGACGAATAGGCTTCCAGACAATGGACAAACGCATCCATGCCGGTGCCGACCGTGATGACCGGCGGCATACCAACCGTCAGCTCCGGATCGCAGATGACGATGCCAGGCAAAATTTTCGGGTGAAAGATGATTTTCTTCACATGGGTTTCGGAATTGGTGATGACGCCTGCCCGGCCAACTTCTGATCCTGTCCCGGCGGTTGTTGGCACCGCGACAATCGGCAAAATCGCATCGGCATCGGCACGGGTCCACCAGTCTCCAACATCTTCGAAATCCCATACCGGGCGGGTTTGCCCTGCCATGAAGGCAACGAGCTTGCCGAGGTCAAGGCCAGAACCGCCGCCAAAGGCGATAACGCCGTCATGGTCTCCGGCGTTTAGCGCTGCAACGCCAGCGGCAAGATTTGTCTCATCCGGGTTTGGGTCGACTTCAGAAAATATCGCCCGGCCAAGGCCGTTGACGTCCAGAATATCGAGCGCGGTATGGGTCACCGGCAAATCCGCAAGGCCCCTGTCGGTCACCAGCAGCGGGCGCTTCATGCCCAAAGACCTGCAAGCATCGGCAAGTTCTGTAATCCGTCTGGCCCCGAACCTGATTGATGTGGGATAGCTCCAGTTGGCGGTCAACTTCATGGCAGTCAGGCCTTCTTGAGATGATATGATTTCGGGCGGGTGAGGTTTTGGAACCCAATGACAGAAAGCGCTCCGCCACGACCGGTATCCTTGCGTCCGGTCCAGCAAAGGCCCGGATCAAGATAATCTGCCCGGTTCATGAAAATGGTCCCGGTCTCGATTTTTCCGCCTATTTGAGCAGCGCGCGCCGGGTCTTTGGTCCAGAGCGAGGCGGTCAAACCGAAATCGCTGTCATTCATGAGGGCAATCGCTTCTTCGTCTGAAGATACCTTCATGATGCCAACCACAGGGCCAAAACTCTCGTCCCGCATCACCCGCATCTTGTGGGTGACGTTGGTCAGAATTTGTGGCGCGAGATAAGCACCGCCATCGTCCGCCGGAAAGAGCGCGATATCTAACATGGGTGCGGCACCGTCTGCGAGTGCTTCAGCGGTTTGTGCCCGTACTTCAGCGGCAAATCTGATATTCGCCATTGGTCCCAATGTAGTGGGTTTTTCGAGAGGATTCCCCAACACATATTTGGATACAATCGCCACCGCTTTCTCGACAAACTCGTCGTAAAGTTCCGCACACACATAAATCCGCTCAATCCCGCAACAACATTGGCCGGAATTAAACATTGCCCCATCAATCAGGGTATCCACAGCAGCATCAAGATCAGCATCGTCCATGACGTAACCCGGGTCCTTGCCACCGAGTTCTAGGCCAATGCCGGTAAAGGTCCCGGCTGCCGCCCGCTCCATGGCGCGTCCGCCGCCGACCGATCCGGTGAAATTTATAAAGTCGAATTTTTTGGCCGCGATCAGGTCTTCGGTGGTTTGATGATCCAGGAACAGATTGGCAAACAAACCTTCCGGCAACCCGGCTTCAATAAACGCCCGCACCATGCGCTCACCAGCAAGCAGGGTCTGGGTGGCGTGTTTCAGGATAACTGAGTTACCTGCGATCAAAGCCGGAGCGACGGTATTGATTGCCGTCATATAGGGGTAATTCCAGGGGGCCACGACAAATACGACACCGTGGGGTTCGCGCATGATCCGGCGCTCAAAATTGTTGCTGTCTTCAACGATAATCGGCTTTAAGGCCTCTTCGGCGATACCCGCCATATGAGACGCGCGTTCATTGACCCCGCCAAATTCGCCGCCGTAACGGATCGGTCGCCCCATCATCCATGCCAGTTCGGGTACAATCTCATCGTTCATTTCGCCAATTCTGGCGACCCCGGCGCGGACCAGTTCGATACGCTCGGCGAGCGGGCGCGTGGCCCAGACGCGTTGGGCGTCTCGCGCGGCATCGACAATTCCGGACGCATCATCAAATGCCGCAACCGGGCGCTCAGCATATACCGAACCGTCAATGGGAGAGATGCATTGGATTGTTTTAATCACAAACTATTCCTTCAACATGCCATGGCTCGAACATGGCCTTTATCGGCATAATCGAGAATTTTTTGATCGCGGGTAACGATGGTAAAGTCGTTAGCCCGGGCGGTTGCGATGAGGATACGGTCGACGGGATCGGAATTTACACTGCTAGGAAGGAACGATGAATCGATCAGTATCCCGGGGGTTAATTCCGCAAGTTCAAAGCCCAATTCTGTGAGCAAAATATCAAACCAGCGGTGGGGAGATGTCGGGGAGGACAAGCGCCCTTTGGCATCTAGCATTCCCCTCTCCCACGCCGTCATTGGCGAAACGAAAGTACGCCTTCCGTCTCGATAGGCCTCGTCAATTTCCTTTGCAGCTTCTTCAGAAAAAGGCGCATCTTCTGTCATCCAAATTGCCGCGCAGGTATCGATTAGAAGGTTAGTCTTCATAGACTTTGCCCCAATCTGGATCGGCAGGTTGCGTCAGGTCCACACCTTCAGCAACAATGGTGGTCCCTTTAAGCGCTCCCCAAGCTGGATGCCGCCCAACCCGCTTAAGCGGGTCAGCTAGTCTTTCCTTGGGCGATACCCTGTCCTCGCGTTTTATAAACGTGACTTTTTCATCCGCCATATCAACATTGGCAGTCTTGTACCCCGCATTGAGCCAAGCGAATGTAATAACACTGTTACTTGGATTGTTGCTCCACCATGCACGGTGTTTTCGTGCGGACGGTGGCAGCACATCGTGGATCAATTTTTCAATATTTTCAAAGGTCATAGGAACGCGCTTATAGTTGGTTTTTGAGAGGAATTCTCCGAGGGGTTCATATTTGGTCATGGCTATTCTCCATTTGAGTACCCCTCATAAACACATATAGTTACTTTTATGTCAATAGTACCTTTTATAACTTTTAAGACCGTTCAAAACCGCGACTGACTTCCCAGTCTGTTACCCGGCTATCATATTCTGATTGTTCGTGGCGTGCGGCGTGGACGTAATGGTCGACGACATCTTCGCCCAGGGCTTCGCGCAGCATTTTGGAGCCGTCGAGCGCTGTTGTTGCGTCGCGGAGCGTGGTCGGGATTTCCCGTGCGTCCTTGCCGCCATAGGCGTCGCCGACAAATTCTGTTTCCAGTTCAAGCTTGTTTTCGATTCCATCAATGCCTGCTGCCAGTAAAGCGCTCATGGCGAGATAGGGGTTCAGGTCGGCACCACCGACCCGGCATTCGATCCGCACCGCTTTGCTGTCGGCACCGCAAACACGGTATCCAGCGGTGCGATTATCCATCGACCAGATTGCTTTGGTCGGGGCAAAGGTGCCTGCAACGAAGCGTTTGTAGGAATTAATGTTGGGGGCCAGAAAAAGTGTAATTTCACCGGCATGTTTGAGCAGACCGGCAACATAATGGCGCATCATATCGGACATGCCGTACTTGGCACCTTTGTCGAAGAACAAAGGCTCACCGTCCAGGGACCAGAGCGATTGGTGGATATGGCTCGAACTACCCGCCGCGTCGGACTTCCATTTGGCCATGAAGCTGATGGCACGGCCCTTGGCCCAGGCAATTTCCTTGCAACCGTTTTTGATGATCGAATGGCGGTCGGCCATGGTCAGGGCATCGGTATAGCGCACATTGATTTCCGCCTGCCCGGCATCGGCTTCGCCTTTTGAGTTTTCAACCGGAATATCTGCGCCCTGCAACCCGGTACGGATTGCGCGCATCACACCCTCTTCCTTACTGGTCTGGAAGATGTGGTAATCTTCGTTGTAGGCGCTGATTGGCGAGAGGTAGCGGTGTCCCTGTTCCTGCGCTTCTTCGTAACTTTCCTTAAACAGGAAAAATTCCAGCTCAGACGCCATCATAGCCTTCATGCCAAGGGCTTCGAGGCGGGCAATCTGCTTTTTAAGGATCGCCCGGGGTGAATGGGAAATATCGGCTCCGGAATGATGATCCACCACGTCGCAAATCACCAAAGCGGTGCCTTCGAGCCAGGGGATGCGGCGTAGTGTTGAGAGATCAGGCCGCATGGCATAATCGCCGTAACCCGCTTCCCAGCTAGTGGATTTATACCCCTCAACCGTATTCATTTCCATGTCGGTCGCCAGCAGATAATTGCAGCTATGGGTTTCTTCAACTGCACTATCGAGGAAAAACTCGATCTGGAAACGCTTGCCCATCAAGCGACCCTGCATATCAACCATGACGGCAAGGACCGTATCTATTTCGCCCGTTTTCGCGGCCTGTTTGAGGTCATCAAGCAACAGTTTTCCAGCCATGACAGCCATCCCTAATTCTGAATAGTTGGAGCAAATGAAACCAATATTCCCTCCCCCGGATCACCGGGAGAGGGTCTTTATTGCATAGTTCAATTTAAGCAGACTTCCTAGTAGCGGTAAGGTCGGCCCGCCTTGACCATAGTTTCGTTGTAGGTCTTGAAAATTTCCACAACCTTGGCCTTGGTCTCGGATTCAGCCGCAATTTCATCCCAGAAAGCAACAGCGGCGTCTTCAACCGTTTGCCATTCTTCGTCGGGAATGCTGGTCAGTTGCATTTTCGGGCCGTTGACGCGCAAATCGGCTTCGCCGCCCCAATACCACCATTGACGGTAATAATGGCTACTATCCATGGTCAGTTTTAGCAATTCCTGCAAATTGGCCGGCAATTCATTATACCGATCCATATTGGCGAAGAACGAACCTGCCCAGGCACCGGAGATATTGTTGGTCAGGAAATAGTTGGTTACATCAGCCCAACCAACGGTGTAGTCCTCGGTGATGCCGGACCAGGCAATGCCGTCCAGTTCGCCGGTCTGGACCGCCACTTCGATATCTTCCCACGGCAGGGTTACAGGAACCACACCGAACTGGGTCAGGAACCGGCCCGCTGTTGGGAAGGTGAAGACGCGCTTGCCTTGCATGTCGGCAAGACTGTTGATCGGATCTTTTGTGGCGAAATGGCAAGGATCCCAGGCACCGGCCGAGAGATGCTTGACACCAACCTTGGCATATTCAGCTTCCCAGATTTCGCCGAGACCGTATTGATTGAACAATACCGGCACATCGAGAGAATAGCGGCTGGCGAATGGAAAATAACCGCCAAACACCGTGACTTCGGTTGGCGATGCCATTGAGTCATCATCTGATTGAACAGCATCGATGGTGCCGCGTTGCATGGCGCGGAACAATTCGCCGGTCGGCACCAGCTGGTCAGCAAAGAACAGCTCAATCTGCATCTGGTCGCCAGCGACCTTGTTGAAGGAATCGATGGCTGGTTTGATTACATGCTCGGCCAAAGCCGGGCCAGCATATGTCTGCATGCGCCAGCGGATGGTAGTCTGCGCATGGACAGCAGGTGCCGCCAGCGAAGCGACGCCGGCTGCGCCCACGATCCCTGTCTTTTTCAAGAAATCACGTCTATTGGTCATTTCAACTCTCCTTGTTTTACTTCGTTCGGGCCTAGCCCAGTTAAAGGGCGCCTAATAAGCGCTCTTGCCTCCCACTTGCCGCCGGGATTTTTGATTTTATCGTGCATAGACATAGTCCGGCAACCAGAGTGCGATTTCAGGAAACAACATGACCAACGCCAAGGCGAAGATCATCACGCCCACAAAGGGCACAATCGAGCGGTAAATGTCGCGCAGCCCAATTTCAGGCGGCGCCATCGCACGCATTAAAAACAGATTATAGCCAAAGGGCGGGGTCATATAAGCGATCTGGGTGGTGATCGTATAAAGTACACCGTACCAGATCAGATCGAAGCCAAGTGCGCCTACAAGCGGCACATAAAGCGGGGCGACGATGACCAGCATCGCGGTATCATCGAGAAATGTACCCATGACCAAAAACGAGAGTTGCATCAGGATCAGGATCGTCCACGGGCTCAATCCCCATTGACCGATAAACAATCCTTCGATTGCTTTTACAGCGCCGAGGCCGTCAAACACTGCGCCAAATCCGAGCGCAGCCAGAATGATCCACATGAACATGCAGGAAATACCGAGGGTCTGGCGGACTGAATTTTCAAACACGATTTTTGTCATCCGGCCCTTGAAGGTAGCCGCCAGCATCGCCGCGCCTGCGCCGATGGCTGAACTTTCAACAAGACTGGTCCAGCCGTTTACAAACGGCACCATCATGGAAACGAAAATCCCAATCGGCAAAATACCGGCGCGCAGCAACCGGAGCTTTTCAGCCATCGGGACATTGCGTTCTTCTGGTGGTAAAACTGGCCCAAGCTCGGGCTGAAGCCTGCACCGGACCGCCACATAAAAAATGAACAAGGCCGCCATCATCAAACCTGGGAAAACGCCTGCCAGCCATAATTGGCCAACCGGCTGGCGGGCGATCATGGCGTACAGCACAAGCACCACGGATGGCGGCACCAGGATTCCAAGCGACGATCCCGCCTGGATTACGCCGGTAACCATTACCTTGTCGTAGCCGCGGCGCAGCAATTCCGGTAGGGCAATCGTGGCCCCGATCGCCATACCGGCAACCGAGAGGCCGTTCATGGCCGAGACCAGCACCATCAATAGAATTGTACCGATCGCCAATCCGCCATGGATTGGCCCCATCCAGACATGAAACATTTTGTAGAGGTCGTCGGCGATTTTGGATTCAGACAGCACATAGCCCATCAAAATGAACAGCGGCAATGTAAGCAGCGGATACCAATTCATTAGTTTGACCGCTGCAGAAAAGCCGATATCGGCACCGCCTGTGCCCCACAGCAAAATAGCTGAAATCGCGCCAACCGCGCCGATGGCTCCAAAGACACGCTGGCCGGTAAATAACAGGATCATCATCATGGAGAACATGAAGAGGGCGATCATTTCATGGGACATTACAATTTAACCCCGCGCACGGTTGCAATATCCTTGAAAAGTTCCGCCACCGCCTGAAGGATCATCAAGAAGATACCAGCACACATGATGATTTTTATCGGCGACATAAAGGGACGCCATGCAGTGGCGCTGCGTTCGCCATAGCGAAGCGCATATTCGGTGCTCTGATATCCGCCATAGAGCAGTACGCCGAGATAGAATAGCAGGAAGAAAATTGTAAAAGCGTCGACCAATGCTTTTTTGGTTATCGACCAGTCTCCATAGAACAGGTCCATGCGCACGTTGGAACCCATTTGCAGGGAATATGGACCGCCCAGCATATAATAGGCGACCATGGCGAATTGGGCCATTTCCAGCGTCCACAGACTTGGCAGAAAAAAAGTTTTGGATACAGAAGACCAAAGCAGAATGCCCATGATGACGAATATCAAATACATCGCAAACCGTCCGATGAGATAGTTTATCTTCTCGGTAAATTTCACGTATTTTCTGGCAAAATTCAGCATGGCTTAGCGATGCCCTCCCGTCATTTCGCGGGTGAGGGGCATGGTTTCTTGCGCGCCGGAGACAACATTAAGTGCAGCATTAATCCGTGGCAGCAACCAGTCGGCCATCCGGGTTTGCGCACTTTCATCGGCAACCAGATCGTTACTAATTTCGAGCATGACGTTGGGCAACCCTCGGGCAATTCCGTGCACTTTCAGGGTGTGAGTTACACCATCCTCAGGACCATAGGGTTGGTTGCGGCGCACCCGGAACCGGGTCTCGTTAGCACTTTCCTGCAACAACACATCCGCCAGCCGGGTATCTTCATCGTGGAGAATTCCGACATCGACGTCGCGTGGCTTGTTGTGGAAAATTGGCGTGAAGGAATGAATTGTCACAATATTCGTCGGAACACCCGCATCCATTCGCTTTTGCAATAATGCGTCGAGAGCATCCCGGAAAGGCTCGTAAACGTCATCAATACGTGCCTGGCGACCAGCATCCGACAATTCAGAATTGCCGGGTATATCCCAAATTTCGCTTCGGGCCGGAATAGCGTTCGCAGCTTCGCCCGGTCTGTTGCAATCGTAAACCAGTCGGGAAACTGTCTGCGCCATCAGTGGCGCGTCCAAGTGGTGGGACAGAATTTTTGCGAGCGCCAGCGCGCCTGGATCCCAGGCGATGTGGCTTTGTATCGCGGAGGCATCAAGGCCGAGATATTTGTACTTTTCAGGAATAAAATTTGAAGCATGTTCGCAGACAAGCACGACCGAGCCGGACGCATCCGGATTGATCAGATCAACCACGGAAAAATCTTTTATCTCTTCAGAAACCTCAGCCATACGCCGCTGCCCTGCCCCACCCAAAACACCTGACAAAACTTCAATCTGCTAAAGAGGTTAGCATTCTGAAATTATCTCTTCAAGATGGATAAACTGTGTATAATATTTTTCAATATACTTTATACGCACCTTGTCGGCTCTGGCTTGGCTTCGTTATGGGACACGGATAATGAGCAATAAACGATCCAGAACGCTTGCTGAAAGGATCCGAGAAAATTTTGACGAATTGACCCGGGCCGAGCATCAACTGGCAGATATCATTCTGGAAAATTATCCGGTATCGGCGATGGGCAGCATTACAACACTTGCAAATGCCTCCAGGGTTTCAACCCCGACCGTTGCAAGGATGGCCCGCAAACTTGGATTTTCCGGCTTCCCGGCGATGCAGATCGCGTTGCGGGAAGAGCTTGAAGCCACCATCTCAAACCCGATCGCAAAGCATGAGCGCTTTGCCGAAAGTGCGCCGGACACCCATATCCTGAACCGGTTTGCCGAGGCGGCTCTAGAGAATATGCGGCAATCGCTGAAGCGCATTGACCCGAAAACTTTCGATAGCGTCGCGGCACTTTTATCGAATTCCGAAAACGATGTTTATGTAGCGGGCGGGCGAATTACGCATACGATCGCACAATATTTTTTCACCCATATGCAGGTTATCCGCAAAGGCATGAACCTGATCGATTCAGGTTCCAGCACCTGGCCACATTTCGTTTTGAACATGAATGAAGGTGACGTTCTGGTCGCCTTTGATATTCGCCGCTATGAGCGCGACCTTCTGCGCCTCGCTGAAATGGCGACGGCGCGCGGCGTAACACTTGTGTTATTTACTGACCAATGGGGGTCTCCTGCGGCGCGTCATGCGCGGCACGTTTTCAATTTACGGATCGAAGTGCCGTCGGCGTGGGATTCTTCCGTCGTCACATTGTTTTTGGTGGAAGCCCTGCTCGCAGCCGTCCAAACCAATACCTGGGGGGAGACCCGCGACCGCGTGAAGAGCCTTGAAGAGTTGTTTGACAAAACAAAATTGTTCCGAAAATTCAGCTAGGCCCCTTGCACCGATTCCGGTTAGGGTCTGCTACATAAACCTCCCCCCATCCCTTATCTGGAAAATCCTGCGCTTGTTCGACGTATTTGAAATTTCCCTTGTGGTCTTCACATTATTTCTTGGTGCGGTTTTGAAGGGCGCAGCTGGAATGGGGCTGCCAATGCTCGCGACCCCTTTCATCTCGATCGTGCTCGGGGTACCGCACGCCATCGCTGTCATCACAATCCCGATCATTGTCGCTAATCTGTGGCAATCCATTCAGGGGTGGAAATTCCGCCAGCGAGTGCCCTTTCTGTTCCGCTTTCTCATAATCGGCACCGGCGGCGTTGCGCTTGGCACATGGTTGCTGTCCGCTGTTCCAAGTCATTGGCTGGAACTGGCACTTGGCTTGATCGTGGTGTCTTATCTGGCAACGCGGTTGATCGCGCCCAACTTTCGTCTGTCGGAAAATGCCAGCATGACGGTCGCGCCCTTTGCTGGATTTCTCACCGGCCTGTTTCACGCAGGCGCTGGTATTTCGAGCCCTGTGAGCGGCACCTTTTTACATTCAATAAAACTACCGCGCGAAGTTTATGTTTTCGCGATCTCCACAATGTTTCTGGTTTTTTCCAGCCTTCAACTACCCATGTTGTTTGTGTCGGACATCATGACTCCAGACCGACTGGTGCAGGGCTTATTCGCGCTTATTTCGGTATTTATCGGGCTTCCGCTTGGCGCCCGCATTGGCCGACATTTTTCTCAAACAACGTTTGAACGCCTGACCCTGGCGATCCTGATCACAACAAGTATCCCCTTGCTTTGGAAAGGCACAGCTGGGTTTTTTGGGTGATAAATTGAGAATCAGAATATAAAAACCAGGGAGAGCTGAATGGCGCACTCTCCCCGGCTGTAATCCTATCGCCTATATTTACTTTAGGTCATTATGGTTAATCGTGCGTTAATTGCTTGCCGAAACGGGATTTCCGCACTGCGAATATCTCGCTATACTGCGGTCTTCGTACCACCTTTGCCGGATGAAACTTACCTTGCCTCGAACCCTTGCTGAAAAAATCATCGCGCGCGCTGCGGGCCTCAACCAGGTCAGCCCCGGCGACATCGTCACCTGCCGGGTTGATCTGGCGATGATACACGATTCCGGTGGCCCGCGCCGGGTGGCGCCAATTCTCAAGCGGCTGGGGGCAAGCGTCTGGGACGCTGATAAAGTGGTGCTGGTATCCGATCATTATGTTCCGGGCGACGATGACAACGCGAAATCCATTTTGCAATTGACGCGGGATTGGGCACACGCCAACGCAATCAAGAATTTTCACGACATGAAAGGCATATGCCACGTCGTGTTGCCGGAACAGGGTCATTTGAAACCCGGCATGTTTGTTGTTGGCGGCGATAGCCATTCACCGACTGGAGGTGCGTTCGGATGCTTCATGTTCGGAATCGGCGCCACCGACATGGCGGGTGTATTGGTAACAGGAGAAACCTGGCTCAAAGTGCCCGCATCGATCTTGATAAATCTATCCGGGAAACTAGACAAAGGCCTCTCTGCGAAAGATATCAACCTTGCACTTTGCCAAAAACTTGGCATGGGCGGCGGTAAATATCAGGTGATTGAATTTGTCGGTAGCGGCATCGAAACCATGAACATCGAAGAGCGTATGACCCTGTGCAATATGACGGCAGAACTTGGCGCCATGACCGGGATCATCGCCCCTGACAAAGTAACCACAAAATATCTCGAAAGTGTTGGTGTCAGAATTGACGACGACGGTGATTGGCAAAGCGACGCGGATGCAGTTTATAGCGAACAACACGATCTCGATTTATCAACCCTCGTACCGCAAGTCGCAGCACCGCATAGTCCAGCCAATGCCGGCCCGGTTGAAGCGCATCTAAATACACCGCTGGACCGCGCCTATATCGGTGCCTGCACTGGAGCGAAACTTGGCGACCTCCAGATGGCTGCAACAATTCTCAAAGGCCGGAAATCTGCGTCCAATATCCGCCTGATGGTAGCCCCAGCTTCGGTCAAGATTTTGGCCGATGCCAAAGCCGATGGCACCTTTGATATTCTGGTAGCGGCGGGGGCTGAGTTTCTGGAGTCCGGTTGTGGTATCTGCGCCGGGTATATTGGTGCCCTGCTTGGTGAAAACGAAGTCTGCATCTCGTCAACTGCACGCAATTTTCAGGGTCGGATGGGGGCATCGTCCTCGGAGGTCTATCTAGCCTCTCCTTATACAGTCGCAGCTTCTGCCATACGGGGCCGGGTCACCGACCCCCGTGAATTTCTGGAAAGGGCTGCCCATGACTAACGGTCAAAAAACGTTTTCCGGACGGGCTTGGATTTTTGGAGACGGGGTCAACACGGATGTATTGGCACCTGGACGATATATGGCCGCCCCTGTTGAGGAACTTGCCAGCCACTGTCTTGAAGCGCTTGATCCCTCTTTCGCTGCCAACCTGCAACCAGGTGATCTAATAATAGCCGGCGAAGATTTTGGTGTTGGATCATCACGCGAACAGGCGGCAGAAGTTTTAAAGCTGCTTGGCGTTGGCGCGGTAATTGCAAAATCTTTCGGCGGCATATTTTTTCGCAATGCCTATAACTTAGGCCTGTTGGCGATTGTTTGTAAGCAAACATCTGAGATAAAAACCGGAGACAAGGTCCATGTCGCCCCCGAAGCCGGAGAAATTTCTGTCCCCGACCGGAACATTCTCTTGACTTCTGAGCCGGTCCCCGACTTTCTTCTCGAAATGGCAAATCAGGGTGGGCTGGTCGCCCAGCTTGAAACCCGTTTGTCGGGCAATAGAGAGAGCTGAATTTCATGAAAGCGGGCGTAACCTTCACAGAATTATTGAGCCCGGACAATATCCTCGTCACGCCGGGCATATACGACGCGTTTGGCGGGTTGATCGCTGAAAAAGCAGGCTTTGGCGCGGTTTATCTTTCGGGCGCCAGCATCGCCTATAGCCGGTTCGGGCGCCCTGATATCGGCCTTGTGACTTTGAGCGAAGTGGCAGGCGTCCTTGGTGCTATTAGCGAACGTATTTCCATCCCGATCATGGTCGATGCCGATACCGGATTTGGCAATGCGTTAAATGTCGTACGTACTGTAAAATTGTTAGAGCGAAATGGCGCGGGTGCGATCCAGCTTGAAGACCAGACTTTGCCGAAACGATGTGGGCATCTTGCCGGCAAAACGCTGGTCTCAACCGGTGAAATGGTTGGCAAAATCAAGGCGGCGCTGGATGCGCGTGCCAGCGACACCACCCTGATCGTTGCCCGCACTGACGCCATCGCGGTTGAAGGACTGGACGCCGCCCTGGAGCGCGCTGAACATTATGCAGAAGCGGGGGCTGATGTTTTATTTGTGGAAGCCCCGCAAACCGACGCCGATATGGCGACCCTGACTGCGCGTCTTGGCAACAAAGCGCCATTGCTTGCCAACATGGTGGAAGGCGGAAAAACGCCACAAAAATCGGCAGATGAACTGGCAAATATCGGCTACAAAATCGTAATTTTTCCGGGCGGTCTGGCACGGGCTTTTGCTCATATGGCAACCGAGTATTTTGGCAATCTGGCGGCGACCGGATCGAACGCATCCAACCTTGACCGGATGGTTGATTTCGATGCCCTGAACGATTTGATAGGAACAGCCGACATGCTTGCCGAAGGCCAGCAATATGACGCGGCAAACTTTGGCGGTGACGATGATTGATCCAGTAACCCTAGCCGTCCTCAAAGGCCGTCTTTAACAGATTGCCGACGAGATGGACGCGGCCCTGTTTCGTAGTGCCTTCAACCCGATTATCGCGGAAGCCCATGACGCGTCGCACGGGCTTTACGATGCTGAAACCGGTGCCACCCTTGTGCAGGGGAAATCCGGTCTGCCGATTTTTGTCGGCGCCATGTCATTCGCCGTTAAAACGGTTATCGACAAAGCCGCGCGGGATGGCGAAACGGATTTCTCATCTGACAACGCTATGAAATACCCCCTGCCGGCTCAAGGCATTTTTCCTCTGACAAAGCCCCCATTGGTATCTCACCCTTGCTTTTTGAATGCGTCGAGGATTTCACTTGCGGTTGCTGACCAGACTCCACTAGTGCCCATGACGTGACTAAGCGCCCTCTTCAAAGACTTGATGCGATGGGGTTGGCCCGACATCCAGGGATGGATCGTAAGGGTGAAAACCCGTCCGCCATGGGTTTTTGAATCAGCCATATGGATATCAAACGCATCGCATACCTGATCAACGAAATCGTCTTCCGACTGATGATAACCCGAGATAATGGTCTGATCGTCAATGTCATGTGAAATTGGCATAGAATGGATCTGCCCGTTTTTTGAACGGATCGGGTAAGGCAGGTCGTCATTGATCCAGTCACAAACATATTCGATGCCCTCTGCCGCGATTAGATCAAGGGTGTTCATGGATTCAGATCTGGCTGGCGACCACCAGCCGGTAACCGCTTGTCCAGATGCTTGACGTAAGGAAGCCACAGATTGACGGACCAGCTCTGCTTCTTCCTCGATTGCCATTTCACCATGGTGCAGCTTGCCCATGTCGACGCCATAGGCGAGAATTTCTCCGTCCCGGCGATTGACTTCATCAACCAGTTGCGGATAGCGCTCTGCCACAACCGAATTAAAGGCCACTGTGGGTTTGACGCCAAGCTCGTCGAGAACCTTGATGACACGGTAAAAACCAATTCTGTTGCCATAGTCGCGAAGCGTATAGTGACGCAGGTCAGGATAAGGGGTCGCCATGCCGCCGGGCGCCTTGAACGGTTTTGCGGGCTGATCGAGCGGAAAGAATTCCAACGCCACCATCACACAAACGGCAACCTTGGCATCGCCGGGCCATTTCAGAGGGGGGCGGTCTTGAATCATCGACCAGTCATAGCGGTCGTGATCCATTCCGTGGGCCCGCTTGGGGTATTTCAGATAGTCGTCAGAAATAGCCATGTCCCTAGGCTCCCTTCACAAGTTTAAGATGCTCAACCGCTTGATCGTAATTATGAGCGTAGTACCACTCAGCAATCTCGCGACCGGTGGTCACCCAAACATCATCGTGACCTGTGATGTATTCCAGGGCTTCTTCGAAAGCGGCTATTCGATGAGGATGACCAACGGCATAACCATGTAAAGGAATGCACATAACGGTCCCGGATTCAGCCCCTTCTTTATAAAGTTGATCGAAGCAGGCCTTAATCTGGTTGAGATACTGACGGGGCGGAATCTGGTTGACGTTGTAGGCGATGATGTCATTCATCTCTAATGAATAAGGGACGCTGATCAAACGACCATTGTCAACGTTTACCGGCTGTGGCTGGTCATCGTGGAAAAGGTCGCAGACGTATTGGACGCCCGCTTCGGCCAATAAATCCAGGGTCCATTCATTGTAGGTCAAGGCTGGAGAAAGCCATCCGGATACAGTTTGACCGGTATGCTTTTTGACTGTGTCAAAAACATCCTTAATCATGGCCCGTTCCTGGTCCTTGTCCATGTTGAAGACGAACCGGGTGTTGTAAATGCCGTGGGAATAAAACTCCCATCCCCTATCAGCACAATCCTTGATTATTTCCGGGTGGTGATCGCACAGGGCGACGTTCAAGGACACGCTGCCGCGCACGCCATGACGGTCCATCGCCTCCATCACACGCCAGTGGCCGACCCTGTTGCCGTAATCGCGCGACGAATACATCTGAACGTCGGGTAAGGGCCTGGCCCATGCTTGGCGGGTCGGATTTGGTGGTGGTTCCAATTCGTAATACTCGATATTGGGTGCAACCCAAAAGGCGATACGAGCCCCATTGGGCCACTTGATCCTGGGCCGGTTTATATATGGATTGAAATCATAGAAACCGAGGTCGCTTTTCATGACGGCTTTCCCCTTTAATCGTCAGTTTTTTGATAGGTTTCCAGAAACTCGAACACTTCTGCCACGGGAACCACGTCGGCATACTTGAGCATTAAATCGGCCAGGTTGGCGAAGTGGGGTATCTCGTGTTTGTCGGCTACACATTCTTCAGGGACGATTGTCCGGTAGCCGCGCATCAAACTATCGACTGCGGTGGCGCGGATACATCCAGATGTCGATCCTCCCATGAGAATTAGAGTATCGACTTTGTGCCAAACCAGTAAGGATTGAAGCGCTGTTTCGTGGAAGGCCGAAGCCATCCGCTTGACGTAGATGGGATCGCGTTCATGATCAATGTGCATCCGGTCATCAAACTCAAATCGGCGTGCGCCGACCTTGATATTTTGCAAGGAATCCGGTGTGTCGGTGCGGGTACCCCAGACACCGGCATCCTCACCTGATTCCATATAGCCAACATGCGTCCAGACCACGGGCATGCCTTTTTCGCGGGCCTGATCAGATATCTGATTGATGTAGTTCAATTGATTGGGGTCGGTTTCGTAGGCTGTCTTGAATTCATCGACTTTGGTGTAAGCACACTGCAAGTCGATGTTGATGATTGCAGCCTTGCTACCAAACCCGAAGCGGGCACGGGCCGGATTTGCCTTGACCTGTTCAAAGTACTGGCGGGGGGTTAGGTCGGAAAGTTCCATTTTCGGGTGCTCTCTCTTGGTAATAGTGAGTAGGGTGTTCAAATATATTATAAGCCCGGATCAGTTCTGGGAACTAATTTTTGACCCTTCAGAATGGCCGATGTGAGGGCGTCATGACTCATGAAGTTTCTCCATATTTTTTGCTTTCGGCGATCAGTCTGGATGGCTTTGTCAGAGGAAAAATGCCTTGAGCCGGCAGGGGTTATTTCATAGCGTTGTCGGATGAGAAATCCGTTTCGCTATTTCAAGACTTCCCCTGAGATTATCCGCTTGGCGGTGATGATGTATGTACGATTTCCACTTTCGCTTCGAAATGTAGAGAACCTGCTTCACGAACGTGGGATAGAGGTAAGCAATGTGACCATACGCGCCTGGTGGAATAGGTTTGGGCCGTTATTCGCCTCCGAGATCAGAAAAAGGCGTGCTGGGCCACTCCGAAATTGGCCGCAGTGGCGCTGGCATTGTCACCAATGGCGGCGATGTCTCAACTTGTGAGGATATCATCGCGGCATTGGGGAATACTGGTTAACCAAAAAAATAGCGTTACGATCAACCCTAAAGAGCGCGGATCGTAAATCCGGAGCTGGTCTGATAGGTGTTGCCTTCGCTTGGGTGAACAGTAAAGCATGAGGCTTCGCCGCGCCGAAAGCGCTCCCAACGCGTGCAAACCTGATCACCATCCAGCCACCAATTGCCACTATCCGAGAAACCAATTGTCAATTTGGTCGTTGCGGTACCGTCCAGGCGGTAGCTGGTAACACCGGACAAGCCGCGCCCGGAAAATTCGATATCTACATCAGTTACCATCGCCTGCAATTCTTCGCCCGACAGCGGTTGCTCGGCCGCGTAAGCTGGCATCGTCGCCAACACGCTGGCAACCAAAATTGCGGCACTCGTCATTTTCTTTGAAACATTCATCTTCCTGCACCCCTGCATTTTTTGTCCAGTTTCCGGATTGGGGAGAAAGATAGTCGAAATTTACTAAAATTCGTTCACGATTGGAGCTATCTGGCGAAAACTGAGAAACACTCTGAATTTTTGGTAAGCAACATTGTTAGAATGCAAATTGTTCCAGCGGGCATGATATGCGGAGGCAACGCTCCTGCTGTTACAAAACATGATATTGCCGAGGGATCGCTTGTAAGTAATCGGTTTTTCCGATTAAACACACAAGATTTTATCGTTTTATAATGGTTCCAGACTGGGGCATAAAAAGCCTGAATTTAGGCCAAGGCCCTGGCTTCAAAAATTGAACAAAGTGAGGAAAGATCATGGATCTTAAAGGCAGCAAGACCGAAACAAGTCTCAAGGACGCATTTGCTGGGGAATCTCAGGCAAATCGTCGGTATCTCTATTTTGCAGGCAAAGCCGATATCGAAGGCCACAATGATGTCGCCTCAGTGTTCCGCTCCACAGCGGAAGGTGAAACCGGCCACGCCCACGGGCATCTTGAATATCTCGAAGCTTGCGGTGATCCGGCAACCGGCATGGTTTTTGGTGCGACCGACGACAATCTGAAAACGGCAATCGCCGGTGAAACCCATGAATATACGGATATGTATCCGGGCATGGCCAAGACCGCGCGTGAAGAAGGTTTTGATGAAATCGCTGACTGGTTCGAAACGCTGGCAAAAGCCGAGCGGAGCCATGCCAACCGGTTCCAGAAAGCCCTCGACGAACTCGGCTAGATTTTTGCTGATCGGCGGCCCGATTCAATTTGGGCCGCCACAGCACCCTATTTGAAATCATGCTTCTTCGACCGGTCTTGCCGGTGAACGGATTGTTATGTCTGAAAACGCAAATTCAAATCCGCCCCGTGTAAATGTGCCACGTGCAGACGCACCGCGCGAAGGCAATTTGCAAGCTCCGACCCGGCACCCGCTGGATTGGCAGAACCCGGATTTCTACGACGAGGCTTTGCTGGAAAAAGAATTGGAGCGGGTGTTCGACCTTTGCCACGGATGCAGGCGCTGTGTTTCCCTCTGCAATGCCTTCCCGACGCTATTTGATCTGGTGGACGATTCACCCACGTTCGAGATGGACGGGGTTGACAAAAAAGATTTCAAAAAGGTCGTTGATGAATGTTATCTCTGCGACCTTTGTTACATGACCAAATGCCCGTACACCCCGCCCCATGAATGGAATATTGACTTCCCTCATTTGATGCTGCGGGCCAAGGCGGCGAACTTCATAAAGAGCGGCGTCGGGCTACGCGACAAGGTTATGACCAGCACCGATGCGATTGGCAAGATCGCCACCGTTCCGGGCGTCACGACGGTCATAAACACTATCAACAAGACCGGCCTTGCGCGCAAGGCTCTGGAGAAAACCTTCGCCGTCGCGGCCGATGCATGGTTGCCAGAATATGATTCAAATACGCTGCGCAAGAGACTGAAAAACCGAAATAATTCCGCAATCACCCCAACGCCTGGAAACGGCACGACGGGGAAAGTTGCGCTGTTCACCACGTGTTACGGCAATTATTCTGAACCCGGTATCGGGGCTGATCTGAAGGCCGTATTTGAACATAACAATATCCCCGTTTCACTCACCCCGCGCGAGCAATGTTGCGGCATGCCAAAGCTGGAACTGGGTGATCTCAAATCGGTTGAGGCAGCAAAAAACGCCAATATTCCAGTGCTGGAAAAACTGGTTGACGAGGGCTTTGATATCCTGATGCCGGTGCCTTCGTGCGCCCTGATGTTTCGCCAGGAATTGCCGCTGATGTTCCCTGATGAAGAAGCGGTGCAGAAGGTCAAAGCGGCGATTTTCGACCCGTTTGAATATCTGATATTGCGCCACAAAGAAGGGTTGTTGAATACAGATTTCAAGTCCCCGCTTGGCAAAGTTGCTTATCATGCAGCATGTCACCAGCGGGTGCAGAATGTGGGACGCAAGACGTTTGAGATGCTGTCGCTGATCCCAGATACAGAGGTCACCATCATCGAGCGCTGTTCAGGCCATGACGGCACTTACGCCGTGAAATCCGAACACCGGGCAGCGGCGCTGAAAATCGTTCGCCCGGTTGTGCGCAAGGTTGATGAGAGCGATTGCGATCATCATGGCAGTGATTGCCCGATGGCCGGGCATCACATTGCCAATAGTCTGAAAAGCGGCAAACAGCCTGAACACCCCCTCACCCTGTTACGCATGGCCTATGGACTGGAGCGAGACTGATGACTGATCTCACCCGCAGCGATCTGATGTCGCTTGAAACCTATTCAGATGAGCGCGGTGCATTTCGCGCCGAGGTTATGGCTCACAAGAAAACCCGTCATGTTGGCATCGGTCCGAACACGACGCTGTATTTTGAAGATCTCAAAACCGTCCAGTACCAAATTCAGGAAATGCTCAGGATCGAGAAAATTTTCACCGCTGACGGCATTCAGGAAGAATTGGACACCTACAACCCCATGATCCCGAGTGGCCGCAACTGGAAAGCCACCTTCATGATCGAATATGAAGATGTGGACGAGCGCCAGAAAATGCTGGCCAAGCTGATCGGGATTGAACGCGCGACATGGGTTCAGGTCGGTGATCTGGGCAAAGTTACGCCCATCGCCAACGAAGATCTGGAGCGGGAAACCACGGAGAAAACCTCTTCCGTGCATTTCCTCCGGTTTGAGTTGACCGATGAGATGGCAGAAGCCGCCAAAAGCGGCGCGCCGATAGCAATGGGCATTTCCCACGAAAACTACGATCACAATGTTGTGCCGGTACCGGAAAATATCCGCATTTCACTGGTCAACGATCTGGCCTGATCCTAGACTGCTCCTCTACTTAACCCGAAAACCGGCTACGAACAGAGGATAATGCATTGGGACAATTGGTCGACGGCAAATGGGTTGAGCAAGGATCAGTCTCTACCCAAAAAAGCGGCCAATACAAGCGTGCAGAAACTTCGTTTCGTAGCTGGGTTACCACCGATGGATCTACCGGATCATCAGGCCGGTCCGGTTTCAAGGCCGAAAGCGGTCGCTACCATCTTTATGTTTCGCTTGCCTGTCCGTGGGCTCACAGAACCCTGATCATGCGGACCCTCAAGGGCCTCAAAGAGATGATCTCGGTCTCTATTGTTCATCCTTTGATGGCAGAAAATGGTTGGACATTCAAAGACCGCTCAGGGGTTATCAAAGACCCGATTGGCAGCGCTGATTTCATGTATCAAGTCTATACCCGCGCTGACCCGGATTATACCGGCCGGGCCAGTGTCCCGGTGCTTTGGGACAAGGCGCAAAACACTATGGTTTCAAATGAATCATCTGAGATTATTCGCATGTTCAATTCGGCATTTGACGAAGTTGGCGCGATAGAGGGTGATTATTATCCGGCTACGCTGAAGGACCAGATCGATGCCGTCAACGAGCCTATATATGCAAATGTGAATAACGGGGTTTATCGATCCGGGTTTGCGACTTCGCAAGAGGCTTACGACGAAGCCGTCACCAATCTATTCGCAACTTTGGACGATCTGGAGAAGCGACTTGGCAAGAGCCGTTACCTTGTTGGTAACCGTCTAACCGAAGCCGATATCCGGCTGTTCACAACGCTGTTCAGATTTGACCCAGTTTATGTAGGGCATTTCAAATGCAATATTCGGCGGCTCGTGGATTATCCAAATTTGTGGAATTACACGCGCGATATCTATCAGCATCCCGGTGTTTCAGAGACTTGCGACGTGGAACATTGTCGCCAGCATTATTATACCAGCCATAAAAGCATCAACCCGACAGGCATTGTCCCGATGGGACCGGAGATTGATTTTAATAGCCCCCATGACCGGGCTTCCAGGTTCGGCTAAACCGTACTTTCCAGATCAAGTGTCTGACCCGAAAATTCGTAGAAAGATATCAGGAAACACAAGTTCCGGTTATTTTCTGCTATGATCGCCGCGAAGATATTATTTTTTGCAACGAGGCTGTATTTTGCCTCAAGGGCTTTTGTCAGCCTATCCAGCAATTGTACCATCGGCTGGACACATCTTCGTGCAAAAGACTAGAGACAGTTTGAAGTACGACGCCTCGTAGAAACAGGAGAGTTCGCCTATGAGTTCATCCGAGCAAGCCCCTCGCCTGCTGTCCATGACCCTGAACGGTCGGGTCCGGCATGATGCGGTCGGTGATAATATCCTGTTACTGGATTATCTGCGTGAAACCTGCGACCTGATCGGCACCAAGCAAGGCTGCGATGGCGGTGAGTGCGGCGCGTGCACGGTTTTGGTAGATGGTAAATCACGGTTATCCTGCATAACACTGGCGGCGGAATGCGAAGGGAAATCGGTCGAGACAATTGAAGCGCTTGCCACCAACGGTAAAATGTCAGCACTTCAGCGCGGCTTCCATGAAAAACTCGGTTCCCAATGCGGCTATTGTACGCCGGGTATGATCATGGCCTCAGAAGCCCTGTTGCGACGCAATTCCAGCCCCAGCGAAGACGAAATTCGCGATGCCCTTGGCGGAAATATCTGCCGGTGCACGGGCTACGTCAAAATCATCGAAGCAGTGCAAGCCGCGGCGGAGGAATTGTCATGAACAAACCAATAGACCGCACCGCCATTGGTGTCCCGACACCGCTTGTAGACGGCGTTGAGAAAGTAACCGGCCAGGCGCAATTCTCCGCTGATTTTTACCCAAATGACGCTCTATGCGGGGTGATTTTCAGAAGTCCGTATGCCCATGCGGAAATTCTTGAACTGGACCTCACCGCAGCCCGTGCCCTTGACGGCGTTGTTGCAATCGTATCCGGCGACGATTGCCCTCACACTTACGGAATTATTCCCATTGCCCGCAATGAATACCCGATGGCTCGCGACCGGGTCCGTTATTACGGCGAGCCGGTAGCTGCAATTGCCGCGATTGATGAAAAGACCGCGCGCAAGGCGCTTTCATTGATCAAAATGAAAGTGAAAGAATTACCGGCCTATTTCACGATTAAAGACGCGCTGGCGGATGACGCAATTTTGCTTCACGACGACAAGCCCGGCAACATAGAGCGCGATGTGCATAACGAATTTGGCGATGTGGAAGAAGGGTTCGAGAAAGCCGATCTGGTGCGCGAGCAAACTTTCAAATGTGCCGAAATTTGCCAGACCCATATGGAGCCCCATGCCAGCCTTGCGGAATGGGACGATGAGCGTGCGCAATTAACAATCCGTACCTGTTCGCAGGTTCCCTATTATGTGCATTTGATGCTGGCCCATACGATGGAACTGGAGCGCAACCAGATCAGGGTCATCAAGCCATTTGTCGGCGGCGGCTTTGGCACCCGTACCGAAACCTTGAATTTTGAACTGATTGCCGGAATTCTGGCGCGTGCCGCCAAGGGCAAAGTCGCGATGCATCTGAACCGAGAGGAAACCTTCCTCACTTCGCGCACCCGGCCCTATACCGAAATCACCATGAAAATCGGCATGACCAAAGACGGTCACTTGACGGCGACCTATTGTAATGCGGTGCAGCTCGGCGGCGCATATGCCGGCTATGGTATCGTGACCATCCTTTATGCCGGTGCGCTGTTGCAAGGCATCTACGATATTCCAGCAGTCAAATATGACGGCATCCGGGTCAACGCCAATGTGCCGCCGAGCGGTGCGATGCGTGGCCACGGTACAGTTGATTCACGTCATGCATTTGAATGCCTGCTCGATGAAATGGCCGAAGAACTTGGCCTCGACCCGCTCGAAGTGCGTCGCAGGAACATGCTCACGGTGCCGACCGATACAATGAATGGCATCAAGATCATGTCGTACGGTCTGGATGAATGTGTCGACAAGGTCGAACTTGAGTCCGGCTGGAAAGATAAAGTCGGCCAACTGGGACCGGGACGCGGCATCGGCTTTGCCTGTTCGCAATATATTTCTGGTGCCGCCAAGCCGGTCAACTGGACCGGGGAACCCCACGCAGTTGTCAATCTGAAACTGGATTTTGATGGCAGTATCACAGCGCTTACCGGCGCTGCCGATATCGGCCAGGGATCTTCTACAATTGTGGCGCAGACGGTTGCTGAAGTTTGCGGACTTGATATCCGCAAAGTCAGGATCATCGCAAATGACAGCGCCATTACGCCGAAAGACAATGGGTCATACTCATCCCGCGTTACCATGATGGTCGGCAACGCCACCATCGATGCGGCCAACCATCTCCGCGATATTTTGCTGGTTGCGGCGTCGGCAAAACTCGATGCCCGGCCGCAAGATATCGAGATCGTCAACGAGATGTTTCGGGTGTCCGGTGGCCAGGATGAAGGCCTGCCGTTCCAGGAAGTGGTTGAGGCCGCGCTTGTTGATACCGGCACGATTACCGTCAAGGGCACCTTCACCTGCCCGCCAGAATTTCAGGGCGGCAAACATCGCGGCGGTGCGGTTGGATCCACCATGGGCTTTTCGTATTCGGCGCAAGCTGTTGAAGTATCGGTTGATCCCGATACCGGACAGGTCAGGGTGGAGAATGTATGGGTGGCGCATGATTGCGGCTATGCCATCAACCCGCTCGCGGTCGAAGGGCAAATCCAGGGTTCCGTCTGGATGGGCATGGGCCAGGCGCTGAGTGAAGAAACCAGATACCACAAAAATGGTATGCCGATGTTCACCAACATGCTGGATTACCGCGTCCCGTCGATTGTGGAATCGCCACCGATCCACACTTATATTGTCGAGAGCATTGACCCGAATGGCCCCTTTGGTGCCAAGGAAGCCGGGGAATGTTCGCTTTCAAGTTTCATCCCGGCGCTCGTCAATGCGATCTATGATGCGACCGGATTGCGTTACACCGAATTACCGGTCACGCCTGACCGGCTGGTTGAAGCAATATCCAAAAAGCAGCATCGGGACAGGGTTGCTGCAGCCCGCGCGGCGGAAGCAACAGGAGCAGCAGAATGACTGAACTTCTCCCCGCATTTTCGCTGCGCCACCCGACAAGCATTGAAGAAGCGATTGCGATCCATGGCAGCGCACCTGACGCGCGTTATGTAGCTGGTGGCACCGATCTGATTGTCAATTTGCGCCGCGGCATCGGCGACCCGGAAACCCTCGTTTCACTCAACCGGATCGAAGATTTTCAAAATATCGCTGATGGCAAGGATGGCGGGTTGGTGATCGGTGCCGGTGTGACGATTGCAAATCTCGCAAATGATGTGACCATCCGCACTCGCTATCCGGCACTGCGGGTAGCGGCCGGTGAGATTGCCGGACCCGGCCACCGGGAAACCGGGACGGTTGGCGGCAATTTATGCCTCGATACACGCTGCGTTTTCTACAACCAGAGCCAATGGTGGCGGGAAGCCAATCATTTCTGCCTGAAACACCAGGGCGAAATTTGCCACGTGGCTCCAAAGGGTGATTTTTGCCACGCGGCTTTTTCAGGCGATCTGGCCCCGGTATTTCTGGTGCTCGACGCTGAAATCGAAATTGCCGGTCCAGATGGCACCAGACGCGAGCCCTTGTCGGCGCTTTATACTGGCGATGGCATGGACCACCTCACGCTGAAGCCTGGCGAATTGCTGACCGGCATCCATGTGCCTGCTAATACGCCCCCTGCGGCCTACGAAAAGCACAGAGTTCGCGGAGCGATTGACTTCCCGCTTGCTGGGGTTGCTGTCGCGCTGACCAAAGACGGCGACAAAGTCAAAACCCTGAAAATCGCCGTCACCGGTACCAATACAAGCCCGTTTCTGGTTGAAGGTCTTGAAGCCTTTACCGGTTCAACACTTGGTGAAGACGATCAGGCCAAGCTTGCCGATATCGTGCAAAAACAGGTATCACCGATGAAGACCACATTGGTGCAACCATTTGGCCGACGCCGCATCGCCGGTGCCATGGCGCGGAGACAGGCGGTCAGCCTTTTAGCTGGGGGATAAGTCCTCGATGAATTTTACCGAGATTCGGGCACGGGCCGCCGACCGCAAGGGCGGTGATGACGTTCTTATGTCATTGATGCCAGAGGCGATTGAGATTACCGCTGATTACACCGACGATCGGGCGCTATCACAAATAGCGCGATGCATTTTTCGCGCTGGATTTGTCTGGCGTGTGGTCGAACAGAAATGGCCAGGATTTGAAGAAGCCTTTCTTGGATTTGATCCTAATGCGCTGCTGTTTCAGCCGGAGGAATTCTGGGACGAACTGACCCGCAACAAAGCGATTGTGCGTCACCACGCTAAAATTCTCGCCATGCGCGACAATGCCGGCTTCGTCAAGGAGATCGCCACCGAGCATGGTAACTTCCGCGATTTTCTCCAGAATTGGCCGGATGAAGACATTACCGGGCTCTGGGCTTTGCTCGCAAAACGGGGCAAGCGCCTTGGTGGTATGACCGGCAAATATTTCGTCCGCTTTTCCGGCAAGGATTGTTTCCTACCCTCCAAAGATGTTGTGGTGTGCCTGCGCGATGCCGGGCTTGACGTCGCGGCCAACCCCACATCCAAAGGCGACATGAAAAGAATCGAAGCCCAGTTCAATATTTGGGCCATTGAGACCGGGCTTAGCCGGGTTCAGCTATCGCGGATTTGCGCCATGTCGGTTGGTGAGAATTTCGACCCCGAGGTTGTTGAAGAAAATTCCACCGCGTATCAGGGATAATCCGCTTCAAAGCGGTTGCCGTACTTTGGCAATCGGATAAATTGATGCGGCAGCGCACGCAGCAATTGATCATATTTTCTGGAGCAAATCATGGCGCGTACAGCCTATGTCAACGGCGAATATCTCCCGATTGAGGATGCCAAAATATCGATCCTTGATCGCGCCTTTCTGTTTGGCGACGGGGTTTATGAAGTCACCGCCGTGCTTGACCGGCGGTTGCTTGATATTTCGGGGCATCTGGCGCGATTACGCCGCTCGTTGCGCGAAATGAATATCAATTTTCCAATGAGTGACGAGGCACTAGTCGATATCCATTTGGAATTGGGTCGGCGGAATGGCCTTGAAGAAGGCTTGATCTATCTCCAGATCACGCGTGGCTCTGCCGACCGGGATTTCCCGTTTCCAGAAAATATCGAACCAACTATGGTCCTGTTTACTCAAGACAAGAAATTCGGTGATTCCCCGGTATCGCGTACGGGAGCCAAAGTAGTTTCAACGCCAGATATCCGCTGGCAGCGCCGAGACATTAAAAGCACCGCTCTGCTGGCCCAGGTATTTGCCAAACAAGTGGCATCAGAAGCCGGATGTTATGAAGCATGGATGACGGAGGACGGGTTTGTGACCGAAGGGTCATCTTCCAGCGCCTTCATCATAACGCCAGAGCGGGCGATTGTGGCGCGTCCGATCAACAACCAAATTTTGGCCGGGATCACGCGGCAATCAGTTTTGAAGCTGGCTGCGGAGCAGGAACTAAAAGTCGAAGACCGGCGCTTCACTCTTGAAGAAGCCTATCAGGCGTCTGAAGCGTTTTTGACTTCTGCCTCCTCGCTGGTGATGCCGATTGTGCAAATCGATGATCAGACCATCGGTGATGGCAAACCGGGGCCTTTGTCGCTGCGGCTCAGGGAATTGTATCTGGAACTGGCGCAAACTGAAGAACCTCGGATTTAGGACGCTTTCCGCCTTGCGGCGCGAAGGCTCCCATGTCAGCATTAGGCAAGCATAACGAAATTTGGTGACGATTCATGACTAGCCAAACAAGCGCCATAAATAGCGTAAATTTCTCCAGCCGGGAGCGCATTTTGAGTGCTATGATCGCGCTTGGTGTTGGGCTGCTAATCCTGTTCACGACCGGGTTCGTGCCGATCGAAGCAATCCACAATGCCGCTCATGACGGACGGCACGTCTTTTCGTTTCCCTGCCACTAGGGCGCTTTAAAATTGCTCATGAACTATCTGACACGTTTGTTTGCAATTGCCCTTCTCGCCGGAACAATAACGGGACTGGCGACCGGGTTGATGCAAGAACTAACAATCAACCCTCTCATTGTCATGGCAGAAGCCTATGAAAGCGGAGCTGTAGCGCCCGGAGATTTGGGGCCTGAAGTAGCCCCGTTTCAAGCTGAATGGACCCGGATTGTAACCAATATCGCCACCAACATGATTTTTGGCTTTGGCGGGGCGCTGGTGCTTGGCGGCGTTATGGTGATGATCGGCAAAACCAGGTTGAAATACGGTTTTCTGATCGGGATTTCAGCATTTGTTATTTTTGCGCTGGCCCCGTCACTTGGCTTGCCACCACGCCCACCGGCTTACCCGGAAGCTGATCTGTTCACCCGGCAAATCTGGTGGATTGCGACAGCGGCCTGCACGGCAGTCGGTCTCGGCATGATGTTTCTTGTCCGGGGGATTTGGGCAATCGTTGCCGGGATAGCGCTGTTGGCGATACCTCATATCTGGGGTGCGCCTTTGGTTGATGAAAGTGGCGCGATTTTACCACTCAGCCTTGTTCAGCAATTTTCGTTATGGTCGCTGTTTATCACTGGCTTTTTCTGGATTTCACTCGGGTGTTTATCTGGATATTTCTCCACACCAAAAAGCTAAATCCGGGTAGAAATAATTCTGTCCAACCTCCTTGAACTTTCGTTTCAATAATTTACGTCTTTGACTTGTATAGTGTTACTGAATGCTATATTTCAAAAAAACATATATCAAACCGGCATATGTTTTTTGAACAATGAATTCAGACAGGCTCTTTCATGAATATTCGCACATTGTGCCTCGGCATTCTAAATTTCGGTGATGCAACGGGCTATGAAATCAAGAAGCTCTCGTCCGAGGGCCGCTTCAGTCATTTTATCGATGCCAGCTTTGGTGCCATCTACCCGGCGCTGACCCGGTTGCATGAAGACGGCTTGATCAGCTTTCGTGAGGAATTTCAGGATGGCAAACCAACCCGGAAGGTCTATTCGATTTCAGAGGCCGGGCGACGCGATTTTATCGATAGTCTCGATGACGAACCTGCGCCAGACAAATTCAAGTCGCAATTCCTGTTTCTCATGATGTGCGCCGAATATCTGGACAAATCCCTGATCAGAAAATTTATCGATGACCGGATCGCCCATCTGGAAGACAAATGCCAGCACCTGGATGAAGTTCGCGAACATTGCGACCACGATGGCAGTCAATTTGTCATTGGTTATGGCAAGGCGATGTTTCAGGCCGCACTGGATTATCTCAAAGACAATCGCGCATTTGTCGAGCAACTTGGCAAAGACCGGAATTTAGAGGCTGCCGAGTAAAGAAATGAAAATCAAGGGATCATATATCTGGGCCTTATTAATCACCATTATTGTTGGTGGCTGGCTCTATTCAGGTGAGTTGGTGATTGGTGGACAGTCAAATTCAGAAAATAATTCTGACAATGCGCCCCCTGATGCGCCCCTTGAACAAGCGTTGATCCAGGTTCGCGTAACATCGTTCCAATCAGAGCAACGCACCGCCCTGCTTGCCATTCGTGGCCGCACCCAAACCGATGCGCGTGTCAGTATCAAAGTGGAAACAGGTGGGTTGGTAGAAGCAATTCCGGTGTCCCGTGGCGACCGGGTCGCGGCTGGCCAATTGGTGTGCCGTATTGAGCCAGGCGCCCGAAACGCCAACGTGCTTGAAGCCAGCGCCCGAGTTGAACAGGCCAACCTGGACCATGAGGCCATTGCAAAGCTGGTAGAGCTAGGGCACACCGCAGAAACCCGCCTTCGTGCGCTCAAGGCTGAACTAGATGCCGCGCAAGCCGCGCTGGCCCGTGCTGAACTGGATCTGGAGCGCACCGAATTGCACGCGCCCTTTGCTGGCATTGTCGAACATGATGACGCTGAAATTGGTGACTTTCTCAATGTTGGCAGCACCTGCGTCACCATTATTTCGCTCGATCCGATGCTTGTTGTCGGACAGGTTTCCGAGCGCGTCGTCGCCAGTTTGAGCGAAGGCATGGAAGGCGACGTCAAGCTGATAACCGGGGAAGAAATTTCCGGACAGATCAGTTTCATCTCCCCGTCTGCAGATTCCCAGACCCGCACATTTCGGGTTGAACTGGAAATCGACAATCCGGATTATTCGATCCGCGACAATATCACCGCCGATATCGAAATCGAGCTGGCACCGGCGCTGGCTCATCGCTTCACGGCGGCCATCCTGACACTCGACGATACTGGCCAGATCGGCGTCAAGACGGTTGGCCCGGATAACATCATTCAATTCATGCCCGTTACCATTCTTGCCGATACCCGCGAAGGTGTTTGGGTTGCCGGGTTACCAGACACAGTGACGCTGGTCACAATTGGTCAGGAATATGTGGTTGACGGGCAGGAGATTGTGCCAATCCAGGATGTCTCTGGCCAAGATAGCGGGAGCTTTGGCCAGTGATTGACGCGCTTGAAGGGATATTATCGCGTCCACGGAGCGTGATGACAATCATGCTGGCCATGTTCATGGCTGGTGTCATGGTCTACATCACGGTTCCCAAAGAAGCCAATCCGGACATTGATGTACCGGTATTTTATATCTCGATTTCCCAACAGGGTATTTCGCCTGAAGATTCCGAGCGCCTGCTTGTACGGCCCATGGAAACCAAGTTGCGCGGGCTGGATGGCTTGAAAGAAATTTCCGCCATCGCCAGCGAGGGTCATGCAGGAATCATTCTCGAATTTGATATCAGTTTTGACAAAGACGCAGCGCTTGCCGATATCCGCGACAAGGTAGACGAGGCTCAGGCCGATCTACCGGCTGACGCCGAAGAACCGCAAATTCTGGAAACCAATTTCAGCCTTGTGCCGACCGTGGTCGCGGTTCTCTCTGGCGAAGTGCCAGAACGTTTGCTCTATCAGCATGCCCGGCAATTGAAAGACCAGATTGAAGCTTTGCCGACAGTGCTGGAAGCCAATCTGACCGGCCACCGGGAGGAAATGCTTGAAGTTATCATCGATACGATGAAGCTCGAATCCTACGATATTTCGCAGGATGAGCTTGTTCAGGCCGTGGTCCGAAACAACCAGTTGATCCCGGCAGGCGCAATGGATGATGGTCTTGGACGTTTTAACGTCAAGGTTCCGGGATTGTTTGAATCTGCCGCTGATGTTTATTCCCTGCCGATCAAGGTCAATGGCGACGGGATCGTCACGCTCGGCGATATCGCCACCATTCGGCGCACCTTCAAGGATGCCACGAGCTTCACCCGGTTCAACGGACAGCCCGCAATCGCCATCCAGATCGTGAAACGGCTTGGGACAAATATTATCGAGAACAACGCCCGCGTTCTGGAAGTGGTGACGGAATTTACTGCTGACTGGCCAGAGAGCATTCACATTGATTTCACACTGGACGAATCACGCAATATTTTCGAAGTGATCAGGTCGTTGCAATCCGCGATCCTGACCGCGATTGCTCTCGTTATGATTATCGTGATTGCGGCATTGGGGCTGCGTTCCGCCCTGCTGGTTGGGTTCGCCATCCCGACCTCTTTCATGGTCGGGTTCCTGTTTGTCGGCCTGCTCGGCATGACCGTCAACATCATGGTGATGTTCGGCATGGTGCTGACCGTCGGTATGCTGGTCGATGGTGCGATTGTGATTGTGGAATATGCCGACCGGAAAATGGCCGAAGGGTTGCATCGGCGCGAAGCCTATATTCTGGCAGCCAAGCGGATGTTCTGGCCGATTGTTTCCTCAACAGCCACCACGCTGGCAGCATTTTTGCCCATGCTGTTCTGGCCCGGCGTATCTGGTGAATTCATGAGCTTCCTGCCGCTGATGGTTATTATTGTGCTGTCGGCGTCGCTTCTGACTGCAATGGTATTCCTGCCGGTTCTTGGTGGGTTGATGGGCAAAACCACCGCGACCGATCATGAAATTGAAATCGCTGAAAAACTATCCGGCGCGCAGGAAATTGATTATTCCGAAATTCGCGGTCTCACCGGCATGTATATCCGCACGCTTGGGTTTCTCGTAAAACGTCCAATCTCTGTGGTCGTCGTATCGCTCGCTATGTTGGCGTACATTTTTGTCTCTTTTTCCGAGAATAATAACGGCGTCGAGTTCTTTGTGAATGAAGAACCGGAAAATGCCATTGTCCTGGTCACCGGGCGCGGAAATCTGTCTGCAATTGAAATACGCGATCTTGTGATCCAGGTTGAACATGAAGTTCTGGCGATTGACGGCATCCAGGGCGTTTTGCTGAATACCGGCGCGGCCAGTGGCGCGCCGCAGATCGGCGCCGGACCAGATCAACCGGTCGATCAGATTGGCGTTTTAACTCTTGAACTGGAAGATTTTTCTCAGCGGCGACGTGCAGAAGAGATTTTTGCCGAAATCAGGTCGCGGGTCGCGCCGCTGGCCGGCATTCATGTTGAAGTCAAAAAAATTGAAGGTGGTCCCCCAACCGGAAAGGATATCCGGCTTGAAATCACTGCCAACGATTATGAAACCGTCAAAAATATTACCGGCATTGTCCGCAGCTTTGTCGATACCATGGACGGATTGCGTGACGTCGAAGACGGACGCCCCCTGCCCGGCATCGAATGGCAACTTGAGGTCGACCGGGTAGAAGCCGGACGATATGGGACGGATATTCTGTCCGTTGGCAGCATGATCCAGATGGTCACCAACGGTCTTTTGATCGCAACCTATCGACCTGATGACTCTGAGGATGAAATTGATATCCGGCTCCGGTTGCCGGAAAGCGAACGCTCGCTCGACCGGCTGGATGAATTGCGGATCCCGACCAATCAGGGACTTGTACCGATTGGCAACCTTGTCACCCGCACACCGCAACCCAGCGTCTCTGCGATCAACCGCCAGAATGGCCGCAACGCGATGATGGTCAAGGCCAACGTGCTGGATGATGTTTCTGCGGACGAGAAAGTGCGCGAGCTTGACGCCTGGGTTCAGGCGCAGAATTGGCCGAATGGTGTCCAGTTCCGATTCCGCGGGGCAGATGAAGAGCAAAGAGAAGCCGGCGCTTTTCTAGGCAAGGCGATGGCGGCATCGCTGTTCCTGATGTTCATCATTCTGGTGACCCAGTTCAACAGTTTCTACCAGACCTTCCTCACGCTCTCGACGGTGGTGATGTCTGTATTCGGCGTTCTGCTTGGCATGATGGCAACCGGGCAAACCTTCTCGATCATCATGACCGGCACCGGGGTCATTGCGCTTGCGGGGATCGTCGTCAACAACGCGATTGTACTGATCGATACCTATAACCGAATGGTCAGTCTCGGGCTTAATCCGGTCGACGCAGTGCTACGCGCCTGCGCCCAGCGGATGCGCCCGGTCATGCTGACCACTATAACTACGGTGCTCGGCCTGGTCCCGATGGCGTTGCAAATCACCATCGATTTCTTTGACCGTTCAATTCTGGTCGGCGGTATCACCTCGATCTGGTGGGTTCAGCTTTCCACCGCAATTATTTTCGGGCTGAGTTTCTCAACGCTGCTGACCCTGATCCTGATTCCCACCATGCTGGCCGCGCCGTCTATCCTGAAAGCGCGAATTCTGAAACTGTTTCATTGGATTGCGAGCTTCAGGAAAGGCTCAAACCTAACAGCGCCCGTTGCTGTTGATGCACAGGACAAAGTAACGCCAAAAAAGAAGCGGACCCGTAAAGCCAGAACCGCCCGGCCAAGGCTGGCGGAAGCGGCTGAGTAGCTCGATCTAGTGAAGCTGGGTTGGATGGTCCGGTGACTCATCGCCATCGGACGATTGATCACCTTCCGACGAAATATCACTTGCTGAGCTTTGGCTTTTTCCGGTGGTTTTAGCAGATTTCCGACGCCTGCCCCCGGTTGAAGCTGGCAAACGCTCTTTTTCTTCCTTCGCGGCTTCGCGCTCTTTTTGGCGATAAAACCAGACAAAGCTGACAGGAATGGACATCAGATAGCCAAGCGTTATCAGGCTCATGGTGAGCCAGGGGAACGAGATTAGAAAAGCTGCAGCCAGCACGAAGAAAAAGAAAAGCGGCACCACCAGATCCAGCGAAATACGGCCGCCAATGGCCTTTCCTGAAAATGTTGGGATACGGCTCACCATCATGAACGCAACCGCAATGCTGAAAACCATAACGGGGACAGGATGTTCGCGGACCCCGATAATATCTAGTTGGTGGATATAAAGCGGCAACAACAACGATAGCGCACCGGCAGGTGCGGGCATGCCCACAAAATAATTACTCTGCCAGGCCGGTTTATCATCATCAAGCGCGACATTGAAACGTGCCAGACGCAGCACACAGCATATGGCGAATGCGAGCACTGCCATCCAGCCCACCGACTTTAATTGCACCAGCGACCAGCTGTAGAGAATGACCGCCGGGGCGACGCCAAAATTAACAAAATCAGCCAGTGAATCCAGTTCCGCGCCAAATCGTGAAGTGGCTTTCAACATCCTCGCGACACGGCCATCCAGCATATCCAGGAATGCAGCGGCGGCGATTGCAGCGATTGCCAGTTCAAAGCGACCCTCAATCGCCATCCGCACAGCCGTAAGCCCCATACAGATCGCAAGCAGAGTAATAACGTTCGGGATCAGCCTGCGGATGGGGATCGTGCGGAATTTTCTGCGTCCGCGCCGTTCCGGATCAAAAGGTTGAAAAGGCCAATCCATACCAAATACTCGCTTTGTTAGAGAGCCAATATAACAGATTAAGAGGCGCGGGTCGCGCGCTCTGGTTCTTCGTTCACCAGATCAGCCAGAATGGTCTCTCCGGCAATGGCCCGCTGGCCTTCGCTGATCAGGGATTTTTGTCCCGGCGGCAAATAGACATCAAGCCGCGAGCCGAACCGGATCAAGCCAAAGCGCTCACCTGCCCCAAGGGGTTCGGTTTCCTTCACCCAACAGACAATCCGACGCGCGACCAGACCGGCAATCTGGACAACACCCAGTTTTTCGCCATTGTCCATTTCAAGCACAAGCGCATTTCGCTCATTGTCTTCGCTCGCTTTGTCCAGCTCGGCGTTAACAAACAGGCCGGGGGTATAATGGATAAGTGAAATTCTGCCCGCTACGGGTGCGCGGTTTACGTGGCAATCAAAAACATTCATGAAAATTGAAATCCGGGTGCGTAATTCAACGCCCAAATTCATTTCAGCCGGTGGCACCACTTCGACAATTGCCGAAACCCGGCCATCGGCCGGGCTGACCACCAATCCGTCGCGGACCTGGGTTATGCGTTCCGGGTCACGGAAAAAATAGGCGCACCATGCGGTCAGGATTATTCCGATCCATCCGAGCGGCTGTGCCAGCCAGAACAGAACCAGGGTCAGGGCTGCAAAAATTGCGATGAACCGGTAGCCTTCCCGATGGATCGGGGTCAGGGTTGATAGAATGGAATCGAACACGTTGGGAATAAACCTTTCAAATAAACCAAGCCTGTGGTGCTGATTTCACGGGACTATACCGACAAATCAAAGAAGCAGCTACTTGGACTTTTGCGAAAAGCGCTCCGCTTCCGGCAACATTCTGTCTTCGACATTGGCGACCGTATTGACCAGATTTGCACGCGCCTTCTGGGCTTCTTTCTGGCGGTTCCACATTTCGGCATAAAGACCGGGTTTTTTCAACAATTGGCGATGACGCCCACGTTCGATAATGCGCCCGGCATCAATGACAATTATCTCATCGGCATCGACTACGGTCGAAAGCCGATGAGCTATCACAAGCGTGGTGCGGTTTTCGGCAACTTTTGAAAGCGCTGACTGGATATCCCGCTCGGTATTCACGTCAAGCGCCGACGTGGCTTCATCAAGCATCAAGATCGGCGGACCTTTAAGAATGGTTCGAGCGATGGCGACGCGCTGTTTTTCACCACCAGACAATTTGAGGCCGCGCTCTCCAACTTCCGTGTCGTAGCCTTGCGGTTGCGCCTCGATAAAGGTGTCGATCTGGGCCAACCGGGCTGCTTCCTGAACTTCATCCATGGATGCATCCGGGCGGCCATAGCGAATATTGTAAGCGATGGTATCGTTGAACAGCACCGTGTCCTGCGGCACCATGCCGACAGCTGCGCGCACGCTTGCCTGCGTCACTTCGCGGATATCCTGACCATCAATAGTTACGCTGCCAGCGGCCACATCATAAAAGCGGTACAGGATGCGTGACAGCGTTGATTTGCCGGCACCCGACGGGCCAACAATGGCGACGGTATGGCCGGGCGGGACGGTGAACGATAAATCCTCCAGCACCGGCCTGCCGTCTTCGTAAGCAAAACGCACATTCTCAAACCGCACTTCGCCATCTGTCACGATCAAATCATTCGCACCCGGCGCGTCCTTGATTTCAGGCTCTCTGCCGATCAGCTCAAACATCATCTGGATATCGATGAGGCCCTGTTTGATTTCACGATAGACGGTGCCCATGAAATTGAGTGGCATGTAAAGCTGGATCAGGAACGCGTTGATCATCACAAAATCACCGATGGTCAGAGTTCCTGCAACAACGTCATAACCCGCCATAATCATACAAATGGTCAGGCCGGCGGTAAAAATGGCCGCCTGCCCGCTATTCATGATTGCAAGCGAGATATAGGTTTTTATGGCCGCCTTCTCATAGCGCGCAAATGCCGTGTCGTAGCGTCCGGCTTCCCAGTCCTCGTTGCCAAAATATTTGACGGTTTCGTAATTCAGCAGACTGTCGATGGCTTTGGCATAGGCATCTGTATCAGACTCGTTCATTTCGCGCCTAATCGCGATCCGCATTTCGGTGACCATAAATGTGAACCAGACATAGAAAATCACGGTCACCACCACCACAAGGAGATACCAGAGATCGAAATAGAGACCGAGAATACCGGCAATGAAAGCGAGTTCCAGCACGGTCGGGATCGTATTCAGGATCGTGAAGCGGATGATGACTTCAATCGCCTTGGTGGCCCGTTCGATAACCCGCGCCAACCCGCCGGTACGGCGTTCCAGATGGAAGCGCAGGGACAGACGATGGATCTGCTCAAATGTTTTCAGCGCCAGGGTGCGGACCGCGTGCTGGCCAACTTTGGTGAATAAGGCGTCGCGTATCTGGGCAAACACGATCATCATGACGCGCCCGACGCCATAGGCGATCACCATAGCCAGCGGCACCACAATGAGCGCGGCCGGGCTGCCCGGTTCGATTGTCAGTTGATCGACAGCCGCTTTATAGAAAAACGGCACCATCACGGTGGCGACCTTCGCCGCCAGTAAAAGCGCAAGAGCGATCAACACCCGGACCTTCAGGTCGGGGCGATCAGCAGGCCAGATAAAGGGCCATAGCCGCACCAGCGTTGACCATTGACTGGCTTCAACTGGGTCTGCGTCCGCTGGCAGATCATCCTTGTTGGCAATATCTGACATTCGTTTCCGTAACAGATTTTATTGATTCTAACCTGACCACATATAGGTGGGTAGAGCCCGTTTGTCAGCGATAGAGACGTAAAAACTGGCAACTTGACGGCGTGGCTTGAGAAATGCCAGATGCGTTCATGAACAAGATAAAACATGTATGCGTCTATTGCGGCTCGGGCCCAGGCACCGATCCGGCCTATGGCGACGCCGCAAAGGCACTTGGGCAAGCTCTGGCGGCGGCCAATATCGGCCTTGTCTATGGCGGCGGCAGCCTTGGATTGATGGGCATCGTCGCCCGCTCGGTTCTCGAAGCTGGCGGCCATGTAACGGGCATTATCCCTGATTTTCTCTCTTCCCGCGAACGCATGCTTGAAGATGTGCAAGAATTAATAGTGACCAGGAACATGCACGAGCGCAAGCAGCTGATGTATGAACGTTCAGATGCCTTTGTAGCGCTTCCCGGCGGCGTCGGTACGTTGGAAGAAACCGTTGAAATGTTGACTTGGGGTCAACTCGGGCAACATGCCAAACCTATTTTGCTTACCAATATCAAGGATTTTTGGGTGCCGCTGATCGAATTATTCGAACATATGCGCGAACAGGAATTTATTAGAGAAGGTTTGATGGTCCGCTACCTTGTCGCTGACAAAATAGCGGACGTTGTACCGATGCTACAAGGGGCGGCTGAAATGCTCGCCGATCAGGAACCGGGCGAAGGGGCACCGTCTCTCAATAATTTATAGAAAATTGAATCGGTGAGTGCCCGGAACGAGGCGTCGACGATATTTGCCGAGACCCCGACCGTGAACCAGCGTTTGCCAGCGCCGTCCTGACTTTCTATCAGCACACGGGTGACCGCGCCCGTGCCGCCGTCCAGGATACGCACCTTGAAGTCGACCAGTTCCAGATCATCGAGGAACGCGGAATAACGCCCCAAATCTTTGCGTAACGCTTGGTCCAGAGCGTTAACCGGGCCGTTGCCCTCACCCACCGACATGATCACCTGGCCATCGACTTTCACTTTGACCGTACTCTCCGACATGGTGATCAATTCGCCAAGGGCATTGTGGCGACGTTCCACCAGGACGCGGAAACTCTGGACGTCAAAATATTCAGGTACGGTACCAAGAATGCGTCGGGCCAGCATCTCGAATGAGGCCTGTGCACTTTCATAGGCGTAGCCGATTGCCTCATGCTCTTTCACCTTATCCAGCAATTGCTGGACGAAGGGGTTGTTCTTGTCGGCCTCAATGCCAAGCCGGCTCAGTTCGGCCAAGATATTTGATTTGCCCGCTTGATCCGACACCAGGGTCCGCCGCCGATTGCCGACAGATTCCGGAGGAACATGTTCATAGGTATCAGGGTTTTTCTCAACCGCGGAAACATGGATGCCACCCTTATGGGCAAATGCCGCCTCGCCCACATAGGCCGCGTGGCGGTCTGGTTGCACATTCAACAAATCATCCAATTGCCGCGACACATGGGTCAGGGTATTCAGCTTGTCTCGGTCGATGCCCATCTCAAATTGATCCGCGAAGGGCTGTTTCAGCAGCAGGGTTGGGATCAGCGAGACAAGATTGGCGTTGCCGCACCTTTCTCCCAGGCCGTTCAAAGTGCCCTGCACCTGTCGGACCCCGGCGGAGACCGCAGCCAGCGTATTCGCAACCGCCTGTTCGGTATCGTTATGGGTATGGATGCCCAGATATTCGCCGGGAATGTGTTTGATCACGTCACCGACGATGGTCATGATTTCATCCGGCATGGTGCCACCATTGGTGTCGCATAGAACAACCCAGCGCGCACCCGCCTGATGGGCCGTTTTGGCGCATTGCAGCGCGTATTCCGGGTTGGCCTTGTAGCCATCAAAGAAATGTTCGCAATCGATCATGGCTTCCTTGCCGCCAGCAACAATCGCTTCGACGGATTCCCGGATCGAGCGCAGATTTTCCTCGTTCGAAATACCAAGCGCCAGATCCACATGATAGTCCCAGCTTTTGGCCACTAGGCAGATGGTGTCAGTGCCGGCATTCATGATCGTCGCAAAACCGGGATCGTTAGACGCCGAGCGCCCTGCCCGCTTGGTCATGCCGAACGCGGTTAGGCGTGCGGTTGCCAATTTTGGCGCAGAGCTGAAAAATTCAGTGTCCGTCGGGTTGGCGCCCGGGTAACCGCCTTCCACATAATCGACACCCAATTGATCAAGCAGCATGGCGATGGTGCGCTTGTTTTCAACGGAGAAATCAACCCCGCTGGTCTGCGCCCCGTCGCGCAGCGTGGTATCGAACAAATATAGGCGCTCTTTGGTCATGGTTTGTCCTTTGGCGGCCAGATTACAGTGTCATGGTCTGGGTGTTGAAGGTCCGAAATTCCGGCCATAAATTTTACCTCAATCGATCCGGCTTCAAAGTCGCGAACGGGGAGTGCATGTAAATTGTCGAAGAATGATAATTTGTCCGCCGGGTTGACTTGCAATATCGGGGCAGCCTGTTCCGGGTCGTCCAGCGTGCCGATGGCGATCTCTATGTCACCGCCCCAATCATAGGTCAGTGGCGTACCGCATTCGGTGCAAAAGCCCCGCGATACTTTGTTGGAACTGGCATAAAGAGCCGGTTTACCACGGGTCCATCGCAGCCCGAAAGCGGTAACAAGTGGGCCAAAAAAACCGCCGAACGCCTTTTGGCACATGCGACAATGGCAGATGGAAGCACGCCCAAGGCTTTCAGCATTGTATCGTACCGCGCCGCATTGGCATCCGCCTGTGTAATTTATCTCACTCATAATTTCATACCAGATTATAGCTGCGCAGCACCCACAGGGTGATGATCGCGATCACGACAAGTTTGGCCACCGCGAGCCATATCCAGCGGCGCGGAACCTGGTTCGCCTTGCGCCGGGCTTCTTCATCTTCGGTCATCGTGGGAACGCCCCAAGCGTCGTCACTCCGGCGAAAGCCGGAGTCCAGAACAATGGTTCCGCGTTCTCGGAGAGCAATACTGGATTCCGGCTTTCGCCGGAATGACGGATGGGGTGTTGAATCATCATCGCTTGACCTCCCACGTGGTGCCTTCGGGGCCGTCTTTCAGGACAATGCCCATGGCATCCAGCTCGTCGCGGATGCGGTCAGATTCGGCAAAATCCTTTTCAGCACGGGCTTTGTTGCGGGCTTCGATCAATAATTCAATTTCGGCAATTTTCTTGCTTTCAGAATCCCTGTCTGGCGCTTTAAAACTCAAATCTCCTATTCGACGGCGTATCTCTACTTCAACACCCCAACTTTCTACTTCATGTATCAATCTTGTGAAATTTTGCTGGTTGTCATTTACTTGTGCCACCCGCAATCGTTCCGCTAAGTCGAATTGATCGTGGGCATTCAAAATTTGACCTATCGACGTATCAGTTACAAAACCCATTGCGCTAAACGCCTTGTAATCTCTCGGACCCATCAGTCCAAGAAAGTGCAGGTTGTATAAAAGTGCAATTTTCTCATTTTCGCTTTTTGCGGATGAAGCCAATTCATGAAGCCGGCTAACAACCAGGGGTGTATTGAGATCGTCACTCAGCGCTGAAATTATTCCGGGATCGGGATGGTGACTGGATTGTCCTGATGACAGTTCAGCAGCAAGCCTTCCTGGTCCAATCGAGTGATCTACCTTAAGATTGAACCACTCCATTTCTTTCCGGCATTCTTTCAACTGACTTAGAGTCCAGTCGATCGGTTTGCGGTAATGGGTTTTCAACATGGCGAGTCGTAAAACACCACCCTGCCAAGGACGCCCACCAAATCCATCCCCGGTCAACAACTCGCTGATCGTCACAAAGTTCCCCTCGGACTTGCTCATCTTGCGGCCTTCGACCTGGAGGTAGCCGTTATGCATCCAGACCTGGGCCATTTCGCTGGTGCCGTGGGCGCAGGTTGATTGGGCGCGTTCGTTTTCGTGGTGGGGGAAGGTTAAATCGATGCCGCCGCCGTGGATGTCAAAGACTTTGCCGAGATATTCTTTCGCCATGGCCGAGCATTCGATGTGCCAGCCGGGGCGGCCGCGACCCCAGGGGCTGTCCCATCCGGGTTGCTCGTCGGTTGAAGGTTTCCAGAGAACGCTATCGGCGGGGTTGCGTTTATAGGGAGCGACTTCGACACGGGCACCGGCGATCATTTCATCCAGCGAGCGCCCGGAAAGCCTGCCGTAATCCGGCACGCTGGTGGTATCGAGCAGGACGTGGCCTTCCTCCTCATAGGCATTTTCCTTGGCGATCAGCACTTTGATCATCTCGACCATTTGCGGGATGTGGTCGGTGCATGCGGGTTCATGAGTTGGTTCGAGGACGCCCAAAGCCGCGATGTCTTTGTGGAATTGTTCTGTTGTCAGTTCCGTCACCTGAGCAATCGCCTCGTTCAGGGGCAGGTCTGGATATTCTTTCGCCGCACGGTCGTTGATCTTGTCATCAACGTCGGTGATGTTACGGGCGTAAGTGACATGATCCGCTCCGTAAATATGGCGCAGCAGCCGGTACAGCACATCAAAGACAATGATCGGGCGGGCGTTGCCGATATGGGCATTGTCATAGACCGTCGGCCCACACACATACATGCGGACATTTGTCGGATCCAGCGGCGTGAACGGCGCTTTCTTCCGGGTCAGTGTATTGTGGAGCGTCAGTACCACATTGTCCTCCAGCGCGATTGCGCGAACGTGTGTCCGCTAAACGGGTATCCGTCAAACGGCGGTTCCGCTGGCCGGGACGTTCAATTTTCAAGTGGGATTTCAGGAACGACCGCAACCAGCTATTTGCTAGTTGGTAATAATAATGCACGCGCAAATACGAATATCGTATTTACGTGAGATACATTTTATCTTTGTTCCGGTTTTCATGAAAAGACAAAGACCATTTTGTGATCGACCGGTCAAGCTTTTGCAGGCGACTGTTTCGGACTATCGCATGGTCTGGGGCAAAAACAGCACCAGCCAGGGCACCAGCACCAGAAGCAACAAGCGCAAGATATCCACCATCCAGAACGGGGTCACGCCCCGGAAAATCGTGCCTGTGGTGACATCGCCCAGAACGCCCTTCAACACAAAGACATTCAGCCCAACCGGCGGGGTGATCAGGCTGATTTCGGTAACAACAACCACGATGATGCCGAACCATACCGGGTCGAACCCGAGATTGGTCACGAGGGGGAAGAAAATCGGCACGGTCAGGAGCAGCATCGAGAGGCTCTCAAATACACAGCCAAGCACCAGATAAATCCCGAGAATGATGAATATCACCACAATCGGCTCGACGCTCATGCTGGTTACCATCGCGAGCAGGTCTGACGGCAGGCCCGCATAATTCACGAAATTCGAGAAAATCCAGGCCCCGATCAGGACCGAGAACAGGGTTGCCGTTGTTTGCGCCGTCTCAAGCAACACTTCGACCATAGCCTTCCAGGAGAGATTGCGCCGGGCGAGCGCTATAATGAATGCGCCCATAGCGCCCATACCAGCAGCTTCTGTTGGTGAAAATGCCAAATTGAGCGGCCATACATTTAGTGCGCCGTAGAGACCACCAATCACCACAAAGAACAGCAGCAATACGGCCCAAACGCCATAAAGCGCTTTAACCCGGTCACCCCATCCGGTCCGCTCCCCTGCCGGACCCATATCGGGGTTGCGGCCAACCGTGAAACGCACAGCAAACAGATAAAACAGAATGCCGATCATGCCGGGCACGATGCCTGCCATGAATAGCTGGCCGATCGAGGTTTCGGTCAAAAGACCATAAATCACAAGGATGACGCTTGGCGGGATCAGGATACCAAGTGTGCCACCGGCAGCAATTGCGGCGGTGGAAAGCTGATCGTGATAGCCGTATTTGCGCATTTGTGGCATGGCGACTTTGGACATGGTCGCGGCGGTTGCCAGCGACGAACCGCAAATTGCAGAAAACCCGCCGCAGGCGACAATGGTAGCCATTGCGAGGCCACCCCGGAAATGTCCGAGGAACGAATATGAGACCTGATACAATTCGCGCGATAGGCCGCCTTTATTTACAAAAAGTCCCATCAGAATGAAGAGCGGCACCACCGACAGCCCGTAATTCTGGGCCGTATCGACGATTAATCTGCCGGCCATGGAAATAGCAGCGCGCATGGAGGTTTCACTGGCATAGCCAAAGAGCCCGACAATACCCATGGCAAAAGCGATTGGGATTCGAATGAATACCAGCACCAGCACCAAGGCGAAACCGATGAGACCTTCTATCATTGTCAGGTCACCTGATGATCTGTATGGGCGGTCGGTTGTCCGACTACGAGAATGTAGATCCCGCGCACGACCATTACAGCAGCGGTTAGAAGTGTGAAAAAAGCGATGAACATGGTCATGTAAACTTGCGGGATGCGCAGATATTCGGTGACATCGCCATAATTGAGTGCCCGCAAACCCAGTCCATACACTTTCATGGCGGGCCAGAACAACATGCCGCCGCTTATCAGGTTTACCAAGCCATCGCGGATGCGTGCGGCACCATTGGAGAAGAACCCGTCAAACAAATCCACCACAATCTGTTCGCCGCGCACAGACACAAGCGGCAGGCTGGCAAACACAATGACAGCCATCAATATCCGGGTCAGTTCGGTGGCTGATTCAATCGGATCGTTGATGACGGACCGTAAAACCACGTCGCTGAAGGTCATGACCATCAGCGAAAACAGGGCAAAAGCCGCCAACCACGACGGAAGACGGACCAGCCAAATGCCGGTCCGTCCCCATATCGTATCCTGGAGAGGTATTTTCATGCCGCTTCAGGACTTTCTTTCAGCAAGATCCAGACCTGGATCAATATGCCGCCATTTCCGAAGCAATGAAGGCATGTGCAACTGCAGCATCAATGCCCATTGCGCTAACTTCAGCCATGACATCATCGATGATCTTGGAAGCGATTTCGCCATAAGCTGCCTGATCGGCCGCGGAGGCTACATTGATGCTGTTATCTGAAGCAGCCACGGTAACTTCACGTCCCTGAACATCGATCTGATCCCATACCGCACCAGCCATTGTGGACGCTGCGAGACCAAAGACTTTTTCTTCAAGGGCCTGCTGAATGTCTTCCGGCAGGTTGTTGAAAGCGTCATTGTTCATGACGATGGCAAACGAGCCTCGATAAAAGCCGTTTGGCATTTCAAAAACATTCTGGGCCACTTCCGTGAGCTTGAAGCCCTTACGGGATTCCAGCGGCATCATGACGCCATCGGCAGCATTTGAAGCAAGGGTTTCATAAACCTTTGGCGCAGGCACCCGGATACCAGTTGCGCCTAGAGCAGCACCAACAGCACCGGATACACCGCCGCCAAGGCGAAGCTTCATGCCGTCAATTTCAGACAGGCTGGTTACCAGAGTGTTTGAATGCAACTGGCCGGGACCATGGGTCATCAGGCCAACAAGTTTCAAACCATCATGCTCGTTGGCACCTGCAAAAAATTGCTCGTAAGCGCGCCAATAAACGTTCGATGCGGCTTCCGCGCTGCCTTCATAGCCAGGTAGCTCCAGCATTTTCGTGGTGGTGTAGCGGCCAGGATTGTAACCATGGAACATCCAGGTCAAATCAGCGGCACCATCCTGAACCAGGTCAGGCTGTGATGGAGGCGGTGCCAGACCATATTTGATCTCAGCAGTTACCTGGCCGTCGGTCGCCTCTTCGATCATCTTGATCAGATTAGGCCACATGATGGCATTGATGCCGTGGCTGGGCGGTGCCCAACTGGAAATTACTAACGTATATTCTGCAGACCATGCCTGCATTGTGCCGAACAACATTCCGGCTGCCATAGTGGTGGCGGTAATTAGTGACGTGAAGAATTTCATGTCTTGCTCCCTGTTTTTTAGTTCCTCAATTGCCGTTCGGCAATTTATACGCGACCTGAGGCCCCTTTGCGGACAATTCAAGCAGGCGACGGCGTGATCCGCAAACAATATCCAAAAAAAGGTTACATGTGCAACCATTTTTCGGAAATGCCCCTTCGCTGTAACCCTGGTTCAATTTTTGTCTTGAAGCACCAGGTCACGCACAAGTTCCGCGACAACCTTTCCCATGGAATTTCGCGGCAAGGCATCAACCAAATGATATTGGCGCGGCAATTTGAACCGCGCGAGATTTTTCCCGAGTATCCCGGAAATCGCAGCTTCGTCGGGTCCGTCTTCCTCGACAACCAGCACGGCCGCCGGGACCTCGCCCCATTTTTCGTCTGGGGCGCCGATCACCGCAGCCTCGGTAATCCCGGGGATGGTCGCCAATACGCGCTCAATTTCGGCAGGATAAACATTTTCGCCGCCGGAGATGATCAGGTTCTTGTGGCGATCCTGAAAATACAAAAATCCGTCTGCATCCAGTTGGCCAATGTCCCCGGAGCGGAACCAACCATCGTTAAACGCTGATCGCGTAGCTTCCTGATTTTTCCAATAACCCTGCATCAAATGGGCACCGCGAATTTCAATCTCACCGTTGGTTTCTGTTTCGGTAATTTCCACACCATCAACATCAACCAGGCGAATTTCCGCCAGCAAGGCAGGCTTGCCCATGGACCCTGGGATATAAGTCCTGTCCCCGGAACGTTGATAAACCGAAATTGGTCCCGATTCCGTCGATCCATAAATCTGGATGACCGGCAGGTTCTTTTCCTCAAATATATTTATCAGTTCGGTCGAAATAATCGATGAACCGGCGGCGATGGCGCGCAAGCTGGAATAATCCACTTCCTGCCAATTGGGCAGATCAATGAGCGCCTTCATTGTTACCGGCACCAGCACCATCAGGTCCGGGCGCAAGTCAACGATGGCTTTACTTACCATTGCGGGATCGAATTTTTCGTGCAGAATAATTTCAGCACCAACCATCAATCCCGGCAACATCTGGATATTCCATCCACCTACATGAAACAGCGGCAGGTTGACCAGAAGCCTGTCTGACCGGCGTAATTCATGAGCATCGATACTGTTGACGGCGTTTATGTAGATTGATTCCTGACCGAGCATAGCGCCCTTGGGGCGACCCGTGGTGCCAGACGTATAGACGATCATCACCATGTCGCTGAGCTGCCCCTCACCTTCGAAAGGCTTCGCGCTATCGGTTTTTCTGGTGAGGTCCTGTAGCGGTCTGATCTCGCAATTTTCCTGACCCGTTCCGATTGCTGCGTCTTTGAAATCCTCGCCGTAAACCAACAGCTTTGGGGCACAATTTTCTATGATGAAGGAAATTTCTTCATTGGAGAGCCGCCAATTCACCGGAACCAGGGCTGCACCCAGCCGGGCGCAAGCATAGAGCGTAGCTATCATCGCCGGATGATTATACCCGAGCCAGGCAACACGATCACCGTGTCTAATATCAAATTGATCGCGCAATTGGTGGGCGAGGTTGTCAACCCAATGGTCAAGCGCCTGATAGGTTATCGGCTTGTCTGTTTCAAACCGGATTGCAACACGGTCCGGGTCAAATGAAGCCTGGCGGCGAACCGATTGCGCAAGGTTGCGCATGGCAGGTTTTAGGGGGCTGGGATCAGCACTGTCACTCATGCGCCCAGTTTGATTGAAAGCCCTTTGCATCGCAAGTGGCCGTAACCGAACTATTGATCACGCACAGACCTGGACTCGATTCTCGCGGGCTCGGTGTTTATCTAACCAGACGAAGTGACCTCAGCTGCAGAGCAATTTCCTCAAATACATCATCAAGGTCGCTGGCACTTGGGGAATTGAAATAATGCTGCGCGCTTGTGGCGCAGTTTCTCATCAGATTTATGGTATCGGAATCGTTCAGATCAAAAGTGATCGTATAAACCGTAACCCCGGAATTCTTGATATTCTGGCAGGCTTCCGCTGTCCGGTCGTCCATTCTATCTGTCAATAGAGAGCTTGAGGCCGACACAGTGCCCAACCGACCGGCTCTGGCATAGCCGTAAGCTGAATATCTGGAATTGTTTGGGCTGCCGCCGGAACTGCCCAAGTAATTGGCCCCGTCGGTCAGCAGGATCAGAATTTTTTGATTTCTGTTATCGGTGTAGGCACGCCCCTGGGTAAATGGTTCACTTGGTGACAAAGCCCGCCAGCCCCAGACCAATCCATGCACGATGTTTGTGGTTCCGAGCGCAAACATGCCCGAAATTCCGTCAGTAATTGTTGATTGTGATGTAGTCAGCGGGATCATGTTCGCCACTCTGCAATAGAGCGAAGGGCCGATATTCCGTGATGTGCCGTAATAGCCGGTGTTGGCCCATGAACCGGGAGTATATTTAGCAACATTCTGCTGGCGGACCTGCCAGCTGCCACTGGTCTGGTCGGACAAATAACGGCTGCGATATTTGCTGCCTGGACCACCATTGTCAGGTTGATCGGGCGCAAATGCGGGCACAAACAAAGTATCAGGATCAGACGAACTCGGGGTCGAGTCTTGAACATCATGAGGGTAAGGCCGCGCTTCGACACACCCGTCCCACTGGACATTGGTGATATTGTTGAACAAATCAAACCGGTTTGACGGCGTATTGAAATTTTCATTGTGGATCGAAGATTGCCCGAACCTGTCCATCCAGGGGTCATTTGCGTGGCTTTCACCGATATCGACAAAGGCAGCGAATGGCGTCAGCGAGAAACTCAAATCGGTAGTATTCGAAGGGAGACCGTCATAGAGAGTATCAACGAGACCGGATGCTGCAACTTTAAGTGCAGATAGTTTTGCCCCGCTCATGGAGCCTGAATTATCGAGAACCATGGCAACTTCGATGGTGCCACCACCGATCAGGACTTCTGAATTCACGTGCATATCCAGGGTGTGGATATTGGCTAGGCCCATGAACATGGTGTCGATGTTGCCGGCCAGCGACAGATCAACTGAGCTCCCGGTTTTGACAGCGACGATACTTGTGCCCCACGTACCGGTGCCGGCGAAGTTTGCGTCAAACACGTCTGCCGCCTTGATCTCAATTTCAGCTTGCGTCGCATCAACCGGCATAAGACCGAGCGCAAGGGCGCTTGCATCCAATGCGGTCTGAAATGCCACTTTTTGCTGGGAGGCGCGGGAATAATCGATTGCTGCACCAACGGCCAGGATAACGGGCACAAGCAGGAGCGCAAACATCATCGCGACATTGCCGCGCATGTTTCCAGTGAACCCGGTTACGATATTCCAAAGCCCCATCGTTTGCCAGGCTCTCTCAGGAAACTTTGTTACCTTGCCACCAATTTTTTGCATCTATTTTCATCCTGCTGAATAAACTTCATTAGTCCCAGGATAGACGACATCGTTTGAGTTCCTGTAAATCGATGGCTCAATTTTTGTTGATTTCATTCATCTGGCATTTACCCTGAAGAGAGCAATCAACGGGATATCCGAAGTGCCTTAAGGCGCACCGCAATTTCAGCGAACACATCATCTAACTGGGATGTGTCGGGTGAATTGAAATAATGTATCGGCGTTGTCGCGCAATCCCGCATCAGGTCAATTGTATCCTCGTGATCCAAATCGAATGTGATGGTGAAAATCGTGATCCCGGCGGCTTTGATATTGTCACAGGCTTCCGCCGTCCGCGTGTTCATATGCGCGGTTACGGTGCTCGTAGAGGAGGATGTGGTATCGAGGCGATTGTCCTTTATATAACCGTAGGCTGAATAGAGAGACCGGTTCATGTTGCTGCGCGACGTGATGTAGTTCTGGCCATCGGACAACAGAATGAGAATTTTCTGGTTGAGGTTATCTGTGTAGGGTCGACCCTCGGTGAAAGGCATACCTGGCGACAAGGTGCGCCACCCCCAAACCAGTCCCTGGACGATATTGGTTGAACCACGGGCAACCATACTATCGATACCATTTTCGATTGTCGTCTGGCTGGTTGTCAGCGGGACCAGTTCGGACTGGTTACACAGAAATGATGGTCCGACATTGTATTGGCTGCCGTAATCACTCGATGACGCAGATACAGTAGCATCATATTTGGACAGGTTTTCCTGGCGCGTTGTGAAAGAACCACTGGTATCGTCATCCAAATAGCTGTTCGCGAATTGCCACCAATAATCCTCGTTGTCGGGGTTATCCGGCGCAAAATTCGGGACATATAATGTATCGGGATTGCTGGCATTGGGCTCAGTATCCTGCACATCATAGGGGTATGGGCGCGCCTCAACGCAGCCTTCCCATTGAACATTCGATATATTGTTGTAGAGATCGAACCTGTTGGCAGGTTGTGAGAAATTCTCGTTATGGATCGACGACAGGCCCTGGGTATCCATCCAGCTCTGGTTGATGTTGCCTTCGCCGATATCAACAAAAGTTGCGAACGGGGTCAGCGAAAAACTCAAATCAGTGGATCCTGCTGGCATATTCTGAAAGAGGGTTTCGATCAATTGGTGGGAGGCCGTTTTCAACGCCGATATTTTACTTCCCGACATTGACCCTGAATTGTCGAGTACCATCGCAATTTCAATCGAGCCGCCACCCTGGACAACCTCTGTTTCAGCAGTAAATCCGATGCTTGGAATATGCGCGATACCCAGAAATGAGGTCTGGACTTCATTGCTGATCGCGAGCGTAACGCCTGAGTTGGTCCGGGTCAGGTTTATCTGGCTGCCCCAGGTTCCTGCGCCCTGGTAATTTGCGTCAAACACCTGGGCGGCGCGAGTTTCAGAATCAGCTTGCGAAGTCGAATTGGGCATCTGGCCAACAGCGAGTGCTGCCGCATCAAGGGCTAGCTGAAACTGGGCTCTGGTTTGTGAAGCCCGGGAATAGTCGATCGCAGCTCCAACCGTAAAAATTACGGTTGCGATTACAACTGCAAATATAGGCGCCACATTTCCTCGGTCTGATTTGAAAAAAGCCGCAATATTCCTGGTTTTTGACCAGCGTTTGCGTGAGTTTAAAGCCGACGATTGATTGCGCGACAGGTGGATTCCCATGGATCATCTCAACCTTGATTTCATTCTGCCCTGGAACAAAATCTAGCAGAGGGAGATTGCAAACACGCAAAAATGCGCGGCGCAAATTGCTTCAAAAAGAATGAATTACGTTAAGGAAACAACAACCAGTCCGGAGACGAAGAGGGGTTATCTGGAAATACGGAGTTGCCGCAATTTTTCTGCTATTTCCTCAAATACCCCATCAAGATCACTAACGCTCGGTGAATTGTAATAGTGGGAATTGCTCGAGGCGCAATTCCGCATCATGTCGATGGTATTGCTATCGTTCAGGTCAAAGGTAATGGTGTAAATGGTAATGCCGGTGTTCTTGATATTTGTGCAGGCTTCTGCGGTCCGGTCATTCATCCGGGCGGTAATCATAGAACTTGATGCAGATACAGTTCCCAGCCTGTTATCCTTGATAAAGCCGTATGCCGAATAAAGAGATTTGTTGAAATTTCTGGACGGTGTAATCCAGTTGGCTCCGTCACTCAACAATATCAGGATTTTCTGGTTTCTGTTATCGGTATAGGCTCGGCCCTGGGTAAAAGGCTCGCTGGGTGACAAAGTGCGCCACCCCCAGACCAATCCTTGCACAATATTGGTGTTGCCCCGAGCGACCATATTGCCGATACCGTCGAGAATGTTTGCCTGGTTTGACGTTAATGGCACGAGTTCAGATTGGTTACACAAGAATGACGGACCTATGTTGTAAGTGGTGCCCAAATTATCCGGTTGAGCATTGACGCCATTATAATATTTTCCAATATTTTCCTGACGATCTTCGTTGCTCCCACTAATCATGTCCGGAAGATAGTCGTTCCAGTACACCCCACCATCTCCTCGCGAGTCATCCCGATTATCAGGTGCGAAACTTGGCACATATAATGTATCCGGTATGCCAACACTCGGGGTATCGTCCTGAACATCGTATGGGTATGGGCGTGCTTCGACGCATCCTTCCCAATGCACATTGGCAATATTATTGTAGAGGTCAAACCGGTTCGCGGGGGAAGAAAAATTTTCACTGTGGATCGACGAAAGTGCATTGGTATCCATCCACGACGCATTGATGTTGCTTTCGCCGATATCCACAAATGTAGCAAATGGTGCCAGCGAGAAACTGAGATCGGTGGTACTGGGTGGCATGCCGGTAAACAGCGTGTTTACAAGACCCTCGGCAGCGTCCTTCAAAGCAGAAATTTTGCTGCCGCCCATGGATCCAGAATTGTCAAGAACCATGGCAATTTCGATTGTTCCGCCACCTACAACCACTTGGGACGCAACGTTAATGTCCATCGTGTGGATATTTGCCAAACCCATAAATAAGGTATTGATATCGCCGACAAGCGTTAAATCAATGACGCCATTCACGTTGGAAACCACAATACTCGAACCCCAATTGCCTTGACCTGGAAAATTGGCGTTGAAAACTTGAGCTGCCATTGTTTCCATATCGCCCTGGGGTGAGCCGGCCGGCATCAGGCCAAGGGCGAGTGCGCTAGCGTCCAAGGCTGTTTGGAGGGCAACTTTTTGCTGTGCCGCACGGGAATAATCAACCGCTGAGCCGACTGCAAAAATGAGCGGTACCAGCATCAATCCGAACAGCATGGCGATATTACCGTGTTCAGATTTGGCAAAGCGGGTACGTAACGACCGGAAAGCCTTCGCTAGCCCGGTTTGGCGCATCTCTTTGCTGTCTTGTGACATTTCGCTAAATTCCTCGGTTTTCGAGTCTGACTATGGGATTTCATGGTGTAATTTCGGTTAATTATTGACCCAACCGCGAACATGAACCCAACATGAACGAAGGGTTCAGGGTCAATTCAAAGCGAATAGTGCAAATTGATTCTTGTCAGGACGGAGACACAAACAAAGTCTGGCAAATCAAGGTTGGTGAGACACGTAATCTTAACCTGCCTGCCCCCGCATCCGATACGGGTTTTATTCAGTCTTGAGCCGCCAGGCTTGCTCTCCGTCCTCTCATCACTTCAGGAATGCCCGTCAATCGGAATGGCCTGGACGTGACGAATTTCAGCTTTCCAGCCGATTGTCGGTATGTATCGATATGTTTGCTGGACAGATCACCCGGTTCTCCGGGTCTCCCGGTTCCGGCTGCCTCCGGAGCCGGGTTTATTTTTCCCGGCACTCTGGAGTTCTCACAAACTATCAGCAATGATCCCAATTGAAACAAGTGGTGAGATCATGACTGATAATTTGAATGAGAGCGTTGAAGTAGAGTCCTATCTGCCCAAGCGAAATGAGGAGCCTGGATGGGATGCCGCCAAGGCGCAGGACATGGCAGCAAATTTTGATCCGCTCAATATCCGGCCGGAATTTTACATAAACCCCTACCCCACCTACCAGGCATTGTTAGCGCATTCTCCGATGCATCTATGCCCGGACGGGGCCTATTTCGCTACGCGCTATACCGATCTGGTGCAGATTTATCGGGATACGACCAGTTTCAGTTCCGACAAGAAAAAGGAATTCCTGCCGAAATATGGGCATAGCCCGCTTTACGAGCATCACACGACCAGTCTGGTTTTTAACGACCCTCCGCTGCATACCCGCGTCCGAAAACTGATTATGGGAGCGCTGACACCGCGGGCCATTGCCAGCATGGAACCCGGTCTTATCCAACTGGTTGATGATTTGCTCGATAACATGGCAGCCAAGCGGGACGTGGATCTGATCGAAGACTTTTCGTCCGCCATTCCCGTTGAGATTATCGGCAATCTGCTGGATGTGCCCCACGAGGAGCGTGAGCCGTTGCGGGGTTGGTCTCTTGCGGTGCTGGGTGCGCTCGAAGCCGTTCTGACGCCGGAGCAGGAAGCGCGTGGCAACCGCGCGGTGACCGAGATGCTTGATTATCTTGGCGGGCTTGTCACCCAGCGGCGGAAAAATCCCGGTGATCCTGCGGTCGATGTGTTGACCCGGCTGATTGAAGGGGAAGACGGCGACCGGTTGAGCGAAATCGAATTGCTGCAAAATTGTATTTTCCTGCTAAACGCCGGACACGAAACTACAACTAACCTGATCGGCAACGGTTTATATTTGATGCTGGAATGGCCCGAAGAAATGGCACGTCTGAAAGCTGATCCGGACGGAATCGACAAAGCGATTGAAGAATGCTTGCGGTTTGAGTCTTCAAACCAGCTCGGCAACCGGATCACCACGACGGACGTCGAAATTGGTGGCGTGAAAATGGGCCCGGACACCCGTATCTGGCTTGGTATGGGGGCGGCCAACCGGGACCCTGAACAATTTCCTGATCCCGACCAGTTTGATATTTCGCGCAGACCCAATCGTCATCTGGCCTTTGGCGGCGGTCCGCATACCTGTGCCGGGTTGTCATTGGCCCGGCTGGAGGGAAAAATAGCAATTTCACGGTTCCTCGCCCGGTTCCCGGATTATAAATTGATCGGCGAACCGGAGCGCGGCGGCCGCGCCAGATTTCGCGGGTTTTTGACAATTCCGGCACGGGTCTGCTAGCGCGGAGGCTAAAAATGCAATTGAGTATCGGCAAGGGCTATTGGGCCGCTTTGGCGCTGCTGATCATAACCATCGTCATTTTGCTGGCCATGGGCCGTGATCCGATTTGCACCTGCGGCACGATCAAGCTTTGGCACGGCGAAGTCATTAGTTCGGAGAATTCCCAGCATCTGAGTGACTGGTATACGCCGTCTCACATCATTCATGGCATTATTTTCTATGGCATGGCCTACCTCTTCATGCGCGGGGCCAGTATCGGCTGGCGACTGGTCGCAGCGATGCTGATCGAGTGCGGTTGGGAAGTTCTTGAAAACACCAACTTGATTATCGAGCGCTACCGGGAAGCAACCATCGCACTCGATTATTTCGGCGACAGTGTGATCAATTCTACATTCGATATCATCGCCATGGGGTTTGGGTTCTGGATGGCATTCCGACTGCCAATTTGGATCACCGTCGCCCTGGCAATCGCGTTTGAGACCATAACCATGATCGTGATCCGCGATGGATTGGCGTTGAATATATTGATGCTGCTCTGGCCGATTGAATCGATCAAGGTCTGGCAAACGGCATTATAAGTTTTTTGCCTATTCAGCGCTTACCAGTTCCTGATCAATGGCGCCGAAAATCGAATTTCCGTCGGCATCCATCATCTCGATCCGGACGGTATCGCCGAATTTCATGAATGGGGTCGTCGGGGCACCATCTTCGATTGTCTCAATCATCCGCACCTCCGCGATACAGGAATAGCCCGCACCGCCTTCACTGACCGGTTTTCCAGGCCCGCCATCCAACTTGTTTGAAACGGTTCCAGAGCCGATGATTGCTCCAGCACAAAGGGGCCGGGTCTTTGCCGCATGGGCGATCAGATCATTGAACGAGAAAGTCATATCAACGCCTGCGTCAGGCTTGCCGAATAACGCGCCATTCAAATGGGAGAGAAGTGGCAAATTTAATTTGCCACCGTCCCATGCTGTATCAAATTCTTCCGGGGTCACAGCAACCGGGGAAAAAGCAGACGACGGTTTGGCGTGAAAAAACCCGAACCCCTTGCCAAGTTCTGCCGGGATGAGACCACGCAAGGAAACGTCGTTGACCAGCATTATCAGTTTGATGTGTGCGCCTGCTGCTTCAACCGAAACACCCATGGGGACATCATCGACGATCACCGCGACTTCGGCTTCGAAATCCACGCCCCAATCTTCGCTTGCCAACGGTATGGGCGCGTGTGGATCAAGGAACGAATCTGATCCGCCCTGATACATCAGTGGGTCGGTCCAGAAACTGTCCGACAACACTGCATTGCGGGCTTTACGGACCAACTCCACGTGATTGACATAGGCTGATCCGTCCGCCCATTGATAGGCGCGGGGCAATGGTGAGCGGACATCGCTTTCAGAAAAATGTTCGCCCTCGACCATGCCAAGTTCCAGCTTTTCGGAGAGCGCCGCCAGTTCTGGGGCCAGTCTGGCCCAATCATCGAGTGCCATTTGCATGGTCGCCGCAATACTGCCTGCGGGCGTGTAACGTCTCAAATCGTTGGAGACGATCACCAGTTCGCCATCCCGGGAACCACTTTTCAGTGTTGCCAGTTTCATATTCAAACTTGTCCTTCTTTATTCGGCATCCGGTTTCGGGATTTTTGGCGCCGTGACAGGGCCATCCGACGTCCGCCATGAATCCGTGTAATCCTGCAATTCAACGTCCAGAGCCGCCTCCCCCGCTTCAAGCGGGTCGCGGGTATCCAGCATGACGGCAACTTCGTCCGACATCGGGTTTTTCGCCTTGAACATGTTCTGCAATGCCTTGGGATGAGGACCGTGGGTGAACCCGCACGGGTGCCAGGTCATCATGCCGGTATCAATATTATCGCGGCTGAAAAAATTGCCGGAATGATAGAACAATACCTCATCGTAATCGTCGTTATTGTGGAAAAACGGTACTTTGAGCGCGTCGGCATCAGTCTCAAACGGGCGCGGCACAAAGGTGCAGATGACAAATCGGTTACCGACCCAGGTTGTGTGGGCTGATGGCGGCAAATGGTAGCGGTGGCTGTTGATGGGCCGAATATCGCGGACGTTGAGGCGGATCGGGACCAGATCACCCTGCCAGCCAACCGCATCTAGCGGGTTGAATGGATAGACAATCGTCGAGACCTGATTTCTGTGTTTGATCCGGACGTTCCATTCATTCTCGTCCTGCTGGGCGATAAACGCTTCGTCCATTTCCGGCGTATCAAGAACGCCCATGTCAAACTGCGCCTGATTGCCGATCATGCCCCTGTCCGGCAGCTTATAATTGCCGTTGGTGCATTCGATGCCGAGTATCGTGGTTTTTTCACGGGCCTCGATCCGCCACATGGTTGAACGGGGAATGATGATATAATCGCCAGCTTCGTATTCCAGATGGCCATAATCACAAAAGAGGGACCCTGATCCCTCGTGCATGAACAGCAATTCGTCGCCGTCGCCATTGCGCACAAGATGATCCATCTTGCCGCTTGTTACCCAGCGCCGGACACCTACCGAATTATTATGCAAAATGGTCGGGTTATCCCAGTAACAACTCCCCCCATCGGCCATGCGATTGAGATCGAAGCAATGGGGGCGTAGAGGTCCGGACCAGCTTACCCAGCCCGTGGGCGGGTGGGTATGGTACATTTGCGTGGCCGGGCCGAAGAAACCTTCGCGGCCAATTTCCCGCTCAAATGTGCCTTCCGGAAAATCCACATGGGCTTGTCTTGAAGCTCGCCCTGCCCGTTTTGGAAATGAAATATCTTTAGTAGCCATCGCGCTTTCCCCTCGTTTCCGGCTAAGGTAGGTTCTGTTCAGGATTGTCTGATCCCTGAAACAGGACTACAAATATTTAGTTACAGATGCGACTAATGTCCAGAGAAGATAGTTATTTGCCATGGGGACCGACCCGGAAAAAGACAACAATAGAGAGCTTGAACTCGAGCGATTCTTACCCTACCGGCTCAATATCCTGGCCGAGATTGTGAGCCAGTCGCTGGCTGGCGTCTATTCCCGACAATATGGCATTGGCATCCCGGAATGGCGCGTTATAGCTAATCTTGGCCTAACGGGCACTCTCAGCGCCAAGCAAATTGGCATACGAACCCATATGCATAAAACCAAGGTCAGCCGCGCCATCGCTGCGCTTGAATTATCGGGTCTTATTGCGAGACATACAGACGAAAATGACAAGCGCTCGATTATCCTGTCGTTAACCGACAAGGGCAAGGATACCTACAACAGAATTGTGCCCGTCGCACTTCGTTTCGCCGGAGAACTGGAAAGCGCGCTTGACCCTGAAGACGTCGAGGTCCTGGACCGAATTCTGTCCCGATTGAAGCAAAAGTCCAAGGAAATGGCAAAGACCATGAACCATAACATCGACCAGACAGAATAGGACAAAACATGCCGACATTGTGGGGATATTTCAGGTCATCCGCGGCCTATCGCTTGCGCATTGCACTCAACCTGAAAGGGATCAGCTATCAGGATCGTTTCATACACCTCGCAAAAGGCGAACAAGGCGAAGCAGAATTTATAGCGATCAATCCGCAAAAATTGTTGCCGGTTTTTGAGACGGATGATGGTGACTACCTCACCCAATCCATGGCCGTTCTGGAATATCTTGAAGAAACCTGGCCAGAAATACCCCTGTTGCCCGGCGATGCCATACGAAAAGCACGAATCAGGGCCGTTGCCGATATCATCGCTTGCGACATTCATCCGATCGACAATCTGCGTATCCTGAAATATCTGAAAGACCCGCTCGGCCTTGAACAGGATCAGGTCGATACCTGGTATGTGCACTGGATCAAACTCGGATTTGACGCCATCGAACCGGCCATCGAGGGTAAAGAATTCTGTTTTGGTGACACCGCAACGTTGGCGGATGTGTGCCTGATGCCGCAATTATTCAACGCCCACCGGTTTAATATGTCGCTGGACGAGTATCCAAAAATCAAAGCCGTTGAAGCGCATTGTCAAAAAATTGCTGCATTCATAGACGCACATCCTACCAATCAGCCTGATGCTGAATAACAATTGGAATGGTCTTGAAATCTGATACGCGGAAATCCCCCTTGCGTCTGGCGTTGCCAATGGTGGCGACAGCAATTGCCCTGATGATGCCGGGCAATACAAGTGCGGCGGTATCGCCTCAATGCGGCGTGCTGGAACAGGAATTGGCAAGCCACATGGCAAGCCGCTCCGGCAACGGCCAACAGGTGTCGCGATTAGATCGCGCCATCGCCCGTCAACAGCAGGAACTCAGTGCGGTGTCACGGCAAGCCCAGGAAATGGGGTGCGAGCGTCGCGGGTTTTTTATTTTCCAGCCTCGGCGTCCACCGCAATGTCTTCAGATCGAAGGTCAGATGGAAGAGATGCAGGATAACCTTGCCTCACTCAACCGCCAGCGCCGGGATATTTTTAGCGACAACCGGCCGGACCCGGTCCGCGACCGCTTGATGCAATCGCTTGGCCGGTATCAGTGCGGCCCGCAATATCGCCGTTTCGCGCCTCGCAGCCGGGCGCGGTTCCGCCTGTTCCAGGACCCGTCCGCAGGGATTTTGTCCAGGCCCAGATCCATGAACCCGCAGGGCGGCCGCTTGTTGGGAGATATAACAACCTACCGCACGCTCTGTGTCCGCACCTGTGACGGGTTTTATTTCCCGATCAGCTTTTCAACCCTGCCGAGCCGATTCGGGGAAGATGCAGGCACCTGCAATTCGATGTGCCCGACATCAGATGTGCAATTATATGTCCACCCAAATCCGGGCGGGTCCACCGAACAAATGACGACAACGCAAGGGCAACCTTACGACGCGCTGGACAATGCCTGGCGGTTCCGCCGCGAAGTGGTTCGCGGGTGCAGTTGCAATGCCACAACCCTGCAACTTGAAGCCTCTCTTGATGCTCAGGCCGCTCGGGAACTTGAAGAAGCCATGGTGACAGGCGACCGGGAGGCCGACGGCAATGTTCCAGCATCGGACACGGCGCGGAATAGCAGTACGGCTGCCCCGGGCAGTGTCCTTCTTGGAAACCTGCCGTTGCGCGATCTGGACCAGTCCGGGCCGGATAACAATGCCGGAGCAATTGAAGCCAGGATCGCCGCTAAAAACGGCGACGCACCTGAACCTGAAGTGGACAAGGCTCATATCAACAGCCGATTTGCCACCAGCGCAGACGATGTCCGCAAGGATTTTTCTCAATCCCCAACGCACGCCGGGGACAAATCCGTGCTTGAGATTGACCGCAACGAAAATAGCACCGGGAAAAATGACAATGCAGGTTAAACCTTAGCCCGCTAATCGCTTTAACACGGTTTCGCGACCTATCAGGGGCAGCAGGACACTCATTTCCGGGCCGCGATCTTCCCCTGTCAGAGCTTTGCGAAGAGGGTGAAACAACTCCCTGCCCTTTGCACCCGTTTCAGCTTTGACACTCCCGGTCCAGGCGGACCATGTCGCTTCATCCCATGGTTCTGACGGTAACAGGGAAGCGGCTTTACCAAGAAATTCCAGGTTGTCGGCGGCGGCATTTACGTCTCCGGCAACCACATTCCACCAGAGCGAAATGTCGGCGAATTTTTCCAGGTTCCCACGCACCGCGTTCCAGAATTCTTCACCACCGGAAATATCAAGCTCAGATAAGCGGGATGCAGCATCTGCAAAAGGTGTTTGATGCAGCAATTTTGCATTCAGGCTTTCCAGCTCGGCATAATCAAAACGGGCAGGGCTACGGGAAATTTTCGAGAAGCCGAAAATTGTCGCCAGCGCCGTTATGTCCGGGTGCGGGCTGACAGGTTCAGATGTACCAATGGTTGTGGCAAGGCTGGCAACCGCCATCGGTTCAAACCCGTCGCTACGCAAACTTCGCAATGACAGGGACTCCATGCGTTTGGAAAGGCCCTCGCCAGACGCGTCGGTTAAAAGATTGTGATGGGCAAAGCCCGGCGGGGTCGCACCGAGGGCTTCGAAAATCTGGATCTGCACGCCGGTATTGGCCACATGGTCTTCGCCCCGCACAATCAGGGTGACGCCATATTCGATATCATCCACGACGCTTGGCAAGGTGTAGAGGTAAGACCCGTCGGCACGGATCAGAACCGGGTCAGACAAGGAGCCTGCTTCGATAGACTGGTTGCCACGCACTTCATCTTTCCAACGGACAGCACGGTTTTCCAGTTTGAACCGCCAATGGGGTTTGCGGTCCTCGGCTTCAAGGGCAGCAATTTGCCCTGCATCCAGATCCAGGGCAGCCCGGTCATAGACCGGAGGACGACCCCGCGCCAGCAAACGTTTTCGCTTTCGCTCCAGTTCGTCGGGCGTTTCATAGCAAGCGTAAAGTCGGCCATCGGCTTTCAGACGCTCAGCCGTCACATCATACTTTTCCGTCCGGTCAGACTGTCGCGCCACCTCATCCGGCACAATACCAAGCCAGGCCAAATCTTCGACAATGGCTTCGGCATATTCGGTTTTCGAGCGCTCGACATCGGTATCGTCAAGCCGAAGCAGAAACGTGCCGCCGGTATCGCGGGAATAGAGCCAATTCAACAAAGCCGTGCGGGCATTGCCGATATGAATATAGCCGGTTGGAGACGGCGCGAAGCGGACTTTGGTGGTCATTTTGATGCCCCATCCCGGAAACCATTGGTGATTGGATAGCGCCGGTCCTTGCCAAAATTGCGCTCGGTTACCCGAACCCCGGGCGCTGCCTGGCGGCGCTTATACTCAGCGATATAAAGCAAATGCTCGATGCGCCGCACAGTTCCCACATCGTGATTGCGGGCAACGATATCCTCCACCGACATTTCCTTTTCGATCAGGCATTCAAGAATGTCGTCGAGAATTTCGTAGGGTGGCAAACTGTCCTGATCGGTCTGATCTTCCCTCAATTCCGCCGTCGGCGGACGCGTAATAATGGCGTCAGGAATGACAATGCCGTCCGGCCCCAAAGCGCCAACAGGTTTTGCATTATTGCGCCAGCGGGACAGGGCATAAACCTGCATCTTGTAAAGATCCTTGATCGGGTTGAAGCCGCCATTCATGTCGCCATAAAGCGTGGCATAGCCAACGGAAACTTCAGATTTGTTACCGGTGGTGACGACCATCGATCCGAACTTGTTGGAGATCGCCATCAGGATCGTGCCCCGGGTACGCGACTGGATATTTTCTTCCGTCGTATCCGGCTGGGTTTCAGCAAACATTGGCGCGAGCGCGGATTCAAAGGCATCAACCGGCCCGCCGATCGGCAACGTATCATAACGCACCCCAAGGGCTTCAGCACAGGCGGCGGCATCTTCGAGAGAACGGGATGATGTGTATTTATACGGCAGCATGACACAATGAACCCGGTCTGCGCCAAGGGCATCAACGGCAAGGGCTGCACAGATCGCGGAATCAATTCCTCCCGACAATCCGAGCACCACGTCCTTGAATCCGTTTTTGTTCACGTAATCACGCAGGCCCAACATGCAGGCGGCGTAAATTTCGGCGTCGCCATCGTGCAAGGGGACAATCTCGCCCGGTTCCATTACCCAACCATCAGCGGTCCGGTTCCAGATTGTCAAAGCAATCGTTTCGCTGAATGACGGCATTTGCAGCGCTAAAGAACGGTCCGCATTCAGGGCAAAAGACGCACCGTCAAAAACCAGTTCATCCTGGCCGCCAACCATATTGGCATAAAGCATCGGCAGGCCGGTTTCAGTGACCCTGGACACAACCACATTGAGGCGCACTTCCTGTTTGTCGATACGGAACGGCGAACCGTTGGGGACAAGTAAAATTTCTGCGGCATTTTCTTCCAGGCATTCGCAAACATCTTCGTCCCAGATATCTTCGCAAATCGGAACGCCGAGCCGTACGCCCCGGAAATTGAGCGGCCCGGGCATGGGGCCAGCGTCAAACACCCGCTTTTCGTCAAAGACACCATAATTCGGCAGATCAACCTTGTAGCGAAGCGTCTGCACCTTGCCATCATCAAGCAGGGCCATCGCATTGTGGAGTTTGTCACCGTCGCGCCACGGCGTCCCCATCAGGACCGCCGGACAGCCTTTGCCGGTCTCGATCGCGAGGGCTTCCACCGCTTCCCGGCAGCGCTCCTGAAACGCACGTTTCAAAACCAGGTCTTCCGGCGGATAGCCCGAAATGAATAATTCGGTGAAAAGCACCAGATCAGCGCCGAGCGCATGAGCAGTGGCAAGCGCATCACGCGCCTTGGCGAGATTGCCGTCAATGTCGCCAACGGTCGGGTTTAATTGGGCGACCGCGATGGCCAGCCTGTCGAGATTTCTGTTTGTCATAAGCGGGGTTTAGCGTGACCTGATTTCAAGAGCAATGTGTGATTGGTAATGGGTATCCGGATTTTACCGTTGGTTTCAAATTATCTCAACTTGCCTTGATGTTGATCTTCCCATTGATAGCTAAAATCGATAGAGGTTTAGGTTGATCCTTCCAAAGGCGGTCGATGACCATATCTTCTAAAAGTTCATTTTTGACGAGTATGAAAGCCGGTGCCAAATCCAATTTCGGATTTGCGGCAAGCGGCACTTTGTTCGCGATCCTGTTTGGTATTGCTGCGGCAAGCGCCGGTCTGAGCGTCTTTCAAGCCGTCCTGATGAGCGCCACATTTTTCTCGGCTGCCGGTCAATTTGCAGCGCTGGAATTCTGGCAAACACCCCTACCGTATGCCACCCTTGCTGTTTCAACCGTTTTGATCAGCAGCCGGTTGTCTTTGCTCAGCATTGCAATGATTCCCCATATCACTGAGAGATCATTGTTTACGCGAATGGCGGGATTTTCAATATTGCTGGACCCCAACGCCGTGATGGTCATGAACCTGAAAGAACCTCACGATCCGCTGGGTGTTCTTGTTGGTGGTGGCCTCGCTATGTATGTGACCTGGATTGCAGGTACGTTTATCGGCGCCACTTTCACCAATATCCTGACGCCGGACATGGTCGCCTCGCTACAATATGCGGGCGTATTGTTTATCGGGATGATCATGATGATGGTCATCCGGAGTAGCAGCAAAAACTGGATGCCCTGGACCATATCGGGCTTGATGGCGGCGGCGCTTTCGTTCTTCAATCTTCCGCCATCGGCCATCATGATTATTTCGGTAATGGCCGGAACCATAACCGGCATTGTAAAAGCGAAGGCATCAAATGACTGATACGGCCAGCGCTTTACTTGCGATATTCATGATGGGCGCAATCGCTTTTGCCTGCCGGACATCCGGATACCTGATTGGTATCCAGTTCAAAAATATCCAGAAATACCGCCCCCTTCTCGAAGCCTTGCCAGGCTGCGCCCTCATGACCATTCTGGTCCCCGCTGCCCTGAAGGGATCGTCGCTGGAACTGGGTGCCCTCGCCTTCACGCTTACGGCCATGTGGTTTACAAATAATGTATTACTGTCTTCCATAATCGGCATCAGCATCCTGCTCGCCGGTGGCGTTTGGCTGGTTTGAAAATGTCTATTCCACTCTTTGTCTATGGAACCTTGAAACACGGATTTCATAATTTTGATGCAAACCGCTCCGGCATCGTGCGCGAGGGCAGGTTTCAGACCATGGAACGTTTTCCCCTGCATATTACGGGGAAATGGGGATCGCCGGTTCTGATCAATGAGCCCGGCCAGGGGCATAACGTCGTTGGCGAAATTCACGATGTGACGATCGAGCAATTAATCTGGTTCGATGAATTTGAAAGCACCCATCTGTCCCACGGCTATGACCGGATCAAAATTTATGTTTCTGGCGAAGGCGGGGTTTTGTTTGAAGCCGATGTCTATGTAAAACCCCGGGCGCGGATCGATGTCATCCACGGCGACCCGCTCGAAATGTATCCCCGGGACGCCGACTATATCCTGCCTTCCGAGCGGGATTGATTGTACTTCACGCCGTTTGCAGTGAACCTGTATTGCGCCGTGAAATCGTAAAATATAATGCCCCCACGATGATCAGATTTATAATTCCAGCTATCGCGGCGTTGGCGTAGGACTGAGTATAATTTCCGGTGAGGTCAAAAAAGAACCCACCCTGATACCCGCCAATGGCATGGCCCGTCCAGGCGAATACAAGAACAATACCCAGCGCCGATGCGCGCTTGGACAACGGCGTCAGGACACGAACACAGACCAGCAACCCTGTCATGACGCCAGCATAACCAAAACCGAATATCGCTGCGAAAATGTAAAATCCGTTCAAGGTTTCGAACTGAAGGAAGAAGAAGACCAGAACCGTTTGCCACAATGAGGCGAACAGATAAGCGGGCAGTGCGCCGATCATATCAGCCAGTTTGCCAAAGGCGACCCGGCCCAGAATAGCAAGGATCAGCATTAGAAATACGACACTACTGGCTTCTTCAGGCGAAAACCCCTGATCCTGGATAAGCGGCACCAAATGCATCAACGGCACCGCCATGCAGGTACAGCAGAACAATACCGCCACGCTGAGCCATGCGACGACAACGTTGGTTGGGAGCGGGACTGGCGACACGTCGTCGAGCGCCGCGTTGCCGCTACCTATCACAGTTGCGGACACAGGAGGTTTTCGGATAAGAGCTGAGAGCGGGACAAGCACACTTATTGTGATGAGCCCCAATGCCAAGAATGCGCCGCGCCAGCCAAATGTGCCAATGAGAAACGCTGTCCCAAACGGCACCCCGCCCTGGCCCAAAGCCTGGCCGGCGGACACTATTCCGATCGCCAGACCGGCGCTGGTTTTAAACCAATTGCCAGCATTCGCAATTAAGGGCGAAAACAAGGCTCCGGCCCCCAAAAATCCGGCAATAAAGAACAGAATATAGAATTGCCACAAGGCTTCGGCACGGGACGCTGCCAACAAACAAAGACCCAGTACCACGCCACCGAACAAACAGATTTTTCGCGTGTCATTACGGTCTGCGATTGGCCCCATGACAATTCCACCCAGAGCCAATCCGATCAGCCCGGAGAAATTGATGAGTGCAACGGAGCCTCGTTGCCAGTTGAACTCTTCGTGCAAAGGAATGAAAAACACCGAAAGACCATTGACCATGATGCCCATCGCGATGGTCAGCATCGCGGCAGAAGCAAACACGATCACCCAGCGATATCCCGGTTCCATACTATCTTTGCTGTTCATGATATTCCCTTGTACGGACCAAAAAATGACCCATCAAATTTCACAGAGTTAATCTGGCATATCCAATAAAATTAATCGATTATGACAATTATTACGATGCATTTTTCGAACCCCTCATCTGAGCGTGCGGCGCTTCATATTTTTTGATGAAGGTTTCAAACACTTGATCCAGTTTTTCCGCGTCAGCGAATTCGTCAAGATGTTCCAGCAGCACCAACAAGAGATGATGGGGGCAGAAATAAGGGTATGAAACCGTGCCTCTACTGCGCCGTATATCCCGCATCGACCGGCACCAATGCGCCTGTCATGTAGCTGGCATCCTCTGAAGCAAGAAATAGAACGACCTTCGCGACCTCTTCCGGGTCAGCGAGGCGCTTCATGGGGATGGTCGCGTCGGCAAGGGCCTGCAAATCCGATTGCGTTACAGGGTTCTCGCGTTGTGATGCCAGCATCGGGGTATTCACCTCGCCCGGACAAACCGCGTTGATCCGAATACCATCGGTGGCGTGGTCGAGCGCCATGGCGCGGGTGATCTGGTGGACCGCACCTTTGGAGGCGCAATAGGCAAGTGTATTTTCAGCGCCGATGCTGCCCCAAATGGAACCAAAATTGACAATAACACCCGCTCCTTGTGCCTTCATAGGACGGACAGCAGCACGGGACATGTAAAATAGCCCGTCCACATTAACCGCCATGACCCGCCGCCATTCGTCATCATCTGTATTGATCGCATCAGTGCGGCGAATGATGCCAGCGGCGTTAACAAGCACATCAACACGACCGTATTTATTCAATGTTTCATCGACGCAATGATCGCAAAATCCAGAATCCGAGATATCCCCGGCGAACGAAATCTCGGCATTGACCTCCCTAGCGATATTCTCCAATCCCGGCTCGTCCAAATCTACAGGAACAACGACACTTCCGGCAGCAGCAAACAGACGCGCGGTGGCAGCTCCCATGCCCGAAGCTGCACCTGTGATCAGGACAATTTTGTCTTTCATCTAGCCTCACACTGAAATATTTACGACACGCCTGTTCGTCATTCAACGGTTTCAAACATGCCATATTTGGTTTGCAGGGTCTCGCTTACTTGCGAAAATGTCGCCAATAAAGGAAGCAAGTCCCGTCCCATGGGAGTCAGGCTATATTCCACATTTGGCGGGTTGGTGGGCAGAACCTTGCGGTCTATCACGCCAAGACGATCCAGCTCACGAAGTCTGGTGGTCAGGACTTTCGAAGATACTTTGCCAAGCGCCCGGCGCAACTCGCCGAACCGCAATGTGCCGTCGCTCAGATAATGAATGATCTGCAGGGTCCAGGCTGGCGATAGCATCCGGATACACGGTTCAAGCGGGCAATCGTCTGGTGGGGCGAGCATCGCATCCTCCAAATTTAATAGTTACCAAATGGTACCTACTTTTAAGTGGTAACTCCAATCCTTATAATTCATTCCAACCAGAGAAAATGTCCGATATTCAGGAGACAGAAATGCAAAAAATCATCCATAAAGCCAATTCCCGCGGCACTGCCGATCATGGCTGGCTGCACAGTTTCCATACTTTCAGCTTTGCCGGCTATTACGATCCCGACCGGATGGGGTTCGGCAAATTGCGAGTTTTGAACGATGATGTGGTGCAGCCAAGCGGCGGGTTCGCCACCCACCCGCACGAAAACATGGAAATTGTATCGATCCCGCTTGTCGGGTCCCTGAAGCACAAGGACAGCATGGGGAATGTTCATGTTATTGAAACCGGCGAAGTTCAGGTCATGTCCGCCGGGACTGGCATTACCCATTCAGAATATAATGGTTCAGACATTGACCCGGTGAATTTTCTGCAAATCTGGATTTTGCCGAAAGAGCAAAATATTACGCCCCGCTACGACCAGAATATCTTTGCCGCTGAAGACCGTCGGAACCGTTTTCATACGGTCATAACGCCCGACGGCAGCGACGGATCACTGGCGATAAACCAGAATGCGTTCTTCTCCCTGGCCAATTTAAGCCGGGGGACCAGTCTTGATTATGATCTGCGTGAAGCGGCGAACGGCGTCTATTTGTTTGTCCTCAAGGGTGAAATCAAGATTGAAGACGAAGAGCTTGGTGCGCGGGATGCAATGGGAATTTCCGGCGTGACAAATTTCTCAATACAGGCTTCAGATGACGCAGAATTTTTGTGTATCGAGACCCCGATGGACTGATATTGGTCATAATTTGCCTCTGCTCGCCCCGGGAAAGCCAGCTTCGTGCAATAAATTCCAAAATAACTGGACAGGTTGCCTTCAATCTGGTCCACACAAACGATTGTCGGATTGATATCCGGAACGTTTTGGTTTTTACGCCAGACGGGGGCGGGCATATCTGCAACGGATGAACCGCATGTACGAAATTTCAAATGCACCGACACGGGCGGGGATTGTCGGCATGGGAATTGCTGTCCCGCCGCACGTTATTTCGCAAGAACAGGCAGAAGATTTTACCCGCAGCATTTTTGCAAGCCGGATCGCCGATTTCGACCGGATGGCGAAAGTATTTCCCAATACCGGGATCGAGACCCGGCATCTTATTTGCCCCATCGACTGGTATGAAGCCGACCATGGATGGGCTGATCGCAGCGAAACTTTTGTTGCAGGTGCCAAAACGCTTTACGCCGATGCGGTCGCGGCGGCGCTTGCCGACGCTGATCTGAAGGCCAGCGATATCGATACCATTGTCATGGTGTGCTCAACGGGAATAGCAACACCCGGCATTGAAGCGATCATGCTCACATCAATGGGATTTCGCCAGGATGTGAAACGCGTGCCCCTGTTTGGGCTTGGATGCGCAGGTGGCGTTTCAGGCCTTTCACTTGCGGCTCGTCTCGCAGAAAGCAGCGATGAAACGGTATTGATTGTGGCGCTCGAAATTTGCAGCATGGCGGTGCGCACAGACCAATTGACCAAAGCCAATATTGTCGCGTCCGCTCTCTTTGCCGACGGTGCGGCGGCAGCTATTGTCTCCAAAGCCCCGCAATATCAGCAACGCGCCACGTTTGAATTTCTGCGCGAACATACCTGGCCGGACACTCTGGATATCATGGGATGGCGGATCGACGATGAAGGCTTTAACGCCATTTTTTCGCGCAGTATCCCGCAATTGGCAAAAGAAAAAGTTCCCGCCGCGATTGATGATTTTCTCAACGCCAATGACCTCACCCGCGCAGATCTGGACGGCTATGCGTTTCATCCGGGTGGATCGAAGGTTCTCGAAGCCCTTGAAACCTCTCTGCAACTGGAAGCTGGTCAGCTTCAAACGGAACGGGCGATTTTGCGTAAATACGGCAATATGTCGGCCCCCACCGCACTTTTTGTCCTGCGTTCCGTGCTTGAAGAAAAGCTATCCGGCCGCCTGCTCCTCTCGGCGCTTGGGCCTGGCTTCACCATGAGCATGATCACGCTGATGCCGGGATTACCTGAGTGAGTTGGCAAATCCTGATACTGGCTTTTGTGACCCTGCAACGGCTGTCTGAATTAATAGTATCACGGCGCAACACCGCGCGCCTTATTGCCGCTGGGGGCCACGAAGTCGGTGCGGGGCATTACCCCCTAATCGTGGCGGTGCATGGATTGTGGCTTGCCGGGCTTTGGTGGCTGGCACCCGGCCACGACATTGTCTGGCCATTGCTTGGGCTGTACGTGATTTTTCAGTTTTTCAGGTTCTGGATTTTGCTGAGCCTTGGCAAAAGATGGACCACCCGGATCATTATTGTGCCTGGCGAAACATTAGTTGCTCGCGGTCCGTACAAATTTCTAAAACATCCAAATTATGTGCTCGTCATGGCGGAAATTGCCTGCATGCCCGCGATATTCGGACTTGGATGGTTTGCGTTTCTATTTACAATTCTCAATGCGGGTGTGCTTTTCATCCGGATCAGGGCTGAGAACGCGGCGCTTGAGCCATTACGGTAGAAACGCCCGCATCGAAATTTTCAAGTGCTTTGCTTTTTTCGTCTGAACCTAAAAACATGGCTTCAAAGCCGTTACGGGCCAGCGCAAAAACTTCGTCCTCTTTGAAATCCAGAGCCTTATCCAGAGCGGAAAAATTATCGTTCATGTATCCGCCGAAATAGGATGGATCATCGGAATTGACACATGGCTTCAAATCCATATCCAGCATTCGTCGGATCGGGTGATCTGCCATTTGAGAAATGCCCCGAAGGCGCAGGTTTGAGAGCGGGCAGACCGTCAAAGACATCTTGTCTGCGGCGAGGCGCTTGACCAACGCATCATCTTCCAGCGCCCGGTTACCGTGGTCGATCCGGTCCACCCCCAAAATATCCAGTGCCTGCCAGATATAGTCCGGCGGCCCCTCCTCTCCGGCATGGGCGACCAGCTTGAAGCCTTCGTCGCGGGCACGGCGAAATACTGATTTGAATTTTTCAGGTGGATGACCGAGTTCGGACGAATCCAGTCCAACGCCGATAATCCGATCTTTGTGGACAAGCGCCAGATCGAGGGTCCGCTCCGCATCTGCTTCATCCAGATGGCGCAGAAAGCACATGATCAGTTTTGCCCTGATACCGAATTCCCGCTCGCAGTCTCCGATGGCGCGCCATAACCCGTCGAGACAGGTATCGAAACCCACACCCCTAGGTAAGTGTCCCTGAGGATCGAAGAAAATTTCTGTGTATTTGACATTGTCGGCGTGGACCCGCTCCAGATAGGCACGCATCAGGTCATAAAAATCCTGCTCGGTCTGGAGCACCGACATGCCTTGATAATAGAGATCGAGAAAATCCTGAAGGTTCGAGAAATCATACGCATCGCGCACTTCATTCACTGAACCAAAGGGCAACGAGATACCGTTGCGCTGTGCCAGTGAAAACAGCATTTCAGGCTCAAGACTGCCTTCAATATGGATATGGACTTCAGCTTTTGGCAGGCTTTTGATCAATTGGGCATGGGGCGACATTCGGGCATTCTCCGGGAGAAGACTATCTTCCGGAAAATGCACCTATTCGCACCCGAAAATCAAATCACGGCTGCGCTAGTCTCGGCAATAATTGCGAAACGGTCTGATAAGCCAATCAATTCCGCATTGTGCAAATCGCTCGCAGCCATGACGCCGCCATCCAGTGTTGGTAGATCGCGGGTAGCGCAGGCGGACGCCACAACGTTAGAGAAATAGCCATGATCGATCGCGGCGCGGGCGGTCGAAGAAATGCACATATGGGTCATGAAGCCAGCCATCACCAATTGCTTGCGCCCGGCAGCTTCAAGAGCGGAGACCAGATCGGTGCCGGCAAATGCGTTCGGCAGGCCCTTTTCGATTATCGTCTCGCCGTCCAATGTCGCAGCTTCGCTCATAAAGGCACCATTGTCGGCGTCCCGGTCAAACAGGCTACCGGCCTGGCCCTTATGGGCGACGTGGATTATCGGCGTGCCTTCAGCACGGGCGGCAGCAAGTAATTTTGCAATCTCTTCCATCGCTGCATCAACACCCGGAAGCTGGAGAGCGCCGGTGCGGTATTCGTTCTGGCAGTCGATCAGCAACAATGTTGCCTCACCAAGTTTTGTCGGTGTCAGATTGGCTCCCGCCATTTCAAGTAGTGTTTTCGCCATGTGATTTTCCTTTGCCAAAATTTCCGTAGATTCCCGCTGCTGCAGACTGGATTGTGGGAGGATTTTCAACCGGATCGCAAAGTTGATTGCAATCCGGTGAAATTATTTCGCTATTCGCCGACAGCGACAACCCTAGTCGGAAGGCCGCGTGCTTCACGTTCGGATTTCAAACGCTCTGCGACCAGAAACGCCAGTTCAAGCGATTGGTCGGCATTCAGACGCGGGTCGCAATGGGTGTGATACCGGTCCTGCAAATCCGCATCTGAAATAGCTTTGGCACCGCCGGTGCATTCGGTCACATTCTGGCCGGTCATTTCGATATGGATGCCGCCAGCATGGGTACCCTCTGCCTGATGAACATCGAAAAAGTCACTGACTTCGCGCAGAACCAGATCGAACGGACGGGTCTTGAACCCGGTCGCTGCCTTGATCGTGTTGCCGTGCATGGGGTCGCATGACCAGACCGGGTTGCGGCCCGCTGATTTAACCTTGCGGATCAGCTTCGGCAGATGTTCGGCGACTTTGCCAGCACCATAACGCGCGATCAGGGTAATCCGGCCCGGTTCGTTTTCCGGGTCGAGAATTTCAAGCAATTGCAGCAACTCGTCCGGGTCAAGCGACGGGCCACATTTAACGCCGATCGGGTTTTTGATACCCCTACAAAATTCCACATGGGCGTGATCCGGCTGGCGGGTCCGGTCGCCGATCCAGACCATATGGCCAGATGTTGCGTACCAGTCGCCGGATGTTGAATCGAGCCGCGCCATGGATTGCTCATAGCCAAGCAGCAAGGCTTCGTGGCTGGTGAAAAAATCGGTCGCGCGCAATTGTGGTGCGGTTTCCGGGTCAATGCCACAAGCCCGCATGAAGGCAAGCGTCTCATCAATCCGACCGGCCAGTTCCTGATAACGATGACCGGCGGGGCTGTCTTTCAAAAACCCGAGCGTCCATTCGTTGACATGGGCGAGGTTGGCATACCCGCCCTGGGCAAAAGCCCGGATCAGGTTCAGGGTTGCGGCAGATTGGCGATACGCCATCAACATGCGCTGGGGATCAGGCAAGCGATCAGCGTCTTCAAACTCGATCGCGTTGATAATATCACCACGGTAACTGGGCAGGGATTTGCCGCCCTGCTCTTCAAAATCAGACGAACGCGGTTTGGCAAACTGACCCGCGATGCGCCCGACTTTTACAACCGGGGACGAGGCCGCGTAGGTAAGAACCACCGCCATTTGCAGGAAGACCCGAAAAAAATCGCGGATATTATCGGCGGAATGTTCGGCAAAACTTTCAGCACAATCACCGCCCTGCAGGAGGAACGCATCGCCTGCTGCTACTTGCGCCAATTGCCGCTTCAGCTTGCGGGCTTCACCGGCAAAAACAAGCGGCGGGAAACCGCTCAAGCGATTTTCAACCTCTTCCAGAGCATTTGTGTCCGGGTATGCCGGCAATTGAACTGCCGGAAGCGAACGCCAACTATTGGCTGACCACTTTTTTGTCATTTAAGTTACTCCAACGCGTTTCTGGGCATTTCCGGCAAAAACACCGGTCCAGATCCAGCATTTGGGCTGGATCAGGGGTTTTTTGCACGTGCAGGAAAAAGATACAATGATAGTGTGACAAAGGGACATCTGCATTTCGGGGCAAGGTAAATCCACATGAGTTGGATCAAAAGAAACCCAAGAGCCGCCGGGCTTCTTTTGTGGCTTTGCGTCATGGCCGGAATTCTTTTGCTGGACGCAGCAATCGGTTCGATTTTTACGCTCTCTAACCATCTATCCGATGTGCGCGGCACCGGCCGCTTCCTCTTGCTGCTGATCGGCGCTTCAATGGCTATCCGGATCATGGCAAGAAGCCCGTTGCCGCTGGCGCATTTCGGTCTGGACGCGGACCCGGAATGGCGCAAGCGCTTCTTGCTGGCCCTCTTGATCGGGGTGGCTATCCCGGTGGTTCTGTATTTTTTAGCTTTTCAGGTTGGCGCGTTTAGGCTCGTCGCCCCTCGATCACTCCCTCGCTATATCAGTACCGGATTGACCGCACCTGTCGCAGGAATACTGGCGGCATATTTGCAGGAAATAATTTATCGTGGATATGTTGGTACGGAATTATTTGAAAGATTCAAGGTCTTCGGCCTTGTTGCAGCCGCTTTATTCTATGCGCTCACCTTTGGTTTTGATGCGTCTACGTGGCAAGAACCGTATTATACGGTCAAAACCATTTTTGCCATGTTTCTGGTTGGCATAACACTGCATCTGGCGCGTATTTACCACGGCAATCTTGTGGTCCCGATCGGGCTCGTTGGTGGTTGGCTGATCGTTGATATTATTCAAAAAAAAGCCCCTGTCGTGATCCTCAAAAGCACGCATGCCGAGTTTTCGAGATTTATCGCGCCCAGTGATGATATTCGCCATTCGGTACTTTTGTGGATTGTTCTAGTTGGCGCAATTATTTTCTATCTTGTACGCCTCAAACGCCGACCCGGGATATCATCTGCAGTTGATCAACCAGCCTGCCGGGAAAGCCGCGCCGCTCACGGCAAATCGTTCTTCAAATCTCTGGTCCAGTTCAACCCGGTGTCCAATCTCTGCGTTCTGGCTTCGATCGACATTTGGCTTCGGGTTCTTTGGCAGGCGCGGTTCAGGGTACACCCTGCTTATCTGCCGCGGCTACTTTTCATTCTTTTGGCTTCAACAGCAAACTCGATCATCAATTTTCCTGAACGAGTTTTACTGCCGCTGTTTCTACGTAATAAAACCATCGAAGACCCGGTTATTATTCTTGGCGTGCATCGTTCGGGCACAACATTTCTACACGACATTTTGGCGCTGGACCCACAATTCATCGCGCCGCGCGGGTATCAGGTTTTCAACCCCACCGGGTTTCTGGGCTTTGGCCGCATCACGCATCTTTTGGCAGGTGCGCTTTTGCCATGGAAACGTCCGTTCGATTCTGTTGAGATTTCCCTGGATACCACCAATGAGGACGAATTCGCGATCGCGCTTGATACGCATTGCTCTCCTTATTGGTCATTTTCTTTTCCACGCGAAAGACGGCATTTTGACCGATTTATTTATCCAGACCAAATGACCGCACGGGAACGAGACAAATGGAAGCAGGCATTGTCAATATTTTTGAAAAAATTGGTGCTGTTCAAATCCGGAAAGCCGCTTCTTAAAAGCCCCTATCATACGGCGCGAATTGAAATATTGACTGAATTATATCCAACCGCCAAATTCATCCATATCCATCGGAACCCCTTAGATGTCTACCAGTCCAGTGTACTGATCGAGCAAGATTTCATCCCCTTGTTTCAATTACAATTTGCAAAATCCGGGGAGCAATTTACAGATCGACTATTAGCGGAAAATTACCTCCGGATCGAAGATGCTTATGAAGAGCAGTCCAAAGCCCTTTCGCCGAGCCAGATTGCTGAGACAAGATACTCGGATTTCACGGCGCGAACGATTGTTGAAGTGAAACGTATTTACGGCGAAATTGGCCTGGAATTCTCAGAGGAATTTGGCAGGAATATTGAAAATTACCTATCAAGTCGGCCCCATTATCGGCGCAACAAACACGAGAAGCTGGGCGATGAAGAAAAGCAGGATATCCAACAAAAATTGCGCCCCTTGTTTGATCGAAGGGGATATGAAATTGATTGACTCTTCGAACAGGCACCATTTCTTACCTGCCAATATTTCTCTAATCACTGTAATACTCACCCATGCCTGAAAAATCTCATCTGGATCATTCCCATCACCCCGACGCTATCGCGGAGCGGCTTGCTGTCGGACCGCGCATCAATTATCTGCGCGATTGGGTTTATGGGGGGATTGACGGTGCCATCACCACATTTGCCATCGTTGCAGGCGTCGTCGGGGCCAATATGTCGATCCGGGTCGTGCTTATTCTTGGTGCCGCAAATCTGCTGGCGGACGGATTCTCCATGGCGGCGGCCAATTATTCCGGCACAAAAAGCGAGTTGGATGATTATCGCCGGATTAGAAAAATTGAAGAACGGCACATTGACCTTTACCCGGAAGGTGAGCGTGAAGAGATCCGCCAGATTTATCTGGCCAAGGGTTTTAGGGGAGATGATCTGGACCAAATGGTTGCAATCGCCACATCTTCAAAAGAGCATTGGCTTGATCTGATGCTGACCGAGGAATATGGCTTGTCGAACGTCCTGCGGTCGCCGCTAAAATCTGCCATGGCTACATTTCTGGCTTTTGTTTTGGCCGGCTTCGTTCCCCTTATCCCATTCATAATCGGTCTGGACCAAGCTGCGATTTTGGCGACAATCATGACCGGAATGGTTTTTGTTCTAATCGGGTCAGCCAAAAGCCGCTGGTCGACCCAGCATTGGCTTTGGTCAGGGCTGGAGACTCTTGGCATAGGCCTTGGTGCAGCGTTGATGGCTTATCTGATCGGTGATCTGCTTGGGCGGTTTATTTAACCCCGTCTCAGGGGCTTCCAAATTCCCCATTGTTTGCAAGAGACTATTTGTGCAAAGCTCCAAGGATGAGATGGCCTGAACCGAGTTTTACGATCGGGATCGAGGAAGAATATCTCCTTGTCGACAAGGAGAGCCGCGACCTCGCCGCTGATCCACCAAAAGAATTGATGCAGGATTGCGCCGCTGCGCTCGGAGATCATGTGACGCCGGAATTTCTGCGCTGCCAGATCGAAATCGGAACACCGGTTTGCAGCACTTTGCAGGAAGCTCGTCAGCAGCTTGCCCATTTGCGCAAAACAATTGCGGAAATTTCCGGGAAATACGGCCTTGCTCCGCTTGCCGTCTCCACTCACCCTTTCGCCGTCTGGTCAGACCAGCATCCGACCGAGAAAGACCGCTACACAATGCTCGCCAAAGACCTCCAGGTGGTGGTTCGGCGTATGGTCATTTGTGGGATGCATGTACATGTGGCGATTGAAAATGAATCCCTGCGCAACGATATTTTTGGCCAGTTGAGTTATTTCCTGCCCCACTTGCTGGCCCTTTCCACATCGTCACCATTCTGGCAGGGGCGCGTTTCCGGACTGAAATCATACCGGTTGGCGGTTTTCGATGAATTGCCACGCACCGGCTTGCCGGAGCAATTTGACAGCTACAGTGAATTTCAGCGAACGGTTTCCACACTTGTCAGCGCCGGGGTGATCGAAGACGCCACCAAAATCTGGTGGGACCTGCGACCGAGTGCCAAATTTCCAACCCTGGAAATGCGGGTTACTGACGTTTGCACCCTGATTGATGATACGATTTCGATCGCCGCTCTATACCGGTGCCTGACCCGTATGTTGTGGCGGCTGCGGGGCCAAAACCAGCGTTGGCGCACCTATTCCAGATTTCTTGTCATGGAAAATCGTTGGCGCGCCCAGCGCTACGGGGTCAAGGAAGGATTGGTTGATTTCGGCATGGGCGAGATTGTGCCGTTCGCCGACCTGACAGATGAGTTGATTGTTCTTGTCGCAGAGGACGCTGAATTTTTCGACTGTGTCGATGAAGTCAACCATGCCCGCACAATCGTCAAGCGTGGCACCAGCGCTGACCGGCAATTGGCAATTTTTAACGAGGCCATCGCCACCAACCAGACACAAACAGAAGCATTGTGTCTGGTTGTTGATCATCTGATCAATGAGACCCTTCAGGGCATTTGATCGGAAAATCCAGACGAATTTCGATTATTGCTTGCCTGATCGGTTGTTTGCCATGCATAACTTACCCTTTACGTAAAGGTTAGATACATGGACGAAAAAACAGTGACGATTTCTGATATTTCGTTTCAGGCCACCGATGGTTTTCCGTTGAACGGAAAACTGTATCTGCCAGACGGCGCACCGGCGGATATCATCATGATTGGTGGCGCGGTCGCGGTCCCGCAAAAGGTGTACCGCCATATTGCGACCTATCTGGCCTCCCGCGGCGCGGCGGTATTTACTTATGATTATCGCGGGATCGGAGCATCTCCAGTTGAAGACTTGAAAACCTTTGATGCGCCCATGCAATATTGGGCGAACCGGGATTTCGCCGCCTCGATTGACTGGATGAACGGGCAATTTCCCGACAGAAAAATGAAATTGCTCTGTCATAGTTTTGGCGGTCAGGCGCTTGGCCTCAGCGACCGCAACAACCATTTTTCCAAAGCCGTCATGGTTGCGGTGCTTGCGGGATATTGGGGGAATTTCGACTGGCCGGAAAGTTGGCGGATCTATTTTTCAATGCAGGTCCTGTCCCCTGCAATGGCGCGTATTTACGGCTATATGCCCGGCAAATATTCCGGCTTTGGCGAAGACATGGCGTGGAGCACGTTCAGTTCATGGGCTGAATGGTGCAAGAAGCCGGATTATTTCTTCGACGCCGTATCGGTTCCGGAAACCCGGCATTTTGCGAATTTCTCAGGCGATATCCTCTCAATCCGCCTGACCGACGACAAATGGGGGACATCAAAGGCCATTGACCGTTTGGTAGACCGGTTTTCAAATGCCAATATTACCAAACAGGTTATCTCGCCGGACTCAATTGGCGTAAAAAAGATAGGTCATCTGGGGTTTTTCAGGCCTGATCACAAGGACAGGCTTTGGGCCGAAACAGCCGATTGGCTGCTATCGGACTGAAACAGCAGGTCAAACTGACTTGTCCACCGGATTTCCACAGAAGCGCTAAATTTTTGCGTTTGAGGCCTCTGGTTGCTGGACAAAAATCAGGCTTTGCTCCTACACTGAAAGCGTCAAATCGACACGGACCTTAGGGGAAGCGGCGAGGAGACCCGGGAAAGGGACTGCAAAGTTTCAAGACCGGTAATAGTCATTGACAATCATTCAGTGAGCGCACCTTCGGGTTGTTGATTACAGGCTGATAGACAAATGACTAAAGGGAGGCGGCGATTGCGATATCGTCGTCTTTCTTTTTGGTAGACGCCTATAGTCTTGCAAAATCCAAATAGCACCAGCACCCCTTAAAACTCCAATCGGAGAATACTGAAAATTGTGATCTTGTGATGCATGGCTGAAATAGTTAACGTAACGTTGCTTATTCATTGCAGCATTTTTGGAGAATTCAGAATACCAGCCTGGGGGGCATCATGTATCTCAAATTCCTTTTAACTATCTCAGTTTTTTTTATTACCCTGGTTATCAGCCATCCAGCTGACGCCCAAAGAGCATCTACTGACTTGCAGGTAACCATTCCGGTTAGATTTGTGACGGTACAGGGTGAGTTTTTTGAGCGAATTGGTGTTGATTTCGATTTTCCGGGAACCACAGAGGTTCTCAGAACCGATCCCGGCTTTGGCGCTGCTATTGGCGGCGGATTGTTGTTCCCTGACGCAATTGGTAATTCCGATGTCATGGTTGGTGCCCGGGTTCTTGGGAGCCGGTTTGGCGCTGACAATATCACGAACCAGTTTGGGAACACCTTCCCGGCAAGCGGCTCCGTCACCGATATTGGTGTTGGACTGGATTTGGCCGTGCTTATCAACATTTTGGATAGACAGGCGACTTCACGCGCTGTTTCTCGCAACAGGGTCGACTTGAAATTGTCGGCAGGCGGCGGTGTGGTCAGTCGCCATGTGGATATAGAGGTTGGTGGCGTGCCTCTGGTAGATAGCAGCAGACCCGCAATTTTTGGTGAAATTGGTGCAGGCTTGCAGATTCCCCTGAACAATATCGGCAATCCGGGCCAGACGTCATTATTTTTGGGTGTCAATCACCGTGTAACTGAGGGAATAGACCTCAATACGATTCCCGGTATTCCGTTCCGTTTTAGAAGCACGTCGACAACGTCGGCCCGCATGGAACTGATTATTTTCATCAAGCCACGACTTGTCCCCGAAAATGAGCAGGAAAATTAGGATAGAATAGTCCGGGTAGCGCATGATCACAAATTTTGCCGCTCCGGCCGACTACAACGAGATGTGCGGTCGGAATCAGCTTTTGTGATCATATTTTTGTTGGCTAAGCGCCAAAACCGGTATCCTCGCCAAGCGCAATATTCTCGATTGATCCCGACTTGATCCGGCGTCAATATACTCTTCCCGTTCCAGATCAGAGACAACCCATGATCGATATTGCACGTCTTCGCGCAGACACTCCGGCAACAAAAAACATTGTCCATTTCAACAATGCTGGTGCGGCGCTTTCGCCCCTCCCGGTATTGAATTCAGTGAAGGATCATCTGGACCTTGAAGCAATCATTGGCGGGTACGAAGCTGCGGCGGCTGCAAAAGACAAAATTGACGACATGTATCTGGCGGTAGCCGAACTCATCGGCGCGGCGCCCCGCGAAATTGCATTTATCGAAAATGCCACCCGCGCCTGGGACATGGCATTTTATTCGATCCCGTTTCAACCCGGCGACCGGATCACTACGGGCCGCGCAGAATATGTATCCAACGCGCTCGCATTCCTCCAGATGCGCGACCGCAAAGGTGTCAAGATTGACCTGATCGACGATGATGAATTTGGTCAGATTGATCTTGGCAAACTGGAAGCAGCGATTACGCCGCGCACCAAATTGATTTCCTTGACCCATATCCCGACCCAGGGCGGGTTGGTCAATCCAGCCACTGAGGTCGGCAAAATTGCCCGGAAATACGATATTATTTATCTGCTTGATGCCTGCCAATCGGTCGGCCAGATGCCGGTCAATGTGACCGAGATTGGCTGCGACATGCTCTCGGTCACGGGGCGAAAATTTTTGCGTGGGCCGCGCGGCACGGGGTTTCTGTATGTACGAGACGGCATGATTCAGGAATTGGAGCCACCTTTTATTGATCTGGAAGCAGGGAATTGGTTGCAGGATTTTGAGTATGAATGGAAGCCGGATGCCAAACGGTTTGAGAATTGGGAACGCAATGTCGCCGGGCAAATCGGGCTTGGGGTAGCGGTGCGCTATGCGCTTGATATCGGGCTTGATAAAATCCAGACCAGGGTTACCCATCTGGCCGATCAGATGCGCCAAGGCCTTTCCGGCATTCCAGGCGTATCGGTCCATGATTTGGGCCAGGTAAAATGTGGCATCGTCACATTTCTGAAAGAAGGCGAAACGCCAGCCGTCACCAAACAGCGACTGAACACTGAAGGGATCAACGTATCAGTGACGCAGAATAGTTCGTCGCGGTTTGATTTGCCCAACCGGAACCTTGAAGCTTTGGTCCGCGCTTCGGTGCATTATTATAACAACGAAGACGAAATTGCCCGATTGATCAACGCTGTCGCCAACGGCTGAACCTTCTAGCGCATGGTCACCAATTCTTCAGCGGCCGACGGGTGCAGGGCGATGGTGCGGTCAAAATCAGCCTTGGTCGCCTTCATTTTGACGGCAATCCCAACAACCTGAACGATCTCACCAGCATCCGGACCCATAATATGGCACCCCACAACCCGATCGCTTGCCTTGTCGACAATGAGCTTCATCAGCATCTTTTCGTCGATATCAGACAACACATGCTTCATGGGCCGGAAGGATGATTTGTAAACATCTATCTCGCCATATTTTTCTCGTGCCTGCTCTTCGGTCAGCCCGACGGTCCCAAGTTCAGGCTGGGAAAATACCGCTGATGCGATATCTGAATGATCAACGCTGACCGGGTTATTGTTGAACACCGTCTCTGCAAAAGCAGCCCCTTCGCGGATCGCGACCGGCGTCAGATTGACCCGGTTGGTGACATCGCCAACAGCATAAATATTATCGACATTGGTTTTGGAATAGGCGTCGACCTTGATCGCCCCTGCCCCGTCCAGTTCGATACCTGCTGATTCAAGTCCGAGTCCTGCCGTATTCGGAATTCGGCCTGTAGCGTACATCACCAGATCGGTCATGATCTCGGGGCCGTCATGCATGGTTACCTTGCATTCGCCGTCAATTTCCTGGATCTCGCCCACATTGGCGTTGGTGCGGACATCGATGCCGCGTTTGATCATGGCGGCAGCGAGGCCATCTCGCAAATCATCGTCAAAGCCGCGCAGGATTTGCGGGCCGCGATACAGCAGCGAGGTTTCGACGCCGAGGCCATGGAAAATCCCGGCAAATTCAACAGCAATATAGCCGCCGCCGACAACCACGATCCGCTTTGGCAAGGTTTCAAGATGAAAAGCTTCATTGGAGGTAATCGCAAATGCCGCGCCCGGCACGTTGTGCGGCACAAATGGCGTCGCGCCAGTCGCAACCAAGATAGTTCTCGCTGTAATGATCCGATTCTGATCGACCAGAAACACCGTATTGGCGTCGCGCATTTCAGCGCGGTCCTGGATGATCTCAACGCCGGACGCTTCAAGATTTTTGATATAAATCTGGTTGAGCCGATCGATTTCTTTATCTTTATTGGCAATCAGTTTTGACCAATCAAACGTAGATTTACCCACATCCCATCCAAAGCTGGCCGCGATTTCCTGTTCTTCGGAAAAATGGCTGGCATAGACGAATAATTTTTTTGGAACGCAGCCCCGGATCACACATGTGCCACCGACCCGAAATTCTTCAGCAACCGCAACTTTGGCACCATGTTGCGCTGCCATGCGGCTGGCGCGCACGCCCCCTGAACCAGCGCCTATAACAAAGAGATCGTAATCGTATTCGCTCATGATTTGGTTCTTTCAGCCTTAGAATGTGTCAAGTATTACCGGGACAATCTACATATCCCTGTGGTGTGATTGATCAAGAAGATGGGCCATCACTTTACCGTCAGTGTGCGCACACCGTCGCTTCCAGCCAGCAGGCAATCGGTGGCGATGCCAACGAATAACCCGTGTTCCATGACGCCCGGAATGCCTGCAAGTCTTGTCGCCAAATCGTCTGCGTCTGGAATTTCACCAAAATGGCAATCGACAATATATTGCCCGCTATCGGATATAAACGGCTCATTTTCGCCCACCATTCGGAGAGTTATATCACCGCTGCATCCCGATGCCCGGGCAGCCTTGTCAATGGCGTTGAGGCTGGCTTGAAGGCCAAACCGGTTAACTTCAATCGGTAGCGGAAACGCCCCCAGGGTTTTTACCAATTTGCTATCGTCGGCGATCACGATCATGCGCTTTGATACGTCGGCTACAATTTTTTCGCGCAGCAGCGCACCCCCGCCGCCCTTGATCAAGCGCAACGAAGCATCAACTTCATCGGCACCATCAACGGTGATATCCAGCTCCGGCGTCTCGTCCAGAGTAGTTAGCGGGATATTCAGCGAGAGCGCCTGATCACGGGTTTGCTCAGATGTCGGCACGCAAATAACGCTCAAACCGTCCTTCACCCGCTGGCCCAACAGGTCAACGAAATGCGCAGCCGTTGAGCCGGTGCCAAGGCCAAGCCGCATACCATCTTGCACATATTCAAGTGCCTTGGCGGCGGCGGCGCGTTTTTGTTCGTCAGGGGTCATTTTGAAGCCTGCAATCCACCGAAAAACATGTATTTCATTTCGAGAAATTCTTCCATGCCAAAATGTCCGCCTTCCCGGCCAAGACCGGATTCCTTGACGCCGCCAAAGGGTGCTACCTCGTTTGAGATGATCCCTTCATTGATGCCGACCATGCCGCTTTCCAATGCTTCCCCTACGCGCCAGCAGCGGCCCACATCGCTGCTGAAGAAATAGGTCGCCAGACCAAATGGCGTATCGTTAGCGAGATCGATCACTTCCTGTTCGGTAGAGAACCTGTATAGCGGGGCCACCGGGCCAAAGGTTTCTTCGCGACTGACAAGCATATCGGATGTAACATTTGTTAGAATAGTTGGTTCAAAAAATGTGCTGCCAAGTGCGTGGCGCTTGCCACCAGTTACCAATGTTGCTCCATTTTCAATCGCATCGGCCACATGGGCTTCGACTTTTTCGATAGCGCGCTCATTGATCAACGGCCCCTGGGTGACGCCGTCTTCAATGCCGACGCCAACTTTCAGATCAGCAACGGCTTTCGCGAGCATTTCAGCGAATTTGTCATAGACCCCGTCTTGCACATAAATCCGGTTGGCACAGACGCAGGTCTGGCCGGCATTGCGAAATTTTGACGCCATGGCACCGGCAATCGCAAGATCGAGATCGGCGTCATCAAAGACGATGAAAGGCGCGTTGCCACCAAGTTCCAGTCCGACCCGCTTCACCGTTGAAGCGCTTTGTTGCATCAACAATTTCCCGACCGGGGTGGAGCCTGTGAATGTCACCACGCGCACAAGTGGGTTACTGGTCATCTCGCCACCAATTTCCTGGGCGTCGCCAGTAACGATATTGAACAAACCATCAGGTAATCCGGCACGGGTTGCCAGTTCGGCCAGCGCCAACGCCGTCAGCGGCGTATCCGGCGCTGGCTTGCAGACAACCGAACAACCGGCGGCAATGGCCGGGGCCGCCTTGCGGGTAATCATCGCCATCGGAAAATTCCATGGTGTGATCGCCGCAACTACACCGATTGCCTGTTTGATAACAACGATCCGTCCGTCCTGGCGGGGCGACGGTATGGTCTCGCCATAAATGCGTTTGGCTTCTTCGGCGTAAAATTCAACGAATGATGCTGCATAAACTACTTCGCCGCGGGCTTCAGAAAGCGGTTTGCCCTGTTCCATGGTCATCAACATGGCCAGGTCTTCGCTATGTTCGATCATCAGATCAAACCAGCGGCGTATGATCGCACTGCGTTCTTTTGCGGGGACCTGCGACCAGGAGCGAAAGGCGGCATCGGCCTTTTCAATCGCAGCTCGGGTTTCAGTAGCACCCATATTTGGCACGCGGGCAAGCTCGGCTCCGTCGGCCGGGTTGAATATTGGCAACACGCCTTTGCCGACCCATTTTCCATCAATATAGCATTGCTGCTTCAATAATGTGGCGTCATTCAAATTCATGAGATGTCTCCTGCAATCTATTTTTGATTATTTGACCCGGTGGTATCACAACCGCGCGTGCCCCACCACCAGACACACACGGTTGCGGCCATTATTTTTGTAGGCTAAGCCTCGCACCAACAACAAACATTCCAAACCGGGTCACTCGATGCCAACACCCAAGCCAATTATCCTTTTTGACCTCGACGGTACCCTTGTCGATACCGCCCCTGACCTGACGGCTGCACTGAATGTATCACTGGTCGCCGGGGGCGCCGAGCAGGTCAGCGTCGATCATGTACGCAATACAATCGGGATGGGAGCCCGCAAGCTGATCGAGCGCGGATTGGCTTTGTCTGACCAGACCGCGGACGAGACCGAGCTGGACAAACTGATTGAGGTTTTTCTGGAATATTACCGGGCCAATATAGACACCCATAGTGCATTTTATCCCGGTGCGCTGGTACTCATGGACAAGCTTGATGCTGCTGATATTTTGTTCGCGATCTGCACCAACAAGCGCGAGGCCATGGCGCTTAGATTGATGGAGGCGCTCGGCCACAAGGATCGATTTGCGATGATTGCCGGGGTCGATACCCATCCGGTCAACAAGCCTGATCCAGGCCATTTGATATTGACGGTGGAGCAGACCGGGGCTGATCCAAATCGGGTTATTATGGTGGGGGACAGTTTTGCCGATGTGGAATCGGCACGCCGGGCGGGGTATCCGAGCATTGGCGTCAGTTTTGGTTACACGAATACCCCGATGCGTGAGTTGGAACCGGATTTCGTCATTGATCATCTGGGCGAAATCTGGCCCCATGCTCAGCAATTGCTGGAAATCTGAAAATCAATTTCCGCTAATTGGTCGCGATAAAACTATTAAGAGCGTCGCGGCGCGGTTCGGCGGCGCTTGAACCAAGCCCAATCGCTCGGGCGTACCATACCAAAGACGTACCTGGTTCCGCCGTTGTGGAATTCACCGATGCAGCTTCGGCACTCAAATAAAGCGGGTCATAGGTCATGCCCGCCTTGAGAGCTGCTTCCGCGTCACCGGCATTGGCGGCTTCTTCATAAAGCGTGCGGGCAGTTTCGATATCACCGCGCGCCAGCAGGGTATCGGCCTGATCCACAATCACAGACGGATCAATTGAGGTGATCGGTGTAATCGGCATTGGTGTCGAACCCGAAGTGCTGGCCAATTGATTGCCAACAATGATCTTGGCGACCAGGTCATTTTCACCATTGCTTGTTTCCACGTCTTCGCTTGTGGCGATGCGTGATTGGTCTTTTGCCTGAACGTCGGCAGTCGAGTTTGTGGCCGGAGCGGGAACATTCAGGTTGCCCGGCAACAGGCGCACGGGCAGCAATTTGCTGTCCACGACCTTGCCGTCCTGACCAATGAGCTGCACCCGGATATCGTAGGAACCAGTTGCGCCCATCGGAGTAAACAGAGCGAGCGACGCGAGGGCATTTGCATCAACAAGCCAGGCACCCCGACTGGTTTCGATCCCGGCAGACAGGCCAGCTCCTTCCGGCAAACCGCTGATCGCAAGGCTCGCGCCAAGACCGGCGACAGGGTCGATTTCCACTCTCAACGGGATCGCGGCACCAGAAACGCCTTCGACCGGGTGTATGGCGATTGTCGGATTTGCCCGCACCACAACACTCGCAACCTGGATAGGTTGCAGGTCAACTGGCTGTTCGATTCGGGAATGTTCAACAACCGGTGGCGCGGTCTGGATATCAATCGGCGTTTGCCCAAAACCCGGCAATGACATGGGGTAATTCATAAAATAGAGCGCTAAAAATCCTGCAAGCACGATGGAAGCGAAGCCTGCCAGAATCGCAAATAATCCGATGCCTCGCGATTGGCGCGCCTGGACCTGAAAAGCATTTGGAATTTCTGGCGGCGTATTTTCGCGCTCGGTGAGTTTGGAAGATTCTTCCACCCGTTCGTCGCTAGTGCCTATTTGCAATCCGCTACCTGCCATTTGGCGTTCCAGATCATCATCATTCGAGACGGTCCGTACTGCAGCGAGCGCTTCATCAAGGGCCCGGAGAAATTCTTCCGGATCCTGCACCTGATCTGTATCGGGTGAAATTTCCGCCGGGATTCCGGCTTTGGCGGGCTCGCAGACAGCAGCCATCTCATCTTGCTTAATGTAAGGGTTTGGACCCGTATCCTCATCTGAGTTTGGATTGCACCGGTTAGCATCGGCGAGATCAACGATCGCCGGATAATCCGGAATGGCCGAATAACCCGAATTAGCCGGATAGTTCGGCATGGCGTGAAATTCCTGGTCCGCCTCGATAGGGTTATGTGCTTCTGACATATCGCGCTCCTAATCAACGTTGAGCGAGACGCGTGAGGTGATGGGGTTTCTCAAGGCTTTTTCGGACGCCGAAATGGCCTTCCACCGCCGTTCACAACGACTCTTCTCCCCCACCCGTTGTCGGAACTGCCTGAATTTCCAACGGTGTTGACTAGATGCAGAGAATTAGACCAAACGGTGATCGGAAATTGGCAAAATATTGATTTGTCGAAGCGAATTTTCACATAAATGCGGAATCAGGCACAATCTGCAAGGTTGTGTGATGATCTAATCAGGTCACAGGCGTCGGTCGCCGTGCCAGAACAATAGCCGAAACCGCAGTAATGATTGCCGCCACCAAAAGGGCTGGGATGGCGGCGTTCCAGTGATCGTTACGTGAAATCAGAAAGGCGCAAATGGGCGGCGCTAGAAGCTGTCCTATTGCCGCACCCTGTACGAGCATGCCACTGACACTGGCAAATTGACGCTGGCTCGGCGCTTGTATTGGTACTTGTGAAAACAACGTGGACGGGATCAGACCGCCAAATGTTGAAAACGCCAAGGCCCCTACAATCCGGACGGTTACGGAAGACCCTTCCAGAAAAACAACCGTTTCACCAATTGCCATAGCCACGCAGCCAACCAAAATCAGATGTAATGGCTGTGCTCCCCGGCTCATCAGGAAGCCTGATGATACGTTTCCAACAGCATTTCCCAGCACGATAAAGGCAACCACGATTGCTGCACTTTCCGGGCGGAAGCCGTTTAAATCTACAAGCATGAGAGGCAAAAACCCGGCGACCGCCAGATACTGGCCAGCATAAAATGTAAATATGAGGCTCAATAGCAAAGGTCCAGGAGACCGCAATACCAAGAAAACATCGCCGAAACCGGGACGTGCTGCTGTCTCCTCCGGGGGTGCGGGTATATCCTTTCGTATCAGCCAAAGGAGAAACGCGACGAACAGAATCACGATAGCTGCAGCGATCCATACCCCCTGCCAACCGGCATAAAGCAGAAGCGGACCGGCGGAAAGCAACATGAAGCCCGAGCCTGCTGGCATGTATGACCCCCACATAGCGAGGGCCGTTCGCCGGTCTTGACCATTCGCCACCCGGGCAATCAAGGCCGGGATCGATACCGAGGTCATGATAAAGCCGAAGCCTTCAATGGTTCTGGTGACAAGAATGGCGGTTTCGTTTTCGGAATACGCACCAACCACAGATGCAGCGGCGCATAACAACATCCCGGCAAGTGCCGTATGCGTCTGGCCGAACCTGTCGGCGATACCGCCGAGGAAAGCCGCACAGAATGCCGCCATCAAGCTGAAGATGGAAACCACCCAGCCCGCTGTTACCAATGAAATACCGAGATCGATGCGTAATGCCGGCAGCGCAGGCGGCACCTTGCCGATCTGCATTGCCACGGCAGCTCCCGCCCCGATTAAAAGAACTACCCGCAACCAAGACGTTGAACCATTCATGATGGTGTCTATGCCTTATACCGAATAGTCAAACAAGGGCGAACAGCCTAACCTGCCCACACGTCCCAATTTGCCCGGGAATTGTCCCTGTCTACTTTGCAATGCGACGCAACTGCCATTTCGATATACGTATTTATTACGCTTGCAACAGGTGATGGTTGCTGAGGCACAACCCTCTTCGCTTAGAGTATGGGACCATCAACGACGAAAGCGGATTGGTTTGGAGGACGAACGGACTATAATCTACCCGAAAATCATGCCTACTGGGCCTTGAGAATAACAGTTAGATATATCGAACGGAGCAAACACGCTCATTTGCTCCTTTGAGCCAATATTGACCCCAGTTCACATAGAATTCTTCATGCAAGGTGAACAACTTATTATTAATCTCTTCCCCTGTAATCTTTGCATATTAATACTTTAAGATTTTTCGGGGCGAGGATGAAGAAGATACTTATCGTTGAAGACGAACCTGTAATTCGCAATGATGTTGCGATGGAACTGGAGAGCTATGGATTTGAAGTCCTGCAGGCGTGCGATGGTGCCGAAGGACTGGCTTCAATTATAGCGAACAAGCCAGACTTGGTTTTGTCAGATATCACAATGCCAAAAATGAATGGCCACGAGATGTTGATCGCGCTTCGCGATAACCATCCTGATCTCGCAGATATTCCGGTTGTGTTTCTGTCTGCCCTAGCGGACCGGCAAGATATTATCAAGGGTAAGTCATTGGGGGCAGACGATTATCTAACCAAGCCTATTGACTATGAAATGATGCTTGCCACGGTGAGATCGAGGCTCCATCAGGTGAAGCGCATGGAGCAACAAAAACAAAACCAATTACTTAAACTTTACAACGCCTTATCCAAATCTCTAGATCATGCGGTGGATTCCGCACATGCCAAACCAACCGAAGAAACACCGCAAATGATGGTCGTTACCATTTCGAATAATGAAGTGGATCTGTCTGAAATAAGAGAAACGCTGGAGGCACAGAACCATCAGGTTATCAAAATGGATAGCGGTGTCGTCTTTCAGGCGTCGGTGGATAATATTGCGCCGGACTTGGTGATTGTTTCGTTAAACACGTCAGATATGCCCGCTTCGATGATGGTGCGGTTGATTAAAGCCGAGCGCGAATGTGCATTTCCGATTGTGTTGTTGGTGCCGCCATTAAATCAGAACCGGTTGAACCCCTCACACGAAAGCTGGTTCGACGCGATCATTCAAATGCCATGCAGCGGCGATGAATTTGCAGCACAAATCAACTCGCTGGACAATGCGAGCGGGACTCCGGTCTTGATGGCATCCTGACCGCCAACTAGGACCAATTATGATGGACACAAAACACGATAAAGTGTTGCCGATTGTCACCGTTTTGACCATCGCCATCGTTGGTGCGCTGATGGTGAAATGTGCTGCTAACCCTGAAGCCTGGATATTTCCGGAATATTCCCGCACTGTTTTGAAGACAATCACTGTGGTTCTGATGATTTATATCGGTTTCGCTTCTCTAGGTTGGTATTTCAACAGACGACGGGCTGTTTTTTTGTATGTTGGCGCGGGGTTTCTCGGGTTTACCCTTCAGGATGTTTTCTATTTGGTGACCGATCTAACTCACCTGAATCAATTTGCTGAAAGAGACATGTCATCATCTGGTCCCGAAAGCTGGTTTTACGGGAGTGTGTTTTTGGGCATCATGATGGTCTTGGCAGCCACACATACTGAGCGCCCGGAAGACACAGATTGGCACAGCCACGACAACAAAATTCACCAGATTGAAAAACAGGTATTTTTTGCGACCGGCCTGTTTGTCGCTGCCGGTATTTTCATTCTTTTCTACCCGATCCAAATATTTGCGGGCGACAATAATTTTAACCTTCCTTTCCTTCGAAGTTTTGAAGAATGGCTACCCGCACTGATTTTCACCTTTGCGCTATTTAAATTGCAGGGTCACGGAGGCTGGCACCCGAACTCCTTTAAATTCTGGTTGGCCTTGGCCTTGATGCTGAATGTGGTTGCTCATGCCATGGTCATGTCAAACTCTGAAGGGTACTCGGATTTCCCGTTTATTCTGGCCCATATTCTGAAAATCATGAGTTACACCCTCGTCCTGATTGGACTTCAGATCAGCACCTACAAGAATTTTCGCCGGGGCTACGCATTGGTTGGTCAATTGACGTCTAGTGAAGGGCTTTTGACCGCCACACTGGAAAATACCCAGCATGGTTATTCCCAGATAGATATTGATGGTAAGTTTAACCGGGTCAATCGTGCCTTCTGCGACATGCTTGGTTACGAACGTGAAGAACTGATTGGCCAACCGGCGATTGATATCGTTAACCTAGAATCCTCAGAGTTGGTGCGCCGGAAGATGGCCCAACGGGAGCATAATTTCCGACGAACCTACGAACCTGTCCTTGTCCGAAAAGACGGAACCAAGATCGACACCATTTTCTATGCGACAAGCCTGCGCAACATTAAAGGTGAAACCATAGGGTCCTTCGCCTTCACTATCGATGTAACGGAACAAAAAGCAAAAGACCAGGAACTGGCACGGCATCGAGAAGAGCTTGCTATTATGGTCGCCGAGCAAACATCACGACTGCGCAAAAAATCCGAACAACTCCAGGCATCTCTTGAGTTGGAGCAGCATTATAACAAACAGCAAAGCCAGTTTGTCTCGACCGTATCCCACGACTTCCGTACGCCTTTGACAATAATTGACAGCACAGCGCGCCGGATTGGGCTGAAATTTGACAAGCTGAATCGCGAGGAAGTTGACGCGAAAATTATCGATATTCGCGGTGCTGTTACGCGCATGACTGAACTCATTGACCGCACGCTGGCATCCGCCAAAATGGAGGAAAGCGGGTATAAAATCTCCATTACAAATTGTAAATTAAAGTCCATCATTTCAGGAATTGCAAAACGACAAGGACTGATAAGTCCTAGTCATACAATTGAAGTTGATCTGGATTCGATGCCAGACTTTATTGAAGCAGATGCAGGTGCTTTGGAACAAATATTCACTAACCTGATTTCCAACGCGGTTAAATATTCACCAACAGCTGGTCTAGTCTGCATTGCAGGTTGCCAAGGTGAGGGGCACGTACTCATATCCATAACTGACTGCGGTGTGGGAATACCTGCAGACGAGATCGATAAAATGTTCGAGCGCTTTTACAGGGCCTCTACGTCTGAAGGGATTGTCGGCACCGGTATCGGCCTGAATATAGCCCAGCAACTGACCGAACAACATGGCGGCAAAATTTCTCTGGAAAGTGTTGTCGGCTCAGGGACCACATTCACGGTGTGTCTGCCGATTACTCAAAAAAACAACATGGCAATTTCCGCCTGACCATACTGGTTAAATATTAGCGCTGCCCAGCAGTTCGGATTTCCCCAATCGTTAATTCAGGGTCTGCGTGCCACAATCCCTGTTTCCGGCTTTGGGCGCGTTCCAATTGGGTTGCGAACCGGGGATCATCATCTCTTGCAGGCACAGCCCATCCGGTATGGACCATGTTCTGGGCCAGATCATATCCCCCGGCGCTACAACGCCACTCTGCGCCGTCGGTTTCGCAAGTCACGGTTGCGCCTGCCATCAGATCAAGCAATCCACCGCGCGCGATGCTGCCGCAATTGCTTTCCCGGTTGCGTAAGGTGCACATGAATCCAGGCGCTGGTGCCACAATTCCAGAGAGATCAAAATTGCGCCCGTTCAGTATAAGGGTATCGCCGTCGACCGCTTCGCCGAGCATCCCTGTTACCGTCTCGGCTTGCGCCGGCACGGCCAGCAACATTGTGATGAGCAGACAAACGGCCACACCCGGAATCGGGGGCAGCCGCTTATCATCAGACTTACTCATGTCTAGCGGGAATCAAACTAGTTTGAAACCCGGTATTCTTCAGGCAGGAACCACATATGGTCATTGTCTTCCATGGCCGCGTGACATTCATGACAGAAGGCCAGGCCGGCTGAATTCTGACCGCCGGTTACGCCGAACAAAGACCCGTCCGGCGTGAACATATAATAGCGCCAATCGGCGGTTTCAGCATTGAAGCCAGGGCCCATTTTTTCCATCAGGAACAGCGGACCAACCGACAAGGTGCCGTCGGCATTGGCGGAGAAACTGTCTTTGATAAGCACCGAAGACCGGGGCATCTCAGTCATTTCTTCATATTCGCCATAAGCTCTTGCGCCCATGGTGTTTGAATAATTCATCACATAACGGCCGCCATGAGTTGCCGAAACATAAGGTGTTGTGGAGAATTGTGTAGCCCAGGCGCGCCAATTGCGGGTCGCTGGAATGCGGGTATTGGCATAAGCTTCCTTCATTTCGCTGTAGAGGCAATCATACGCTGCCGCTGCTTCCGCATCAGTCAACTCAGCTCCGCCACCGCTTGCGCCACACGGGCCACATGCTCCACACGCAGATGCACCACAGGGGTTTGATGCCGCGCACGGATTGGAAGCTGCGCATGGGTTCGACGCCCCACACGGATTGCAAGGGTTACATGCTGACGCACCACATGCCCTGCAAGCTGATGCAGCACACGGGTTTGAAGCTGCACATGGATTGCTGGCGGCATTATGCAAGCGTGGAACAAAGCATTCCTTGCTGACGTTGGCCGCTGCAGCGCCACACGGGTTGCACGCACCACAAGCAGATGCGCCACACGGGTTGCACGCACCACAAGCAGATGCTCCACACGGATTTGACGCCGCGCATGGATTACAGGGATTGCATGCGGATGCGCCGCAGGCTGAAGCACCGCAGGCACCACACGCTGATGCAGCACACGGGTTGGAAGCCGCGCATGGGTTGGACGCTGCACATGCGGATGCGCCGCAAGCCGAAGCACCGCAGGCGCCGCAGGCGCCACACGCAGAAGCAGCACACGGGTTAGATGCCGCGCATGGGTTGGACGCTGCACATGCGGATGCACCGCAGGCCGAAGCACCGCAGGCCGAAGCACCGCAGGCACCGCATGCTGAAGCAGCACACGGGTTAGAAGCCGCGCATGGGTTGGACGCTGCACATGCGGATGCGCCGCAGGCCGAAGCACCACAGGCGCCACACGCTGATGCAGCACACGGGTTAGACGCCGCGCATGGGTTGGACGCTGCGCATGCGGATGCGCCGCAGGTCGAAGCACTGCAGGCGCCACACGCAGAAGCAGCACACGGGTTTGAAGCCGCGCATGGGTTGGAAGCAGCGCAAGTTGATGCGCCACACGGGTTGCATGGATTACAGGCTGCAATCGCAACCTCAGTTGCAGCAATCATCATTGCGCCGGTTGCAGCAGTGCCTACGGCAATGCCCACAACCAACGGCATCGCCGCAACGGTTGATAAAAGCTGTTTCTTAGAAAATTTCATCTGGTTTCCCTCCAAACGGATGAATGCTGCCAAGTTGGTCTTGGCGTATATCATGCCATGATTGATTAAAGCCCGAGCACCGGCCTCGAATTACAGTGTCCAGACTATCAACCATTTCGGACAAATCGATTCACTTGCGATCACATAGATGTGAAGCAATTTGGCCCACGATGCGCTGATGACCCCGCTAGTTAGTCAGACTACAGATGATTCGACAGAAATGTTATCCGTTTATGTCTCTAACCAGGCGGAAACCAACCAGAATATGCTTGATGTCTTCAGGCCTGGAATGGCGTGCCGCCGGGCGACAAACACCGCATCCGCGATCATCCCATGACCCACCTTTAACGATCCATCGACCATTGCGGGCCGGGGTGTTGGTCCATTCAAAAACCTGACCCGCAGCATCCAGCATTCCGAACGGGCTGGCACCCTCCGGGAATCGCCCTACAGGGACAGTGTCGAACGGTCCGGCATCATGGCTATTCAACAAGCCAGAATCATATTCATCTCCCCAAGGGAACCGCAGGCCGTTTAGACCGCGTGCCGCTTTCTGCCATTCGAGTGCGCTGGGCAAGCGCCATTCAATTCCTGTCCGTTCGCTCAACCATGCTGCATAGGCAGCGGCATCGCCATGAGAGATCATGACAACAGGATGCTCTTCGCGGCCTTCGGGAATTGTTCCGCCCAGCCAAGCATGCCGTCTGGTGCGCGGGAACGGATGGATCAAGCGGTAGCCTGCCCAGGTTTCCGGGTCTACATCAGGAACCCGGTGGCCGGTTTCGGCAACAAAACGGGAATAGTCAGCGTTCGTGACCAGATTTTTCATAATTCCGAAAGATGGCAGGTCAACGCTCTGACGGGCCAATTCGCTTTCATACCAGCGGTTTTGCCTCGTCACGTTGTGCCCATAGGCAGCTTCATCAAGCTGGTAAGCGGCTTCACGTTCGGCCCGGTCAGAGCCAGCGATAAAACTACCAGCCGCAACCAAAACAATTTCCGGAACCTCAATTGTCAGGGATTCGTCGCTCAAAACATTCTGGAGGGGCACCGTGAGCATAAAAGCGGCCAGAACCAAAAAAAATAAAACCCGAAACATGAGTGCCGGTGAAGGCCCCATATTCCGGGTCAAAATTTTTGAAGGCAATTGATCCAAATGGGTCATATTGCCGTCCATGTTAGCGCAAAACTAGTCAGCGGAACATGAGCTGGCACCACAGGCACCACATGCGGACGCGCCACAAGGGTTACTGGCGGCACAAGGGTTGCTGGCAGCGCAAGCGTTACTGGCACCACAGGCACCACATGCGGACGCGCCGCAAGGATTTTTGGCAGCGCATGGATTGCATGGGTTACAGCTGGCATATGCGGGGGACGCATCTACAACTGCTGCGGTCATGACAGCTGGCACGGCCAACGACAGGCCAAGAACAACCGGCAAAATTGCGGTGGAAGTCAAAAGTCTCTTTTTGTTACTGCTCATCTATTAAGTCTCCCTCAGGGGTTAAACCATCAAACATGATGGCGGATAAAATCAGCGCCGGATCATTCCAGCACCGAATTGGGTGCGACCGGGAGAACCGGTCAGTTCACGACAATCGAATAATTTGGTGTTGGGTTCAGCGGGCAAGAATAGACATATTGAGTGCCAGCCTCCAATTCGACTTCGTAATCAAGCGTGGTTCCAATATTGAGACCGCCGCCGGAAATGCTGGTTTTGGTAAGCAGATGGATGGGGTTTCCAAGCTGGTAATCATGCTCGCGCAACCAGAAACCAAGTGGGTAAGGTACATTTCTATTCTCCACCCGAAAAATATATTTGCCCGGCGGCAGGTCCAAAACACGGGCCTCGGCCAGCCTCTGTTCGCCGGTACGACCATTGATCTCGACACAATCGTCGGCGGATTTGGTCACGTAGCCATGGTCAACGTCATTTTCGGATTCAAGGAACTGACACCCAACCTGGGTCAGATTGATGATTGTTGCCTCCTGCGCGGTGGCAGAAGACACCGTGCCAGTTGTAGCGATCGAAATCGCGCCCAATAAAATTGTACTCATCAACATCAGCGCTTCTTTGCGCATGAGAAAATCCCTTCAGTCTCGCCCACCCCGGGTTCACCTGATTGGTGCGCCAAAGATTGCACCGGCAATTGGGAATCGCAATAAACGATGCGTACAAGTCGCATCAACTTTCTGTCATTGGGAAAAAATAACCAGAATTTGCAGAAATTCAGGACTGGCTTTCAATCGCCTTATCCACGGCAAGACGTTGTTTGTCCACGTCGATTTTCAATATAGAAGTGAGTTCCAGATCCCGGTCTTCATAAACATCTTTATCAGGATGTTTGGTGCGCCGGCTCTCGATTGTTCGATCTCGCTCCCAAATAAGCGCGACAATCTGCGGCCTGAACAAGCACAGCATGGCTGAAATCCAGCGATTAGCTGCAAGACATGGGTAAGTGTGATCGATCAGGAATGTATCGAGCAACCGGATCGTGTCTTCGGCGGAATAGAACGTTTCTCCGGTGACCCACCGGTTGGTCGAGAATAACCCGATCGGGTAGCCCGGACCGTTCATGGATACCGCGATCAGGTGACAAATGGCATCGTCGCCGGACGGCACTTCAACCTCGCCCTCATAGGGGACCGTTTTGATATCGTCGGGGATTGCGCCGGACCGCACGAAGGTATGGAAATGGCCGTGCTCACCAGATTCCGGACGGTGGGCATGATAATAATATTGGCTCTTGGTTTCCTTGTCGAAAATATCGCCTTTGGGATAATGATCAAATTCGATGAATTTGGCCTGGTTGGCCAGGCATTGCCCCACTACATTCGCGCTGGCTTTGCGGAGCAGCCGGTAACATTCTTCAATTCTGTTTCCTGCCGCCTGCATTTTTTCAAGCTCGGCTGGCTCTAAATTTTTAAAGTCTGTTTTGAATTTCATTTCTCACTCGGTGCTACGGTCAAATTGATTCGGCGCAATTGCCGAAATTCTAAATTCCATATTTTGCCCGCAACGGAATTCCGCAACCAAAGCATATTAAATAGGTTTGCAGAAGCGCAAATCCTTACCAACCAAGCTCAAATTTATGTGAAGTATACCCCACCATCGCCCGTTTTGTTCCACACCCGCACGAAAATCTCTTGTTGCTGATTTGACTCGACACCCAACAAGAATAGTCATTACGCTGCAGCAACCCTTGCAATTTTGAGGCGATTCAGGCTTTTGTATAGGTCTAATATATTCATCTTGGCTGCTATGGAGCTTGATATGCGCTTAAATGTTCTTTTTTCGGGATTGCTAGCGATCTTTATGGCGTTTGCCATGACCGATCAGTCAAACGCCGAATCTTTCCAAACCGCCGGTATCGGCGAAGGAGTTGACGTAACCATTGCCCGCGGCGGTGGCGGTGGGTTCTGGGGCGGCAACACCACCCGCAGGACCGTTCGGTACGAGACCAATTACGCACCCGGCACGATTGTTGTCTCCACCGAAGAGCGCAAATTGTATCTGGTGCAGGACAATGGCCGGGCCATTTCCTATTCCGTCGGCGTTGGTCGTCCTGGCTTTCAGTGGGGTGGCAACATGCGCATTTCCCGCAAAGCCGAATGGCCGGGCTGGACGCCTCCGCCCGCGATGCGGCGTCGCCAACCCTATTTGCCAGCTTTTGTTCCGGGCGGAATCAACAATCCTCTCGGCGCGCGTGCCCTTTATCTCGGTTCGAGCATGTATCGTATTCATGGCACAATCGAAGCTCAGACCATCGGGACAGCCGTTTCTTCCGGTTGCATCCGCATGATGAATAAGGATGTTGAAGACCTGTACGAACGTGTCCCTGTAGGTACACGGGTTGTCGTACAGCGCTAGACCAACCGACCTTTTGCAAACAAGAACCCGCTGTCTTCCGGCAGCGGGTTTTTTTATGAGCCAAAAATGAGTTCAGTCTGGAATAACGGCCGTCGCTTCTACTTCAATCTTGGCGCGGTCTTCCATCAGGGCCGTCACCTCGACCACAGCCATGACCGGATAATTCTTCCCGAAAGACGCCCGGTAAGCAGCCCCTACCCCTTCAAGCGCTGACAGGTATTCCTGCTTGTTGGTTACATACCAGGTCAGTCGCACCACATGTTCGGGCTTGCCGCCGGCGGCGTCTAGAATAGTGATGATGTTTCTGAATGCCTGACCCGCCTGGGTGGCAAAATCATCACTTTCAAAAACCTCGTGTTCGTTCCAGCCGACCTGGCCAGCGATATAAACCGTGCGACCTTTGGCAACGATGGCTTGGGAATAGCCTTTTGGACGCGCCCAACCTTCCGGCAAAATTGATTGATGAACCATAATGTCTCCTGCTCTTGCCGGGATCAGCCAGCACTGCGCAATTTAAAACGTTGTAATTTGCCTGTCGGGGTTTTTGGCAGGCTCTCCAGAAAATTTATCTCTCGGGGATATTTATAAGGCGCAATAACTGCTTTGACGTGATCCTGCAATATTTTGACCAGATCGTCTGACGCTTCGACGCCAGGGGCCAGCACCACAAAGGCCTGGACTATTGAACCACGCATATCGTCGGGCTTTGCCACAATCGCGCATTCGCTCACGGCTTCATGCTCGAGCATGGCGTTCTCAACTTCCGGTCCTGCAATATTGTAGCCTGCCGAAATAATCATGTCGTCATCACGGGCCTGGAACCAGAAATAGCCGTCTTCATCCATCTTGTAGGCGTCGCCGGTGAGGTTCCAGCCATTTTGCACATAGACGGTTTGGCGGTCATCGGCCAGATACCGGCACCCGGTCGGGCCTTTCACTGCAAGAAGGCCAACGGTTCCGTGGGGCATATCATTGCCGTCCTGATCTACGATCTTGCCCTGATATCCCGGCACCACGATGCCGGTTGCACCGGCCCGCACATCATCGTCAGCAGACGAGATAAAGACGTGCAGCATTTCAGTGGAACCGAGGCCGTCGATCAGCTTGAGGCCGGTAGCCCCCAGAAAGGCTTCATAAGTGGCTTTGGGCAAATGTTCGCCTGCCGACACCCCTTTTCTCAGGCTTGAAATATCATGTGTCGGAACTAGCGGGATCATGACCCGGTAAGCGGTAGGAGCAGTAAAGATAATCGTCGCTCGGTATTTGCCGATTGCCGCCAATTGTTCTTGAGGTGTCGCGGTTTCCATCAAAAGTGTTGCGGCCCCCACATGAAGCGAGAACAGCGCCAGTCCACCCAGTCCGAAGGTGAAAGCCAATGGGGGTGAACCGCAAAAAATGTCATCCCGTACCGGTTTCAAAACCAGATTGGAAAACCCATCGCAGATGATCAGCAGGTCACGCTGGAAATGCATGGTCCCTTTTGGATTGCCTGTGGTGCCCGACGTAAACGCAATCAGGCAGACATCATCAGCACGGCTGGGGTAAGGCTTAAAAGTTGTTGGTTTTGATGCCATCGCCGTTTCCAGCTCGTTACTGGATGACGCATCAAAATAACGAATTTCACGCAAGACCGGAGCTTTTGCAGCCGCGTCGGCCAAAGCGTCTTTCAGGCGCACATCACAAAGAGCGTGGGTGATTTCGGCTTTCTCAACAATGACCTGCAATTCATTGGCGCGTAGCAGCGGCATCGTGCCGACCGCGATCCCCCCGGCGCGGATGACGGCCATATAGACCGCCACCATCATCGGGTTATTGGCAGAACGAAGCAGCACGCGGTTACCCGGAACCAGCCCCATATCGTCGACCAGCACATGGGCAATCTGGTTCACCTTTTTGGCAAGATCACCAAAGGTCCAGTCGCCGAACGGCGAATAAAACGCAACCGCGTCGCCATGTCCCTTGTCGATCCAGAAATCGAGAAACCGCGTCGTGCAGTTCAGCATTTCTGGGTAATTGTAAGCGGCGTGACTGAGATCTATATCCGGCCAAAGCTCTTTTGGCGGCAGATTATCGACCGCGAAGGTATCTATCATCACTTGCCCCCGGATTGCTCGGCCTGGCGCGCTGCGTCAGCCAAACGGGCAATCACAATTTTCTGAACTTCGGTAGCGCCCTCGTAAATTCGAAGGGCGCGGATATCGCGGTACAATTCTTCAACCTTGGCACCGGATCGTACCCCCTCGCCGCCATGAAGCTGGACCGCCATGTCGATAATTTTTTGAGCTTCTTCGGTGGCGTACATTTTCGCCATCGAGGCTTCCCGGCTGATCCGTGGCGCACCTTGATCCTTAGTCCATGCGGCGCGGTAAATCAGCAACGCGGACGCGTCTATCGCGGTGGCCATATCGGCAATCATGGCTTGCGGCATTTGCAAATCAGCGAGGCGGTCATCACCGATCATCCGTTTGGCGGTATGGTCAAGCGCTTCATCATGCGCACGGCGTGCCAATCCGAGAGCCGCTGCGCCAACGGTTGATCTGAAAATATCCAGCGTCGCCATAGCGACTTTGAAACCATCGCCGGGTTTTCCCAGCATATCGGCTGACGGCACCCGGCAATCCTTCAGGCTTAATCTCGCCAGCGGATGGGGCGCAATCACATCAATCCGCTCAACAATTTCAAGACCCGGCGTATCGGCGGGAACCGCGAAAGCCGACAAGCCCTTGGCCCCCGGCGCTTCGCCGGTACGGGCAAACACCACGTAATGCCCGGCGATACCGCCGTTGGAAATCCAGGTTTTCTCGCCGTTCAAAATATAATGATCACCGTCCGGCTCAGCGGACAGGGAAATTGCGGCTGCGTCTGATCCGGCAACCGGTTCGGTCAAGGCAAAGGCCGCAAGAGATTTACCCGCAGCGACGGGGCGCAAGAACCTCTCTTTGGTTTCAGGAGATCCAAACAGACTGATAGGGCCGGTCCCAAGCCCCTGCATGGCGAAAGCGAAATCCGCCAGACCGTCATGACGGGCAAGGGTTTCGCGGATGATGCAGAGGGAGCGCACATCAAGGGTTTCGTTCACGCCTCCGTGCGGAGCGATGACTGCGTATGCACAAATGCCAGCGTCCCCCATCGCCGCAACCAATTTGCGGCAGCGCTCGTCCAGATCGCTGGTCGACCCTAAAATCCGGTCGATATTTTCATGCGCCCAGCGGTCGGTCTCAACGGCCAGTTCGCGGTGGCTTGCCTCAAAGAAAGGCCAATCCAGAAATGTACGGTCAGGCATCGCCTAGTCACCCTCAAATACAGGTTCGCGTTTTTCTGCAAACGCTTCAAAAGCGCGTCTGAAATCATTTGTCTGCATGCAAATCGCTTGCGCGCGGGCTTCTTCTTCGATGGCTTCATCGATCCCCATATCCCATTCGGTATGGAGCATCCGTTTAGTGACACCGTGGGCAAAGGTCGGGCCATCAGCAATGCGTTTTGCCATCTTGGTCGCGTCTTCGAGTAAGGATTCCGACTCGCACAAACGATTGTAGAAGCCCCATCTTTCGGCTTCCTCTCCGGGCATGGCGCGCCCGGTGTAAAGCAGTTCGGACGTGCGCCCATGGCCGATAATACGAGGCAGCATGTTGCAGGCTCCCATGTCGCACCCGGCAAGGCCAACGCGGACAAACAGGAAGGCGACTTTTGAGCGCACAGTACCGAAACGCAGATCGGACCCCATGGCGAGACAAGCCCCGGCACCGACGCAAATGCCATCAATGGCGGCGACAATTGGCTGCGGACAGGCTCGCATACCTTGTACCACCGCACCGGTCATCCGTGTAAATTTCAACATTTCCGGCATAGTCATTTTGGTGAGAGGCTCGATGATTTCGAACACATCGCCACCGGCGCAGAAATTGCCACCTGACCCTGTCAGCACAATCGACTTGATATCTTCTTCGTAGCGAAGGGCATCAAACAGATCCCGCAATTCAGCGTAGGATTCAAATGTCAGCGGGTTTTTGCGCTCAGGACGGTCCAGGGTCAGGGTCGCCACTTTGCCGTCGACCTCCCATAAAAAATGTTCAGCCTTGTAATTGCTCAATCCGGTCTTCATGACGTCTCCTTTTTAGCGGTTCGCTCTTTAGCGGCGTGTTCCGCTGATGACTTGATCTGCCCCAGCATGCCCATCAAACCTTCCGTCCCGGCCGTCTCCACATGGGCAAAAATCTCGCTGACCCATTGGCCGTGAATTTCAGCGACTTCTTCAAAGAAAGCGCGGCCCTGATCTGTCAGGCGGATGCGCTGGACACGGCGATCATCGGCATCGGGTCGCCGCTGCACATAACCTTCCTTGGTGAGACGGTCCGTCAGGCCTGTAATATTGCCGCCCGTCACCATCAATCGCTGGCTGAGATCGGTCATGGTCAAATCATCATCACCAGCGCGGTAAAGCTGGGCGAGAAAATCAAACCGGGCCAGCGAAATGCCGAATTTTTCGCGCAAACGCTGCTGCAATTCGTATTCGATAAAATTTGTACTGGAGAGCAATCTCAGCCAAAGCCGCAAAATGTCCCGGTTGGTTTCAGCCATTACATTATCTCCCCGCCTGCCAGTGTGATTGCCTGACCGGTAACACTTGCCGCCCCTTCGCTGCAAAGCCAGATTGCGGCGTTTGCTACTTCTTGCGGCGTTACCAGCCTCCCCTGCGGATTGGTGGCGGTCAATTGTCCGCGTGCTTGCGCCGCATCCATGCCGGTTTTTTCAACAATATTCTCTATCGACCGTTCCACCAGTCCGGTATCAGTAAAGCCCGGACAAAGTGCGTTGACCGTAATTTTACTGGCGGCAAGCTCCAGCGCCAATGCCCGGGTCATACCCAACAGACCGTGTTTTGCCGCTACATAAGCAGACACATACGCATAGCCCTTCAAGCTCGCGGTGCTGGCAATATTGATGATGCGGCCAAATTCATTTTTGGCCATTTGCGGCACAATCTCTCTGGTGACCATGAATGCCGCCGTCATGTTGACGGCGATCATCCTGTCCCACATCTCGTTGCTGGTTTTCGCAAACGGTGCGGTGTCGGCGGCACCGGCATTGTTGATCAGGATCGACACTGGCCCCGCTGCCGCGGTCCGGGCTGCGATAGCTCTTTTAATCTCGGCTTCGCTGGTAACGTCGGCAATGGCAAATCCGCCATCATTTTTGATTTGCCCGGAGGTTTCAACAAGCGGTTGTTCGCGTCTGCCAAGGATCGAGACATTCGCTCCGGCTTCATCAAGCGCTAAGGCCAGGGCTTTGCCGATGCCGGTACCGCCGCCGGTCACCAGCGCGTGGTGGCCTTTCAGAAATTCAGAAAATGGACCTGCGCCCGACATCAGATCTGGTTCACCATTTGCGCTGCAATTTCCAGGTTGCGGATATATTGGTCGCGGCCATTCAAGTATGGGTTTGGCCATAAATCAGAGTCAACACCAAGCTGGGCAGCAGCATGGACGGTCCAGAACGGGTCCGCCAGATGCGGACGCCCCAGCGCCACGAGATCAGCACGACCGGCACCCAATATCGAATTAACGTGATCGGTCTCATAGATATTGCCGACCGCCATGGTGGCGACCCCGAGCTTGTTTCTGATCAGGTCAGAATAGGGGGTCTGGAACATGCGCCCGTATACAGGCTGCGCTTCGGTCGATGTTTGACCGGCCGACACGTCCAGCAGGTCCGCGCCATGCTTGGAGAATGCGCGGGCCACCTCGACGGCATCATCGCGGGTCAGGCCGTTGGGGTGCCAGTCGGTCGCAGATATCCGCACCGATATTGGTTTTTCCTCAGGCCATGTCGCCCGCATGGCATCGAACAATTCGAGCGGGAACCGAAGGCGGTTTTCCAGCGATCCGCCATATTCGTCTTCGCGCTTGTTGGTCAGGGGGGAAATGAAACCGGCGATCAGATAGCCATGGGCGGCATGCAGTTCGATCATGTCAAAGCCTGCTTTGTCGGCGCGTTTCACAGAATCTGAGAATTCACCGATGACCCGATCCATATCTTCGCGGGTCATGGCGCGGGGTGTCTGGCTATCAGGGCTCCAGGGAATATCCGACGCCGCGATCAGTGGCCAGTTGCCGCTCTCCAATTGCTGGTCCATGCCTTCCCAACCGATGCGGGTAGACCCCTTGCGGCCCGAATGGCCCAATTGCATACAGGTTTTCGCGCGTGTATTTTCATGGATGTAGCGATTGATCCCCGCCCAGGCGGCTTGCTGTTCGTCGTTCCAGATACCAGCGCATTTCGGCGTTATCCGGGCGTCCGGGGATGGCGCCGTCATTTCGGTGAAAATCAGTCCGGCACCGCCATTGGCCAAATTGCCAAGATGGGTTTGGTGAAACGCTCCAGCGATCCCGTTTTCGGCGGAATACATGGCCATGGGGGAAACAACCACCCGGTTGGCCAGCTCCATGTTGCGCAATTTGTAGGGCGCGAACATCATCGGCACCGGTTTATCCGATACACCGCCGGCATTTTTGTAGAACCAGCGCTCAGCACTTTCCAGATATTTGGCATCGCGCTCGCGGAGATTTTCGTGGCTGACACGCTGGGAGCGGGTCAACAGACTATAAGTGAATTGTTCCGGCTCGAAGCCTGCATAGAGGTCGATATTCTCGAACCATTCGGTGGAATTGCGCGCAGCTGACTGGATGCGGAAGACTTCGACCTCACGCTCATCCTGATAAGATTTCAGTAATTCGGGAATTTCCGCGTCAGGCATTTCGGCAAAATGTCGGGCCAGTGAAATCGCGTCTTCCATCGCCAGCTTGGTGCCGGAACCGATGGAAAAATGCGCGGTATGGGCGGCGTCGCCCATGAGCACCACATTTTCGTGGTTCCAGATCGGATTATGCACCCGGTTGAAATTGATCCAGGCAGCTGACCCGCGCAAATGGGTAGCGTTGGTGATCAGCGGGTTGCCATCAAGCCAGGGTTCGAACAGCTTTTCACAAAATGCGACACCATCTTCCTGGCTCATATCTTCGATGCCAGCAGCACGCCATGTTTCCTCCCGGGTCTCGACGATGAATGTCGACATATCGTCGTTGAAACGATAGGCGTGGGCCTGGAACCAACCCCACTCGGTCTCGACAAATATGAAGGTAAAGGCATCCAATAACTTCTTGGTTCCGAGCCAGGTAAAGCGGTTAGCGCGAACTTCGATTTCGGGTTTGAAATGTTCCGCTAACTCAGCACGCGTTTTTGAGAAAATGCCATCGCAGGCAATAATCAGATCAGCGTCAGGGAAATCCTTGTAGCTTTCAACTTCGTGCTCGAATTCCAGATTGACGCCAAGCTCCAGGCATCTTTTTTGCAAAATCTGCAACAGATGCTTGCGCTCGATACCGCAAAATCCATGTCCGCCCGAGGTAATCAGGCGATCTTTGAAATAAACGTCGATATCGTCCCAATGGGCGAGCGATTCAATAATTTCTTTCTTGGATTCAGGGTCTGCTGCTGCAAAATTCTGCAACGTGGCATCGGAGAACACAACGCCCCAGCCAAAAGTGTCGCCAGCCCGATTGCGCTCATAAACGGTGATATCATGATCCGGGTTCTGTTTTTTCATCAACAAAGAAAAATACAACCCGGCCGGGCCCCCGCCAATACAGGCAATCTTCAAACCGTTCTTTTTCATGAGACCAATAAGCTCCAGCCCGTATCCAAAAGTGCCCGTTAACAACTAAGCTTTTCCCCAAGCCGCCATTTTCAGGGTTTTGAAAAGGCTATTTTTAAATAGTCGCAATGTCAATTATATATATATGAAATTAATTTCATTGCCTGTGGTTTGTTTCGCGCTAGACTGGTTCCAGGTGATAGTTCCGCCGATATAGGGAAGGATGTTCCTACCCTTTTCATTCTGGCGGCAAGGCCGGAGGCTGATTTGTTCTGGAAACGAAACTTGCTTTCATTAGCGGTATTTTTGGCATCCGGCTTAGGCACGGCTTATGCGGACGGGGATGCTGCACTTGGCGAAAGTATAGCCAATGAAGCCTGTGCCCGGTGTCATGTTGTCTCCGAGGCGCGGCGATTTACCGGTATTTCTTCAACGCCGTCCTTTATGGGCCTGGTCAATTATATTTCAAATTGGGAGGAACGCTTCGAGACATTTTATGCGCGCCGACCGCACCCGGTTCACGTTCGAATTGAAGGCATTGAACCCCTGTCTTCGCTGCCCTCAAACGCCGCGATCATCAATTTAACTTTGGCAGACGTTGAAAATCTGGTAGCTTATGCACGTTCGCTGCTGAAGGAATGATTTCTTTTGCCCGGGCCTAATGAGGGTCCCGGCTTAATTCCTGTTCTTCGATTTCCTGCAAATAGCGGCCCCATAAATTTTCATAATCTCGGGCGATTTCCTGCAAATAATCCCAGGAATAGATCCCCGAATCATGCAGATCGGTGAATGTGAGCCGGATTGCATAATTGCCGACCTGCTCAACCTTCATGATTTCGATGTTGCGTTTTCCCCCGATTGTTTGGCGCTGGGACGGACTGTGCCCCTGCACTTCGGCGCTGGGGCTGACGACGCGCAGATATTCGGCGCGATATTCATGTTGCTGACCATCTGAAAAAGTTATGTGCAGATGCGCCTTGTCTTTGGCCAGACGGATTTCCGTTGGCCAGGGCTTGTCGGTTGTGGTCATGGTTTCATTCCTTGCGCGGGTTGGAGAGAAATTGCCCAATCCATTTTGCAATTGCAATATCAATCCGCTAGAGAGCGGGTTATATTCCGGTTTTCAACAATCCAAAGCGCATGGTTTATGATCAGCATTCTGGACGGGTTTAGCGAAGCATTGCATTTGCTGCTGACGTTTGACGCCAGCCTCTTTGAAATTGTGCTGCTATCTCTGCGCGTCTCCTTAACCGCGGTATTTTTCAGCGCCCTGATCGGATTGCCGCTTGGAGCGCTGCTGGCTGTATTGAAATTTCCCGGCAGGCCGGTCCTGATTGTGCTGATAAATGCCTTTATGGGGCTGCCGCCCGTTGTGGTCGGATTGATAGTCTATTTGCTGTTGTCGCGCTCCGGCCCGTTAGGGGTGCTCGGATTATTGTTTACCCCAACAGCGATGATCATTGCCCAGACAATGCTGATCACACCGATTGTGGCGTCCCTGACCCGCCAGGCCATCTCAGATCTCTGGGTGGAATATCGCGACCTGCTGCATTCCTTTGACGCCAAACCATGGCAGATCATGAAGACGCTTCTGTGGGAGGGTCGATTGTCAATGATGACCGGTATTCTGGCGGGGTTCGGGAGGGCAATTGCTGAAGTCGGGGCGGTGATGATTGTCGGCGGCAATATCGATCATGCCACGCGCGTATTAACCACAGCCATCGCGCTGGAAACCAGCAAGGGAAATCTCGGCCTGGCCCTTGGTCTTGGCATCGTCCTTGTTGGGATCGCCGTGGTGATCAACATACTAACCCTGTCTGTTGGCCATGTGGTTGGGCGCCAGACTGCACAGGGTCAAATATTGTGAGCAAAATCCTGCCCTTGAATCTATCTGGTATAAGCGTGCATGCGGGTGGCGACCACCTTCTCCAGGATATCAATATTGATTTCGACAAGGGGCCGCTGACCCTCATCATCGGTCCCAATGGCGCTGGGAAAAGTCTTTTGTTGCGGCTTTGCCACGGCTTGATCAAACCGGATAAAGGCGTTCTCACCTGGCAGGGTAGCGATGCGGCCCATGCACCCCGGCATCAGGCTCTTGTGTTTCAAAAACCTGTCCTGTTGCGCCGATCCGTGTGCGAAAATATTGCTTACCCACTTCGCATAAGCGGCATGTTTACGGCAGGTGAAATAGCAGACCGGGTTGCTGATGCTTTAGACCATTCCGGACTTGCAGCGATTGGTGACAGACCGGCCAAGGTATTATCTGGCGGCGAACAGCAAAAGCTGGCTTTGGCGCGCGCCCGCGCGATGCGCCCGGAAGTTTTATTCCTTGATGAGCCGACAGCCAATCTGGACCCGCGCAGTCTTGGCCAAGTGGAAGCGTTGATCCGGGAAACTCACGAGTCCGGCACAAAAATCATCATGACCTCACATGACATGTCGCAGGTAAAACGATTGGCGGATGAAATTGTATTTCTCTATGATGGCCATATTATCGAAGCTGGTCCGGCCGAGAAGATATTGAACAAACCAACATCGAGAGAAGCATCCGCGTTTGTTAAAGGAGACTTGTTGCCATGAATTTTCTGAGAAAAATTTTGTTCATGCTTGCTGTTGCTCTCCTGATGGCCATGTCCCAGGCGGCTCACGCGCAGTCTTCAACCATTACAATCGCTGTGACCACTTCGTTTGAAAATTCCGGGTTAGCGAACATGCTTTTACCTCAACTACTTGAAGATACCGGCCTTGAAGTTCGGCTTGTGGTTGTCGGTACCGGGCAAGCTCTGAAACTCGGCGAAAATGGCGATGTCGACGTTGTTCTGGTCCATGCCAAGCAAGCGGAATTGGCGTTTATTGAGGCTGGTCACGGCACTGAGCGGATCGAGGTCATGTATAATGATTTTATTCTGGTGGGCCCGGCAGATGACCCTGCTGGCATTCGGAGTGTGACCAAGGTTACCGAAGCGCTGTCTCTGATCGCTTCCAGCCAATCTCTTTTTTCCAGCCGGGGCGACGATAGCGGCACCCACAAAAAAGAAATTTCGCTCTGGGCGCTTGCCGATATTGACGCCGAAAATATTGAATCCGACTGGTACCGCTCAACCGGTTCGGGCATGGGCGCTACCCTCAACATGGCAGCCGCTTCCAATAGCTATACCCTTACCGACCGGGGTACATGGATCAATTTTTCCAACAAACAAGAGCTTGAATTGCTGTTTGAAGACGACCCCCCGCTTCACAACCAATATTCGATTTTGCTGATCAATACTGAACGCCACCCGCATATCAATGCCGAAGGCGCCCGGACATTTGCCGATTGGATGACAAGCGAACAAGGCCAGCAGGTTATTGGTGGTTACCGCCTTCAGGGCGAGCAATTATTCCAGCCCAATGCCGGGGAAGATAACGGGCAATCCTGACCGTTGCGCAACAACCTGAAAAACCGCAAAAAATTCGGCCTGCTTCTTGGGGTCTGCCTTCTCGCAGGCCCTGCCCTATCACAGGAAGCAGACCTGCTTATTCCGGCATCCGCGATTGAGAATATAAAAGCTGTATGCACGACCGCTCAAAGCAATCAGACCAGCCTTGAAACGCTCGTCCGCGATTTCAGTGTCGCGCCGGAAAATATTGACAACATAGCTGAGACGGCAAATTCCCTTACGGCGGATATCCGCAATGAATCGTTTCAAATCCGGATGTCGCTACGCCAGCCCGGCGGCTCGTTTCAACGCACCCGCTTTGAAGGAATCACGGTCGGCAACCAGGTGGTGCAATTCTCGTTCCTGATTCAAGCCGGACCGGATTGCACCCTGGAATTAATGCGGGCGGTGATTTTTGACGAAGACGGGTTGCCCGGTGAATTGGTTCATTTGAGCGGCGAGCCACCGGTGATTGATACAAGCGAACTTCTCAACCCACCAGTCCCTGTTGGCAGCGACCCGGGCGGCGTCGCGGTTGCTCATATTGATACCGGCGTCAATTATCTGTTGCCACATATTTCTTCCAGGTTGGCACGCGATAATGCCGGCACGATACTTGGCTGGGATATGTTCGATGATGATGATCGCCCGTTTGATGGCGACCCGGGCGCATCCCTGTTGATGCCACGCCGCCATGGCACCAGCGTTGCCACCATTATTCTGTCGGAAGCTCCTGATGTGCGGTTGGTCCCCTATCGCCATCCGGGTCGCGATTTCAATGCTTTTGGTGATCTGATCGAGGACATTTCTGAAGGCCCGGCTCGGATTATCGCCATGCCACTCGGAGGTTATCGTGAAGCAGACTGGCGTGCCTTCGCCACCGCACTTGCCGCCCATCCAGAATTGCTTGTTGTTGTATCAGCAGGAAATAACGGGCGCGATATCGACGCTGAGCCGGTTTTCCCGGCGTCGTTCGATACTGAAAACCTGCTTGTGGTGACGTCGGTTGATGAATTTGGAAGGTTATCTGTCGAGTCTAATTGGGGCGCTATTTCGGTGGATATAGCGGTCCCGGCAGAACAGATCGATACGATGGATCATCGCGGTGCTTCGGTCAGGGCTTCCGGTGCCAGCTACGCCGTTCCGCGCATTGCCGCTCTTGCGGCACGTTTCGCCGCCGCCAACCCAACCTGGTCAACGAGCGATATCAAATCTGCGATTATTGCGCTTGCCCGCCCGTTAGCACGTCAAAGTGCTGACAAGATCCGGTATGGTTGGCTGCCAAACCCGGCTTTGGTCGGGCCGAACCCACCGCTTAGATAGCTGACCCTCAAATCAATCCATTGCTGACACTTCATTGCGTCTAGCGAGACGGTGGCGCCGGAATATCGGCATCAAGAAACCGTTGTGCCGCTTCCGCCATTTGCGGATTGTGTGCTCTGACCAATTCCACGCCCAACGTGGCGAGTTCTGGATCGCCGCCCCATTTTCCAGCCTGGATAGCAAATCGCTGCAACTGGGGGTCTTCCGGGATCAACGGTAATAATGCCCTGATAATCGGAACCTCTTGCCTGTATCGAGATAACAAATGCAGGGTGACAAGGTAAGACAACCTTGTCTTGACGGCATCGGGGTCCATTTCCAGCGCCATTTCAAATAATTCAACGGATAATTCATAAGCGCCGTGACGGCCTGCCTCAGTGGCTGCAAAATCAATCATCTGCCGATTACCTGTCGCAAGACAAGCCTGTTGCAGATCGGCCTGCACTTCGAGAGACATGGTGCCGCGTATCCCCCTCGCTTCATCCACCATCTGGTCGCAACCCCGATATGCCAGTCCGATTCGCCGACTTTGGTCACTATATTCCGGGCCGCTCATAGATTGCAGCCGCACCAATTCAGTTGCCGGCACCGCCTCATTCATCCCCTGCCCGCCTGACGCTACAATCGCCACAAGTTCACCTTCATGATCAACCAGTGCGCCGCCGCTATTTCCTGGCTGGGAGAAAGCCTGATGATGCAGGCGCACGCCGGTGCCTTGCCCTTGCACCAGCCGCATGCCAGCAGGGTAAACTCTTACTTGGTTGGTGGCCAGTTCCGCGCCGACAGTCTGGTACGGGCCCTGATCGCTATCGGTGTCAATTGTCGCTACGGGGCCATCTCCGAGATCGGCTTCGATCAGGACAAGGTCACCAGGATATGAAGTTGGAACGATGTTGCCGGTAACTTTGCGGCCATCGCCAAGCGTGATTTCGATTGTCTCCAGATCAACTACTAAATGGCGGTTGGTCACCAGCAGGGATGGACCGATGCGAACCGCGCTGCCAAATGGGAAATAGTCCGTGGAAATCACAAAGACCGACGCCCGCATATTACAGACGCCATCTGCATAAGAACAATCGGCCTGCGCAAATAGCGGTCCGGAGGCGGTTGCGGTCACTGTCGAGACCAGCAGAGCGAAAACCAATCTTAAATTCAGCTTCATGACGATATCAAAGATGAGCAATGCGGATGCGTCAAGCTGCGTTCATCAGTATTTCGTCGCCGGATACCAACCAAGGCTGATGCTTTTCCATGATCCCGGTAAAAAGCGGCGACGTCACCAGCTCTTGAAGCCAGGTTTGCAGGTGAGGTAATTCAAGCGAAGTGAACCATTTCGGGTCCACCCCGGCAAACTGGCGCACAAACGGAAAAATCGCAATATCGGGAAGGGAAAGTGATATCCCGAACAGGAAATTTGTCGCCGCTAATTGCCGCTCCAAATCTCGAAGAAACACCAGCGCCTGATCGCGGGCCGCTATTGGGTCTGTACCCTTGTGGCGGGTGGAATATTTAAAAATATCCAGATGCGGTTTGAAATCCTGTTCGCACCGCTCGATCAAATCCAGCATGTCCTGGCGGGAACCGGTTTCAGGGGCTAGAAGTTTCTGCGGGTCGGCCTGACCAAGCACCCACAACATGATGTCGAGACTTTCTTCGATCACTGTTCCATCGCCTGCGTCCAGAACCGGCACGGTTGCTTTGGATGATACCGCCAGAAATTCATCTGGTTTGTCGCGCAGCAGAATTTCGCGCAGACGGATTTTTATGCCGCTGGAAGAAATTCCCATCCGCGCCCGCATTGCATAAGGACAGCGGCGGAACGACCAAAGCAACGGCAAATTGGTCATGACGCCTCACGCTGCCGCTTTTCCGAGCCTGCGCCGATATGGGTTTCGCCGCGCTTTCTGGCCAATTTCATCTGGAGCTGGCGGGAGGCATATCGCTTTTTCTGGCTGTTCGATTTTTCATCAAAGCAAGCCGCGCAACTTACCCCTTCGACATACAGTTCTGACTTCATTGCCGCCTGATCCAGCGGGCGGCGGCAGGCGTAACATTGTTTATAAGGACCGGGAACAAGGCCATGGCCGACCGATACGCGCTGATCAAAGACGAAACATTCACCTTCCCAAAGACTTTCCTCTTCGGGTACTTCTTCCAGATATTTAAGAATACCGCCTCGCAAATGATAGACTTCTTCAAAGCCACGGGCTTTCATCAGCGCGGTTGATTTCTCGCACCGGATGCCGCCTGTACAAAACATCGCGACCTTGCGATTTTGACGCAGATCCTTGAAGCCATCCACCCATTCGGGAAGTTCGCGGAACGACCCGGTTTCCGGATTAGTCGCACCTTTGAAGGTTCCGATTTCAACTTCATAATCGTTGCGGGTGTCGATCAGGATTGTCTCAGGGTCGGAGATCAAAGCATTCCAGTCAACTGGATCAACATATGTGCCGACATTATTGACCGGATCAACATCATCAACTCCAAGAGTAACGATTTCTTTCTTGAGGCGGACTTTCATTCGGAAAAACGGGTTTTCGTCCGCCCAGGATTCTTTATGCTCTATATCAGCGCAACCGGGCAGCGCACGGATTGCTTGCAAAACCTGATCAATCGCAGCCCTGCTGCCAGCGATGGTGCCGTTGATCCCTTCAGGGGCGATGAGGAGCGTACCGCGAGCGCCCACCTTTTTGCACTCCGCCAAAAGCGGATCGCACAAGGAGGCCGGATCGGGAAACCCGGTAAATTTATAAAGCGCAGCGACTACAACCGTCGCAGTTGTTTCATTCATGACAATATTCCAACAGGGATAATCTCTACGTCTTTTAACCGGACCATGAGGGTTTAATCAATTCTCGCGATGATTATGCGTAAACCGACCTACGCCTACTGATAGACACGCCGAAGGCGGCTCTGCTAAAGTTACCAAAACCAAGCTAAGGAACAAACATGAATCGCAAGGAACGTCTCGCCGCCCGCAAGGACGGCAATCTCGATACAACCGGGTTTTTGCGGGTTGCTGATAAATTCATTGATCTGGCAAACCGTGAGAACCAGAAAATTGAAGCGACCCAGCTCCATATGGTGTTTCTATACGCCTCCACCCGTTACAGCGCCTATGTGGGAAATGCAGTGATGAAGGTGGAGAACCACGAAGAATATGTGGAAACCATGACCGGGCATTTCAAGGAAATGTTGCGCCAGCATCTGGCCGATGAAAGCCTGAGTGAGCCTTCAAAGAAATAGGTTCAAGCACCATCTTTGAGCAAAACGGCGATGTCGTCGTGACCTGCCATTTCGGCTGCTTCAAGCGCCGTCCAGCCGTCAATTCCTTTCAGCAGCGGGTCTGCACCTGCATCAAGCAGGGCCTGGACGATTTCCTTATGACCAGCATTCGCAGCCCACATGATGGCCGTTGATCCATCGGAAGAATTGCGCAAATCCGGCGGAAAATCTTTTGCTAGAAGGTAGCTCACAATTTCGTCGAATCCGCTGCCAGCAGCCAATGTAAGCGGGTGACGCCCAGACCGGTTTTCAGCTTGTATCGGCAACCCGGCTTCAACGAGAATTTGCACGATTTCGAGATTTTCGGAGGCGACACCGGCCGCAACCTCGCCATCCACGGTCTGGCGGTCCGGTTCATTTTCGTGTGATGCAGCACCTCGGTCTAAGAGCAAAGTCACCAAATCAATTTGGCCGCGCGACGCTGCAACCGTGAGGGCTGTCCGCCCTTTCTCGTCTTGAGGATAGATATCCGCACCGGCATCCAGCACCAGGCGCACACGGTCGGATTTGTCGCTCGATACCGCCGACATAAGCGGTGTCCAGCCATCATCCGCAGCTTGCCCGGCATCGGCTCCCGCCGCCAGCAATTCGGTTATGATTGCAATTGCTGCTTCGCGCGGCCCGTCAGCTACATTGTCCCGGCGGCTTTGGAGCGCATAATGAAGTGCGGTCAGCCCACTGCCGGCGGCACCCGCACTTAATGCAGCTCCGGCGTCCAATAGCATCGCTATCAGTGACGCATCGTCACCACGCGCCGCCACCATTAGAGCAGTTTTGCCGTCACGAGCTTCCATCTCCTCCAGTCCGGCCCCTGCCCCGATCAAAGCTTCAACAATTTCCAGCCGGGTCTTGTCGACGGCCTCCATCAATGCGGTCCAACCTTCACGGTTAGCCTGATCCGGGTCAGCGCCCAATTGCAGCAACATGGAAAGAGAGGCCAGATTGCCAAGACCGGCAGCGCGAAGCAACGCCGTTTCACCGGCCCCCGTCTCCGGCCAGATTGCATCAGGATCAGTGCCGTCGCGCAGCAGGAACCTGACAATATCGGCGCGGTCTTCAGTAACCGCCGCCAACAATAGCTCAGTGGGCGTTCGCTCTATCACTGATTGGGAATAGGCGGGCGCAAACCCGGCGAGTATCAATAGAAATGCAACAATCCTAAACCAGATCGCCATCGCCTATATCATCCGTTTCTGCTTCCGCGTCGTCGGTCGCAATATCTTCATCCGGGTCCGCAAGGGTTTCGTCTGTAACCGTTTCGTCTGTAACGGTTTCGGTTTCATCGGAAATCACATCATCCGCCTGCGCATCCGCGATGTCCGCAGCTTCTGTCTCGCCATCCGTCGCGTTTTCATCGGAATCAATCTTACGTTTGAGATAGCCTTTGCCTGCCTGATAGGCAGACTGGATGATGGCTCCCTTTTTGTGCAGATCGGAAAAATCCTCGCCATATTCAAGAAGCCCGTCAACGACTGCGAAAGCGGGGTCGGTGCGCCATAATTTTTGCAATGCCATGCGTTTGATATGCTGAGGCACGGACGCCTGTAGGAATTTGGAAAAATCTGAGTTTATATCAAGATCTTCAACATCCTCTTCATCGGGAATAAATTCAACTTCTTCGCCAACCGGATCAACATTCGGTTCCAGGGCTTCCGAATCCGCACCTTCGAATTCGGATTTCAACGCCTCCAGATTTTCCTCGGCTTCAGCGTCTTCCTCTTCCTGCACTGCTACCTTTCGCTCGGACCAGCGCGACAGGAACCCTTTTTCATCTTCTTTACTGGTCATTTTCCGGCCCCTTCCCGGAGGATTGCCTGGATTGTTCGAAAATCGGTTCTTTGCCGAATTTCTCGGGTTCATCGCGAATATCCCGGCGCTTGCGTTTCACAAACGGTTCGTCAACATGATGGGCTCCGACAAAATCCTGAACCCAGGCAATCAAACTATCCGGCATGGCGATGCGCTCGATAATATCTTCGCCGGAATCTTCAAAATCCTGGGCTTCAAACGGCGACGCAGTGACAAGATGCGCCAGGTACGGCTTGGTGCCATCTTTGTTATCATCATTTTCACGCAGTACGGTATATATTGAAGGCTGGTTGTCCGAGAGATTCATAACATAGGCGTCTGTTTCGGTGCGATGCAAAGTCAACGGCAAGGTCCCCACAAGAAAATGGGTCCAGCCGTCTCCCGACCCGACTTCAAGCCAATCGTTATGTAGCCCGGCCCCGGGGATCACGGCAACCGGCTTCCACACCCAGTCGATCCATTTGTGATCCGATTTGCGCTTCTCGACAACAACGCCGAGCGACATTGTAATTTCCTTGTCCAATTTTCCCTCATTCATCCTATTCCTGAAAAACACTATAGCCTTTCAGGATGCAGCTTACAGCTTTTTGGACTGGTTCCGAACCAGGGAGATGGTTAGAATGGGCAAAAGTGTTTTTCCGGGTTTCGATATGTATGAAAATCGGGTTGAGGGTGGAATTGTGGGAGCGTCGCGATGAAAATTGAGGACCGCAAGGTCCTGGTCTGCAATTGCGAACAGACCATGGAGCTGGATTCCGGCGGAATAGCCAAAGCACTTGGTGCGGAAGAAAAGCCGCATGTCTACAACAATCTCTGCCGGATAGAAATTGAAGCTTTTGATAATGAGTTAAAAAGCGGCGAGCCGCTGCTGGTTGGATGCACGCAAGAAGCTCCTCTGTTCAGGGAAATGGCCGACGAAGCCGACAGCAATACCGACCTCACCTTTGTCAATATTCGCGAACGCGCCGGATGGTGTACGGGCAAAGCAAAACCCACCGCAAAAATTGCCGCTTTATTGGCGGAAGCCATTCACATCCCCAAACCGACCGGGTCGATGCTACTGCGCTCAGACGGGGTTTGTCTGGTTTATGGCGGCGGACAGGAAGCGCTGGACGTAGCGGCGCAATTATCTACCCGCCTCAATGTAACTTTGCTATTCAGCGACGCCGACGACGTGACGCCGCCGACCAATGTTACGGTTCCGATGTATCGCGGCAAGATTTCCCTTGCCTCGGGCAATCTGGGCGCATTTGAAATTGTCGTCGACAATTATGCACCTGTCATGGCGTCCTCGAAATCATCGCTGCAATTTCTGATGGCCAAGGATGGTGCGGCGTCTAAATGCGACCTGATTTTCGATATGTCCGACAACAGCCCCTTATTCACGGGACATGATCGACGGGACGGGTATTTCCGCGTCGATCCGAAGCACCCGGCAGGCATTGCAAAAGCGATGTTTGAAATTTCGGACATGATCGGCGAATTTGAAAAACCACTTTATGTGGATTTCGATCCTGATATTTGCGCTCATAGTCGCAACAATCAGGTTGGGTGCCATAATTGTCTCGATGTCTGCCCAACCGGTGCGATTGGACCGGCGGGTGATTATATTGCGGTCGATGCGGCCGTGTGCGGTGGATGCGGCATGTGCAGTTCATCTTGCCCGACAGGCGCTGTCAGCTATGCGTTGCCGCGCCGCGAAGACCTGATCAATCGCATGCAAATTCTGCTCTCCACTTATGCGGGCGCGGGTGGCAAGGCCCCTGTATTGCTGATGCATGACCAGGAGCATGGTGCGGAAATTATCAGTGCCATAGCCCGCTATGGAGATGGCCTGCCGATCAACGTACTGCCCATCGCGGTGCAATCCCCGAGCCAGCTTGGCCATGAGATTTTTGCCAGCGCACTTGCTGCTGGTGCCGAGCATGTGCTGGTGCTTGCGTCCCCGGAAAAGCCAGAGGAAAACGCGACGCTCGAAGCACAAATTGGGCTTGCCAATACTGTGGTATCAGGTCTCGATCTGGACGAAGCTGCGCGTATCCACGCTGTCATTGAACAAGATCCGGAAATCGTAGAGGCCGCTCTCCGCGGACTTCCCGCTGGCAGACTTGGCGGCGCAGGACGGCGCCTGGCCAAATCAGATGAGCCGGGCATGTTCGCTCCCGTTGGTGGCAAGCGGGCGATCGCGCGCGCTGCATTCATAAAACTTCACGAACGCGCTATCGACGCGCCAGACACAATTGCGCTACCCGAATTGTCGCCCTATGGCCAGATCAAAATTGCATCTGAAGGCTGCACCTTGTGTCTTGCCTGCGTCTCCTGTTGCCCGGCGGATGCGCTGCATGATAATCCGGACAAACCTCAGGTGCGGTTCCTCGAAGGGGCCTGCGTCCAGTGTGGTCTTTGTGCCACGACCTGCCCGGAAAAAGTGATTACACTGGAGCCCCGGTTCAATTTTGCGACGGAAGCCTTGTCGCCGCGTATTCTGCACGAAGAAGAACCGGCTGAATGTATCCGGTGCGGGAAAGAATTTGGCTCGAAAGGTACGATCGAGCGGATTGCTGAAATGCTTACCGACAAACATTCCATGTTCATGGGCGACGACCGTGCCCAGTTGATCCGCATGTGTGACGATTGCCGGATCATCACCCAGAATGAATCAACCAATAACCCGTTTGTTGCCGGCGACCGGCCACGGGTGCGGATGACGGAAGATTATTTTGCCGCTGATGAAGATATTCGCGAACATGGCGACAAGGCTCTTAAAAGTCACGATTTCCTTAAAGACGAAGATTAGGATCCTATCCTAAGAAATTATTGTGACGCCGGTGGTGCGCTGTCAGCATCGCCATGTTTGTAAATACAAAACGCTTCAGCCCGGCTTTTGAACAGTTCATATTGCGCGTCGTTGAGCAGGTTTTCCACACGCATGGTCTCGACCGCTTCGAGACGCCGCTCCAAACAAGCAGCCAGTTCCGGCAAAGCCACCTCTTCTTCAACGGGTGGCGGCGGCAAAAAACTTTCGCGGTTCATATAAACCAAAGCGCCGATACCGATTGTGAGAATGATGGCCGCGACGATCTTGCCGGTACGGCCATCGATGGCCGATGATGATCCGGTATCAGGCTTTCGGGCCATGGTTTCATGCTCCCCTGACGACGTTTAACTCTCAACATTCAGAGGCAAATTGATCAGCAGATTTTGCGGTTTCATTTTAACCCGGTTATTCCCGTTCATGGCGAGACCCAGATAAACCGGCTTATGGCGCATTGCAGGTGCCGCATCATCAGGATTGCGAAATTCCAACTTGAATAAAGCCAAAATCCGATTCATTTCTTCAAGCGAGACGTCGCGCCCTTCATACAGGGCGTTTAAAATCCGAGACGCCTCGATGTCCAGCCCCACATGCCAGCTCCAGTGCTCATCCTTGATGGATTGCATGGGCTGGATGCGAGTCTCTACCCGAAGAAAATGCGAAACCCAGGATTCAATCACACGAGCCAAAGCATCCAGACCGGGTTGGGCAAAACGCAGATCGAGAACCGTATCAAACCGGTCGCTGCGCTCCCAATAAAGCTGTTTATTATCTTCATCCAGCACATCCAGATCAATGCTTGGCATTGGCGTGTTTGATTCAACCAGCAATTGACCAAGCCCACCGAGACCGCCGGTTTCGGCGTGCATGCTGACAATTTCCTCGTCCGCCAGCATCATCATCCCCTCGCCGACACTGACATTCTGGTCGCGGAAAAACAACTCCCCGGCCCGCGCCCGCATCGGATCTTTGGTGCCTTCCAGAATATTGTGAAGAACCAGGTGGACCATCTGATCGATAAAAACCGGCGGCACCTGAATATTGGCCTGCTTCATCATGCCAAGATAGGCGGCTTCTATTGTGCCTGCCTCCAGTAGAAAATCGCGGAAGCCCAAAATGATCCGGTAATTTTCACGGGCGTCATTGTCGGCAATGGCATCCAGTTCACCTTGCCCGACAGCGCGTTCGGGGTCTGACATCAGCGCTTCAAACAAGGAATGTTCGTTGGCGCAAGATTCTTCCACCGGGTGAATTTCAGGCCGGGTATAATAAGCCCGCAGATAATCAGGCGTGATTTTCAACCACCCGTCCGCGGTCTTTTCCAGCAAATGCTTGCCGGATGATTTCCAGAGTTCAGGTGTCATCTTCAACCACTTCCCAGACCCGCGCGTGAATCGGATCAGATGGCGGTTCAACGATCCTGAATTCCTCATGAAGCGCTCCGTCTTCGTCAAACTCGCGGAGCAACGTGAAAACCGTATTGATAGGCGTGTCTTTACAAAAATCCGCCGTGAAATTCATCTCATCGGTCGCCGCCGACAAGGCTTCTTCAAGTCCGGGTGGGTTATAAAACCTGATAAAATGCTGGCTTAGCGTTTCGCAGCATTGGGCGAAAATATCTTCGTCTGCATCAGCGACGGATACAAAAGTTGCATGGGCAAAACTGGTCAGACCAAGCCAGCCGTTGCGGAAGGCCTGGCGCTCTTTGCCTATCAATGTTTCCGGGTCGCTACCGGCAAAGGCGAACGCACCTGAAATGGCCCATTCATCAGGTTCGGCCGCTGCTCCAAATACGTGAGCGTCGGTTTGGTCAAACCTTATGACGCGTAGCAACTTCATTTTGTGCCCTGTCCGATCCCCAGAGCGACATCGACCATAAGCATTTTTGTTTCGCCACCATCGCGCAGCAACAGATTGCCAAATTCATCCAGCCCGGTAAACGCACCGGAGACTATTTTGCCGTCATACTGGATTTCACAATCGTCGCCTTTATCTTCCAGACGCTCCAGCCAATTATCGTGGACATGTCGGAAGCCGTCGCTGGCCCAGCCATGAATCCAGGTCAATAATTGCCGGGCATAGGCTTCCAGCAATTCGGTCCTGGAGACCTCAACACATCCCTCTTCCAGAAGATTTGTAAAATCCACATCTTCACCGGGGTCGAGTACCATTTTCGCCGGGCGCAACTGAACACCAATATCCAGAACCATCCAGTCGGGGATTCCGGCTTCGTCCAGTTTTTCGGAAACTGCGATCCGCACCTCGCCCACTTCGCCGGCATTGATGCGCAGCTTGTTCGGCCATTTGTACAATACTCCGATTTCGGGCGGAGCCAACGAGCCAAAAGCATCGGCGAAAGCGACCATGGCGACGTGAAGCATTTCCAGAGAATGCTGCCGCGATACTTCAGGTTCCAGCACGACCGCGCATTCAAGACGCTGGGTATTGCGGCTCCAGATAAAATCGCCCGCGCCGAATGTTCCAGCTTTGGCGCCTGCCACCGCATGTTCAAAAGCCACAACCGGGTTTTTGACATCATGGCCAGTCAGGAGCGGCGGGAATGTTGGATCAGGTTGGTGCATGCTTATTTAGCCGAGTTCTATTTCGCCTTCGACCACATGCTCAAGATCGGTATCGGTAGCGGTAAGGACCATGCGTACCTTGAGCGTGGATGCATTGCCAAGGTCTGTGTCTCTGGCGATTGCTTCGATCTGCTGCTGGGATGTAACGCCGACCTGCTTTAGGAATTTGCGCATCGACATATTGAATTTTTCACTATCCATTTTGTTCTCCGGATGGGTTCGGGCCATATGGGAATTATCAGAACAAACAACACATTTCGGGTCAGGGCAAGAGGCCGATTACAGTAGTCATTTGTTCCGTGCCGCGCATAATTCCAACGGACAATTCGGCCGGTGGGATCAGGAGCGCCAACGCGCTGACAAAATCAGCTGGTTTGCGTATCCGGCGCTGGTTGGCCTGGATAATTACATCCTCCACTTCAATCCCTGCATCGTCCGCAGGTGACCCAACCCTAACACGCGCGACGCGGGCGCCAAGTTGGCCGGTCTCGCCCGGTTCCAGATTTTGGACCAGCCGCAACCCGCTTGCGGTCCATTTAACCCGTCCCGAAGAATGAAGTTCGCTCACAACCCGCGCAGCAAGCTGTGCTGAGACGGCAAAGTTGACGCCAATATTGGCGTCCGATTGTTTGGTGAAAATTGCTGATAGAATGCCGACCAATTGGCCATCTGCGGTTACCAAGGCCCCGCCGGACGCGCCTGGATTTACGGCTGCATCGGTTTGGATGAAATCTTCGATCGGGTTGAACCCGACACCGGCCCGGTTGATCCCTGACACGATGCCGCAAGTGACCGACAGGCCAAGGCCGAAAGCGTTGCCTATTGTGCAAACATCATCACCAAGGCCGACATTATCGGTAAAGGGCAAAGGGGCAAGCGCGTTATCGATTTTCAGCAAAGCCAGATCGGTTGCCTGATCGCGGCCAATGATTTCGGCTTCGACAATGAGGCCCGTTGAGGTTCTTACATTCACCGAAAGGGCAGATTGGACGACGTGCAAAGCTGTCACGATGTAATGCCCGTCCAGGACCACGACGCCGCTGCCTTCGGGCTCCTCATTGCGGGTCGCGTCAGGTGGCCATTCGGGCAAAATACTGACGACCGATTGCACGGAAGTGGTCAGACCGGCTCCGCGTGCAGGTGCTAATCCGGGCGCGTATAAAAGCGCGAGCAGCGTCAGCCCTGCGATTATTCCGCTGAATCTCGCTAACGATAATCCAATGCGCCTGATACCGACCCGATTTTTATTCAATTCAGGCGAACTGACTGACCGGAAGTAAATACATCGGACGCGGCCATATCAAGCGAGCCGAGCGAGGCCCAGGCGATGATAGATACCACCAGAGCAACTGCAAGACCTCCCAAAAATCCGTTCATGGCTTCCTCCTGTTATTGTCCGCCAGCATCTACGCTTGGCTGGATGGCTGGGTTAATTATAGCGTCGTTTATCGGCGCGGTGGCAATTTTCAGATATTCAATCAACGCGTCGCGATGTTCCACATCCTTGAGACGTTGCAGCGGCATTTTCGACCCGGGCGTCACGACCTCCGGTCCTTCATCGAAAAGTCGACCGATGGTCTCTGCGTTCCAGACAATATCAGAATTTTCAAGACCCGGTGAATAAGGATAATCGGGCAATGATCCGGCATGGCGGCCGAACAGATTATAGAGTGACGGCCCGGCGCGGTGGCCGTCGTCAGCCATCAGGCTGTGACAGATGCTGCATTTGCGTGTAAATTCGCGCTCGCCCATGCTCATATCTTCGCGCAGTTGAAACCGCCTTGGAAAAACGCTGGCGACTGGTTCAAAATTCTGGCGCGGTGAAATTTGCCACCCGGCAACAAAATCATCCAGCCCGGCGCGAAAAATTGTAGTTCCATCGCCTGAAATTGCCAGCGACCAGGCCGGACCATACGGGTCTTCCAATTCGTGGATCAGTTCCCAGTCTGCCATATTCCAGACTTGAATCGTGCCGTTGCCGCCACCCGACGCTACCAGACCATGTTGCGGCCAGGACGCGACCGCAAGCACCGGGCCCTCGATATCCGCCAACTCTGTCATTTCGCCTGTTTCGATATCAACGAGCCCGACAATGCCATCAATAGCGCCAAACAGAATATGAGTTCCGCCCGGCAAAACCTGCATGACGTTGACGCCCCAGCCGTGGCGATAAATTATGCCGTTGGCTGCACCGGTTTCGCTATTCCAGGCGCGGATCGTACCGTCATAACTGGCGGTAAAAAGACGTCGGCCATCAAGCGAAAAATCGACAGCGTTTATATTGCCGCGATGGCCTTCAAGGACCGGTCCCGGCTCCATGTTTCTCAGGTTCCAGAGGCGCGCAGTATGATCCCACCCGGCACTCGCGGCCAAATGGCCGTTATTGGTGACAGCGACACCGAGCACTTTGCCGGTATGTCCTTCGAACTGGTGCAGCATCCGGTTTTCTTCAAGGTCCCAGACAATGACCATGCTGTCGTCGCCGACCGATACCGCGATATCGCGAAGCGGGGTCACGGCTACATCGTTGACAGCAGCATTATGGCCATCGAACCGGTGAATTTCGCGAGGACCGTCAGGTTCAACCGTCCAGCTGATCATGGAATAATCAAAGCTTGCTGTGATGGCGAATTCGCCGTCCGGCGCGATGTAAATCGCGCGAACAGGACCACCATGTCCATCGAACATAAAAGGCTCTGCGGCTTTAGCCATATTCACACCAACTAAACAGGCGGCCAGGGCAAATAGCGTTGCCCATAAAGCGGAGATCGAAACCAAGCAGTTATTCCGCCGGCGCTTCGGCAACGTTCCCCGACGGTTCAGTATTTTTCTCCGCCTGCTCAAGTTCTTCGACCCAAATGCTGTGATGCTCGCGCGCCCAGTTGAGATCAACTTCACCGCTGCCCACGGCACCGAAAGCACCTTCCATACCAACAGAGCCAATATAGATGTGGGCGATGATCACAACAACCATCGCGATTGCCTGAATGGCATGCCACGCTTGAGCAAATTGCATTTCCTGGATAACTGTCAGGTTGGTCGGTAATTCAAAACCGAAGAAATTCATGAAAGCAAAGGTCTTTGCGAATAATGCTATCTCGAACGGGAACATCAAGGAAATGCCCGTAGTGCTTAGCGACACGCCAATCACAATAACCAACCAGAACAGAATTTTCTGCCCCGCATTGAATTTCCGGGCGGGTGGATGAGAATGTTTTGAAAACATGCCGCCACCCCGGAATATCCAGGCAATGTCTGTTTTGGTTGGCAAATTGTTCATAACCCACATGACGAAGACCATGACCAGACCCACCATGAAGGCGAAGCCTACATAATTGTGGGCTATCTTGCCCCAGATCGAAATAGCACCAAAAGCATCGGGTCCTAGAATGGGGAGCAATACATAGCGCCCATATAATGTATTGAGGCCAGATATGGCTAGAATGATGAAAGAAGAGGCAAGCGTCCAATGGCCAATTCGCTCGATTAGGGCAAATCGGGTGATAGTAGTTCCTGACTTCCCGGCTTCAATTTTGATGCGCCCGCGGACCAGGAAGAAAATTGCGAGCAGAGCGACAATACCCAACATCGCCCAGGCACCGTATTTCATCAACGGACCGGAGCGGAAATTACGCCAAATCTGACCTTCCGACTGGATGAGTCGGGCGGCTTTGTCGTCCTGAATGGAGACCGTACCTTCGGCCCCGTTGCGAATGTTGTTCCATATCGTCCCGCCGGCATTGTTGCCGCGCGAACCGCCAGGCACATTGCCAGCAGTTGGGTTGCTTTCCAGGCCCGACGGGGTTTGCTGGGCCGCAGCTATTGAGGGTCCAAATGATGGCCCGTAATTGCTCTCAGAATATAAAAATGTTGCCACAAAAAAGAGTAGCGCAATTCCGAATGTTGCCCACCGGCCGATACCGAGCCTCATGGTAATTCTCCTGGGTAACCTGATGTGGTTTCCGGCTTTGCCTATTACCTGAAATCACAATTAATTGAACCGATTACAGCAGACCTGCCTTTTGAACGCGATTGAGGTGCGCGGTGAAAATACCTGCACCAAAATTCACGTTCTTCGAGAGCATACACGCCACCCAAAGACAAGCGCTGTTTCCATACAAATGCAAAATGTGAGGCGGCCCATCGAGCCGCCTCACGATTGTGTTTAGGTATTATCCTTGCGCTCGTAGGCTGTACCCCAACCCCAAGCACCGGAGCCGAAGCCACGCGAAACGACGCGTTCACGGTAGATGTTGGAAACAACTTCACCATCGCCAGCGAGAAGGGCTCTTGTGGAGCACATCTCTGCACAAAGCGGCAACCGGCCTTCAGCAAGGCGGTTACGCCCATAAGCCTGGAACTCCGCAGAGGAATGATCCTCTTCCGGACCACCAGCGCAGAAGGTGCATTTGTCCATCTTGCCCCGGGACCCGAAATTGCCTGCTTGAGGATATTGCGGCGCGCCAAACGGGCACGCATAGAAGCAATAGCCACAGCCAATGCAGAGGTCTTTGGAGTGAAGGACGACACCGTCGTCGGTCTGGTAGAAGCAATCCACAGGGCATACGGCCATGCATGGTGCATCTGAACAATGCATACATGCGACCGAAATAGACCGTTCGCCCGGCGTGCCATCACTAAGTGTGACAACCCGGCGGCGGTTTACGCCCCACGGTACTTCGTGCTCGTTTTTACAAGCCGTGACACATGCGTTGCACTCAACACAGCGCTCGGCGTCACAGAGGAACTTCATTCGTGCCATAACTTAAATCCTCCCTATGCACGCTCGACGCGGCAAAGCGTCACTTTGGATTCCTGCATATGAGTGACTGAGTCATACCCATATGTTCCGACCGTGTTCGATGATTCACCGAGCACGTAGGGGTCCGCCCCTTCAGGATATTTGTCCCGAAGATCTTCGCCCTGGAAATGGCCGCCGAAATGGAACGGCATGAACACAAGATTGCGGTTCACCCTTTCCGTAATCATCGCCATCACCTTGACCTTGGTGCCTTCCGGACCATGAACCCAGATCTGGTCACCCTCGCGAATGCCAAGGTCGTTGGCATCAGCCGGGTTGATCTCGGCAAACATGTCCTGCTGCAATTCAGCAAGCCATGGGTTGGACCGTGACTCGTCGCCACCACCCTCATATTCTACAAGACGCCCGGAGGTCAGGATCATCGGGAAGTCGACCGAGAAATCCTGGTCCTGGATGGACTTGTAGAGGGTTGGCAAGCGTAGCCGCCTGGTATCGTCATAGGTCGGATAGTCAGCGACCAGATCACGACGCGGCGTATAGAGCGGTTCACGATGGATCGGGATTGGGTCCGGGAATGTCCAGACATTCACCCGTGCCTTGGCGTTGCCGAACGGGGCACAGCCATGGGCGATTGCAACCCGCTGGATACCGCCGGAAAGGTCGGTCTTCCAGTTGGTGCTTTCACCAGCGACACCATCAATCACAGAACGTTCGTCGTCGGTGAGGTCTCCGTCCCAGCCAAGCCGTTGCAGCATGGCCATGGTGAATTCGGGATAACCGTCCTCGATTTCGGAACCAACCGGATACGAGCCTTCGGCAAGAAGGTTGGTGCCTTCGCGTTCGACGCCGTAACGGGCGCGGAAGCAAAGACCGCCTTCGGCAACCGGTTTGGAGGTGTCATACAGCACTGGCGTGCCAGGATGACCCATTTCCGGTGTGCCCCAGCACGGCCACGGAAGGCCGTAATATTCGCCGTCACATGGCCCACCGGTGGCGAGCAACGTGGTGCGGTCGAATGTATGCTGGTTGGCCATATGTTTCTTTATCCGCTCCGGCGACTGGCCGGTATAGCCGATAGTCCACATGCCCCGGTTCCATTCGCGGGTGATGTCCTCAACGAGAGGTTCGTCATTTTCAACGGCGATGTTCTTGAACATCTCGTCGGCTATGCCGAATTTCACAGCGAATTTGTACATGATGGTGTGGTCGGGAAGCGACTCGAAGACCGGGTCAACAACCTTGTCACGCCACTGGAATGTCCGGTTCGATGCGGTTACCGAACCGTAGGTCTCGAACTGGGTCGAGGCCGGTAGCAGGTAAACACCATCCTGACGATCATGCAGTACCGCCGAAACGGTCGGGTAAGGATCGACCACAACGAGGGTATCCAGTTGCTCCATGGCAACCTTCATCTCGCCGAGACGGGTTTGGGAGTTTGGAGCGTGGCCCCAGAATACCATACCTTTGATGTTTTCGGGCTGGTCGATATTGTCCTTGTCTTCAAGGACACCATCTATCCAGCGCGACACCGTGATCCCGGCCCGTTCCATGAGCTCTTGGGACGCGAAACGCCCCTTGATCCACTCATAGTCGGTTTCCCAAACGCGGGCCCAATGCTTCCACGAACCGGTTTTCAGTCCGTAATAGCCCGGCAGTGAATGCGACAGCACGCACATGTCGGTTGCACCCTGCACATTGTCATGACCGCGGAAAATATTGCAGCCACCACCCTGGGTCCCGATCGTGCCGAGAGCCAGACCAAGTGTGCAATATGCGCGGGTATTGTTGTTACCGGTTGTGTGCTGTGTACCACCCATGCACCAAACAATGGTGAAAGGACGGTTGTTGGCCAATGTCCGGGCAACGCGACGAAGCTGTGAGCCAGGTACACCGGTAACACGTTCGGTTTCTTCCGGGTTCCATTTGGCAACCTCGGCCTTGATGTCGTCCATGCCATAAACACGCTGGCGGATGAACTCGGCGTCCTCCCAGCCATTTTCAAAGACATGCCAGAGAATGCCCCAGATCAGGGCAACATCGGTACCAGGCCGCATGCGTACAAACTCGTCGGCATGGGCAGCGGTCCGGGTGAAGCGCGGGTCGCAAACGATCAACGACGCGTTATTCACTTCCTTGGCGCGCATGATGTGCATCAGCGAGACCGGATGAGCTTCAGCCGGGTTTCCGCCAATGACGAAGATCGCCTTGGAATTGTGAATATCGTTGAACGAATTGGTCATTGCCCCGTAGCCCCAGGTGTTTGCAACACCGGCAACTGTGGTTGAATGACAAATACGCGCTTGATGGTCCGTATTGTTCGAGCCCCAATAGGCAGCGAATTTACGGAAGAGATAAGCCTGCTCGTTGCTGTGCTTGGCGGAACCGAGCCAATAGACCGAATCCGGTCCAGACGATTCGCGAAGCGCCAACAGACGGTCACCGACTTCGTCGATAGCCTGGTCCCAACTGATACGGACCCATCTGCCACCTTCAAGCTTGGTCGGATATTTCAAACGGCGTTCGCCATGGGCATGTTCACGAACCGACGCACCCTTGGCGCAATGAGCGCCGAGATTGATCGGGCTGTCGAAACCGGGCTCCTGCCCGATCCAGACACCGTTCGTTACTTCTGCCATGACGGTACAACCGACCGCACAATGGGTGCAAACCGACTTGATGAGATCTACATTCTCATCGCCAGCCGTTGCAGCTTCACTTTTCGTCACCATACCACTGGACAATGTCGCAGCAGCCGCTATGCCACCAATCGTAAGCCCTGACCGGCGCAGGAACGTCCTGCGGTCAACGGCGCCGTTGGTGAGCTCCGCGAGGGCAGATGACAACCGGGGGCCTGATGCAACCCCGCCAGTCTTCTTCCTAAGCATCGCTTATCTCCTTCAAAAAATTTATTCGACAAAATTGAAAATCGACTGGTCCTCTGACCATCCGTTTTTCTAGAACCTTGCCATCTCATAGTAGGTTTTGACGTGATCGGTTTCCCGATATCCCGCCTTCGTGCTGGTCGATTCCGCCGCTTCGGCAGTCTTGTCACCGGCAACGAGGGCAGCACCCCCGGCAACGGTTCCAAGACCGGCGAGTTTTAGAAACCCGCGACGATCCGTACCAATGTCAGTTTCTTTTTGTGACATTTTCGTTTTCTCCTTCCTCCTGTAAAACTTCGTCTGCAGTCCGCCTCCTCGGGCCTCCCCGCAAAGGCAATTCAATTTTTAGTCCATCGCAAAAGCTGTTTCTTCGATGTCCATGAAAATCCGTCCGATCGACCCGAGTGCCGCGTAAAAGACTGAAGCCTTCGCGCCCTCAAGATCGCGGAAAAAATGTTTCGCCCACAGGGAAATATGATCGTCGAAAAATCTCTTTTGCGCCGCAATATCGCCGGGCCTGGCGAAGGCTCCGAGGATGATTCCTGCCATCATATCCATCAACGCGCCGATATGATCTTCGGGTTCTTTGACCGACTCATCGCGTATAATGCCAAGCTGATCCATGTCGGTTCTGAGCTTTGCGAGGGGTTTTTCCATCAAAAACCCGGTCAGGTAATATGATGCATAGGGGAGCAGTTCGCCGCGCCCAACGCCAATGAACAAATCATGATATTCTTCCGATATCTGTTCGGGTGAAACGCTCTTGGCAATTTTTCCAAGTGTTTGAATTGCTTGACCAAATTCTGTGTCATCACCAACCATTGACGCAGCAACCTGGAGGTCTTCCGCGCCCGGCGGCCGGGCAAGATAACCCGCAAGCAGCCGATACAGATGTGCACGCAGCACATCCTCTTCAGCTACTTCGGTAACGGTATCACTGGCCGGTTTTTCGGCTGACATTTGTTTGGTATTCCTCCCCAACTTCAATATTCTGGAACAATTCCAGGGTATAAATCAAGGGGTTAGTTGGAAAACATTGGGTGCGTTGCAACATTTTCTGCTCATAGAATAAAGCGCCGTACACTGTAAATTCGTGAAAATTTCCTGTTGGCCAAAATTTTTAGGCCGAAATCGATACATTTTTGCCTATACCCCGCTTGGCATATCGAGGTTCTACCCTTAAAATCGGAATGCAGGTTTGAGGTTGTCCGCTTTAAAGACTATCTTGTATAGAGGCAGTTTTTTGGCGAGAATGCCGGTTGTAATGGAGTTCAGAAAATGTCGGCAGAAATAAATAACTCTGGAGGCCAGCCGGCGCTGATAGACCCGTTTGGGCGGCATGTTTCCTATCTCCGGGTATCGGTAACGGACCGGTGCGATTTTCGCTGTGTCTATTGCATGTCCGAGAATATGACCTTCCTGCCAAAGAAAAACGTGCTTAGTCTCGAAGAGCTGGACCGCATGTGCTCTGCATTTGTTGCCAAGGGCGTGCGCAAATTGCGCATTACCGGCGGCGAGCCTTTGGTGCGACGAGGCATTATGAGCCTGTTTCACGCACTTGGGCGGCATCTGAAATCCGGCGATCTGGACGAATTGACCCTGACCACCAATGGCAGCCAATTGCCCAAATATGCCGACGAGCTTTATGCAGCAGGCGTCCGACGGATCAATGTGTCACTCGACACCATCGATCCGGACAAGTTTCACGACATTACCCGGTGGGGGTCTCTGGAAAAGGTCATGGCCGGGCTTGAGGCTGCTGAAAAAGCCGGCCTTGAAATCAAAATCAATGCCGTCGCACTTCAAGGCTTCAACGACCATGAAATTCCATCCATGATCGAATGGGCTCACGGCAAGGGTTATGACCTGACATTGATTGAAACCATGCCGCTTGGCGAAATTGAGGGCGACCGCACGGATCAGTATTTGCCCCTCTCGCAGGTTCGCAAAGACCTCGAAAAAAACTGGTCTTTAACCGAAATCCCGCACAAAACCGGTGGTCCAGCACGCTATGTGAAGGTTGAGGAAACCGGTGGACGGCTTGGGTTCATTACGCCGCTCACCCATAATTTCTGCGAAAGCTGTAACCGGGTCCGGATTACGTGTACTGGCACGCTTTATATGTGCCTTGGCCAGGATGATGCCGCAGACTTGCTTGCGCCAATGCGGGCATCTGAGGGTGATGAATTGCTTTCGCAAGCAATCGATGAAGCCATCGGTCGCAAACCCAAAGGCCATGATTTTATCATCGACCGGGATAATAGCGGACCAGCCGTTACCCGCCACATGAGCGTCACCGGCGGCTGATCAAGCTATTATCGCGTGTATCACCACGCTTTTTCAGTTGGAACCACGCTCCTTCAAGCGAGGAATGTCACCAATTCTTCCATCGGGGCGCGGTCAGTGCGCCAATTGTTGATTGGCGCGGTATCGTCGGCATAACCGATGCTGATGCCAGCGAAGAAAATCTGCTCATCGGGAATTGGAACATGGGCCCGTACAATTTCGGTCCAGTTGGTCCAAGCTGCCTGCGGGCATGTGGCGATCCCCTGCCCGGCCGCCAGCAACATGATTGTCTGCAAGTACATGCCCATATCCGCCCATTGGCCCTGCTGCATATCGCGTCCGAGCGCGAAGAGCAGCAAGGTGGGTGCGCCAAAGCATCGGAAATTTTTTGCCAATTGCTGCATGCGTGCCGGGCGGTCTTCGCGCGGGATATCAATTGCTGCATAAAGGTCTTCGCCGCATTTGAACCGGCGCGTGCGATAAGGTTCGCCGATCTTCTCCGGGTAAATCCGGTATTCGTTCTGGCCGCCACTTTGGCCCTCTTTGATCTCGGCAGCAATTGCGTCCTGAAGCCCCTTCAAACTGTCGCCGGTTACGACCCAGGTATGCCATGGCTGCACGTTACCGCCAGATGGCGATTGGCGCGCCTGATCGAGAATATCGCGCAGTATATCGTCCGGCACGGGTTTGTCGGTGATGAACGAGCGGCAGGTATAGCGATCACGCACGGCGTCGGTTACGGATTTTGTCATGGAATTCTCTTTATCGGAATTTGGTGGGGAAACTGATTGCAACCTTAAGGGCGCAGCATGGAAATAACCAGACCGATAGCCTAATCACTCAGACACTTCATTTGTCAATTTTACCGGTTTTTGTTTGATCAGGAACACGACAACAAAAATTGCAGTGATCAGCAAGACGATGGTTGGTGCGGGGGCGCTATCGATGAAGAAACTCAGATAGACGCCAAAAAATGAAGATGCCAAAGCGATGGCGCTGGCCAGCATCAGCATCGCACCAAATCGCTGGACGATCAGGAACGCGATGGCGCCGGGGCCGATCAGCAAAGCGATTGCCAGAATGATGCCGACCGCTTTGAGCGCCCCGACAATAGTCAGGGACAGAATTGTCAACAATCCGTAATGCAGGATTTTTACCGGCAACCCGATTACCCGGGCATGTTGTTCGTCGAACGAATGCACCAGCAGGTCGTTGCGTTTCAAAAACACCAAACCTGAAACAATGGCCGCGATGACGGCGCTTTGTAATACATCTCCCCAGGACAGGCCGAGCATACTGCCGAACAGGATATGATCCAGATGGATATCGGTCTGCACCTCTACATATAGCACCAGTCCAAGCCCGAACATCCCAGAAAACACCACGCCCATGACCGTGTCTTCCTTGATCCGGCTATTCTCCTTGATATAGCCGGTAGCGAGGGCGCAGGTCATACCCGCGCCAAAGGCCCCGATTATTAGCGGCAAACCCGCGATATAAGCCAGCACCACACCGGGCAGGATGGCATGAGATATCGCGTCGCCCATCAACGACCAGCCTTTCAGAACCAAAAAACAGGACAGCAACGCCATCGGCAACGCTACAGCTAGCGCGATCAGGAAAGCCTGTTGCATGAAGACAAACTGGAAAGGCAGCAGCAATTGTTCAAGCATGGTGTTCATGGCGCGATCTCACGCGCCGCGCGTATTTTGCGCCGGGCAGCCAAAAGCCCGTGCTTTGGCGCAAACAGAAAGGCCAATAAGAACAGCAAGGTTTGCAAAATCACGATAAGTCCGCCGGTAGCCGCATCCAGAAAATAGCTGGCATAGGCCCCGAAGAAACATGTCAGCGCGCCAATACTGACGCTAATCAGGATCAATTTGTGGAATTTATCGGTGAGAAGATAAGCAGTCGCGCCCGGTGTCACCACGAGGGCGATGACCAGAAAGGCACCGACGGTTTGCAACGCAGCCACGGTGGAGGCGCTGAGCAACGTGAAGAACAATAATTTCAGCCGCACTGGATTGAGGCCAACGGCGCGGGCGTGATGCTCATCAAAAAAAGTCAGCATCAGGTCTTTCCATTTCAACGTCAGAACCACCAGCGTGACCCCGCCCACAATAGCAAGTTGCAAGGTGTCACCGGGGGTTATGGCGAGCACATTACCGAGCACGATTGTCTGGATATTGACGGAGGTCGGGAACAGCGAAACCATAAACAGACCAAGGCCAAAAAATGACGTGAAGATAAGCCCGATAATGGCGTCTTCTTTCAGCTTGGTACGCTGGTTCAAAAACAGCATGGCACCCGCCGCCAGCCCACCCGCCAGGAATGCTCCCAGGGAAAATGGCAGTCCGAGAATGTAAGCGCCCACTACCCCAGGCACGATAGAATGGGAGAGCGCGTCGCCGATCAGCGACCAGCCTTTCAGCATCAGATAAACCGACAGAAAGGCACAAACGCCGCCAACCAGAGCGCTGACCCACATGGCATTGACCATGTAATTATACGCGAAGGGCTCGAGCAGGATTGTCATTCCTGCTTGTCCTCTTCATCAGATGTGTTTGCGTCGTTGTCGCTGTAGATCACGAAGGGCCGCTCGTCATCGGTCAGAACCGTTACCTGGCGGGCATCATCATCGTCATGCAGATCTGCGCCGCCAAGGGTAAATTGCCGCAACATGCCGCCAAAGGCCATTTCCAGATTGGCGCGGGTGAATACTTTTTTCGTGAGGCCGGCCGCCAACAGGGTCTTGTTTATCAGGATCGAGCGGTCGCAGAATTCCGGGACGCTGCCGAGATTGTGCGTCGAGACCAGCATCACCCGGCCTTCGTCGCGCAAATCCCGCAACAGCGAAATGATCTGCTCTTCGGTTCCGACATCAACACCGGTAAACGGCTCGTCGAGCAAAATAACGCGGCCTTCCTGCGCTAATGCGCGGGCCAGAAATACGCGCTTTTTTTGGCCACCCGACAATTCGCCAATTTGACGGTGGCGGAAATCTGAAAGCCCGACACGCTCCAGTGCGGTCGCTACCAATTCATGATCTCTACGCGACGGGCGACGGAGCCAGTTCATATGACCGTACCGGCCCATCATCACCACGTCTTCGACCAGGACCGGGAAATTCCAGTCGATTTCCTCGCTTTGGGGCACGTAGGAAACAAGGTTTTTCGCCAAAGCCTCGGTCTCGGTCATGTCGAGAACGCTCACGCGTCCGCTTAAAAGTGGGACAAACCCCATGACAGCCTTGAACAAGGTAGATTTGCCGCTGCCATTGATGCCAACCAGCGCAGTAATTGTGCCCCGCGGAATTGTGAAGCTGACATTCTGCAAGGCCGTCACGCCATTGCGATAGGTGACGGTTACATTTTCCACCGTCAGGCCGGTTTCAACCGGGTCTTGCACGCCTTCAACGCTGGATGGGCTGGTGGCCGTCATTGTTCAAGTGCTTTCGTGATGGTTTCTGCCGTTACCCGCAATAGATCCAGATATGTCGGGACAGGGCCGTCGGCATCACTCAGCGAATCCACATATAAAACACCGCCATAATCTGCATCAGTTTCACGGGCAATTTGCATTGCCGGGTTTGGCGATACCGTGCTTTCACTGAAAATCGCGGGGATGTCATGTTCACGGATGGTATCGATCACATGGCGCACCTGTTGTGGCGTTCCTTGTTGGTCGGCATTGATCGGCCATATGTATAGCTCACGGAGGCCGAAATCGCGGGTCAGATAACTGAACGCGCCTTCGCTGGTCGCCAACCACCGCCGCTCCTCGGGAATGGCGGCGAGTGCAGCACGGATCGGAGCAGCGACCGCTTCTATTTGCGCGGAATAAGTCAGAGCATTGACGTTATAAGTCTCGGCATTTTCCGGATCATGCTCAACCAGCGCCTTGCGGATATTTTCCACGTAAATCAGCACATCGCTCGGCGACATCCAGACATGGGGGTTTGGTTTGCCGGTATACGGCCCCTGGGAAATGCCCATCGGATCAACGCCCTCTGACACAATCACTGAAGGCACGTCGCTGATATTTGAGAAAAATCGCTCGAACCATAATTCCAGATTGAGACCGTTCCACAAAACCAGATCGGCATCCTGGGCGCGCAGGATATCGCGCGGGGTTGGTTGGTAATTATGAATTTCAGCACCAAGCTTGGTGATCGATTCCACGATCGCCGCGTCCCCCGCCACGTTTGCCGCCAGATCAGCAATGATTGTGAATGTGGTTACAACTTTGAGCCTGTCGGCAGCATTTGCCGATGTCAGACCGCACAACAGCGCAACGGCAAAAAGGATAGCCGTAAATTTGTGCAAAAAACGAGAGATGGTCTGTATCATCCAAAATCCTGTGGAGATCTGAAATAGTCGAATTGCAATAGAGAAAACGGCCTGTTTCTCACTTTGTCCGTTGTCAGGTTCTGTATAAAACACCGTAAACCAGAATGCGAATAAGTTGCAATAGCGATTTTGCCGCTTGTTTTGTCCGTACCTTTGTTTCTATTGGTGATTACAAGTCGGGTCTTGATGACGGATCAAGATATCGGTTTGAATCACATTATAGGGCAGCGTCGAATGAGCGGATTTCATTATAAAGGCGAGATTGAATTCTCGGTTCAATCGGTGGATGAGAATTCAGCGTCGGCGACAATGCCGGTCAAGCCGGGTATCCGTAATCCGTTTGGCACCGTCCATGCAGGTGCGATCCTGTGGTTTGCTGATGTTACCGCAACCGTCCTGGCCATGGGAAAAATGGATGCCGCTGAAGCCGAACCCGGCTTTCCGCTAGCGATTAACCTCTCCGCAAACCTGATCGGTAACGTAACCGAAGGCGAATTGCGTGCCAATGCACGCTTTGTCAAAAAGGGCCGCCGTGTCACAACCATTCGCACCGAAGTGACAGACCAAATGGACCGCCTTTTGGTTGATGTCACCACGACCCATATTCCCTCAGCCTGATTGAACCACCATGCAGCAGAATAATACATTGGGCGTCGTTACCATGCTGGCCGGGATGGCCTTCCTGATCATCAATGACTCCATCGTCAAGCTGACCAGCAGCAACCTGCCGACCGGTGAAATCATCTTCGTACGCGGGCTGATGGCAAGTGCGATTATCTTGCTGGTATCGTGGATGCGCGGTGAATTCGGGCGCTGGCGGACCTTGCTGCAAAAGGGCGTTGTCCTGCGCACCATCGGCGAGACCACGGCAACCATGTTTTATCTGTCAGCCCTGATTCTGATGCCGATTGGCAATATAACCGCTATTCTGCAAGTAGCACCGCTGTTGGCGACGGCCGGATCAGCATTGTTTCTCGGTGAAAAGGTAGGTATGCGGCGCTGGATCGCCGCGTTTGTGGGCTTTCTCGGTGTTTTGTTGATCATCAAACCGGGTGCGGAAGGGTTTCATGCCGCCTCTATTCTGGCTTTGGCCGGGGTCTTTTTCGTGGCGGTCAGGGACGTATCCACCCGGACTGTCAGCGACGATGCGCCGTCATTCCTGATTACATCGGCAAGCGCCATCATGGTCACGCTGGCGGGATTTGTTTACGCCTTGTTTGAACCTTGGGTGCCGATACAATCGGCAGAGGTTATGGGCCTTGCGCTGGCCTCCATTTGCATTCTTGGCGGCTATTATTTCGTTCTGATCTCGTTCCGGGTTGGCGAAGTATCGTTCATCTCTCCGTTCCGCTACTCGATTGTGATCTGGGCGATTCTGATCGGATATTTCGTTTGGGGCGACATCCCGGATCTGTGGACATTTGTGGGTATTTTCATCGTTATCGCCGCCGGTGTTTACACCTTCCGCCGGGAAGCGGTTGTACGCCGCCCTGCTCGTTCGTCCAGATAGCGCCTTCAGACCATTGTCTGACCAAGATTATTTGACAGAAAGGCACGTGCAATTTGCGCGCTCAAAAATGGCCTGCGATACGCTGCCAAAAGACGACGGGTCGCGATGTGCCGCACCTCTTGATCCCATGACAATGGTGCTGGCACCGGATTGTCTGAGAGCGATCAGGATATTTTCGGCCGGATCGCCGACCGCAATCGGCAGTTGATTGGTTTCAAGGCCGCGCCGATCAGTCTCCGCAGCGGCTTGATCAAGGATTTTCCGGCCAACCACCTCCAGCAATTCGACTGGGGCTTTGGCCCCACTCTCCTTCAATTGCGCCGTTAAAGTCGGCCCAAATGCGTTTGCCGCGTGCAGATCGAGCAATTCTACTGCGCTTCTGCCTTCCACCAAGACGTGCAGAAGTGTGACCTTGCCGCCATATTTTTCCGCCAGATCGCAGGCAATACGAAGGGCTTTCAAGGCATGGATGGAACCGTCAACCGGGACCAGAATTGTTTGCATCCGCCGATCCTACTCAATCACGATATTAGGCGCGGCATGGGCCTCGCTCAACCTGTTCCGCTCAACTTCTGCCCAGGCTTTGGTCGCGATATCCAGATAGATTCGTGCATACGCACTTTTCGGGTCTGAAATCACGATCGGATGGCCATCGTCGGAGGTTTTCCGGATTTCGATATTGAGCGGGACTTCACCAAGAAATTCCGCGCCCAGTTTTTCGGCTTCAGCCCTGGCACCGCCATGACCAAAGATTTCAGAACGCTCGCCGCAATGGGGGCAGAGATAATAGCTCATATTCTCAACAATCCCGAGAATCGGCACATCGACCTTGCGGAACATGTTGATACCCTTACGGGCATCCAGCAGGGCCAGATCCTGCGGCGTTGAAACGATAATGGCACCTGCAAGCGGCACCTGCTGGGCCATGGTGAGCTGGGCGTCGCCAGTACCCGGCGGCATATCGACCACCAAAACGTCAAGCTCGCCCCAGGCGACTTCGCGCAGCATCTGGGTCAGCGCCGAAATGACCATCGGTCCGCGCCAGATCATCGGCGTATCTTCATCCACCAGAAAGCCCATGGACATGACCTTGAGGCCAAACCCTTCCAGCGGTTTGAGTATGCGCCCGTCATTCTGGGGGCGGCCGGACGTATTCAACAAGCGCGGCATGGACGGCCCATAGATGTCAGCGTCGAGGACGCCAACCCTCAACCCGTTGGCCTGAAAGGCGAGCGCCAGATTTGCTGAAGTGGTTGATTTACCCACCCCGCCCTTGCCAGACGCCACTGCGATGATAGCCCCGACGCCCGGAACCCCGGCCTTTTGCGGTTGGGCCGGTGCCTGGCCTGCCTGTGCCGCCATTGGCGGTGGCAACGTACCCGGCCCGGCGCCGGGAGAGGGCTTGCGCTGCGGGGCACTATTGCCGCCGCCATTCGGTTTGTTGCTGTGAGAGGTTAGGCCGACCAGCACCTGAACGACGCCGTCAATTTTTTCGGTTACTTCCTGAGCAGCCAGGCGCAATGGCTCCAACTCCTCTGCCCGCTCCGGGTCAATTGATATTGAGAAAATCACCTTGCCGTCATTGACGACAATATCGGAAACGAGACCAAGCTCGACAATATCGCCTTCAAGGTCCGGTCCCTTGACCCTCCGCAATTGTTCACGCACCTGATCCGTTGTTACATCACTCATATTCTTCACAATCCCTGATAGTTTGGCGCAAGATAAACACCTGTTTCCCCGCTGCTAATTTAATGATCCTGACGATTGGTTCAAGCATGATAATGTTATTGCGATACGAATGGGAAAAACACAAACTCCATGACAAGATTGCTGACCTCAAGTCTGCCTTGCTGTAAGGTTGCCTGAAATTTAAATCATCAAGCAGTGATCATGAAAGAATTTGAAGTCCAGCCTGACCCCAATGATGTGAGCCTGTCGCGAACAGTCTCCGGGATCGATCAGAACCAGGAAGCGGTGGATACCTCTGTTGTCACCGAACAACCCCTGACGCTGTTTCTCAACAGCCAGGAAATCGTCACCATGATGACGATCGGGGATCATCCGGACCTGCTCGCAGTCGGGTATCTGTTGAACCAGAACATGCTTCTTGAAGATGATGAAATCACCGCGATAGATCACGAGGACGATCTTGGCGTTATCGTGGTGCGCACCAAGCGCGAAACCGATTATGAGGAAAAGCTCAAAAAGAAGGTTCAGACATCCGGGTGCGCTCAGGGAACCACGTTTGGTGATCTGATGGAGCGGTTTGATGAAATCAATTTGAGCACCGAGACAAAACTGAAAACCTCGTGGCTGTTTGCCCTTACTAAAAAGATCAACACCGCCCCAAGCCTTTATCTGAAGGCCGGTGCGATCCATGGCTGTGTCCTTTGTGAAGAAGACCGGCCGCTGATTTATGTGGAAGATGTCGGGCGGCACAATGCTGTCGATAAAATTGCCGGTTTCATGTTCCTGAACAAAATATCGCCTGATAACAAGATGTTTTATACGACCGGCAGGCTGACGTCTGAGATGGTGATCAAGACGGTCAAGATGGGCATCCCGATCCTTGTCTCGCGGTCAGGCTTCACCGCCTGGGGCGTGGAACTGGCGCGGGAAGCCAACCTGACGCTAATTGGTCGCGCTCGGGGCAAACGCTTTGTGGCCTTGGCCGGATATGATCGAATAGTTTTTGATGAGGTTGGGACCGAAGCTTCAGGCACCCCTGAAATGAGTGCGCAGCGCGACGCAGAGCCGAATGCGAAATCCCGGTCCGCACTGGTATCAGGTATCGTCCTAGCGGGCGGATTATCGCGGCGCATGGGGGGCGACAACAAAAGCCTCAAACAAATTGGCGGTCGTCCGCTAATCGCGCATATTCTGGACCGGATCAGCCCACAAGCCGGGTCGGTTATTATCAATGCCAACGACGATGCGGACGCCTATTCTGGATTCAAAAATCCAGTAGTGCCGGACAGCATCGACGGGTTTGCCGGGCCTTTGGCAGGTGTGTTGACCGGCATGCTTTGGGCCAAAGCCAATGTGCCGACTGCTCGCTGGATCGTTACCGTTGCCGTCGACACGCCGTTTTTTCCCGATGATCTTGTTGACCGATTTGTTGCAGCCGCCAGCGATGATCCAACCAGAATTGTCCTTGCGAAATCGGGCGGCAAGCTGCACCCGGTATTTGGGCTTTGGCCGATTTCGCTGGCGGATGATCTGGCCGAATGGCTGGCAACCGGCACCAACCGCAAGGTGTTGGCCTGGGTTGATCGCCACACGCTGGTGGACGTCAATTTTGCCGACATAAATACAGGCAGCAGCAAACGCGATCCGTTTTTCAATGTGAACACGCCGGAAGACCTCGAAGCGGCTGAAGCCATTTTTTCGGAGACGGTGGCATGACCATCATCATTGGTGTTACCGGATGGAAAAATTCCGGCAAGACAACCATGGTCGCCAATCTGGTTGGTGAATTTGTCGATCGCGGGTTCAGGGTGGCCACGATCAAACATGCCCACCATCATTTTGATATCGACCATGAAGGCACGGATTCGTGGAAACATCGCGAGGCCGGGGCGCACGAAGTCGCGCTTGTTTCCGGCGAACGCTGGGCATTGATGCACGAACTGGATGCGGAATCTGAACCCAGCCTGGATGACGTTATCGCGCGCATGTCGCCCGCTGACATCATTGTCATCGAAGGCTATAAACGCGAGCCGCATTTAAAAATCGAAACCCGGCGCAAAGAAACCCTGAAAGATGATCCGCTTTCAGAGACGGATTCCAACATCATCGCCATTGCCAGCGATTACGATATTCCAGACAGCGATATTCCCGTGTTTAGTCAGGATATGATTTCGGACATCGCGGATTTTATTCTTGAGCGGGTCGCGATCAAGTCAGGTAAAGGAGCACGCAATGCCGCCGAAACTGCTTGATGATTGCTTCCTGCATGATGGCGACCGGATGCGCCATGTCGACGCGCTGGCGCTTCTGAAAGAACGCGTACAGCCCGTAGCAGACCTTGAAACAATCACTTTGGACAAAGCAAACGGGCGTATTCTCGCGGAGACTATTAAAGCGCCGCGACCGATCCCGTCGACTGATAATTCTGCCGTTGATGGCTATGCTTTTGCGCACAAGGATTATCTGGCGCTCGATGGCCGCTTACCAATATCTGTACGAATTGCTGCCGGGCATCCTGCTGCGTCCGCGCTGGCAAAAGGCACCGCCGCCCGGATTTTCACCGGTGCTGTGATGCCCTCCGGCGCAGATTCAATTGCCATGCAGGAGGATGTGGAACTCATTCCCGGCGACCCGGATATCGCCACCATTCCACAGGGCCTGAAAGCCAATGCCAATTGCCGTAAAGCAGGCGAAGATGTGCGCGCAGGTGATCTCATTCTTGAAGCCGGCACCCGGCTCCGACCTCAGGATATTGCGGCGATTGCCTCAACCGGCATCGGTGAAATTGCCTGTTTTGCCCCTCTAAAACTTGCCCTGATTTCCACCGGCGACGAAATTTTGCGCCCCGGCAGCCCACACACGCTCGGCAAGGTTTATGATTCAAATCATTTCATGCTGCGCGGTTTGCTGGAAAGCGCCGGCGCTAACATTACAGACCTCGGCATCCTCGAAGACAAAGCCGAAAGTGTTCGCGCCGCGCTCTCTGATACGGCTAACAGCCACGACGCCATCCTCACCACCGGCGGCGCCAGTCGGGGAGACGAAGATTATGTAGTGAAAAGCGTTGATGCGCTTGGCAGTCTTCACATGTGGCAATTGGCGATCAAACCCGGACGGCCCATGAGTTTTGGCCAGATTGGGACATGTCTTTTTCTCGGGCTGCCCGGCAACCCGGTCGCGGCTATGGTATGTTTCCTGCTTTATGTGCGCCCTGTGCTGTTCAGGCTTGGCGGTGCCAAATGGCCGGAACCAACGGGGTATCAAGTGCCTGCAACATTTGAAATGACGAAAAAGCCGGGGCGGCGTGAATTTCTGCGCGGTTATATCGAACGCGCATCTGATGGCACCACATCCGTTCGCCGGTTTCCGCGCGACGGCTCGGGGTTGATTACCTCGCTTCGGGTCGCCGACGGCCTGATCGAGCTTGGCGAAGGTCTGGAGAAAATCACGCCCGGTGATCTGGTCACGTTCATCCCCTTCCCAGAACTTGGCGTCGCGCCCCGCTGACAAACCAGAACCCACAAATTTTTCAGATAACAATTGATTTCTACAGGAGACTATTATGGCGAAAGTATCATTCATCGGGCTTGGTGTTATGGGATATCCGATGGCCGGATTTCTAAAGACCAAAGGCGGCCACGACGTCACGGTATATAACCGCACTACCGCAAAAGCCGAGAAATGGGCCAGCGAATTTGGTGGCGCTTTCAAAGCAACCCCGGCAGAAGCGGCTGCTGGATCAGACTTCGTATTTTGCTGCGTTGGCAACGATAACGACCTGCGCGAAGTTACCCTTGGCGACGATGGTGCATTCAAATCAATCGGTGCTGGTGCGGTTTTCATCGATAATACAACGGCCTCAGCGGCTATCGCCCGGGAACTGGACGAAGCCGCCCGCGCCAAAGGCTTTGGCGCACTTGATGCGCCCGTATCCGGTGGGCAAGCGGGGGCCGAAAGCGGTGCCCTGACCGTTATGGTTGGCGGAGCGCAATCGGATTATGACAAAGCCCAACCGGTGATTGAAAATTTCGCCAAAATGGTTGGCCTGATGGGACCAGCAGGCGCCGGTCAATTGACCAAAATGGTCAACCAGATTTGCATCGCAGGCGCGGTCCAGGGTCTTGCTGAAGGCATTCATTTCGCCAAAGCGGCCGGACTCGATGTGGTCAACGTGATCGACGTGATTTCCAAGGGCGCAGCGCAATCATGGCAGATGGAAAACCGGTATCAGACCATGAATGATGGCCAATATGAATTTGGCTTCGCGGTCGACTGGATGCGTAAGGATTTGTCAATCTGCCTAGGCGAAGCCCGTGCCAACGGCGCACATTTGCCGGTCGCGGCCCTTGTGGACCAATTCTATTCCGAAGTGCAGAAAATGGGTGGCCGCCGCTGGGACACATCCAGCCTGTTGGCACGGCTTGAGGAATAGCTCCCGATCACATTTTCGTTGGCGGCGTTTTTTTTGAGGCATGCTGAATAATTCCCGCTATGCTCCGCTGATGTTGAAATTAGCAGGCATAAAAAACCGGCAGGCACGGGCTAATCAGGTATCGGTCGGGCTTGCCCGGCCGGGCTTTCCGTATCTGCGGGTTGCGGGCGGATCCAAAATCCTTGTCTATTTGCCAGGATTGAGCGATGCGTTCGCGTCCCCCGGCGAATATCCTCACGCCTATGCCGGGATCATGCCTGAATTGTGCGAAACTCATACGATTTATTTTTTGGGGCGCTCCAGCCAGCGCCCGCCCGGCATGGGACTCACCAATCTGATCGAAGATATCGATGTAGCGATCAAGTCCACCCTGATCCGTGAAAAACCGGATGAACCTGTTGTCGATATTGCAGGAACCGGGATTGGTGGCATCGCCGCTTTAGCGCTTGCCGCCCACAAGCCGGATAATATCGGCCGGGTCAGCGTGAATTCTGCCGCGCACCGGCTCAGCGGAGAGGGCAAGGATATTGTCGCACACTGGCTTGAATTGGCAACGGCCCAGAAGTGGATTGCCTTGTCGGATTCCATGGCGAATGTATCCTTTACCGGGTTCCGCCGGTCTTTCAACAAAACCATGGCGCGGATATTGCTCCCGATCGGGTCTGGAATCCCGGAAAGCCCCGAGCGCTTGATGCAGGCTTTGCAGGCGATGATGGCGGCTGACCTCGGCGCGCATCTGGCGAAAATTCAGGTGCCGGTACAGATTGTTGGCGGCGCGATGGACCCGCTTTTCAAACCCGAAATAATGGAAGAAGCCGCCGAACTGATCCCCTATTCTGATCTGTTGATGTTTGGCAGCGCGGCGCACGGACTGGCGATTGAAAAGCGCAAAGATTTTGAAGCAGAAATGACGTCATTTTTTCAAGAAAAAATATCAGATTAAACATAAGCGAGGCAATCATGAGTGAAATTTCTGCAATAGAGCACGACAAAAAATTCATCACTGTGAAGGGCCGCAAAATGGCCTATGTGGAAATGGGGTCAGGTGATCCAATCATCTTCCAGCACGGCAACCCGACATCCTCCTATCTTTGGCGCAACGTCATGCCGCATCTGGCCGACAAAGGCCGCTGCATTGCTATCGACTTGATTGGCATGGGGGATTCAGAGAAACTCGATGATTCAGGACCTGACAGTTACACCTTTGTCGAGCATCGGTCTTATTGGAAAGCGGCTCTTGAGGCACTTGGCGTAACTTCCAACGTAACCCTGGTTATCCACGACTGGGGGTCGGCACTCGGGTTTGACTGGGCGCGGCGACACGCGGATGCGGTACGCGGGATCGCCTATATGGAAGGTATCGTGCGGCCGATCCCTGAATGGGACGATTGGTCGGAAGCTGCCCGTCCGGTGTTTCAGGCGTTCCGCTCACCGGCTGGCGAAAACATGATTTTGGAAAAAAATATCTTTGTTGAAAAGGTGCTGCCCGGGTCCGTTCTTCGCGACCTTACGGAAGAAGAAATGGCAATTTATCGCCGCCCGTTTGCGAATGCAGGTGAAGACCGCAGGCCAACCCTGACCTGGCCCCGGCAAATCCCGATTGGCGGCGAACCTGCCGACGTTGTTGAAATTGTCGGTGATTATGCAAACTGGCTGCTGACCAGCGACATTCCAAAATTGTTTATCAACGCCGAACCCGGCGCGATCCTGACCGGTGCAAATCGCGACCATTGCCGGAAATTCCCGAACCAGACGGAAGTCACCGTCAAAGGCGTTCATTTCATTCAGGAAGATAGTCCGCATGAAATCGGTGAAGCGGTAGCGGCATGGATGGACGGGCTTGGCTAGCTTTCAGTCTTTCAAAAGACCCTGAATATCCTTCCGCAGCACCGGCAGCAATTCGGTTTCGAACCAGGGGTTCTTTTTAATCCAGCCATTGTTGCGCCATGACGGGTGCGGCAAGGGAATGATGCGCTTGTCCTGATCGGGGTCGTAATATTCGCGCCACGCATTGACGGTTTCGGTCAGGTTGCGTTTGCGCTTCGGCCCAAGATGCCAAGCCTGGGCGTAAAGTCCGATCACCAGTGTCAGAGAAATATTCTCGGCATGAGCCAAAACCTGACCCCGCCATTGAGGCGCACACTCCTTGCGGGGCGGCAGATCACCGCCCTTGTCATCAAGCCCCGGAAAGCAAAACCCCATCGGGATAATCGCCACCCGGGACGTGTCGTAAAATTCATCCCGATCTAACCCCATCCAATTGCGCAACCGGTCGCCGGACGGGTCATCAAACGGGATGCCGCTGGCATGTACGCGGGTGCCGGGAGCTTGCCCGACAACCGCAATTTTTGACATGGCCGAGAGCCGGACAATTGGTCGTGGCTCGTGCGGCAAGGGCATTTTTTGCACGGAGTGATCCCGGCACATTCTGCATTTGACAATGTCACCAAGCAATCTATCCAACTCAGTCATGGAGACATTCGAAGATCCGATTCATATCAACTACCCGTTTGCCTGGCTGTGATCAGGCACCGTAACTGGCGCGGACTTTCATCGCGTCATGCCAGCGAACTATATTCTCAAAACCTTCAGGTTTGCGGCCCAACACGCGCATGAAATCTATCCCACAAAGAGCGGTGATATCAGCAACGGAATAAGTGTCCCCTGCGATGAAATCGTGGTTTGCCAATTCACCGTCAAATAAGGCAAGGGCGGTTTCAATTTTCGGCAAATTGGCTTCACCCCATTCCTGAACCTGCGGCACTTCAAGCTCGGCCATGGCAGGATTCGTATGGCGGAACGCAGACGCGATTGGCAGCAACAAATTTAGTTCGGCACGCCGGTTCCACATTTCAATCTGGGCTTTTGAGACCGGATCGGTGCCAAATAAAGCCGGTTCCGGATTGGTCTCTTCAAAATATCGGCAGATCGCGATTGATTCAGAAATATTTGTGCCATCATCCAGTTCCAGCACCGGCACCCGTTGCATCGGATTCTTAGCGGTGAATTCATCGGTCTGGCAATCAAGCTTCATGATATCGACTTGTTCCATTGGGACTTCGATGCCTTTTTCGGCCAAAAATATCCGCACCCGACGCGGGTTTGGCGCCACTTTGTTTTCATAAATTTTCATCTTTTATTCCTGTTGAGTTCACGTTGGCGCAAGTGGATCATGGTGGTGCGCATGGTGCAAGTCCGGCTGGAACTCAAACGGTCAAATTCCGTTTTGATGTCGCCATTCCGAGGGGCGCAGGAATTCGCTGGCCCAGATGCCTCGGCTATTGTTTCTCGCGTCGCGCTCTTCGTTTCGATATGCGCCAAAAGAGACCGCCCACCCCTCAGACACCATCCAGAGATTCAGGTTTTCGCCACCCACATGGCAGCGGGCCAGAATACGGTCATATTGATCATATTCGAGCGGGTCGCAATCAACCTGACGCCCGTGGATCTTGTTGCGCAAAGCAGCGCCCGCATCCCGACCGCAGGCCCAGTTTCGCCCGTCACGGGAACAATTTTGACGCCCTTCCGGCGCATCGATACCGTGGAGGCGAACCCGGCTACCAAGAATTTCCAATGAATCACCGTCAACCACAAAGGCCGGTCCGCGCAGAGTTTCGGGCAAGCCTGACGGTAGCAAATATATGACAGCCAAAACCGCAATCGCGATAAACACCGCGCCAGCCCTATCCCTCAAAAACCCTGAAATCATTAATGCAGTCTCACTATGGTCAAATTTACTTTTGGTTAACCATGTTGTTCAGGTCATTCTTAATAAATTCACTTCAAAATCCGATTCCAGAGTATTTTCTCGCAGCAGAGCGTGTTTCTGCGTTCCGGAGTTTTGCGTAAACATGTCCCAGGTTAGAACAAAGCATGGCATTTACGGGCCCGATCTGGACAAGCCGGAGGCTAGCCGCCAACGTGAACTTGTCAGCCATATCCGTCAGGCCCGGGAACGACTAACGTCGAATACCGGCAGCAGCCCGACATTCGACTACGAAATCATGCTGATTTACGCAAGCAATCAGCTTGGCGCACCTTTGTTCATTCCCCTGTTTGGCACCGCCGTTGCAATTGTCCTGACGATCTGGGTGCCGATTTCAGTGGCTTTGATCTGGCTCAGCTCGATCCTTGTTTCGCAGGGCATTTTGATGAGCCTGTGCCGAAGCTTTGAGAAAGCCAGTGTCACGGACCTTGATCTCAAAGTTTGGCGATCAAAATTATCATCGGCTGAATTTTTCTATGCGGTCACCTGGGCGTCGTTGGCGCTCGTTAAAATGCCCGATCATAACCCCGAAACTTATGTCTTTATATTCGCAACTTTGATCACCATTCTAGCGATTCGAACCATGCTGTCCGGGGTTCTCGACCCGGCGATCTATATTGGCACATTACCGATCACGATTGCCATTGTGGCGACATTCCTTGGTATCGGCGGCGTGATCTATTATGCAATGGCTGGCATAACCATTGGTGCGCAATTTTATTTCCTGCTGATTTCCAGGCGGCTTTTCGACAGTGCCTACACGATGTTGTCGTTTCGGGCCGAAAAGGAAGTGCTGATCTCGGAGTTGGAACAAGTCAACGCTCTGTCCGATGAAGCTCGGCGGCGTGCAGAAACTGCGAACATCTCGAAATCACGGTTCTTGGCCACCATGAGCCACGAATTGCGTACACCATTGAACGCCATTCTGGGCTTTTCCGAAGTGATGAAATCGGAAATTCTGGGGCCACACTCCAGTCCAAAATATGCTGAATATGCCAGCGATATTCACTCCAGCGGCGAACACCTGCTCAATCTGATTAACGAAATTCTTGACCTGTCGCGGGTTGAAGCAGGCGAACTTGAACTCAACGAAGACGCCATTAATTTAGTCGGTGTTGTGGAGGATTGCGTGCGTCTGGTTGAGCTTCGCGCCACCGAACGCGGTGTCAGTCTTGTCGGACAATTTGAGCCACAAATGCCTAAATTATGGAGTGACGAGCGGGCGGTGCGTCAGATCGCGTTGAACCTGCTCTCAAACGCCATCAAATTCACCCCAAACGGCGGTACCATCACCATAAGCGTTGGTTGGACCGAGGGTGGTGGGCAATATCTGGGCGTTCGCGACACCGGCGTCGGCATACCGGAAGAAGAAATCCCCCAGGTTTTGACCTCTTTCGGCCAGGGCTCTCATGCCCAAAAAATTGCTGAACAGGGCGCAGGACTAGGCCTCCCGATTGTTATCGGGCTTGTTGAGCTGCACGGCGGAACATTTGATATCCAGAGCGAGCTTCGCGAAGGTACCGAGATCATTATCACCTTTCCGCGCAAACGGGTTATGAAAGCGTTGCCACCGGTTCAGGAAACAGCTCCAGACACGATCCGCGGCGCAGCATAAGTGCTTTAGGTAATTTGAATGATAATCCGGATCGCCTTTCTCTTCTTCGCCGGAGCGCTGGCATTTTGGCTACTCAATTCCGATACTATTCCGTTCAGTAATCTTTCCGGCGATAAAATCGCATCACTTGTATTTTATGGAATTATTGGTCTGGCTATAACAAGTGGCCTGTTCTATGCCTATCGCCGCCGGTTTGGTAAAGCCTTGCGGGATATAGCAATTTGGACCTTTTTATTGATTTTCCTGATTGTCGGATACGGTTTTCGATACGACCTTCAACGCGTCGCCAACCAGACATTGGCGGTTCTTCTCCCGGGTTACGTCGCCGAAGATATCTCCGCCGATGGAACTATCAGTGTGACACTCCGGCAGCGTAATGATCGCCATTTTGTTGCCAACGCAAAAATCAACGGTACTGCAATCCAGATGCTGGTTGATACCGGCGCCAGCCTTGTGACATTGAGTGCCAGAGATGCAGCGGCTGCCGGGCTTGAAATCGGCGCGGATGATTATGTAATTCTTGTTTCAACGGCCAACGGCCAAACTTTAGCTGCCCCAGTGCGCCTGAGCTCAATCGCGGTCGGATCAATCGGATTTTCCGGCGTCCGGGCGCTGGTTGCCCAACCTGGCGCGTTAAATGGAAGCTTGTTGGGTAACAGTTTTTTAGAACGTCTCGTGTCTTATAAGGTTGAGGGTGACCGGCTGATCATGAACAGCCACCGCTAGTTTATGCACGCCCGCCCGAATTGTTGTGTAGAGGGTTAGTAGTTTGAGTAAAATTTCAACACTTTTATTTGTCGCCGTCGGCATCGCTTTGGCAACCACCACGCTTGATGAACGGACATTGGGTTTAGCCTCCAATGAAGCGAGCGATGGACCATCACGGCCTGCTATAAGCCATCAAGGACCGGCTGTTACCGCAATATCTGCCGGCAAGCTCGGGCAATTCACCGCTGAGACGCTAGCCAACGATGTTCACGTCCAGATGATGGCCGATACCGGAGCTACCGTTGTCACGCTCACGGAAAATGATGCCCAGCGCGTCGGCTTTGATATGGAATGGCTGGAATTTGATACCCCGATCCGTACCGCAAACGGCACAGCGATGGCGGCACGGATTACCCTCGACAACCTCTCGGTTGGCGGCATTGAAATGCGCGATGTCAGCGCCATTGTGGTAAGAGCTGGCCTGCTTGAACATTCCCTGCTGGGTATGAGCTTTCTGGGCGCGATTTCACGGTTCGAGATCAAGGGCGACCAGATGGTCCTGTACCGCTAGAGATTTGAAACATGTTTCCCAAACCACTTCCGTCAATCAAGCTGAACACAGCCGAATTTGAAATCACGCCTCAAGTGAAACCGACAGGCTTTCGTGAATATGACGCGCGCTGGCGGTTTCCTGAAGAAATAAACCTGCTCGGAATTCAAGTCCTTGGTCAGGGGCTTGGCACCTTGTTGCACCGTCTCGGAATTACGCCGCCGGCCATCGTGGTTGGCCATGATTACCGGGCCTATTCGCTTAGCATCAAACAAGCCCTTACCCTCGGACTTATGGCGGCCGGGTGCGATGTTCATGATATTGGGCTGGCGCTATCACCAATGGCCTATTTTGCGCAATTTGAGCTGGATGTGCCCGGCGTCGCGATGGTCACCGCAAGCCACAATAATAATGGCTGGACCGGGGTCAAAATGGGATGCAACGCCCCCCTCACCTTTGGCCCTGATGAAATGAGCCAGTTGAAGGCAATTGTGCTGGAAGGCGATCTGGATACACGTGGCGGTGGCCATTACAGGTTTGTCCCTGATTTTATCGACACCTATCTCGCAGCCCTCACCGACCGGCCAAAGCTGTCCCGTCCGCTGCGCGTTGTGGCAGCGTCTGGTAACGGCACCGCTGGCGCGTTCGCGCCCCGTGCTTTGACTGCTATCGGTGCGGAGGTGATTCCGCTGAATGCCCAGCTTGACTATAATTTCCCGAGCCACAATCCCAACCCGGAAGACCTGAAAATGCTGAACGCGGTCCGCGACCGGGTTTTGGCAACCAAGGCTGATGTGGGATTGGCATTCGATGGCGACGGCGACCGGTGCGGCGTCATTGATAATGAAGGCGAAGTGATTTTCGCCGACAAAATCGGAGTTCTGCTGGCGCGGGACTTCTCCGCCCGTTTTGAAAACGCAAAATTCGTGGTTGATGTGAAATCAACCGGATTATTCGAAACCGATCCCGTTCTGATCGCCAACGGTGCCAGAACAGAATATTGGAAGACCGGTCATTCGTATATCAAACGGCGCAGCCATGAGACTGGTGCGTTGGCAGGCTTTGAGAAGAGCGGTCATTATTTCTTCAACGAGCCGATTGGCAAAGGTTATGACGATGGCATTGGCGCGGCCTTTGCAGTGCTCGACATGCTTGAACGCAACCCCGGGAAAACCATGGCGGACCTGCGCCGGGAATTACCGCTGACGTGGCAATCACCCACCATGTCGCCCCATTGCCGGGACGAAGATAAATACGGCATTGTTGAAAAAGTTGTGGCCCATTTCGAAGCCGCTGTAGCGGCGGACAAAAAAATCGCCGGGCAAACCGTGCGGCAAGTCATTACCATAAACGGCATCCGCATTGTACTGGAAGACGGCACCTGGGGCCTGATCCGGGCGTCATCCAATACGCCAAATCTGGTAGTAGTTTGTGAAAGCCCCACGTCGGACGAGAACATGCGCGCCATGTTTGCGGACATCGACGCGCATCTCTCGCAATACGAGGAAATCGGCGAATATGATCAGAAAATCTGATTTCAGTAAAAAGTATTTTGCATTTACAAAGTTCTAGCCGCACAGATAATTGGAGACCGAGCCGTATCCTTGATTCAAGGCGCCCACAGGGCTTTTTGGCACCATGGTTGTGGGACGGAAAGTTTTCCGCGGAGAGGCCGCTCGTCGCCACCCAGAAAACGAGATTGCCAGGCACCAACCCATTCTTCTGGCAGGGGGTAAGGTGGCATGACCCCATCATCTGGTTCAAAGCCGAAGCGCCCATAATAAGCTGGATCACCGAGTACATATACCCGGTTCGTGCCGCTCTCCTCCAGCATTTGCAGACCTACGCCGATAATTTGACTGCCTATACCTTGCCCTTGCCATGCAGGAGCAACGGCGAGCGGTCCAAGGAGCGCGACTTGTTCAGTTTTTCCAACAATACTGCATCTCGTGAAGATAATATGTCCCGCCAGAGCCTTATCAGCGAACACAACAAGCGAGAGAACAATCGGCTCTTCTCTCAGCAACTCTCTCACCAGAGGCAACAAATCCTCTTCGGGAAATGCCGCCGGGTATAGCTTTTCAACTAGAGCCAGGTCGTTTGGCCGACTGTTGCGTATTTCAATGTTCCCGATCATGTCATCATCATCAAACATTTTCTGAAATGAGTATTAGCACTAGCCATTCCAATGAATTCGACCGTAACCTGACGAAAATGTCAGAAAACTTGATCCGTGGCCATCGCAATTGTCCGGTTAGGATTGCGCCTGCTAGAATTTCAATTTTACGGGAGGACGTTTTCATGAAAATCGTAAAAGCCGTTGCCTGTGCCGGAATTGCATCGCTGCTGCTGGCGCCGTCTGCTATCGGGGCTGAAGACCACCCAATGGGGTTTTTCGTAACAAGTGTCGGCATGGGACAGGGTGCCGATCTTGGCGGACTTGATGGGGCAGATGCCTATTGCACCAAACTGGCTGAGGCTTCGGGAACCACCGGGCGCACATGGCGGGCCTATCTGAGCACCCAGGAAGATGGGCGGCGCGGCATCTCGGCGCGCGATCGTATCGGTCTTGGCCCCTGGTACAATGCCAACGCCGAACTGATTGCGAGCGATATCGACCAGCTTCATCTCAACCCAAATATTGTGCTGCGCACAGCTGTGGATGAAAACGGCAACCGCGTCAACGGGCGCGGCGACCGCCCCAACGAACATGATATCCTGACCGGATCTATGGCCGACGGCACCGCATATTTCCCATGGCAGGAAGGCGACCATACCTGCAACAACTGGACCAGTTCCGGTGAAGGCTCCGCCCAGCTTGGCCATCATGACCGCCACGGCGGCGGCAACACGTCGTGGAATTCGGCGCACGCCTCGCGCGGGTGCAGCCAGGATAACCTGGCTTCCACCGGCGGCGCCGGGCTGCTTTATTGCTTCGCGGCGGACTAATACCAAACGCAGAACTCGATGTCGCCAAAGGGTATTGGCGACATCGATCTAAAGATTGTTGACTATTCAGCCGTATGGGCAACAGTCACATCTTCACGGATGCTCTTTTTGGATCAGGAACCGACTGTCACAAGCTGACCGAGTAACGTCAGTTGAGTGCCATGAACGGACGTAAAAGGTGTCGCCATTTGCATAGATTGCTTTGTCATGTTTATTTACTCTCACGGCAGAAGGAGACTGCATGTGGAACACCGTCTAATCGCCAGAAGCTGCCATTGAGCGTAATCTGCAAATTATGATCTTGCTCAGGGCGCTTCGATTGGCCTTTAACGGCGATCCTTATTAAACCAGCGCCCACCCTATTGGGCTAGTATGGTAGCCCGTAAATTGAGCTGGAGGCAAAATTGGAACACAACCGAGACCAAGGCCGCGGTTTTTCGCTGGATGCCGGTCCTGCTCGCGAGCGCATAAACAGAACTGGCGATGTGCTAGTGGGAGTGTTTCATCTACTGGGTCTGTTTGCGATTGGTGCTGCAACCGTCTGGGCGGCGGGTCTTGAATTCTTTTCAATGGTGCAAAAAGGAACGGCCAGCGTCGAGGACCTCCTGCTGCTTTTCATCTACCTTGAGATAGGTGCGATGGTCGGCATTTACTTCAAGACCAACCATATGCCGGTGCGCTTCTTGATCTATGTTGCGATTACCGCTTTGACCCGCCATCTCGTTGGCTTCGTCAATGCGCACCATAAGCCAGAATTGGATATCCTTATCGTGGCCGGCGGAATATTTATTCTTGCCGCGTCCGTCCTAGCGCTGCGTTACGGGTCTTACAGCTATCCAAGCAGCCGCCCTGAAAACAAGGCTTTAGCTGCAGACGTCGAAGGCGTTGAAAAATAAATACCGCAATGACTTGCAGGTGTGGCTTCTGAAAATTTAACGTTGGTGATTAGGGGTACAGCAAACTCTCTTCGCAATGGACCCACACTTCCGTTTGGAGCCATAGGCAGCCGTTTTGACGCCAAATCATCATACATTTCCCAATGACGAACGCGGGGTTCCTTCTCGATGAGAAAGTCATCATCAAAATCGAAATATTGCGATTTGGCGTAGTCTTCTCCTGCAAAGCGTTTGATCGCGTCGACATCATCCCAAAAGGTCAGCATGTCAAAATGAGCGATGTCGTCTTCAATCCGGTGCATTACCCAAGCGCCACGATTGCCGTCGACTCCGCGATAGCCAGGAAGCGCGACAATGCGCATTTTCTTAAGGTAGGCATCGCTTTTTCCCACCGGAACAGTCCCGTGCCAGATGCGTCCAATCACTCCGATACTCCTTATACTTGTGTAAATTTTCGACCAAGCTGCGAGTGCGGGATTGATATTGAGCCAATCGAAACCGCTTTATTCAGCCGCAACGCGCGGAAATTCTTCCACCATTGCCAAGGCTTCGCGCAGAACTTCTACACTTGCATCCGGGATTATACCGGCTTCGCTTAAATGCCGCCGCCACGACCGGGCACCCGGTTGGCCGTGATAGAGGCCGGTCATGTGCCGGGTGATCTGGTGCAGACGGACGCCCCTTTCCCGTTGGGTCTCTATATAGGGGATCATTTGCGCGACGACATCCGCCCTGCTTAGCGGTGCGGATGTCTCGCTAAATAAAAATTGGTCTGTCTCAGTCAGAATATAGGGCGTCTGGTAAGCGGCGCGGCCAATCATGACGCCGTCAACATGATTCAGATGGTCCTGCGCCTCATTGAGGGTCATGATACCGCCATTAATCACAATATCTATATCCGGCAAACGCTGCTTCAATCTGTAGACGCGGTCGTAGTTGAGCGGTGGTACGTCGCGGTTTTCTTTCGGGCTAAGGCCTTTCAGCCAGGCCATACGGGCATGAACGATGATCGTTGAAATACCCGAGCTCAAACCCGTATCGACGAACCGGTCTAGATCTTTTTCAATATCCTGGTCATCGATTCCGATCCGGCATTTAAGCGTCACTGGAATATCGACCGCCTGACGCATCTCCGAGATGCAATCCCGCACCAGTTCTGGTTCCGCCATGAGGCTGGCTCCGAAGCGCCCGGATTGCACCCGATCTGAAGGACAGCCTACGTTGAGGTTTATTTCGTCATAGCCAAAACTCGCAGTGATGCCCGCCGCTAACGCTAATTTATCAGGATCGCTGCCGCCCAATTGCAAAGCGACCGGGTGTTCCGCCTCGCTGAACCCGATTAAATAATCCCGATCCCCGTGGATCACAGCGTCGGCAGTCACCATTTCCGTATAAAGCATCGCGTGGCTGGTCATGAGACGGTGAAAAAACCGGCAATGACGGTCGGTCCAATCCATCATGGGGGCGACTGCAAATATTTTTTCTTTATTTTTCAATGTATTAAGACATATTTCAATGGACTATTCCGTGAACGGTTGCGCACGAAAATGAATGGAATTGCACGGATTTATACCTCGTTTGATCCCTGACTGCACGAAATTTGCACGGATTTGGAGAGCTGCACGGGTCATGGCTACCATAAATCACACTGGTGATGGAACCAGACAACCTCAAGTCCGACGAAAAGGAAAATATGCGTCCCGAATCTTTCGATTAAAAACACAAGCATCTGAAAGGACAATCGAATTAGAATGACTTATCGAGCTTGGCTTCGAACTATCCTCCAGCAGAGTCAGCAAGACCCGCACAATTACCGATCTTATCGATTTGCACATCGCCGCCCCCCAGGAAGGCGGCAAACCAACTCACAGATCGAAAAGTGCCGTACTTAAGGCACTTAAGCGCGACATTGGCATGACCAGGATTACTAACCTCAATCGACCTGCAATAATCAGATACGGCAAAATACGCAACACAGGGTGCGGACCAAGTCACTCTTTCTATTGCCTTCAATTCTATTTGCCGGGGAGGGTCCAAATGCTGATAACCAACTGCAGAATCAGGCTTTCTGCCTTACCGGGCATTGTTTGCCTGCAGGCGAGGCCTCCCCCTCAAACAAACGCGAAATCGACACCGGCGATTGTGTTGTGATCGATATTGGAGAGGATGATGGTGTTAGCCGCTGAGCCGTCTGCGGTGATGAAGATGCGGGTGTCGGCACCGGCGTTGAAGTCTTCGATTGTCAGGGCCCCTATATTGGTGTTGAGACTGGAGAGGTCGATTGTGTTGATGCCGTTGGCCCAATCCAGGATGGTGTCGTGGTTCCAGTTAGCGTCGAACTGGAAGATGTCGTGGTTGGCGCCGCCTGCAAGATCATCATCGCCAGCGCCACCATTCAGGGTGTCGTTGCCGGATTGGCCGAATAACCGATCGTCATCATTGTCGCCGTTGAGCAAATCATCATCACTGCCACCTGCCAGAATATCGTCGCCGGTGCCGCCGTTCAGGATGTCATTCCCCTCCTGGCCAAAAAGTGTATCGTTGCCGATCCCGCCATTGACCATGTCGATGCCAGAACCACCAAGCAACACGTCGTCGCCGCCATCACCGTTCAGAAGATCGTCATCGTCTTCGCCGAACATGAAATCGGCATCATCGCCGCCATTCAACGTATCGTTGCCCGTATGGCCCTTGATGATATCGTTCTGGGCGTCGCCAAATAGCAAATCATTGCCGGTATCACCGAACAATTGATCACCGTTGACACCGCCATGTAATTCGTCGTCGCCACCCTGTCCATTCAGCAGATCAACCCCGTCTCCGCCAAACATGGTATCTGATCCGCTGCCGCCAAGAAGGGTGTCGTTGCCGTCTTCGCCGTACACTATGTCGTCGTTGCCAAGGCCAGATATCTGATCGGACCCCGTCCCACCGAACAGATCATTGCGCCCAGAGGTCCCATATATTGTATCATTGCCCGGTCCAGCAATGGCGTTCTCAATAGAAATCAGCGTATCAACGCCAATACCAAGACCGCTCACAATCATGCCACTCAGATTAACCACCATCGCACCCAGCGCACCAGCAAATGATGCGGTATCATTGCCCGCGCCACCATCGAGCACATTATCCAGACTATTCCCCGTGAGCAGGTCATCGCCGCTTCCGCCAATTGCGTTTTCAATTTTGGCGCCAAATGCAATGGCTATATTCTGGGTCATGGAATTGACGTTGGAGAACTCACCTTCGACAAGTGAAATAACCGAATTTGTGTTCCAGCCAGAAAAATCCAGAGTGTCCTCACCATCGCCATCCCAAATTGTCAGGACCGGATCGAGGTTCATGGTGAAATCGTAGATTGTGTTGCCGGCGGTGGAATTGAAGCCGTATGTGGTGTCGTCGCTGCGGGTCGTCAAATCAGCACCGTAAATTGCCTGTATCGCCAAAATATCGTGCAGCATGGGGGTTTGTGCCCATTGCCAGACCCCGTTTCCCGCCCACCAGTCGGAATTGGTCTGGTTGGCAGCAAAATAGGACATGATAGTGAATTGATGGGTATCCTGTGCATAGATAGCGTCGTCAGTATAATTCGGCGAGCCGCCATTATAGGTACCTGGATGGCTAAGCCCCAAAGTATGACCGACCTCGTGCATGATCGCCATGAAACCATATTCGCTCACATCAGGATCGTTCAGAGACGTATAGGCAGGATTTAACCAAATCGACCCCTGGGCTAATTGGTTGACTGAAAAATCTGAGTTGGTGGCACCGGGATAATAGGCATGCGCGTAGGAAACCCCTGTGGTGGAATTGCTAAAGCGGATATCTGCCGCATTCGGGTCTGCAGCAGCGGTGATATCAACGTCGATCAGGTCGGTCCACAATTCCATTGCTGTATAAGCGGAATCTGTTTGTTTGGCGTTCAGCGCCAACCATCCGGCATATTCCGGCATAACGCTGGAATACCAGGAATTACTGGTGGTAATGCCGAACGTGACTGATGTGGCTGTGCTCCCGCCCGACGTCCAGTGCCAACCAGAATCTATCTGGTTGATAACTTGCTGATTGGTATAGACCGGCTTCGCCATGGATTTTCATACCATTAAAAATGGCACGTCCTCGTAATGCCATGTAAAATATGCACTCAGACTATTAAAAATGGATTGCGAAACTCTTACAATTACCATGCCCATTTGAAGAGCTTACCCCCAAACACCTAGGTGGCATTGTCTGTTTTACCAATTTACTTCGCGTTTGTGAACCAAGTCAGCAGATTTATGTGGATACCTATTCATTCTCCCACGGTCGGCTCAGTATCAGAGTAGGTTTTTCAGAGATGGCGAGGGTGGAATATGCCCCATCTCGCCATACCCAACCATGAACAGGGTGCTGTGGAACCATTTGCTGGATCGCCGGACGTCAGATTTCTACAGCTATGTTGCTGATGATGGCTGGTATTGGTGTTTTGGCAGTCACGGAAATATCCGGCCTACATCAGGTAGGTTTGTGGGCAGGATTCCTGATCTTTGAAGACGCAGGCCCGGGCAAGCGTTTCATCGCAAAAGCTGCACAAAGCGGTGGGATCCGGTTTGGTTATCTGATCGTTCTGAATTTGAAAGCCTTTTTTACGGAAACGGTTCAGGGCGCGGGAAAAAGTTTCCGGTGTCATATCCAGATAGGATGCGATTGTCGCCTTGTCGTATGGCAAGGTGATCGCGTTCCCCTTGCCGCCATTTTGATCAATTCCGAGTTTGAGCAAAAACCATCCGACCCGCTCGGTAGCTGATTTCAACCGGGAATGTTCGATCTGGCGAATCAAACCCTGGGATCGCAAGGACAACCCACCAATCATGTTGAGCGCAAATTCCTTGTTGTCCAGCAAGCTCTGCCTGACGATCGGGGCCGGGAACGACAACAGCACAGCATCCTGTTCCACCTGGGCGTTTACCGTTGACGGGAGATCGAGAAACACCGACGCCTCCATCAGCGACTCGCCCGCCGACAACATTTGCAGAATGGTTTCAGTACCCGCATATGTGCCCGTATATAATTTCACCCATCCATCAAGGATCAGGTAAAACCGCGACAGGGTTTCCCCCTGCATGAACAGCAATTTGCCCTTCTCGTAGGTGCGGATTTCAGCATGAGACAATAATCCCGACAGATTTTCTTCGCTCAGCTTGGTGAAAGCCGGCAAAGCCCGGATGATCGGCATATAGGCGTCCAAATGACCCGGGATACCCTGTTTGATGGTGTCCGGCGGTGCAACAGGCTGTACCGCGATCAGATCTTTGACCAAGCCACGCTCAGCAAGTTTCAGGCGCTCGATCTTCCCGGTCAGCAACTCAAACCAGGTTACGGGGGACAAGGCCTCCAGATCTTCCGCATGACCAGTTTTCGCCAATTGATGATGAATCGATTCCAGGCATTCCATCACATAGCCACTCAGAATTTCTTCGATTTTTTCCTTTTGAGAGACATTGACGAGAGACATAAAAGCACGCTTATACGCGTCCTGCTCTTGTATCAGGGTGATCATGCGCTCGGAAAATTCCCGGTTCCGAAACGCGTGAGAACAAAAACCATGGGCGCCCCAGGCCCGTTCCCGGCCGGCACGTTCCTTCCATTGCAGAAAATTTGAATAGGCACTGACTTTGACCGGGTCAACGTCTTCCAATTGGAGTGCTATCTCTACGCTGAGGTCAACAATCGGGCACAGGAAATCGTAAGTGTAAGCGTTCAGAACTTCCGAAAATTTTATCTCACCCGATTGGACCCGCTCTCGACTGTTTTCAAGCTTTTCCAGGTTGTCCGAAATATCCGACAGCCTCTCGCTTTGGGAGTTCGCGATGATATCGTCTGATTGCTTCAAAAAACCGAGTGCCTGATCAGTGTCCTTATATTGCGCCCGCAACTCGTCCTCGAATATTTCTCCCCCACTATCAACAAACAACGCAGAGCGCCCTCGCTCCAACTGAAGCTGATGAGCCAGTTCTCCGAGTGCCAACAAATGGCGGATGCCCACAGGCAGCCCTGATACATTGATCCCCATGGAGATAGACTACCTATAAAATGCAACTCATGCCAATCGCATAGCAATAAAATCCCTTTGCTTGACCTAAATCAAGACTCGTAGCTGCCATTTTTAGCACCTTCCCTGAAGCTGGAACGATTCCACGATTCCAAGTGCAAGGACGAGATTATGGAACACCTTGAAAACGTCACTACTGGCCAGCAGAAATCTGCACTGGCTTCTTCCACTCTTGCATTCACAGTTTGTTTTGCAGTCTGGACAATTTTTTCGATCATCGGCATCAAAATCAAAGCCGATCTGGGATTGAATGACACCCAGTTTGGTATTTTGATCGCCACACCGATTTTAACCGGTTCGATCAGCCGCATTTTCTTGGGCATCTGGACCGACCAATTTGGTGGCCGCCTGGTTTATAGCTTGTTGATGCTGGTAACAGCCGGCGCGGTATTCCTCCTCACCTACGCATCTACATATTATGTGTTCCTGCTGGCTGCACTTGGTGTCGGGCTTGCGGGCGGCAGCTTTGCCGTTGGTGTAGCCTACGTCTCGAAATGGTATTCGCCAGACCAACAGGGAACGGCGCTTGGTATTTTTGGCGTTGGTAACGTTGGCGCGGCCATAACCAACTTTGGTGCGCCAATCCTGTTGGTAGCACTTGGTGGCCAGTGGCAATCTGTTGCGCTTGTTTACGCTGCCATTTTAGCTGTGACAGCCATTCTGTTTTACCTGTTTGCCAAGGACGATCCCGTTCATCGGGCACGTCGGGAAAAAGGCATCCAGCATGAGAGTTTCTTCAAGCAACTTGAGCCTCTCAAGCATATCCAAGTATGGCGCTTTGCGTTCTATTATTTCTTCGTATTTGGCGGCTATGTAGCTCTCGCACTCTGGTTGCCACGCTTCTATATGGGCGCATACGGCCTGCCATTGGCAACCGCCGGTTTGTTGACAGCAATCTATGCCTTGCCTGGTTCCGTATTCCGGGCGCTTGGCGGTTATATGTCAGACAAGATCGGCGCACGCTCGGTCATGTACTGGACCTTTGGGGTCTCGCTGGCTGTGTGCTTCCTGCTCTCCTACCCGTCCACCAATTATATCGTGTCCGGCATTGAAGGCCCGATCCGGTTCCAGATCTCGGTTCCCCTGTGGGCCTTTGTCGGATTGACCATCATCCTCGGCTTCGTCATGTCGCTTGGCAAGGCAGCCGTTTACAAGCACATCCCGGTTTATTATCCGGGCCATGTAGGATCGGTTGGCGGCATGGTCGGCCTGATCGGTGGCCTTGGCGGCTTCTTCCTGCCAATCGCCTTTGGCGTGATGAACGATCTTATCGGTGTCTGGACAGCCTGCTTCATGCTGCTGACGATTATCATCGCCATCAATCTGGTGTGGATGCATATCGCAATCCAGATGTCAGAGCGGGCAAAATATCCAGAACAACACGGTCCGAAAGACCTGCCTGAATTGCAGGACCTTCACAGCACATTGAAAGAAGGAGCATAAATAATGGCTCAAGACCTGAAAATTTGGGATCCCGAAGACGAGGCCCAATGGAATTCCGAAGGCAAAAATATTGCCACCCGTAATTTGTGGATTTCGATCCCCGCCCTGTTGTGCGGATTTGCGGTCTGGCTTTACTGGGGCATCATCACCGTGCAGATGCTTAATCTGGGTTTTGATTTTGCCCAGTCCGAGCTTTTCACCCTGATGGCGATTGCCGGTTTGTCCGGGGCCACGCTTCGCATTCCGTCGACATTCTTTATCCGGATTGCCGGTGGGCGTAACACGATCTTCCTGACAACGGCGATGCTGATTATCCCGGCCGCAGGTGCCGGTATCATGTTGCAAGACCCGACGACACCGTTGTGGCAGTTCCAGATACTGGCTCTGTTATCCGGCTTGGGCGGCGGCAATTTCGCCTCATCGATGTCCAATATCAGCTTCTTCTATCCAAAGCGGATGTCGGGCTACTCACTCGGCATGAATGCTGGTCTCGGTAATTTTGGTGTTACCACCATGCAGATCGTCATTCCGCTGGTTATGACGGCTGGAATTTTTGGTGGCATGCCCATGGTTCTGGAAACCGCGTCCGGCACGCTGGTCGGGAAAATTCCGGCGGGCACAGATACCTTCCTGCATAATGCAGGCTTCATCTGGGTGGCTGTTCTGATCCCGATCGTGATTGCGATCTGGGTCGGTATGAACAACATCACTGCTGAGCATGTGTCTCCAAATATCGGCTCCACCTTGGGCGCATTCGGAAAAATCATCGGAATGCTGTTGATCGGCATGATCATGGCCGTAATCGGGCTCTGGTTCATGTTGCCGGAAAGCGTCGGTGGTTCAGGCTTTGGTGTCAGTAAATGGATCGTGCTGCCAGCTGTTATCGCGGCAACCGTTATTGCGCTGAAAATGATCCCTGGCCCGATCAGTGAAAACCTTAACCGCCAATACAAGATCTTTGGCAACAAGCATACCTGGGCGATGACCGTGATTTATACGATGACGTTCGGATCGTTCATCGGGTATGCCGCTGCGTTTGGACTGGCGATCAAGGTTATCTTCGGGTTCCAGCACATTATGGTGGATGGCGTCATGACCCATGACACCTTCAACGTAGATGGCCCAAGTGCCCTTATGTATGCCTGGACCGGACCGTTTATTGGCGCGTTGATCCGACCTTTTGGCGGCATGCTCGCCGACAAGATGGGCGGTGCCAAGGTAACGCAAATCATCTCCGTGATCATGGTCGCTGCTGCATTGGGTGTTGCTTATTACATGAAGCTCGCCTTCGCCTCGGCAACGCCGCAGGATTATTTCGTACCTTTCCTGATCCTGTTCCTGATCCTGTTCGCTGCAACCGGGGTTGGTAATGGCTCCACATTCCGGACCATTGCAATCGCGTTCGACAGAGAACAGGCCGGACCGGTTCTTGGCTGGACGTCCGCAGTTGCTGCCTATGGTGCATTTATCATTCCAAAGGTGTTCGGGGAGCAGATCCACGCTACGACACCGGAATATGCGCTCTATGGCTTTGCGATCTTTTACGGGCTCTGCATCGTCATCAACTGGTGGTTCTACCTGCGTAGCAACGCCTACATCAAAAACCCATAGAAAAGAGAGTTCCAATGGGACATTTCATCGACAGATTGACGTATTTCTCCAAGATCGAAGGTAAATTTGCCGATGGTCACGGGATCACAACTTCCGAGCATCGCGGCTGGGAGCGGGCTTATCGCGGACGGTGGGCGCATGACAAAATTGTGCGCTCCACCCACGGGGTAAACTGCACCGGGTCGTGTAGCTGGAAAATCTACGTCAAAAACGGGCTGGTTACGTGGGAAACCCAACAGACGGATTACCCCCGTACCCGCCCCGACATGCCGAACCACGAACCCCGCGGCTGTTCGCGCGGCGCCAGCTATTCCTGGTATCTGTATTCGGCCGCTCGTTTGAAATTCCCATTGATCCGCTCACGGCTTCTCCGGGCCTGGCGCGCAGCGAAAGCTGTGCACCCGGACCCGGTGGATGCCTGGGGCAGCATTGTCTCCGACCCGGACAAATCCAACGATTATAAAAAACTGCGCGGCCTTGGCGGTTTCGTTCGCGGTGAATGGGACGAAGTCAACGAAATCACGGCTGCCGCCAATATCTATACGACCAAGACCTTTGGTCCTGACCGGGTTGTTGGCTTCTCACCGATCCCGGCCATGTCGATGGTTTCCTACGCTGCCGGCACCCGCTATCTGTCGCTGATGGGTGGCACGTGTTTGAGTTTTTATGACTGGTATTGCGACCTGCCACCAGCCTCCCCGCAAATCTGGGGTGAGCAGACGGATGTGCCGGAAAGCGCGGACTGGTTCAATTCCTCCTACATCATTGCCTGGGGTTCGAACGTTCCCCAGACGCGGACGCCGGACGCGCATTTCTTTACCGAAACCCGTTATAAAGGCACCAAGACGGTTGCGGTTACCCCGGATTATTCCGAAGTTGCCAAGCTGACCGACTTGTGGCTGAACCCGCGCCAGGGCACCGATAGCGCCATGGCAATGGCCATGGGTCATGTGGTGTTCAAAGAATTCCACCTCGGCAAAAAATCAGAATATTTTGCCGATTATATCCGCTCCTATTCCGACATGCCGTTTCTGGTCATGCTTGAAGAGAAAGACGGCGTATTCCAACCTGGCAGAACCCTGCGGTCATCTGACTTTACCGGCAATCTGAAATTGAAAGACAATGCCGAATGGAGCCCGGTTGTTTATGACGAATATTCCAAGTCCATCAAATCCCCGAACGGCACCGTAGGCTCCCGGTGGGGTAAAAAAGGCAACTGGAATCTCGAAGCCAAAGACCGGGCCAGCGGCAAGGATATCTGGCCGCAGCTTTCTTGCATTGAAGAAAGCGACGATGTGGTTGGCGTTGCCTTCCCGTATTTCGGCAACCAGCCCCATGAACAGGAAATTTTCGCCCATACCGGACATGACGAAATTCAGGTCCGCAACGTACCGGTGCGCAAAGTATCGCTTAAAGGCAAAAAGACCGTTTATGTAGCAACTGTCTATGACCTGATGGCGGCCAATTATGCCATCGACCGCGGCCTTGGCGGCGACAATGTTGCCGCCAGCTACGATGACGATGTCCCATATACACCAGCGTGGCAGGAAGCCATTACCGGTGTTGATCGGGCGAAGGTCATTCAGGTAGCACGCGAATTTGCAGAAAATGCCGACAAGACCCGTGGCCGTTCAATGGTCATTCTCGGTGCCGCAATCAACCATTGGTATCATATGGACATGATCTATCGGGGGATTATCAACCTCCTGGTGATGTGTGGTTGTATCGGCAAATCCGGTGGCGGCTGGGCACATTATGTGGGGCAGGAAAAACTGCGCCCGCAAACCGGCTGGCTCCCGCTCGCGTTCGCGACCGACTGGAACCGCCCACCACGCCAGATGAATTCAACCTCGTATTTCTACAATCACTCCAACCAGTGGCGCTACGAGAAACTCGGTGTCGATGAAATTCTATCACCACTCGCGGATACAAAGAAATGGGAAAATTATTCTCTGATCGATTGTAATGTTCGTGCTGAACGGATGGGGTGGTTGCCGTCTTCGCCACAATTCAAGGGCAACCCGCTTGGGTTTGCCGACAAGGCGAAAAAGGCAAAGACCGATACCAAATCCTGGGTTGTCGATAATCTTGTCAGCGGCAAACTGGAATTTTCCTGCGAAGATCCCGATCATTCGGACAATTTCCCGCGGAATATGTTTGTCTGGCGCTCCAATATTCTTGGATCATCCGGCAAAGGCCACGAATATATGCTCAAGCATATGCTCGGTGCATCCAATTCCGTTTTGAGCGAAGATATCGGTCAAACCGGTGGTGCCAAACCTTCAGAAGTGAAGTGGCACGAGAATGCGCCAGAAGGTAAACTTGATCTGGTCGTAACTCTCGATTTCCGTATGTCCACAACGGCTGTTTATTCAGACATCGTTCTGCCAGCGGCGACCTGGTACGAGAAAAACGATCTGAATACGTCTGACATGCATCCCTTCATCCATCCGCTGTCCCGCGCTGTTGACCCGGCATGGGAAAGCAAATCGGATTGGGATATTTTCAAAGGGCTTTCGAAGAAATTCACCGAGCTTTGTGTCGGGCATCTTGGCGTAGAAACCGATCTGGTCAGCGTGCCGATTCTGCATGATACACCCGGTGAAATCGCGCAGGCTCTGGATGTCAAAGATTGGCGAAAGGGCGAAATAGAAGCCCTGCCCGGCAAGACAATGCCCGGCCTTGTAGAAGTCACCCGGAATTACCCGGAACTGCACAAGATGTTCACATCGGTCGGACCCCTGCTGGAGAAGCTGGGCAATGGCGGCAAAGGGATATCGTGGGACACCAAAGACGAGGTCAAATTGCTCGGCCAACTCAACAAGGTGGTTCGCGATGAGGGCGTTTCCAAAGATCGGCCGCGTATTGAATCGGCAATTGACGCCTCCGAAATGATCCTGACCCTGGCGCCGGAAACCAATGGCCAGGTTGCCGTCAAGGCCTGGGCGGCGTTGAGCGAATTCACCGGTCGGGAGCATACCCATCTGGCGCGGCCCAAACAGGACGAGAAAATCCGGTTCCGGGATGTTCAGGCTCAACCGCGCAAGATCATCTCTTCACCAACATGGTCAGGCCTTGAAGACGAGCATGTCAGCTATAATGCCGGCTATACCAATGTCCATGAACTGATCCCGTGGCGCACCCTTACCGGGCGCCAGCATCTTTATATCGATCATGAATGGATCAGGGATTTTGGTGAAGGCTTGTGTGTCTATAAGCCACCAATTTCGACTCGCACGATTACTGAGGCTGTGAAAGCCAGAGGTGGCGACAGCAAACAGGTTGCTTTGAACTGGATCACGCCGCATCAGAAATGGGGTATCCACTCGACCTATTCTGACAATCTATTGATGCTCACCATGAACCGTGGCGGCCCGGTGATCTGGATATCTGAAATCGATGCCCGCAAGATTGGCGTCGAGGATAACGACTGGATCGAGGCCTACAATGTCAACGGCGCCATCTCTGCCCGTGCCGTTGTATCCCAGCGTGTGCCGGAAGGCATGAGCATGATGTATCACGCTCAGGAAAAAACCATCAACACACCGGGTAGCCAGATCACGGGCAAGCGCGGCGGTATCCATAATTCCGTCACCCGGGCCGTGGTCAAACCAACCCACATGATAGGTGGTTACGCCCAGTTATCGTGGGGCTTCAATTATTACGGCACGGTCGGGTCCAACCGCGATGAATTTGTCCTTGTCCGCAAAATCGAGAATGTCGAATGGATGGAAGAACCTTACGAAGAAGGTCAGCCAATCAACATCGATCTAAAATTAGGAGCAGCCGAATGACCATACGCGCACAGATTGGCATGGTCCTGAACCTGGACAAATGCATTGGCTGTCACACCTGCTCGATAACCTGCAAGAATGTATGGACGTCGCGTGCCGGTGTTGAATATGCCTGGTTCAACAATGTGGAAACAAAGCCTGGCCTTGGTTATCCGCGCAACTGGGAAAATCAGAATGAGTGGAAGGGCGGTTGGGAGCTTACCAAATCCGGCAAGCTGAAACCGAAAGCCGGTGGCAAGGCGAGCCTGCTGATGCAGATTTTCGCCAACCCAAATCTGCCGGAAATCGACGATTATTACGACCCCTACACCTACGAGTACGACCATCTGAAAACGGCACGGGAAAGCAAGACCGTTCCGACCGCGCGGATGAAATCAGCCATCACGGGTGAATTCAAGGACAAGCCGGATTGGGGCGTGAATTGGGAAGAAATTCTCGGAGGTGAATTCGAGAAGCGCTCGGAAGACTATAATTTCGGCGAAATGCAGAAGCAGATGTATGGTGAATTTGAAAACACCTTCATGATGTATCTGCCGCGCTTGTGCGAACATTGCCTCAACCCGACCTGCGTCGCGTCGTGCCCGTCCGGTGCGATCTACAAACGCGAAGAAGACGGCATTGTCCTGATCGATCAGGACAAATGCCGCGGTTGGCGGATGTGCGTCTCCGGCTGCCCTTACAAGAAAATCTACTTTAACTGGCAATCGGGCAAATCCGAAAAATGCACCTTCTGTTACCCGCGTATCGAAGCCGGTGAACCGACGGTTTGTTCGGAAACCTGCGTTGGCCGGATCAGATATCTGGGTGTGCTGCTTTATGATTCAGACAAGATCCAGGATGCAGCTTCTGTGCCAGAGGAAAAGGACCTGTATCAGGCCCAGTGCGATCTGTTCCTTGATCCGAACGATCCGGATGTGATTGCGCGTGCCAAGGCTGACGGGGTTCCTGAAAGCTGGCTTGAAGCGGCGAAAGTATCGCCGGTTTACAAAATGGCGATGGATTGGAAAATCGCCTTCCCACTGCATCCAGAATACCGCACCCTGCCGATGGTCTGGTATGTACCACCGCTATCGCCAATCCAGTCGGTTTACGAATCCGGGATGCTCGGCGAGAACGGCATGTTGCCGGATATTTCCTCCCTGCGGATCCCTGTTCAATATCTCGCTAATTTGCTGACGGCAGGCGACGAAAAACCTGTCATCACGGCTCTGGAGCGGATGATGGGGATGCGGTCTTACATGCGCGCCAGAACTGTTGAAGGCTATAGCGAGGTGCGTATTCTCGAACAGCTCGGTATGAGCGAAGACGAGATGGACGACATGTACCAGATGATGGCGATCGCCAACCACGAAGATCGCTTCGTTATTCCGACCAACCATAAGGAATATGCTGGCGATGGTCCGTTCGATCACGAAATTGCCTTTGATACCCGCACCTCATGCGGGTTCAGCTTCGGCAATGGATGTCACGACGGCGAAGCGTCTCGTTCGAACCTGTTCGGGTCGCAAACCCATTCCAACACCATGAGCGGAGACGCCCACGGGTCGCATACGCCGGGTGACGGGTGGAACGATGGCACAAGTAAAAACAGGAGGGGCGCATCATGAGAACCCTGCGTGTACTTTCCAGACTTCTGGTCTATCCGAACGCTGAAATATTGTCGCAAATCGACGCCCTGAAAGAAGTGCTGATCGAGGACAATTTCCTGAAATCCAAAACCCTGAAACCGCTGATCGCATTTATGGACCAGTTGGGTGCCAAGGATTTGATGGATGCTCAGGAAGAATATGTGGAATTGTTTGACAGAGGCCGGGCGCATTGCCTGCATTTGTTCGAGCATGTCCACGGCGAATCCCGTTTTCGCGGCAAAGCCATGATTGATCTGGCCGAGCGGTATGCGGAAATGGGCTTGGAAGTCGGCACCGGCGAATTGCCGGATTATCTGCCCGTTTTCCTCGAATTCATTTCCATCTGCCCGGTTGAGGATGGTCAGGAAACGTTGACGCAAGCCGCTCCGGTTATCGCAACCATTGGCGAAAAACTCTCCCGCCAGGGTAGCGGCTATTCGAGCGTCATGGCAGCCATTGTTGAATTGTCCGGCGCCAAGCTGAAAAAGGCGGATATTCAGAAAGCGGCGGATGCAGCTTTGCCGGATATTCAGACGCTGGACGAGTTGGATGAGGAATGGCAGGAGCCAGAAGCCTTTGGCGGCGCGCCCGATTGCGGCTCTTGTGGCACTCAGGGTCTTCCTCAGGCGGGGCCGAGCCTTAGCCAGATAGGAGACCGGTCATGAGTAGCTATCTCAATTCGTTTTTCTTCGGCATCTACCCCTACCTCGCTGTTGGGGTGATGATTTTCGGTTCGATCCTGCGCTACGATCGCGATCCTTATTCGTGGAAAGCAGATTCCAGCCAATTGCTGCGCCGCAAGGGGCTGCGGATCGGCAGTAACCTGTTCCATATCGGCATTTTGCTGTTGTTCTTTGGTCATTTGGTCGGGTTGCTGACCCCCCATTGGGCCTATGATCCCTTCATCACGGCCGGCCAGAAACAAATTCTGGCGATGACGGCTGGTGGAATTTTCGGAGCCATGTGTTTTGTCGGCATGGTGATCCTGATCTGGCGGCGCTGGTCTGACCCGCGCATCCGCGCCACCACCAAACCGATGGATATGATCATCCTGCTGTTGCTGTTTGCCCAGCTTGTCCTTGGACTGCTAACGATCCCGCAATCGGCCAAGCATCTGGACGGATCGTCGATGATCGCGCTGGCCGAATGGGCGCAGCATATCGTGACGTTCCGCGCTGGTGCCGCAGATTTTATCATTCCGGAACATTGGATATTCAAAGCCCATATCGTATTGGGCCTGACGATATTCCTGGTGTTCCCGTTCACGCGACTGGTTCACGTATTCAGCGCACCGATAAAATATCTGGCACGTCCGGGCTACCAGATCGTACGCAAACGCGGGTAATTTTACCAAAGCCTCTCCTTGGGGCCAGAGATTCCCGTGCCGGGGTGCATGTTCCCCCATGCATCCCGTTTTGAGCTACTGGTAGTTATTCCGCAGCAATCATGGGCCGCGAATAATCTCCGATATTATTCGTTATATGAGCAGCAAGCGCTTTCACTGCCGAGGTTTGATTTCCAGGTGGGCTAATCAGACCGATATCGAAATAGCCCAAATCAGGGAAACCTTCAGCGGGGGTCAGAACCCGCATGCCAGGCCGCAAAACCATTTCTGGAATGGCAGCCACTGACAGACCGGCCAGTACTGCTGCCGCGATTGCCGAATTGTTTGAGCTTGCGTAAGCCAGTCTGTACGCCTTGCCTTGGCTCTCAAGCGCCCCCATCGCCATTTGCCGCCAGGCGCAGCCGAAATTGGACAAAGCCAACGGCACGACCTTTTCCTCATGAGCACAATGGCGGGCCGAGGTAACCCAGATCAGTTTTTCGTGACGGACGATTTCGCCAAACGGCATATTTGGCGTGCAGGACACGACGGCAAGATCCAATTCCCCTGCTTTGGTTTTGGCGATCAGAATTTCACTGTCGTCGCATTTAACCTCGACCTGAATGCCCCGGTGGGTGCGGGCAAATCCGGCGAGCGTTTGCGGCAGGAAATTATCGGCATAATCGTTGGGGGTGCCAAACCGCACCAGGCCACACTCATCAGGCTTGCGAAACATCGACAATGCTTCGTCATTCAACCGAACGATACGGCGGGCATAATCAAGCAGCAATTCACCATCCGCTGTCAGTCGTGAATTTCGCCCGTCTCTGGCGAACAATCTTTTGCCCACCACATCCTCCAACCGTTTCACCTGCATGCTTACAGCCGATTGGGTTTTGTTCACTTCGTTGCCAGCGCGCGTAAAACTGCCGGAATCGGCAATGGCAACCAAGGTCCTTAGCTGATCTGAATCGAGGGTATGGGGCATCGATTTTCCTTATCATCACAAATTGTGATTATATCTATAACAAACATTCGTTTGATAAATCAATGCCTATCCATCATATTTATGAATATGAAAAACAGCAAGACACCCGGCTCGTGTCGCGGATGGCCTTGCATAAGCATCTGAAGGAGAGATTCCAATGACTGAAATTTGCTACGATTACCAAAAGACAAACCGGATCAGCCTCTTTGACACCATCTGGCAGGCCATCTCCCGCAGATTAGAAATCAGGAAGGCTCGTGCAAACATTTACCAGATGCAGCAGCTCGATGACCGTATGCTCGCGGATATCGGCATATCCCGTGATGACCTCACCTGGGCGGAATATTTGCCTGCTGCGAAGAACCCGACCCAGGAACTGGCGCAATGCCGCAGAAATCGTCTCGGGCGGCAAACTAAGGGAAATACCATTTGCAGGCATGCCTAAGCCAAATGATCCGGCGGCATTGGTGTTGCCGGATCTCCCACCTCGGCATCGCCAAAACATCCAACCGGGACAAAGCTTCATTCTTCCAGTATCCCAATGCCTACAATTGATCTAAGTTGAATACCGGTTTCGTATTTCGGCCAGATCAATTGAAGGTTTTGTCTTGAACAACAGTAACGGAGATGCCGGGGATGTTCCGGTTCTCTCTCTCAAGAATATTCACAAGAGTTTTGGCGACCTTGAAGTCATCAAGGGCGTTGACCTCATTGCCCATCGAGGTGATGTGATTTCCCTGATCGGTTCTTCAGGATCGGGCAAAAGCACGTTGCTGCGTTGTGCCAACCTTTTGGAAATTGCCCAGGTCGGTGACATCATATTTGAGGGCGAGGCGGTGCGCTGGAAGAAAAAGCGCGATGGACGCATCCCCACCGACATGGCGCAGGTCCGCAAATTCCGGACCAACCTCGCCATGGTCTTCCAGCAATTCAATCTATGGGCCCACATGACCATTTTGGAAAATGTGATGGAAGCCCCGCTCACCGTTTTGAACGAACCTCACGACGAAGTTGAATCGCTAAGCCGCAACCTGCTGGACAAGGTGGGGATTGGCGATAAGTGCGACAATTACCCTTCGCAATTATCGGGCGGGCAACAGCAGCGCGCTGCAATTGCCCGCGCTCTGGCGATGCGCCCGACCGCGATGTTGTTTGACGAACCAACTTCCGCGCTGGACCCCGAACTTGAAGCCGAAGTTGTCAAGGTAATCAGAGGTTTGGCGGATGAAGGGCGCACCATGATATTGGTCACCCACGATATGAAAATGGCGCGTGAAGTCGCAAATCATGTGATTTTTCTGCACGAGGGTGTTATCGAAGAAGAAGGATCACCGGAAACGGTTTTCAAGCATCCAAAATCTGAACGGCTCCGGCAATTTTTGAGCGCTACCGGAACCGGTTGAATTTTTAAAAGCGCTGTAACTTCCAGGGAGGGAAACAATGAAAAAAACGATCCTGTTTGGCGCCGTGATTGCCATGATTTCGGCAACCGCTGCATTTGCCGACATGCAACAAGTACGTATGGGCACCGAGGGCGCTTACCCGCCCTATAATTTCATCAACGACAATGGCGAGATTGACGGTTTTGAGCGCGAAGTGGGCGACCGCATTTGCGAACTTGCTGAACTCGAATGCACCTGGGTCAAAAATGACTGGGACAGCATCATCCCCAATCTCGTATCGGGCAATTACGATACCATCGTTGCTGGCATGAGCATCACAGATGAACGTGATCAGGTGATCGATTTCAGCCAGGAATATTTCCCACCTGACCCGAGCGCATTTGTCGGTTTGAAAGGTGCCAGCGATGACGCTATCAACGGCGTTGTAGCAGCCCAAACCGCCACCATTCAGGCGAGCTATGTAGCGAGCTCTGACGCAACAGTTGTTGAATTCGCAACCCCTGATGAAACGGTTGCGGCTGTTCGCTCAGGCGAAGCCGACGCCGTATTGGCGGATGCTGGCTATCTGGAGACAATTGTCGCCGAGAGCAATGGCGAGTTGATTTTCGTCGGTGAGCGAGTTGCCATCGGTGGCGGCATCGGTATCGGCGTGCGCGAAAGCGATAGCGATCTCCAGGCCAAGCTGAATGCAGCCATCGACACCATGAAGGCTGACGGCACGTTGAACGCGTTGATTGAAAAGTGGTTCGAAGGACGTGAAGGCCCATACTAGGCAAAGGTTAAATACGGAAGGGTCCACACTGACCCTTCCGTGATTTTCCAGTTCAATGGAATTTTGCGCCGAGCCGGCGGCCCTAGAAGGGGCGAAATGGTGGCTTTGCTACCTGTCGACCCCCAAGCATCAGGAATTCTATTTCAGTTTCCTGACCGTTCTTGCTTTGATTTTTTTGGTAGCCCCGATCACGCTGCTGCTTGGATTTGGCGGGGCGCTGGCACGACGGTCCTCTTTCCTGCCCCTCAAATGGTTCGGCCAGATTTATACCAGCATGGTGCGTGGCGTACCTGACATCGTGTTTTTCATGTTTGTCCCGATCGCCATGGATCAGGGACTTGAATATGTCCGCCATCGGATATTGTGCCCGGAAATGACCGGCCCGGTCTACCAGGGTAACGATTTTGTGGTCTGTACCGTGGCCAAGCTTCCCTTGAGCATTTCCCCGCAATGGGTTCATGAAACCTACGGATTTTTCCTGGCTGTCATTGCCTTTTCAATCGTCTTTGGAGCGTTTGCCGCCAACACGCTGGATGGAGCGTTGAATGCGGTGCCGCACAACCAGCTTGAGACCGGGCGTGCTTACGGCATGACCAACCGCCAGGTATTCCGGCGCATCCAGTTGCCGCAAATGTGGGGCTATGCCCTGCCCGGCCTCTCCAATCTGTGGATGATCCTGGTCAAAGCGACACCTTTATTGTTCCTATTGAGCGTCGAAGACGTGGTTTACTGGGCGCGCGAATTAGGGTCGTCAAAATCTTCCATTTTTGATTATCCCCATCCTGACTGGCGGATATGGTATTTCGCTGCCCTGCTGGTTTTCTATCTGCTGCTAACCTGGTTTAGTGAAAAAGCTTTTACACGCTTTCGTAACTGGTTTTCGCGCGGCCAGAATTCGCACACTGGACAAATAGTTCTGGAGGCCGGGTGATGAGCTGCGGCCAGACAATTCTGGATTATGGCCTGCGCTCAATCGGGATTGGCGCAAGGCTGTTACCAAAGACCGACATAACCCTGTGCGAGCAAATCGTGCTGATCGGCAGCGGCATGATCTGGAACGTTTATCTGGCTCTTATCGCCGTTATATTCGGGTTTTTTGCAGCGACCCTGGTGGCGACCGGTAAAGCCAGCAACAACCCTTTTATTTCACGTTCGGCCAACTGGTTCATTTTCCTGTTCCGGGGGTCGCCGCTATTTATCCAGTTTTTCTTTGGCTACGAATTATTTGTGATTCTGCCGAAAATCGGGATCGACATTCCTCTCGGCTTTACGACCATCACGCTTGAAACCGGGTGGTTCACCAAAGCCTGGCTCGGGGCGCTGATCGTGCTGTTTTTGAATACCACCGCCTATACCGCAGAGATTTTTTACGGCGCATTGCGCTCAATCCCACGCGGCGATATTGAAGCTGCGGAATCGTTCGGCATGTCAGGCTATAAACGGTTTCGCCGGATCATCTGGCCGACCCTGTTGCGCCTTGCCTGGCCGTCCTACACCAACGAAGCGATCTTTTTGTTTCACGCAACCGCGCTGGTTTTCTTCTCCGGCTTCCCGGCATGGCAACAACGCGGTGACGCAATTTATTACGGCAATTATTTCGCCGAGAAAACCTTCAACCCGTTCGTCGCCTATCCGATTGTGGCCGGGTATTTCATCCTGGTGACTTTGGTGATTATCTTCCTGTTCTCGATTGTGAACAGGCGATTGAACCGGCATCTGGCACCGGAGCGGCGCAGCCGGATACGCTACCGACCGCAAATTATCAGATAATTCAGGCGGTGCCGAGAAAGGTTTCCACCAGTGAACTATCGTTGGCAGCGTCTGCCGCTGATCCCGACCAGACAGAATTTCCAGCCTCAAGCACTGCCACATCATCGGCGACAGCCAGAGCGCGTTCAGTATTTTGCTCCACCAGAATGATGGCCATACCGTCGCTGCGCAACTTGGCGAGAACATCATAACATTCATCGATAATTTTGGGCATCAGCCCAAGCGATAATTCATCGACCAGCAACAGCCGTGGGTTGGAAACCAGCGCCCGGCCAATGGCCAGCATTTGCTGCTCGCCACCTGATAGCGAGCCCGCCTTTTGCCCCATACGTTCGGCAAGGCGCGGGAAATATTCATACGCCTGGGCGATGCCGCGCTTCAATGTCGCGGCATCGACAATATGCCCGCCGATGGTCAGATTCTCCTGCACCGACAAGTCGGAAAAAATGCGCCGCCCTTCTGGAACGATAGCCATGCCCTGACGGATGCGCCGGTTGGCGGCGAGGTTGGAAATATCCACACCATCGAGCAGGATTTCCCCACCCTTTTGCTCCACAATGCCCATCAGGGTCATCAGGGTTGAAGATTTTCCGGCACCATTTACGCCAAGCAGGGCGAGGATTTTTCCGGGCTTCAGTAGGAACGAAAAATCACGAACCGCAACGATATCGCCATACCCGGCGGAAAGGTTTTTTACATCAAGCATCACGCATGCCCCCCGAGATAAGCGCTGCGGACTTCGGGGTTTTTCATGACCATATCGGCGGCCCCGAACGCGAGCGGCACGCCATTATCCTGCACGTAAAGAATTGGGCAGATGCGCAATACTTCGCGCAGATTATGCTCGATCAGAAGGATGGTCTGGCCGCCCTTGTTCAACGTTAAAATGAGGTCCGCCAGATCTTTGGCTTCTGCCTGATTTAACCCCGCAAGGGGTTCGTCCAGAAGCAGCAATTTTGGCTCCAGCGCCATGGCACGGGCGACTTCGAGGCGTTTCAGATATCCAAGCGGCAGAGTAGCGGGTAAGGCGTTCGTGACCTCACCAAGTCCGACCCGCTCCAGCAGGCTACGTGCTCTGTCGCGTTCCTGTTCACGATTGGTATAAAACATGGAATTGATGACGCTGGCGGTCTTCGCCCCGCCACAGGCGAGCGCCACATTATCCAACATGCTCAATTCATGAAGTGGCTGGACGATTTGCTGGGCCAACGCCATTCCGCCACGCACGCGCTCGTTTATCGTATCCTTTGCCAAATCCCTGCCTTCGAGCAAGACCCGGCCTTCCTGCGGTTTTACGATCCCGGTAATGACCCGCATCAGGGTGGTTTTACCGGCGCCATTGGGACCGATAAACCCGACCAACTCACCTTGATTGATGGTCAGTGACACATTTTGAACTGCGATAACGCCGCCGAACCGGACGGTGACATTTTCAACCTGGAGGACAGGTGTGTGAGACGGCGCAGATGTCATCATGACCCCCGCCTCGCAAATCCAAATATTCGCTGGACGATACCGGCCACGCCATCAGGCGCAAACCGCATCATGGCGAATAGCAAGGCGCTGTAGAATAGCAATTTATAGTCGTCGATGAATTGCACCAGCAGCGGCAGGATGCTGAGGACGGCAGCAGCGAATGCCACCCCCCAGACCGATCCGACGCCGCCGACAATGACCATCGCGAGCACACTGACGGATTGCACAAAGCCGAAACTATCCGGGCCGATATAGCGAAAATGATGAGCGTATAATGCGCCAGCGATACCGGCGACTGCGGTGCCGATTACAAAAGCTGCAAGTTTGAAGCGTGACGCATCGATACCAAGGATGCGAGTGACATCCTCGTTATCGGCGATTGATTCAAATACAAAGCCCATCCATGAGCGGCGGATATAGAGCGAGAAAACTGCAAAAATAACCGCCAATATTATGCAAAAAACCATGAAACTTTCCCGGCTCATATCCGGGCTCGGGATACCAGCCATGCCCAATTCGCCGCCAAGGAAATCCTGTTTCCGAACAATCCCGACAAACAGGAACCCGACCCCCATGGTGGTAATAGCGAGGAAATCATGACGGACACGGAGACTGGCAAGGCCGATCAGAAACCCAAAAAATCCGGCAATGATCGCCGCAACCGGCAGGGTCAACAGAAACGGGATTGAAGATTTCGTCAGCATGGCGGACGCATAGGCGCCGGTGCCAAGGAACGCGGCATGGCCCAAGCTGATCTGGCCGCAAAAGCCGGAAATAAAATTCAGACTGAGCGCGAACAGGATGCTGATCGCCATAGTGGTCAGGAGGGTAATTTCATATGCCATGCTATTTCCCCCCCAACAGGCCCTGGGGCCTGACCATCAGGATAAGAATGAGGAAGGCAAACGCCAGTGCGTCCCGGTCGAGCAAATGGCCTACGTAAATCGTACCAAACGATTCAATGATGCCGAGTGCCAGAGACGCGACCAAAGTGCCCCGGATGCTGCCAAGTCCGCCAAGCACGATGATTGCAAGCGCCTTGTAGGACGGCACGCTGCCCATGGTCGGTTCAACCAGATTATTGAGCAAGGCCACCAGCACACCGGCAACGGCGGCCAGTGCGGACGCGATAAAGAAATTCAGATAGCGCACATTCTGGATATTGATGCCGAAAGCGGCTGCCATTTCAGGGTCGGTGACAGTGGCCCGCCAGGCGATGCCAGTACGGGTTTTAGCGGATAGCCACGCCAACGCCGAGAGCATTACAATTGCAATGCCCATGACCAGTATCTCGCCATATTTCAACCTGAAACCGGCGAAAATTTCGATCTGGCCCTGCAATGGCGGGTCAATATAGGAAAGCCCGAAGGGGCCAAAAACGATCCGGAAAATTTCTTCCGACGCGATGAAAAGCGCGATTGAGGCAATAAGCGCGATATAGGGCGGACGGTGAAGCAGTGGCTCGTAGGCGAGCTTGTAAACTGCCATACCAACGAGGCCAACTGCGACCATCGCGACCACAATCGCGAGCGGGAAACTGCCTGTCGTATTGGTGACGACAACGCCGATATAGCCGCCCAATGTGAACAAAGCAGCATGGGCCACATGCAGGATGCGCAACAGGCCGTAGACCAGTGTCAGGCCGAGCGCGATCAGGCCGTAGATACTGCCTTGCACAAGGCCCTGGATGAATAATTCGAGATATAGCATTTGGGTATGGTCTGTTGCCTGAAATGGAAGCTCCGCCGCGCCGAGTAAAGCGCGGCGGAGATAGTTGGTTTATTCGGTTGGCGGTGCCAGCAATTCGGCATCGCTGATCACAGAATGTTCGTGCCAGTTGCCGTCGCGAACGATCTGGACCTGCACGTCTTTCTGAACTTCACCGAGACCATTGAAGGAAATGGTTCCGGTAGAGACAGCAAGATTAGTAGCGGCGATGGCGTCGCGAAGTGCTGCGCCATCTGATCCGCCAGCGGAGCGAAGTGCGGTGGCGGCGACCATAACTGCGGTATGGCCGGAGGCGGCGACCATGTCGGCAGGATACCCGGCACGTGCTTCAAAGGCTGCGATAAAATCACGGGTCTCTGTAGCGTCAGAATCCCGATTGAGGGATGTGGTGATGATCACGCCTTCGGAAGCTGCACCGGCAATTTCGATGAACTTCTGGCTGTCATAACCTTCCTGACCGATGACAGGCGCGTCAACGCCGCCAGCGCGAAGCTGGCTGACCAGCGGACCGGCGGTGAAGAAATAACCGGACGCATAGATCGCATCAGGATTATCGGCCTTGATGGATGAGACAATCGGACCAAACTGGCGGTCGCGGATGCCATATTCATATTGCCCGACAATTTCGATGCCGAATTGTTCAGCAACTTCCCGGAACCCGGCTTCAAGCGATTTGCCGAAATCATTGTTCAAGGTCACGATGACAACGCGCTTGAGGCCCATCATTTCGCCGATCAGTTTGGCACCGGCGCGGCCCTGAACTTCACCGACAAATGATGTGCGGAAGACATAGTCGCCTGCCCGGGTGATATCCGGGTGGATGGCGAAGGCGGAAATATAAGGAACGCTGTTTTCCTGATAGATGCCAGCAGCGGCGCGGGTTGCTCCCGAATAGCTACCCGAAATGCCGAGCACAACGCCATCATTCTGGATCAGCTTTTGCGAGATCGGAACAGATTCCGTTGGCGATGCCTGGTCGTCATAAACTACCAGTTCGAGGGTGTCGCCGTTGATACCGCCTGAGGCGTTGACCTGCTCGACGGCAAGTTCAGCACCATGACGAGCGGATGCGCCATCAGCAGCGGCGAAGCCAGTGAGCGGTGCGTTAAATCCGATTTTGATTGTGTCAGCAGAGGCTGTAACCAGCGAAGCAGCGAAGACCGCCGCTATGCTGAAGGCCGCCAAAGCCTTGTTTGTGAAATGTCTCATGTCTAACTCCCTGTTGAAATAGTCACGACTTAAGAAGCACGATATAGAATCGGGAATTCCGGTGCTTCAAACGGATCCCCATCCTGATAGCTCAGATGCGAAAAGTCCGGCGACGTTGTCCCCGGGCGTTCCACGAAATGAGCATCATCTCCTACCCAACGGATAGACGTTACCCGCCGGCGCATTGTTGAATTATTGGCCGGTGCGCCATGAAGCGCGCGGAAACTGAAAGCTACGGCATCACCCGGCTCGACCGCCCAACCGAGAATTTCAAAATTTTCCCGGTTAGCTTCAATATCCGGCGCAATTTCAGATTGATCGCCCGAAAAAAGGTCCGTGCCATCGAACCGTTTCGGCTTGAAATTCTTGCCCCATTTATGCGACGTCGCCACAAATTCGAGCGTGCGCTCGCGCGGCACCGGATCAAGCGGCACCCAGAAGCTGACCGATTGATCACCTTCGACCAGATAATAGGGTTGGTCCTGATGCCACGGGGTTTGGACGGAGTTTCCGGGTTCTTTGACCAACACATGATCATGGAAAATACGGGCGGTTTTTGACGCCATCAATTCAGCGGCAATTTTTGCCATGGGAGATTTTGTCACCAGCGCCTTGTAACCTTCAAATTGCGACCAGACGCAATAATCCTGAAAGAAAGGCGCGCTGCCATCGTCCGGGCGATAGGTGCGCTCGCGGTAACTGGGATTGGCCTTATTTTGCTCAATCGCCGCGCACACCCCTTCTACCCAGGGCTTGAAAACGCCTTTGAGTAGAACGGCACCGTCACGTTGAAATGCGGTTACAGTTTCTGGTTCAAGGGATTTGAATTCGCTACTCACGCACCATCCCCTTCATTCAGCATGGGCAGGTTCAGGCCATTTTCTTTCGCGCATTCGATGGCGATGTCGTATCCCGCATCGGCGTGGCGCATGACGCCGGTTGCCGGATCGTTCCACAATACCCGCTTGATGCGCTCGCCGGCATCCGCAGTGCCGTCGGCGCAAATCACCATGCCGGCATGTTGTGAATAGCCCATGCCGACACCGCCACCATGATGCAGCGATACCCAGGTCGCGCCGGATGCTGTATTCAGCAAGGCGTTCAGCAACGGCCAATCCGATACCGCGTCAGAACCGTCTTTCATTGCTTCGGTTTCGCGGTTTGGCGACGCCACCGAACCTGAATCCAGATGGTCGCGACCGATCACCACCGGGGCCGATAACTCGCCCGACGCCACCATATCGTTGAAGGCCAGACCAAGCTTGTCGCGCACTCCGAGACCGACCCAGCAGATACGCGCCGGCAGACCCTGAAATGCGATCCGCTCGCGGGCCATATCCAGCCAATGATGCAGATGCTGATCGTCGGGTAGAAGCTCTTTCACCTTGGCGTCGGTCTTGTAAATATCTTCCGGATCACCGGAAAGCGCCGCCCAGCGGAACGGGCCAATACCACGGCAGAAAAGCGGGCGCACATAGGCCGGGACGAAGCCTGGAAAATCAAACGCATCCTCAAGGCCTTCGTCAAAAGCGACCTGGCGAATATTGTTGCCATAATCGAGCGTTGGAATGCCTGCATTCCAGAAATCCAGCATCGCCTGTACATGCATTTTCATGGAGGCGCAGGCCGCTTTCTCAACGGCTTTCGGATCAGTTTCGCGCTTTTGCCGCCATTCCCCCATGGTCCAGCCCTGGGGTAAATAGCCGTTGATCGGATCGTGGGCTGAGGTTTGGTCGGTGACCATATCAGGCCGGATGCCGCGCTTGACGAGCTCGGGGAAAATATCAGCGGCGTTACCGAGCAGCCCGATGGATTTGGCTTCACCCGCTTTTGTCCAGCGTTCGATTTTCTCAAGCGCTTCATCGAGGCTTGTGGTTTTCTCGTCCAGATAGCGGGAGCGCAGGCGGAAATCGATGCTTTCTTCGTTGCATTCAACCGCCAACATACAGGCCCCTGCCATGACAGCGGCCAAAGGCTGTGCGCCGCCCATGCCACCAAGACCGCCGGTCAAAATCCATTTGCCTTTCAGATCGCCGCCATAATGCTGACGCCCAGCTTCCATAAAGGTTTCGTAAGTGCCCTGCACAATGCCTTGTGACCCGATATAAATCCACGATCCGGCCGTCATCTGGCCGTACATCATGAGACCCTTTTTATCGAGCTCGTTGAAATGGTCCCAATTGGCCCATGCCGGAACCAGATTTGAATTGGCGATCAGAACACGGGGGGCATTTGAATGGGTCCGGAAGACACCGACCGGCCTGCCCGACTGGACCAAAAGCGTTTCGTCTTCTTCGAGCGCTTTCAAGGCGGTGGCGATTTTATCGAAATCATCCCAGGTCCGCGCCGCCCGGCCGATGCCGCCATAAACCACCAATTCGTGGGGATTTTCCGCAACCTCGGCATCCAGATTATTCATCAACATCCGTAACGGCGCTTCAGTGGACCAATATTTAGCGTTCAGTTCGGAGCCTCTTGGGGCGCGAACTTCGCGGGTATTTTTCCTCGGATTATCAGCCATTTTATCCCTCACACACTTTCTGCCATTTCACAGGCATAGTCGTTCAAGCCTTGCAGCAATTTTGCCAGATGGGGGCGCAATTGACCCGCCAGATCTTTGCGATAATTCCACGGCGGTTTTTCATCCATATAGGTGCGCTGGGCCAGTTCCATCTGGATTGTATGCACGCCCGTTGCTGGCTTGCCGTAATGGCGCGTGGTCCATCCACCACGAAACCGGCCATTGACGACGGCTTCGAAACCATCCGCCTCATGGCAAGTGTCGGCAACGATTTTCTCGATTTCGGGAGCGCAGGTCGCACCGTCATTGGTGCCGATATTAAAGACCGGTAACTGGCCATCAAACAGAAATGGAATGTCTGAGCGGATCGAATGGCAATCATAGAGGATCGCGACGCCGTGCAGCTCGCGGGTCCTCGCAATCTGCGCCGCCAATGCGGCGTGATAGAATCCATGATAGATTTTGCGCCGGTCCTCGACCTCATCTGGATCGGGTTCAGCACCTTCATGATAAATCTTCAAGCCGTCAAAATCCGTCAGTGGGCACAAGCCCGTTGTATTCTGGCCCGGATAAAGCGATTGCCCGGACGGGTCGCGGTTGGCGTCGATCACGTAGCGATGGAAATTTGCGGTAACGATTGTCGCGCCCTCAATCAGGCCATCGTAAAGCCGAGTGATATGCCAATCAGTATCCGAGATAGCCTTGCCGGTATCGTTCAAAGATTTACGAATATCATCTGGGATGAATATGCCGCCGTGGGGCTGGCCGAGAATAACCGGGCTTGCGCCTTCAAAAATGCTGACCGGGTTCATGCGCCTGCCCCCAAAGATGGCAAGACAATATTCGGGACAGCATCCCTGACCTGGCCTGCGGTTACCAGCTCGGCGGCTCTTTCCAGATCGGGGGCCATATATCGGTCAGCTTCGAGCGCAGGGATTGTACCCCGCACCTTTGCCACCAGATCGCGCAATGGCGCGCTGGTTTTCAGGGGTCCGCGCATTTCCACGCCCTGTGTTGCGGTCAGCAATTCGATGGCGATGATCCGGGCGAGATTTGTGTTCATGTCGTGGAGGCGACGGGCGGCATGGCAGGCCATGGATACATGGTCTTCCTGATTGGCGCTGGTCGGTGTTGAATCCACCGAACAGGGTGCTGCCTTCTGCTTGTTTTCAGACATCAGGGCGGCGGAAGTGACTTCTGCGATCATGAAGCCGGAATTCAACCCGGCGTCTGGCGACAGAAAAGCTGGCAAACCGGAATTCATGGCCGGGTCCACCAACATGGCAATCCGGCGTTGGGTGATCGAACCAATTTCCGCAATTGCCAACGCAATCTGGTCGGCGGCAAAGGCGACAGGCTCAGCGTGAAAATTACCGCCCGACAGGATTTCACCATCGGCGCCAGCGATCAACGGATTGTCGGTGACCGCATTCGCCTCAATCGCCAACACGCTACCGGCGTGGCGCAATAATTCCAGACACGCCCCCATCACTTGCGGCTGGCAGCGCAGACAATATGGGTCCTGCACACGCTCGTCGACATCGCGGTGAGATTCTCGAATTTCCGAACCGGACATCAAATCCCGCAAGCTGTGGGCAGCATCAATTTGCGCCTGATGGCCGCGCAGCAAATGCACTTCTTCGCGGAACGGGGCGGATGACCCCATCCCGGCGTCGGTCGACAAGGCGCCTGTCGCCAACGCTGATTGTAGCAGCAAATGGGTATCGAATAATGCCGCCAGAGCGAGCGCGGTGGAAATCTGGGTGCCGTTGATCAGCGCCAACCCTTCCTTGGCGATCAATGCTAGCGGCAAGATTCCGGCTCTCTTCATCGCCGCGCCGCCGCTCATCCTTTCCCCGTCGAATAGTGCTTCGCCCTCACCGATCAACACCGCGCCGATATGGGCGAGCGGCGCCAGATCGCCAGACGCTCCAACCGACCCCTGCCCCGGTACAATCGGCGTTACGCCTTTTGCCAGCATATCGCCAAGCGTCTCGATTAGGTTTAACCGCACGCCGGACGCGCCGCGTCCGAGAGACAGAATTTTGATACCTATGGCGAGCCGAACGATTTTTTCAGGCAGAGGATCACCGACACCGCTGGCGTGGGACAGGATCAGGTTACGTTGCAAAATTTCGGTTTTTTCCGGCGCAATGCGCACACTTGCCAGTTTCCCAAAGCCGGTATTTATCCCGTAAACCGGGACATCGCCGCTAGCCGCCTTCGCTACATGACCAGCGGCGCGGTGAACCGCGTCGTGGCAATCGGGCGATAACTCAACCGCAAGATTGCGGGTGTAGATTTCGCGCAATTGGCGAAGTGTTACATTGCCGGGTGTGAGGGTTATGGACGTCATGCCACCTCCCCCTGCCAGATGCGCATATGCAGCGGGTTCAGCCCAATATTGTAGGAAAGCTCTGCCGGGTGTTCGATATCCCATACCGCCAGATTGGCGATTTTGCCGGGTGCAATTTCGCCATGACTTCCCTGAAGTCCCAACGCCGCAGCGGCATTACAGGTAACCCCGGCCAGCGCCTCTTCGGGGGTCATCCGGAACAGAGTGCAGGCCATGTTCAGGATCAACAACAGCGAGGTCACGGGCGAAGATCCGGGATTGCTGTCGGTCGCCAGTGCGACCGGGACATTGTGCTCGCGAAACAAATCCACCGGCGGCAATTTGGTTTCGCGCAACACATAAAACGCGCCCGGCAGGATAACGGCGACCGTGTTCGCCGCCGCCATTGCCCGGACGCCATCCTCATCCAGATATTCCAGATGATCTGCCGAAAGTGCGCTGAAACCCGCCGCCATTGCAGTCCCGCCCAGATTGGATAATTGTTCGGCGTGGATTTTTACCGGCAGGCCCAATACGGCGGCGGTCTTGAAGACGCGCGCTACTTGTTCCGGGGAAAAAGCAATTCCCTCGCAAAACGCATCAACCGCATCCACAAGGCCTTTTGCGGCTGCTTTGGGGAGCGCTTCGTTGCAGACCATGTCGATATAGGCGTCGGCTTTGCCAGAAAATTCAGCGGGCAAGGCATGGGCACCCAAGAATGTGGCTTTCACATTTATGGGCCGCACTTCGCCGATGCGTCGCGCGACACGCAACATGCGCATCTCGATTTCAACATCGAGGCCGTAGCCGGATTTGATCTCGATTGTCCCGACGCCTTCGGCGATCAGGCGATCCACGCGCGGCAAGGCCGCCGCCAGCAAAGCCTCTTCGCTTGCCGCTCTGGTGGCCTTGACTGTTGAAACAATTCCGCCACCGGCTTTGGAAATATCCTCGTAACTCGCGCCCTCAAGACGCATCTCAAATTCACGTGCCCGGTTGCCACCATAGACGATATGGGTGTGGCAATCGATCAACGCGGGGGTAACGAGGCGGCCATCAAGATCATGGGCCGGTAATTTCGCAGCGCCTTCCGGCAATTCGCTTTTGTTGCCGACCCAGACGACGCGACCGGCCTCAATTATCACTGCGCCATTCTCGATCAAGCCATAGGGAGCCGCGCTGCCGAACATGGTCGCGACGCGGGCATTCACCAGAACGCAATTACCAAATTTACCGGCGGACTGTTCCACCAGCACCTCCCTTGATTTTCCCGGTTGCTTCAGCTTTCTGACGCTTTTGGCCGAATTTTCCGGTTTTTCTGGACTTATCGTAGGACTCAATTATTATTATGTCCATACATAATAAATTGCCTGAGGATAAACGATGACCATTCTCCATGCCCGGCACGCGCTCCTGCCCGATGGCTGGGCGCAAAATATTGATGTGGTGATTGCACCGGATGGGCGCATCGGATCCATTACCTCAGGCACAAATGAAACAAATTCCGGGGACGGCCAGCAGGTTGGAATTCTGTTGCCGGCGATGGCCAATTTGCATAGCCATTCGTTTCAACGGGCGATGGCGGGGCGGACAGAAATTCGCATGGCCGGGCGCGACAGCTTCTGGACGTGGCGTGAATTGATGTACCGCTTCACGGCCAATCTGACGCCTGAGCAGATCGAGGCAATCGCCGATCTGGTCTTCATGGAAATGCTCGAAGCGGGCTACGCGTCAGTTGGCGAATTTCATTATCTGCACCATCAGCCAGACGGGATGCCGTATGACGATCTGGCGGAAACCTCGAACCGGATTTTTGCCGCCGCCAATAATTCCGGCATCGGCTTGACCCATTTGCCGGTTCTCTATGCATTTGGCGGGGCCGGTGAAATACCCCTGAACGAGCGGCAAGCACGGTTCGGGAATGACGGTGAACGGTTTGCCCGTCTTGTTGAAGCTGCCAAAAAGAATGCCGCGCAAACACTGCCAGCAGATTCAATAGTCGGCATTGCGCCGCATTCTTTGCGGGCGACATCGCCTGAATTATTGCGGGATGTTACCGGACATTTTTCGGATTGCCCGGTCCATATTCATATCGCCGAACAGCCGCTCGAAGTTGAAGAGATTTCAAAATGGCTTGGAAGCCGTCCTGTTCAATGGCTACTTGATAATATGGATGTGGATGCACGTTGGTGCCTGGTGCATGCGACCCATATGAACGAGACCGAGACGCAGCAAATGGCAAAATCTAGCGTGGTGGCAGGCCTTTGCCCGATCACCGAGGCTAATCTTGGCGATGGCCCGTTTAATGGTACTGATTATCTGGAGGCAGGCGGTGTTATCGGCATCGGGTCGGATTCAAATGTGCGCATTTCACTCAGCGAAGAACTTCGTATGCTTGAATATAGTCAACGGCTTCGCGAATTTTCCCGCAATATCCTTGTGACCGGTGAAGGGTCTGTCGGGGCATCCATTTACAGACGCTGCCTCGCTGGCGGGGCACAGGCGCTGGGTCGAAATTCCGGGCAAATTTCTGAAGGCAAGCTGGCAGATCTAATTGCGCTTGATGCCGATAATTTCGCGCTTGCGGGCCTTGCCCCTGAGCAATATCTGGATGGCTGGCTGTTTGGCGGCGATGACAACATGGTCCGGGACGTTTGGTCGGCGGGCCGCCATATAGTGCGCGATGGTCGCCATCTCTCACGGGATGCGATTGTTGCCAAATACCGGGATGCGATTGCCGGATTGCTGGAGCAAACGTAGGTGACCCAGCAACTGAAAACCTACAAGGATATCCGCCAGATTGTCATGGCGCGGATTACGTCGCAAATCTGGCCGGTGGGGGAGTTGATCCCCAACGAACAGGATTTAGCGGAAGAATTCGGCGTCGCCCGCGCCACAGTAAACCGCGCCATTCAGGAAATCGCCGATGCCGGATTTGTCGAGCGTCGCCGCAAGGCCGGCACCCGCGTTGTGCCGCGCCGAAGCCGGGATGCGGTTGTTCAAATTCCAATTATTGGCGAACAGATCTCTGATATGGGGCGCTATTATAGCTATCAGCTGGTCGCAAGAGAAATTGTTCCAGTCACGAAAAAAATTGCCAAAGAGCTGTCGCTTACGCCCAGAACACCGGCGATGCATCTTATCTGCCGTCATTTTGCCGACGATATTGTTTGGCAACTTGAAGACAGGTGGATCAACCTTGCCGCCGTACCAACAGTCAAGGCACAAAAATTCGATGTCATCGGCCCAAATGAATGGCTGGTACGCGAAATTCCGTATAGCAATGCCGAACATGTTTTTCGCGCAGCTACTGCCAGCTCGATTGAGCGTCGGCATTTAGATCTCGAGTCTGATGAACCGGTATTCGTCATTGAACGAAAAACCTGGCAGGCAAGCAATATTATCACCTGGGTCCGGCTCTCCCATTCGGGCAACCGGTTTTCCATGACTACCCGCGATGAAATTCCCTATGGCAAAGACGCCCTAGAGTGAGCCGACGGCTTCGCTGGCTGGCGTATAATCGTAGCCCAGATCATCGGCGACCGGTTTGCAGGTGATTTTACCGTTCCAGACATTCAATCCGTTTTCGAGATGTGGATCATCGCGGAGAGCATCTTTCCAGCCCTTTTTGGCGATCCGTAAAGCGTGCGGCAGGGTGACATTATTCAGCGCATAGGTTGATGTCCGCGCCACCGCGCCCGGCATGTTGGCCACGCAATAATGCACGATGCCGTCAACCATATAGGTCGGATCATCATGGGTGGTAGCTTTAGATGTTTCAAAGCACCCGCCCTGGTCGATGGCCACATCCGCCAATACAGCACCCGGTTTCATGGTTGCCAGCATTTCGCGAGACACCAGCTTTGGCGCCGCTGCACCCGGCACCAGCACGGCGCCGACAACAAGATCGGCTTCAGCTACACATTCCGCCAGATTGGCACGATTGGAGAAGCGGGTTTTGGCGCGCGCTTCGAAATAATTGCCTAAGCGCTCAAGTGCATCAGGGTTGCGATCGAGGATGGTTACATCGGCACCAAGGCCGACCGCCATTTGCGCCGCGTTGAGGCCAACGACACCGCCGCCAATGACGGCTACCTTGCCGGGCGCAACGCCCGGTACACCGCCAAGCAACACGCCCCGGCCACCATGAGCTTTTTCGAGCGCGGTCGCGCCAGCCTGGATCGACATACGACCCGCAACCTGGCTCATTGGCTTGAGTAATGGCAAGGTGCCGGCATCATCGGTCACCGTCTCATATGCGATGCAGATCGCACCAGATTTTACCAAGTCTTTGGTTTGCTCGGGGTCCGGAGCCAGATGCAAATAGGTATAGAGAATTTGACCTTCGCGCAGCATGGCACGCTCCACGGCCTGCGGTTCCTTGACCTTGACGATCATCTCGGCTTTGGCGAAGACATCAGCAGCTGAACTGAGAATTTCAGCGCCAGCTTCAACATAGGTTTCGTCGGTCGCTCCAATACCAAGTCCGGCGCCAGCTTCCACAATCACCTCATTGCCCTGCCCGACCAACTCAAAAACGCTTTCTGGAGTTAAGCCCACCCTGTATTCGTGGTTCTTGATCTCTTTTGTGGTGCCGACAATCATCGCACGCTCCCATAGCCTAATTCGTAAATTTTCAATTTGAAATTGATTATTTCATGAATTTATCGTGATTTATTTCAATTTTTCCTCGCTATACATAAATTTATCTGTAATTATTTATGACTACCATAAAATAATTCGGAAATTTTCCCATGAATCATACCGATGCCCAAATATTGCGTAACCTGCAGGAAGATTCTTCCCGCCCTCTGGCTGAACTTGCCAGCGAGATCGGGCTGTCGCCATCTGCCTGTCACAGGCGGGTCAAGTTGCTGGAAGAACGTGGGTATATTGTCGGTTATTCCGCCCGGCTGGACCAGCATTCACTCGGCTATGAGATCATGGTTTTTGTGGAGATCACGCTCGATTCCCAAAGTGAGGAAGCACTGAGTGCGTTCGAAACCGAGGTCGGGCGGCTTGGCGAAATTCTTGAATGTCACCTCACCACCGGAGATGCCGACTATATCTTGCGGATCGCTGCGCGGAGCGTTGGTGATTTTGACCGGATCCATCGGGAAAGCCTGTCGCGGTTGCCCCGTGTTGCCAGTATGAAAACCCGTTTTTCTCTTCGCTCAATCAAAGGGTGGCGCGGTTTCCCGGTTTCTGCTGATTGAATTACCTCCGAATGATTTTCTCCTGCTGGACTTGACCCGCATCAAGGCGCAGGCTGGCATATTCATATTTTCTAATTGATTGAACTTGTGAAATCCGGGGAGGAAACCATGGCGGACGATGCAAACACTGGCAAAAAAGTTACGGGCGAAGCCATTTCAACAATTGAACAAGAAGACAACCCGGTGACGGGAAATCCGGAATCCGGAAATGGCGTGATGTTGGAAGATATTCCGGCACCACCCCATTTCCCCCGCGATGATAAGGAAGCAAGGCGGCGTGCCTTTGAAACCGGACAATATCCGTATCCCGACAAGATCAAGCGCAAAGATTATGAAGAGCAAAAAGCCATGCTTCAGGTTGAGCTTTTGAAGGTGCAGGAATGGGTCAGGGCGACAGGCCAGAAAATTGTACTGTTGTTTGAAGGCAGGGACGCGGCCGGTAAAGGCGGCGCGATCAAACGCTTTATGGAGCATCTTAATCCGCGGGGTGCCAAGGTGGTAGCGCTCGAAAAGCCGTCCGACAGGGACCGTACACTCTGGTTTTTCCAGCGTTATATTGAACATCTGCCAGCAGGTGGCGAAATCGTTCTGTTTGATCGGTCATGGTATAACCGTGCCGGTGTTGAGCGGGTCATGAATTTCTGTTCACCGCAGGATTATCTGGAATTCATGCGCCAATGCCCTGAGTTCGAGCGGATGATTACGCGCAGCGGGATCAGGCTCTATAAATACTGGTTTTCGGTGACCCGCGAAGAACAATCCCAACGTTTTGAGTCGCGTGAAAATGACCCGCTTAAACAGTGGAAATTATCGCCGGTTGATCGGGCATCACGTGATAAATGGGACGATTATACCGAAGCCAAGGAAGCCATGTTCTTCTATACGGATACCGCTGACGCACCGTGGATTATTATCAAATCCGATGACAAGAAGCGTGCCCGGCTGAATTGTATGCAGCATTTTCTCTCGACCTTGCCCTATCCGGAAAAGAACCCGGATATTGAAATCATGCCGGACCCGCTAATTGTCGGCTCCAGTTCTGATGTGATCGGAACGAACGAGCATATTCTCGGACGCACGCTGCATCCGGACCAACGGCGCGGCTAAGGTTTAGCTCGATTTAAATATCGGCCCACCCGGCAGGCGGCGCACCTCGGCCGGGATGTAACGCTTTACAACTCGGGCAGGTGCGGGCGTCTTTGCTGTCGTAAAAGGCATCGTAAAGTGGCGGCAGGTCTTTGACGATATCCTGCAAATCCACTTCGACCCGATGGACCAGTCCGCCGCACTCAAAGCAATACCATTCAAAGCCGTCTTTCATACCGGGTATGCGGGCACCTTCGACCACAAGGCCGATCGAATTTTCCTGCGGGCGCTGGGGTGAATGGCGGGTATGGGGTGGCAGCATGAACACTTCGCCTTCGCGGATCTGCACATCCTGAATTCCATTTTCATCCGCTATTTTCAAAATCATGTCGCCGCGCAGTTGGTAGAAAAATTCTTCGACCGGATCATCGTGGAAATCTACCCTGGTATTGGGGCCACCAACGATCATGACAATCATATCGGTTTTGCTGTCAAACAATTGTTTGTTGGAAACCGGCGGTTTGAGCAAATGCTCGTTCTCGTCGATCCACTTACTGAAATTGAATGCGGAAAGTTTTGGATGAGCGGCCATGTGTGCCTCCCTTAAATCATAATGATGGTTTCCATGCCCACGCATTCATTCTAATGGTTGGTTGCGAAATTACTACAAGGAGTTCGCGCGTATTGTTGCCTGTTGTAAAATTTACCGGCCAGCCCCTGAGACGGCGCGAAGATGCCCGGCTTGTCACAGGTCAGGGACATTATGCGGGTGATGAACAGGTTGATGGCTGTCTGTCCATGTTGTTTTTCCGCAGCCCTATTGCGTGCGGTAAAATTACGAAGTTCGATGTCGAGGCAGCGGAAGCGCATCCGGGAATCGTTGCTATTTATACTGGCGAGAATGTTGAAGGTATTGGCCAGCATGCCGTCAATGGCGCAATGCTTGATGATCTTAAAGCGCCCCCTTACCCGCTTTTATCGGAACACGGCATCAGGTCTGTGGGACAACCGCTCGCCGCCATAATCGCTACATCCAAGCAAGCAGCCGAGGACGCCGCTGAATTGATCGAACTGGAAGTAGATGAGGACGTTCCCACCTTGCAGGCCGGGCAGGACGGGCAAAACCTGTTTGAAGATATTCCCGATAATCACGCCATGACGAAACATTGGCAGACCGGCAATGTGGCGCAGCTTTTTGCTGATGCCGCCCATGTGGTGACTGCTCACATTTCCCATCCGCGCCTGGCACCAACACCGATGGAGCCGCGCACCATTGTCGCCACGCCAGACCCGGAAACCGATGGTCTGATCATTCACATGTCGAGCCAGAACCCGTTCCGCGCGCGGAATGGTATCGCTGACATGCTTGAGATGGAGCCTGAGAAAGTGCGCGTCATTGCGGTTGATGTGGGTGGCGCTTTTGGCATGAAAGCTTCGGTTTACCCCGAAGAAATCCTTGTCGCCCTTGCCGCCAGATGGCTGGAGCGCCCGGTAAAATGGACCGCAACCCGGAGCGAAGAAATGCTCTCAGCCTGGCACGCGCGAGGTGGACAAAATGAAGGCGAATTGGCGTTAGACAAAGACGGTCGATTTCTGGCACTGAAAGCCCGAATCAATGTACCGCTTGGTCACTGGTTGCCTTTCAGTGCCGCAATCCCTTTGTGGAATGCCGGGCGCATGATGCCGGGGCCTTATCAGATTGCAGCTGTCGATATCGAAGCCAACGGCTACCTCACCAATACCGCGCCGGTTGGAATTTACCGGGGGGCTGGACGGCCCGAGGCCGCTGCCATGATGGAGCGACTCGTGGAAAAAGCCGCGATTGCCGTCGGCATTGACGCAGTTGAAATACGCCGCCTGAATTTTGTTGCCACCGAAGATTTGCCCTTTGTAACTGCAACCGGGTGCGAACCGGATTCAGGTGATTTTGCAGACGTGTTGGCGTGCGCCACAGAGCTTGCTGGATACGAAAACATGAAGGCCGAAATTGCTACCCGACGCGCAAACGGAGAGATATGCGGCATTGGCATTGCCAGCTTCACGGAACCCTGCGGCGGCGGATGGGAAAGTGCGCGCGTTACCTGGCACCCGGACGGCACGATCATCGCGGCAACAGGCTCCAGTTCACAGGGCCATGGGCGCGAAACCGCGTTCGCCCAGATTGTCGCAGATGAGTTGGGCGTCACGCCTGATCAGGTGACCATCATTCATGGGGATACCGGATTAACGCCGGAAGGGGTCGGCGCGTTCGCCAGCCGTAGCTCCAGCGTTGGCGGCAGCGCCATGCGAATGGCCGCACGCGAAGTTGCTGAAAAATTGCGCCAGACCAACACGCTGCCTGAAACCCCGATAACCGCAGACTTGCGATATACGGCTGACGGTGAATCGTGGGCTCATGGCTGCACCATCGCGCTTACCTCAATTGACGGCGACACGGGCATTCCAAAAATTGAGAAAATTGTGTCGGCAGATGACGCCGGGACGGTGCTCAATGAAATGCTGTTTGATGGACAAGTCGTTGGTGCCGGCGTTCAGGGGCTTGGTGAAGCTCTGATGGAACAAGTGATCTATGACGAAAGCGGCCAGTTGCTATCAGGTTCGCTGATGGATTATGCCATGCCGCGGGCAAGCGACGTTCCGCCTTTCGTATTGGGGCGAACGGTGACAGAATCTCCCAACAATATTATTGGTGCCAAAGGTGTCGGTGAAGCTGGCACGATCGGTGTACCTGCAGCTGTGCTCAACGCAATCCTTGATGCCCTGCGCCCCTTTGGAGTCGAAAATCTGGCCATGCCGCTAACATCCGAGCGTATCTGGCAGGCGATGCAAAACGGTTTTGAGGAGTAGACGCATGAATTATTCCCGTCTGGACGCGATGGATTATGCCCGTCAAAACATGAAAGGCATCTGGGCCGCAGCGCTCTGTCCTTTCAACGAGGATTTTTCCCTCAACGAAGACGGGTTCCGCAGCAACATCCGCCATTGGGTCGATGATCTTGGCATTGCCGGGTTTTTCATTGCTGGCAAACAGGGCGAATTTTTCTCCCTCTCTCTTGAAGAACGCAAACGTACATTTGAAATCGCGGTCGAAGAAACTGGCGATAAGGCCGGGACCATCATGTCGTGTTCCGACCAGAATATGGATGTGGTGCTGGATCTCGCACATCACGCTGAAGCCATTGGTGCGGATTATATCGTTGTGCACGCGCCGCTGCTGCATTTCCTCTCAGACCAGGACGACACGCTCTACGAATATTACAAATATATTTCCGAGCAAGTAAATATAGGCATCGCCATGTGGAGCCATCCGGATAGTGGCTATTTGATGAGCCCGGAACTTTGCACCCGGATCGCCGAATTGCCGAATATTGTTGCGATAAAATACAGCGTCGAGCGCGACATGTATGCGCGGCTTTCCAAGATGGTCGGCAATAAGCTGATCGTCAGCACGGCGTCAGAAGAAGAATGGTGCGATAATATTCTGGAGCTTGGATGGCAACTTTACCTCTGCTCGTCGCCGCCCTACCTGATCCAGACCGCAAACGACAAGCGCATGCAGGAATATACAAATCTGGCATTTGCCGGTGAAGCAGATAAGGCACGCGCTGTCCGCGACAGCCTTGATGGCGTGCGTCGTGCCCTGAAATCAACCCGGCCCAGCGGCAAACCCCAGGCGCATCAAAAATACTGGCAGGAATTACTGGGACAGGTTGGTGGCCCGGTGCGCCGCCCCATGTTGCAAATGACAGAGGCTGAAAAAGAAGTTACCAAGGCAGCTTTTGATAGCTGCGGCCTGAAACTTTAAGCCTCCCGCTGGCCTTGCCTGCGACACCGCTTGAAATTGTCGCGATAACCTTCGGTTAACGAAACCTCACTCCAAATGCTGAAAATTCGGCGATAGTTTTAATTTTAATGGACCACTTAAACCAAGCCTAATGTCTTGGGCGTATAAAAGCCATATCAGGATATCTGCGACCAAAAGGTCATCAGCCTGATGACAACGAAATCAATTTGAAAGAATCGGTTTTTTAAATGGCAAAAGCAATTTTTCACAAAGGTCAGCGTGTCTATGTAACCCCGATCGGTACCTGGGCACAGATCGAACAGGTTATTCCTCAATGGGCACAAGGCGTCGATGAGCCGATCCGGGTTCATTACGATGTGGGCATGGGGCGACATTTTTCCGCTAGCGAACTGGATTCCGAGAGCGATACCGATGCCAAGACGGTCTCGGTCGATGGTGAATGGAAAGTTATTCGCGGCCAGAATAAATGGCGAAGCGCCGAAGATTGTCCTGATCACCCATATCCCGGAACCCACCCTCTCATTATTACGTCTGAACGTGATTGGGGCGGATGGCGCGTGCCGGGTTCTGAATATAACCGGGATCCAATGCAAATTGAATTGCAGGCAATGATGATTGCCAAAACGCCGACATTTGCCGGCATTCTGATTGCTCTGGTAAAACAGGCCGACGACATGGAAGAGGATATTCCGGACGGTATTCTGGTCCTTGCCCAACGCGCTCAACAGCAATTGGCGGAAGCCGGTATTTGCGCCACCGACGAAGTCCATGACGCCGGTACACCTGCGGTTTTTGAAGCTGCGTTTGAGACCGCGCCTGAGGCAATGTCGCCATCGGATTCGGAGCCTGTTGTGGAAGCCGTAATCGAGACATTTCCTCCCGTGCTACCGATAGTTACGCCAGGACCCGCTGTCCAGGCGCCTCCAATCATACGTGAGCCCCTTGTCGCTTTCGGTCAGGAACCTATTACCGAACGGCCGATAGAAGACCATGCGCCGCAATTCGGACAGCGTGCACGGGTGGATGCACCAACCCCTGAACGGCTATTGCAAGCCAACGGTTAAATCCGGATTGGCACTACATGCCTTACTTCGGGTAGGGGAAATACAATCTCTGCTTGGATAGGAGAGAGACGCGACATAAGTTGACCGATGGCTTTTTGATTCCACCGGAGTATCCAGCTTTTGCGCACCGACACCTCGCCTCGCTTCCACCTCAAAGATTACCGTCCGCCAAATTATCTGGTCGATGAAGTTCATCTTGATATTCTGTTGGACCCGACGCGGACAATTGTTCACTCTAAACTGAATGTCCGGCACAACCTGGATGGGACGAAACAGTCACCGCTGGAGCTTCAGGGGGAAGACCTTGAAATCATCTCGATCCAGCTTGATGGCGTGGAGTTGGCACCAAAAGCCTATATTCTGGGAAAAGACAAACTGACCCTCGTCGCGGTGCCATCCGGGTCTTTTGTCATGGATATCACTACCGCCTGCAACCCGTCCGCCAATACCAGCCTGTCGGGGTTGTATCTCAGCAACGATATTTATTGCACACAATGCGAAGCGGAAGGGTTTCGCCGGATCACCTATTTCCCGGATCGGCCCGATATTTTGGCGACATACAGCGTGCGGATAGAAGCTCCCAAAGACGCCTGCCCGACATTGCTTTCAAACGGCAATCCAGGTGAAGCTGGCAAAATTGACGGCACCGACCGGCATTTTGCAATCTGGCACGATCCGCATCCCAAACCGAGCTATCTGTTTGCACTTGTTGGCGGGCAATTGGGAATGATCAGCGACAGCTTCGAGACGGCATCAGGCAAGCCGGTTGATCTGTGCATATATATGGAGCCCGGCAAAGAGGCGCTTTGCGGCTATTCCATGGAAGCGCTGAAACGATCGATGCGCTGGGACGAAACCCGGTTCGGGCTTGAATATGATCTCGATGTTTTCATGATCGTTGCCGTGCCTGATTTCAACATGGGGGCGATGGAGAATAAGGGGCTGAATATATTCAACGACAAATTCATTCTGGCGGACGGGGAAACCGCGACCGACAATGAATTTGCCCGGATAGAAGCGATCATCGCGCATGAATATTTTCACAACTGGACCGGCAACCGGGTCACTTGCCGCGACTGGTTCCAGTTATGCCTGAAAGAAGGCCTGACGGTTTACCGGGATCAGGAATTTTCATCCGATATCAGAAACCGGACCGTTATCCGTATTCAGGATGTGCGAACCTTGCGAGCGTTGCAATTCCCCGAAGATGCTGGCCCGTTGGCGCATCCGGTACGACCACAATCGTTCCAGGAGATCAATAATTTTTATACAGCTACGGTTTATGAAAAAGGCGCCGAACTTGTCCGCATGATCGCAGCCATCGTGGGCGAAGGCGGATTTCGCAAAGGCATGGATTTATATTTCCGGCGCTGCGACGGGACGGCCGCCACAGTTGAAGATTTTGTAAAAGCTCTTGAAGACGCCAATGGCGTGGACCTTGGTCAATTCCGTCTCTGGTATGATCAGGCCGGGACGCCGGAATTGGATATTTCCATTTCCCACGACGCAGAAACTGCTTCCTGCATTCTGGATATCAAACAATCGACCGCGTCGGGCCATCCTCCCGGAAAACCGTTGCATATCCCACTGCGCCTCGCTCTGTTGGATCAGACTGGCAGCGAACTGGACCTGGAGCTTGAAGGTAAAAACTCGCCTGATATGGACGGCGATATTTTATATATCCGTGAGGTGGAGACCCGCATCAAATTCATCAATATTTCCACCCCGCCAGTTGCGTCCCTGCTGCGCAATTTCTCCGCGCCAGTCAAACTTCATATTGATCGCCCTGACGAAGATCTGTTGTTTTTGATCCGCAACGACCGCGATGAATTCAATCGCTGGGAGGCAGCGCAAACCCTAGCCATGCGCATCCTGATGGCGGGATATAATAGCGCGAATAACACCGACCAGAAAGCCAGCATGGCTGCCTTTGCCACCAGTCTCCAGACCATTCTGGAACACCCGGGCCTGGAGCCTGCCTACAAGGCTGAATTTTTGTCATTCCCAAGCCTTGCCGATATTGCCGGTGAAATTGGAAATGATGTAGACCCGGACAGAATAGCTGATGTCAGGGGAATTTTTCGCGGTGAAATATCGTGTCTATTGAAACCCATTCTATCCGAAATACTTGCCGGTGCGGAAACTGGCATTCCTTATTCGCCCGATCCGGAAAGCGCTGGCAGACGGGCGCTTATATCCGCTGCGCTTGGTTTGTATTGCGCCACAGGCGGCCCGGGTGAGGCGCGTCTTGCCCGGAAAAAATATCTACAGGCCAGCAATATGACGGAGATGATGGCTGCGCTTTCGATATTGGCGCATATGGATGGCGATGAACGCGATGCGTCACTTGATGAATTTGCAGCGCGGTTTTCAGACAACCCGCTTGTCATGGACAAATGGTTTACCCTGCAAGCCGTAGCCAGGCGTGAGACGGTCATTGAAGATATTGGGCGGCTTCTGGACCATCCAGCCTTTTCCCTGAAAAAGCCAAACCGGGTGCGTGCTCTTGTTGGTGCCTTCGCCGCTAACAATTACCAGTATTTTCATCGCAGCGACGGGGCGGGGTATAATCTGGTTGCCGAAATCGTCAAAAAACTGGATCCCATCAACCCACAAATTGCAGCACGATTGTTAGGCCAATTCAAAAGCTGGCGGCAATTGGAAGCCGGGCGGCGGAACCATGCCGAGGCCGCTCTGAAATGCGTGTTGAGCACAGCGAAATTATCGCCCGATACGGGCGAAATGGCGACGCGTTGCCTCTCTAACTGATCCGAATACGGCTTGATTTCCAAAATTTCTGAGCTTCCGCTGCTTCAGATTCATCTCCCAAAGGCTTGAAAAGTAAACAAAACGTCAATTTTTCCGGCTTCTGGCCATAAAAGTCTGGACAAGGATGAATCGGGCGATTCAAATGAAAGTGATTCGCGTTGCGATTAACAAGTTCGTGTAACCATAAAAATTTAAACGGTAGGGGACACGCCACATGATACGGGCGCGAAGTGCAGAAGGATTCCAACCAACGTCCAGTGTGAAAGGCTTAGCCAGCCTCCTTGTTCACACCAAATACCAACGTAATTTGGAAGTTGAACCTTTCCTCAAAAAACTGATTTTTGCCCTTATCATTATTTTTGCCGTTCTCATCGGAACGACAGTCACGATCCGTCTCAACAACGAATATACCCGTGTTCTCGGAGACGCAAAAACATCGCTCTCACTTGTCGCTGATCTGGTTGAAGCACGCTTACAGATGCCCGATGCAGATACAGCGCCGGACGAAAACAGTAATTCCAGTGGAGCCGGGCTATTGTCCGCGGCTTTACAAAATATAACCCCCGCTCCCGGTCAGATTTTCCTTCTGACCGATGGCGGCGGAATTGTGCGTAGCGCGACAGCCCAACCCTATATTTGGGAAGGTCGGCAATTGGCAGAAATTCTGAGCCACAGCCAACCTTTAGTTGATCTCGCCGCCCGTGCTGGCGTTCTTGAAATAGATATCCGGGAAAGCTCCACTGTTCTGGCAACCGTCCGCAAAATCGGGATGGGCCCCATCCAACTTGCCGCACTGCAAGACATGGAGCTTAGTCTGGCTCCGTGGAAACAGAATGTGGCCTTCTCGATTTCGCTGTTTACCTCTACCGGCTTTGTGCTGATTTTGCTCGGCGGTGCTTTCTTCTGGCAAGCTGCACGCGCAACTGAGGCTGACCGGATTTACGAAGAAACCCGGACCCGGCTGGATATCGCTCTAGAGCGCGGGCGTTGTGGTCTTTGGGATTGGGACGTATCGGGAGGGCGGATTTTCTGGTCAAAATCAATGTTTGAAATTCTTGGCCTTGAAGCGCGTGATGAAGTGACCGCGATTGACGAGATGCATGAGCGTATGCATCCAGACGATACCGATCTTTATACAATTGCCGAGCAATTGCTGGCGGGTGATGAGACCTGTGTCGATCATGATTTCCGCATGCGCCACGCTGATGGCCAATGGGTCTGGCTGCGCGCCCGAGGCCGGATGATGAAAGAAAACGGCAATGCCAAAGCACATCTTGTTGGCATTGCCGTTGATATTTCCGAACAGCGCTCACTGGTTGAAAAAAGCAAGACCGCGAATGTTCGCCTTAGAGATGCGATTGAGACTATCTCTGAAGCTTTTGTACTGTGGGATACCGACAACAAAATGCTGTTGTGCAACAGCAAATATCAAGAATTTCACGACCTGCCAGACGCTGCAATTCTGCCAGGTACCGCCTATGATGATGTGATCAATGCAGCGAGGCATTCTGTGGTACGAACGCGCATTGCTGTTTCCAGCGAGCGGGAACGGGGCGCACGAACCTTTGAAGCCCAGATGGATGGCGGCCGCTGGTTGCAGACCAACGAACGACGCACCAAAGACGGCGGTTATGTGTCTGTTGGAACCGACATTACAGCGCTCAAGCAACATGAAGAACGATTGATGGAAGGTGAACGCGTTTTGATGGCTACGGTCGCAGATTTGCGCCGTTCACGCCAAGCCCTTGAAGAACAGGCCCAACAACTGATCGATCTGGCCGACAAATATTCCCTTGAAAAAGAACGTGCCGAAGCCGCCAATCAGGCAAAGTCTGAATTCCTGACCAATATCAGCCACGAATTGCGGACCCCCTTGAATGCGATCATCGGTTTTTCGGAAATAATGGAATCCCAGGTCTTTGGTGCCATCGGATCCTCAAAATATCTGGAGTACAGCAAGGATATTAAATCCAGTGGTGAATTCCTGCGCGACGTGATCAACGACATTCTTGACATGGCTAAAATTGAGGCAGGATGCCAAACCCTTGAACCTGAAGATCTACAGGTCAATGAAATCGTCAAGGAAAGTATCCGGATCATCGCCGCTAAAGCCGAAGAGCAGAATTTGTCGGTCACCCATCAGGTCGCTGACAATATTTGGCTGGTTGCGGACCGTCGATCGATCAAACAGGTTATGCTCAATCTTCTCTCAAACGCGGTGAAATTTACCCCACCAGGTGGCAAGATTGTCGTGTCAGCCAACCAGACAGACGATCATTTTGAATTTCGTATTGCAGACACAGGCATCGGCATTCCAAATAAGGCTCTTGAGCGTCTTGGACAACCATTTGAGCAGGTCCAGAACCAATTCACCAAGAGCCACAGCGGCAGCGGACTTGGACTCGCCATCTCGCGCTCTCTTGTGGAATTGCATGGTGGGAAACTTATCCTTGAAAGCAAGGAACATGTGGGCACGACGGTAATCGTGGAAATTCCGGCGGAATCGCAGCTCGCAATTTTCAACTGATCAGACTCCATGAAGCCCAGCGCCCTAGCCGCGTAACAGATCACTGACAATTTTCTGAACATCTGATTGTGTTTTCATCAGATGAGCATCCAGGGTTTTGAAATCCGGTAAACCAGTAGCGCGCGTTAAGAGCGCCTGAAAACCAGTAGGGGCGGAAGCTACATCACGTTTTTCCGTAATGCATAGACGCATAACCTGAGTGATATCCTGATATAATTTGCCAGCTTCAATCAGTGTCTCACCGACCGCACTCTCCAAAAAGCCGAAATCCATCTGGGCTTGCAGTGCGCCAATAGTATGTCTGTTTAATACTTTGTCGCTCTTGGATGCATTAATTAATTGTAGAAATTGCGCGACAAATTCCACATCAATCAACCCGCCGACCGCAGTCTTGATTTCCCAATGGTCCGCGCTCCCCTTCTCATCATCAATGCGCTGACGTATCTCCAATACGTCCTTGCGCACAATCGCCTCGTCGCGGGGACGGCACAGGCATTCCTCTATGACTTGTTCTACTTCACGGCCAAGGCTGGCATCGCCAGCGACAATACGCGCTCGCGTTAGCGCCATGGTTTCCCATGTCCATGCCTCCGATTGATGATATTCGCTGAAGCGCGCAAGGCTGGTTGCTACCGGCCCGGCATTGCCGGATGGGCGCAAACGCATATCAACTTCGTACAATGCCCCTTCGCCGGTGGGCGCCGATAGTGCTGCAATCAAGCGTTGTGTCAGGCGACTGAAATATACTTGTGGAGCAATGGGCTTTGCGCCATCTGACGCAGACACGTTTTCCGGAAAATCATAAATCAGCATCAGATCAAGATCAGAACTCGCCGTCATTTCCCGACTGCCAAGTTTGCCCAGAGCCAAAACCACCACCCGGCCACCCTGTATTTCTCCGTTTATCGCGACGAGCTCGGTCTCAACCGACGCCAACATTGCTTTGGTCAGTGCGTCAGCCAGATCAGTATAGGCGCGGCCAACCTGGGACGACGTTATGGAGCCCGATAATTGCCGCACGCCAATCATAAAGGTTTGCTCGCGTCCGAATATCCGCGCATGGTCAAGTACGCCTTCATAATCGCGGGCCAGAGCGAGGCTCTGGTCGAGATGCCGGACAAGTGCCTCGGCATCTTCCGGGCGCGTAAAAAAATCCGGGTCAAGCACAGCGTCCAGCATTTTGGGACGCCGCGACAATAAATTCGCCAATCGGGGTGCGGTCCCTAGGATTGTAGTGACGAGGCGCATCATTTCGGGATTTGCACGTAACAGGGCAAATAACTGCACACCTGCCGGTAGCGATTCCAGAAATTCATCGAACGCCGTCAGCGCCCGTTGAGGATTACTGGACTCAGCCAGAGACTCTAACAAGGCGGGCGTCAATTCCGTGATCAACGCCTGCGAAGTCGCACTGCGCGTCGCGCGGTAGCGGCCATAATGCCAGCCTCGCACTGTGCCTATAACCTGGGATGGTATCTCAAATCCCATTTTCATCAGGGTTACGAGCGTTTCGCTATCTTCATCATCACCGGTAAAAACCAGATTTCCGACCTCGCTCGACAATTCCGGCGCGTCTTCAAACAGTGCCACATAATGCGACTGTACAGCTACCATGTGGCTGACCAGATCTTTTGAAAACTGCGCCAAATCTGCAAATCCGCAAAACCGGGCTATTGCCTCCAACTCTTCCGGATCATCAGGAAGGGTATGGGTTTGCTCGTCGCGGACCATTTGCAGGCGATGTTCGACCATGCGCAAAAACCGGTAGGCGGCTGCCAGATCAAGGACCGCTTCACGGGTGATCCACTTTGCTTCTGCGAGTTGATCCAGCATTGCCAGGGTGCCCCTGCCGCGCAATTCCGGTTGTCGGCCGCCAGCGATCAATTGCTGAGTCTGAACAAAAAATTCGATCTCGCGGATGCCACCTCGACCAAGTTTTACGTTGTGCCCGGCAACCGCGATTGTGCCATGGCCCTTATGCACATGAATTTGCCGCTTCATGGCATGGACGTCGTTGATAGCCGCGAAATCCAGATAACGCCGCCATACGAAGGGGCGCAGTTCTGCCAGAAACTCTTCACCCAGGGAGATGTCCCCGGCAATCGCGCGTGCCTTGATCATGGCAGCGCGTTCCCAATTTTGGCCCTGTGATTCGTAATATTGCATCCCGCCCATATAGGAGATAGCGACGTTGGTCGCGCCGGGGTCCGGACGAAGCCGCAGGTCGACGCGGTACACATAGCCATCTTCCGTGCGCTCGTTCAGCAACTTCACAAGATTGCGGGTCAGGCGAACGAAAAACATTGTTGGCTCAACGCCTTCGGCCAACGGGGCAATGTCGGGGTCATAGAAAACAATCAGATCAATGTCGCTTGAATAATTGAGTTCAAACGCCCCGTGCTTGCCCATGCCGATCACAATATAGCCGGATCGCGTGGACGGTCGCACCGGATCAACGGGTAGGAATTTCCCGCTTTGCGCTGCTTCTTTCAGGAGGAAATTGACGGCAGCATCTACAGCAGCATCGGCGCCAATTGTCAGCACCCGCGTGGTTTCATCCACATTCCAGATGCTGCCAATATCGTAGAGCGCGGTCAACAACGCGAGTTCCAGTTTGAACATCCGCAACAATCTGGCGGCGCCTGCAAAATCTTCCGCCCCAGCAACATTTTCAGCAAGTTGGGATAGAAGATTATGGACAACTATTTTTGGTGTTCCACTGAGGATAGTAGCCAAATATTCTGGATACCGCTCAATAATATCCGTCAGATAGGGGGAATGGGAGAATACCTGCCCAAGCAAAGCTGGTAGCCCGTTCCTGATATCTTGTTCACGTATCGGAGTAAGAAGATCAATAACATCTCCCCGGGTAAGGTATTCCTGTACCCGCTCGTTGCCCGTACAGGCAGGATAGGCAGATGGCGCTTCAAGAAGAGCAATCAAAGGCTGATCTACGCTATTATCACTTGTCGCCACGTTTACCTCACTTATCCGGCCAAACGGTTGCGCTTGTTAGCGATCACCATGGTGACTGAAAAACCTTCTCCTCCGCCAGCCTTTTCTGCGCTTGCGTCGGGGTCGGTAAACTCGACGCTGCCACCGTGATACCGGGTCACCGCAGCGACGAGACTAAGGCCGAGACCACTGCCGGGCTCTGAATGGTCCGTTTGCAGACGTACAAACCGATCTAACACCCGCACCTGTTCGGCAATCGGAATACCGGAACCAGAATCTGTTACCGAGATTCGAACTTTTTTCCCGTCAGTTTCCGCTTGCAATTTTATCTCCGTTTTGGAATTCACCGCATCCTTGGCCCGTCCATATTTCAAAGCATTATCAATCAAGTTGGCAATCGCCTGACTGATCAATTCGCGGTCGCCCCAAAACCTGGTCGGGCCACCGGGCACAACCACAATATTCGCATTGATATCGTCCGCCGTTGGTTCGTACAATTCCGCGATATCACCGAGCAAGGCAGCGGTCTCAATTTCCACAAATTCTGTTTCGCCAGCCCCTGCCCCGACCCGGGCAATTGCCAGCAACGCGTTGAACGTGCGGATCAGAAAATCAGATTCTTCGATGGTTTTTTCCAATGCACCACGATAATTTTTTATGGAAGGCTTGGCGCGCAACACTGCTTCCACACGGTTTTGCAGTCTCGTTAGCGGGGTTTTCAGATCATGGGCGATATTGTCGGATACCTCGCGCATACCTTGCAGCAGGTTTTCGATACGTTCCAGCATGGCGTTCAGGCTTTGGGCCAACCGGTCCAGTTCGTCGCCTGATCCGGTTTCGTGGATCCGCTCGGATAGATCACCTGCCATGATTTGGCGACTTGACGCCGCCATCCGGTCGATGCGGACCAGCATCCGCCGACTGACCAAGATGCCCGCTAATAGCCCAATCACCAGAATAAGCCCGAGGCTCCAGAACAGCGCCGACGTGATTACTTTTTCAAACCGGCGTAGTTCTGATATCGCCCGACCCACCAGAAGCGTGTAATCGCCCGGCAGAATGAACAATCGGGCGCGGGCAAGCGATTCTGATCGCTCACCGCCATCATAGCGGTCGTATTTAAACTCGATCCAACGGGGGGGTCCATCAAGGGCCGCGGGCACGTTGTAAAGGTTGCCCGCCAGCGGGCGGTCGGCATGGTCGAGTAGCAAATAGATCGTGTTTCCGGGCGCAGCAGAGCGTTGTTCAATCACGTTTATGAGGCGCACGATGCCGCCTGTTTCATATTGTCGCGACAGATTTTCGGCTTCAGAGCGAACAGATTCTTCAACCTGGCGGTTGAGCAGCAGGCTTGTATTCCAATAGATATAACCGATCACCAGGGCCGCCGAGAGGGCGAAAACGAAGGTGAACATGACCGCCAGCCGGAAGGCGGTACTGGTCAATAATTTAGCGAGGCTCTTCACTGATCACATAACCTGCGCCACGCACCGTATGTAGCAGCGGCGTCTTGTAATTCTTGTCGATCTTTGCCCTAAGTCGCGAAATATGCACGTCGATGACGTTGGTCTGGGGGTCAAAATGATAGTCCCAAACGCTTTCCAGCAGCATGGTGCGGGTCACCACCTGTTCGGCATGCAGCATCAAATATTCCAGCAGCCTGAATTCACGGGGCTGCAACGAGATTGTATCTTCACCGCGTTGTACAATATGCGCCAACCGATCCAGTTTAAGGTCCCCGACAACATATTCCGTCTGGGCTGATTCCGGATTGATGCGCCGCCCGAGCGCTTCGACCCGTGCCAGCAATTCTGAAAATGCATAAGGCTTTGAGAGATAATCGTCGCCCCCGGCACGCAGGCCCTTGACCCGGTCATCCACCTGGCTGAGCGCTGACAGGATTAGGATGGGTGTTCTGTTATCGACGTCCCGTAGGGTTTGAATAACTGTCAGGCCGTCGATTTTCGGGATCATCCGATCCACGATCAGGACGCTATATTGTTCATTGCTGGCAAGCGCCAGACCGTCTTCGCCATCGACCGCGTGGTCTGCGGTATGGCCATGCTCTTTCAAGGCCTTCAGAAGATATTCGGCGGCTTCGATATCATCTTCTATCAACAACAATTTCATATTGTTATCCAGATGGAATTGGTCGCGGCAGCCGCTGAAATTTTCAGCGGCTGCCGGTATTTTACTCTAATTTTCGTCCAACCTGTAGCAATCAAGCTTAGCCAAGCGGCAAGGCTACGAAGCGTTGCTGGTCGCCTGAGCGAACTCGGATCAATACGGATTTGCGAGACCGGTCGGCGGCGTTGCCAAGCCCTTCGAGAACGTCGTTCAGATCGCTGACCTGGACACCGGCGACTTCGACGATAATGTCGCCTTCGCGCAAGCCCTTCTCGTAAGCTGAGCTGTCGGGATCAACTTCCGTGATCACAACATTGTCTTCGTCGGGATCTACTTCCATGAGCATGCCGAGACGTTCCAATTCATCTCCGGCATCTTCCGGCTCATCGCCATTGTCGTCGCGATGATTGTTGTTGGCATTGTCCTCAGGAGACGATGGCAACGCGCCAAGGGTCACGGTAACGTCCATATTTTCGCCTTCGCGAAGGATGCCAAGGACAACGTCATCATCCGGCTCAAGGGAGCCGATACGACGCGCAAGACCTCTTGAATTTTCGACATTTTCGCCATTCACGGTCAGGATGGTATCTCCCTCTTCAACACCTGCATCTTCAGCGGGGCTGCCTTCCGATACGCTGGTGACAATAGCGCCACCGGCTTCACCCAGACCAAGGCTTTCGGCAATGTCTTCGGTGACATTCTGGATACCGACGCCGAGCCACCCGCGGGTCACGATGCCATTCTGGAGCAGATCATTCACGACTTCCTGGACAACGCTTGCCGGAATCGCAAAGCCGATCCCGACAGAGCCACCGGAAGGTGAATAGATCGCGGTATTGACCCCGATCACGCGGCCATTGAGGTTGAATGCCGGACCGCCGGAATTACCCCGATTGATGGAGGCGTCGATTTGGATATAATTGTCGTAAGGCCCCGAACCAATGTCGCGGCCAAGTGCAGATACAATGCCCGCGGTTACCGTGCCGCCCAGTCCAAACGGATTACCAACCGCGACCACCCAATCGCCGATGCGGATATCTTGACTTGCAAACTGGACATATTCGAAGGTGCGATCGCTATCGATTTTCAATAATGCTAAATCCGTGCGGCTGTCGGTTCCGACCAATGTCGCTTCGTGAGTGGATCCGTCATCAAAGGAAATCTCGATATTTACCGCGTTTTCGATGACATGGTTGTTGGTAACAACATAGCCATCTTCTGAAATCACAAATCCGGATCCTTGTGAAGTAGCAAATCGCCGCTGTTCCTGGCCGCGACGACCTCTTGATTGCGCGCGATCACCATCATTTTCATCAAAGAAACGACGGAAAAATTCGTTGAATTGCGAGTCGCCCTGGCTATCTCTATATGACTGGCGATCGGGTTGTATGTTGCCCTTGCCGTTGCCGCGCCTGTTTTCATCTCGGTCATCTTCGCGGCGGTCATCATTACGACGATTTTCATTTCGGCGCTGATCGTTGCCACGGCTCTCACCGCTGTTTGGACCGCGTGACTGAACCCGGATACTGACAACGGCCGGGCTGACCTCTTCTACCAGATCAGCAAAGCTGAAAGGGGCGTTGTTTGCGAGATGCGCACCGTCCTGGGTTTGAGCCAGCGCCAATGGTGGGCTAATCATTGTGGAGGGAACCAGCATAGGAACGGCAAGCATTGTCGATCCAAGGAGTGCAGCGATCAAAGCGCCCCGGACTTTGCGGTATTTCGGGCTTTTTGAATGTTCGTCAGATTGAGTAGCGTTGCGTTCAGCCATGAATATAGTCTCCTGGTCTGGTTCCAAGTTTTAAGCGTGAACGATATATGGGGCTTGAACAATTACAAAAGCCTGTAGGCCGGATTAAATTTTTGTAATGTTCAGTCCGGCGCTCCAAGGCGGGTCACTATATCAGACTCTTGTTCCAGGGTCCGGTGGACAGGGCATCGGTCGGCAATTTCGAGTAACCGCTGGCGCTGTGCCTCGTCAAGATCACCCTCCAGTTGAATAATGCGTTCAAACCGATCAATTCGACTGCTCTTCTGGTCGCAATGCTCACAATCTTCTTCGTGCATTTTGTTGTGATCCACATCGACTGCTACCCGCGCAAGCGGGATTTTCTTGTGGTCCGCATACATGCGCAGGGTCATGGTGGTGCAAGCACCGAGCGCGATTGAGAGATAATCATAGGGAGACGGACCGGTATCAAGGCCACCAACAGATACAGGTTCATCCGCCACCAGATGATGATTGCCGACGGTGACCGCTTGTTGGAAACGACCATTGCCGGTTTCAGCTACCCGCACCAAGTTGCCGACATTTTTGGGCGCCTCTTCAATGTCCGTGATGAATCGCGCCGCCCATGCAGCGATGATATCGGCAGCGTAAGCGGCGTCCGTTCGTTTGCTCAATAAATGATCAGCGGTATCGAGGGAGACATAGCTTTTGGGATGTTTGGCATTGGCGAAAATGCGCCCGGCATTCTCGATTCCCACGGTCTGGTCGCCGGGAGCATGTAACACAAGCAAGGGCCGTTTCAATTTTGCGACCGCCTCGTCAAGGCTGGAGCCGCGCACATCATCAAGAAATTGCTTTTGAATCGTAAAGGGCCGCCCGGCCAGCGATAGGGTCGCTTCACCTTCCGCCTCAATGCGATCGATATCAGCACCAAAATTGTGAATGACATGTTCCGCATCCGCTGGCGCACCAACGGTAACGATTGCACGAACGTCGGGGATTTTGGCGGCGGCAGCCAACACCGCGGCTCCGCCAAGCGAATGGCCGATCAATATTTCAGGGGCACCAAAATTATCCCGCAGATAATCCGCTGCCTTCACCAGATCATCTACATTTGAAGAAAAATTTGTACTGGCAAATTCACCTTCGCTGGCACCAAGACCGGTAAAGTCAAAGCGGAGGACGGCAAACCCTTGGGTTGCCAATCCGCTGGCGATCCGCGACGCGGCAAAAATATCTTTGGAGCAAGTGAAGCAATGGGCAAACAGGGCGTAGGCGCGCACTTTGCCTGCAGGCAGGTCCAGTCGCGCCGCGAGGATCGCATCCTGGCTACCAGCAAATTCAAGTTTTCGGATTGTCGCCATGGGGTCGCCCTTTGTTGGTTTTCTGTTTTACTTATTTAACAGCACAGAAACGCAACCGGGATCAATCCTGCTTCATAATTTCGTCAAGGGCTTTCTGTTCTTCCGCAGATAGCGCTTCGGTCGCCATGCTCGCTTGCCGCCGATCGCGCCGCCACATCAGCCCGGCCCCAAGCAAGAACAGAACAGGAGCCGCTGACCAGAGCAGCCAGGTATATTTGTTGAACTGCGGCTCAAGCAGGATAAACGCCCCGTAACGATCGACCAGATATTGGACGACCTGCTCGTCACTCTCGCCGATCACCAGACGTTCGCGCACAAGAACCCGCAAATCGCCCGCCAAAGGGGCGTCGGAATCATCAATCGACTGGTTCTGACACACCATGCAGCGTAAGCGAGCCGAAATTTCGCGGGCGCGGGTCTCAAGCATCGGGTCATCGAGAACTTCGTGAGGTAAAACCGCACGCGCATTGTCTGCCACGACAAACATCAACAAAATAAAAAGTAAAACCCGCATCATTTTATTCCGCCGGTGCCGGTGCTGAAACCGGTTTTGCCGCTCGTTTGCGCGGTGCGCCAACCCGCAAGCGGCGGTCGGACAAAGACACCATCCCGCCAAGCACCATAATATAGGTGCCAATCCAGATCAGGGTCACCAGAGGGTTGTCATAAATTCGAATGATATAACTACCATCGCCGGTCGCCTCACCAAGCACCAGATAAAGATCTCCGCCGATGAAAGACTTGATCCCGGCCTCCGTCGTTGGTTGGCGTCGCACCGTATAAAGCCGCTTGGCGGGTTCAAGAATTGCGACCACTTCACCCTCGCGGCGCACGGTAAACTGCGCCACCTCTTCGGAATAATTCGGCCCCTCGCGGGACGATATTCCTTCAAAGGTGAGTTCGCTTCCAGCGACCGTCAAAGTCTCACCCGGCGCAACCGTTGTTATCACTTCTGTTTTCCACGAGGTGACACCGACAATTCCGAGCAACACCACGCCAACCCCGGCATGGGCCAGCATTGTTCCCCAGGCCGCACGCGGCAATCCGCCAGCGCGGCGAAAGGCCTCTGCAAATGGCGCGCGCATGAATTTTACGCGCCAGAGAATTTCAAATACTGCTCCGGCAATCAGCCAGACCGCCAGTCCGACCCCAAGTGCTGCCAGCACAGGGCCGCCATTGAGGCTCCAATATACGGCACCGGCAACTATAAGCGCAAAGGCCGCAACAACCGCCAGCCGCTGCGCCACCGCAAGCAGGTCTCCGCGTTTCCAGGCCAGCATCGGCCCGAACGGCACCAGAATGAGCAGCGGCACCATTAATGGCCCGAAGGTTTTATTGAAGAAAGGTGCGCCGACGGAAATTTTCTCCCCTGTCAACGCTTCCAGCAACAAAGGATACAAAGTGCCGATAAATACGGCAGCCGTGGCTGTTGCAAGGAACAGGTTGTTGAGCACCAGCGCCCCTTCCCGGCTTATGGGCGCGAACAACCCACCCTGGCGCAGGCGCGGCGCACGCCACGCAAACAGGGTCAGCGCGCCACCAACAAAAATACCCATAATGACAAGGATGAAAACTCCCCTCGCCGCGTCCACCGCAAACGCGTGGACCGAGGTCAGAACCCCGGAGCGCACGAGAAATGTCCCAAGCAAGCTCAAGGAAAATGTCAGGATCGCGAGCAGGATCGTCCAGACCTTGAGGGCGTCGCGGCGTTCCATCACCAGGGCCGAATGCAGCAAGGCGGTGCCTGCAAGCCAAGGCATGAAGGACGCGTTTTCAACCGGGTCCCAGAACCACCAGCCACCCCAGCCAAGTTCGTAATAGGCCCACCAGGATCCCATCGAAATTCCGGCTGTCAGGAACATCCAGGCCAGCAACGTCCATGGCCGCACCCAGCGCGCCCAGGCAGCATCGATCTTGCCTTCGATCAAAGCTGCGATGGCGAACGAAAAGGCCATCGAAAATCCAACATAGCCCGCATAGAGCAGCGGTGGGTGGATAGCGAGCGAGATATCCTGAAGGATAGGGTTGAGGTCCTGACCATCAAGTGGCACCGGAAAGAGCCTGGCAAAAGGGTTCGACGTGATCAATATAAACAGCAAAAAGGCGATGCTTATCCAGCCCTGAACCGCAAGGGAATTGGCGCGCAGCCGGGGTGGAAGATTGTCGCCAAACAAAGCTACCAACGCCCCGAAAAACGCCAATATCAACACCCAAAGCAGCATCGAACCTTCGTGATTGCCCCAGGCACCAGTGACTTTATAAAGCAGCGGTTTGGCAGAATGGGAATTCTCCCAGACATTGAGTACGGAAAAATCCGAGCGCACATAAAGGGCAATGAGGCAGGCAAATGCGAAGGCCACAAACAGAAACTGCCCAACGGCAAAAGTGCGTGCCGAATTCATGATCCGCAGATCGCCTTTGGCCGCGCCCCAAATCGGCAAGCTGCCCTGCAACAACGCCAGAGACAGCGCCAACAGGGTCGCAAAATGGCCTATTTCCGCAATCATTCGGCTTGCCCCTCGCCTTGCCAATGACCCTGTTCGCGCAATTTTTCGGCGACTTCCGGCGGCATGTAATTCTCATCATGTTTGGCCAAAACGGTATCGGCCTCAAATCCGCCTGCCACCGCCAACACACCTTCCGCGATCACCCCTTGTCCCTCACGAAACAGGTCCGGCAGGATACCATTATAGGTGACATTTATATCGGTCGTCGTATCTGTAATGACAAATTTCACATGCTGCCCGTCTTGCTCGATACTGCCAACAGATACCAGACCACCCAGACGGAAACGGGTTCCGGGATCAAGTTTCATTTCGACGATATCGGTGGGGCTGTAGAAAAATACGATTGTATCTTCCAGGGCAACAAAGACCAGAGCCGCCGCAATCGCGAGGACGCCCATTGCCAGACCGATGACTGTAAATCGACGCTGTTTCCGGGTCACCGGTTCTGTCCTGTTCTGTCGGGCCAAATCAAGCGGCGCCATAAGGGATTAGATCGCATTGCCGGATCACACCCATTCACACCTGTGTCAGCAATATAGCTCATTCTTCAAGCGACAAAGAGCGCGCGGTTGCGGCAATTTGTTCCATGGCGACTTCATCTCTAACATATTGAGCGCGGGCGTTGGCTAGTGCAGCGCGTGCCTCATCCTCTTGCTGCAAGACCATGTAAGACCGCACCAGCCGCATCCAGTCGGATAATGGTCCGCCGTCAGCTTCTAACCGCGCCGCCAATTGACCGACCATCCGCGTCACCATGGCCTGGCGATCTTCAGGCGACATTTGCCCGGCAGCATCGATTTGAGATTGGTCGGGGCCGGGCGCACCTTCGATACGTTCTTCAAGCGCTGCCAGCCTAGTTGTAACGGCTTCACGCCAAGGCGCATCTTCAGCGCTTTCGCGCAGCAGCGACTGCCAGGCTTCGCGGGCTTCAAGCAAATTACCGTCTTGCTCAAGCGCGATGATCAAAAGCAATCGCGGACGAACCAGAGTGGGGTCGAGATTGACCGCCTGGACCAAAGCCTGCCGGGCTTCCTGAATGATCGTGCCGCCATTGACGCCAACCAGTGCCACGCCGAGGCCAGCCAGACGGGGCGCATTGGCCCCTAAAATGCGTCCCGCATTAGCGAATGCCCTGACCGCTTCATTGAACCGGCCCAAGCGCAGATAAATCGGCGCGATCAATTCCCAACCCTGACCATCCTCCGGCGCTTGCGCCAGATGTTCTTCGATTTGCGCCAGCAAGGCCGGTATCGATTGATCTTGCGGAGATTCGCTTTGCCGCCCGGCAAATGGAACACCGGCAAAATCCGGGTTGCCGTTAAGAGCATAAACTCCCAGCGACAAAAGTACGGCGGAGGTTGCCAAAAAGACAGGAAATGTCGGTCCGGAAAAAATACCTGTGCCAATATCGCTATTCCCAGCGCTGAATTTTCCGGCCGCCAGCAAACGTCTGGAAATTTCGATTTTCGCAGTTTCTGCTTCACCGGTCTCGATCTGGCCGGATTCCAGATCGGCTTCCAGTGTTGCAAGCTGGTCGCTGTAGACCAACAGATCGGCGTTGATGGTTTGCTCCGTCGCCCTTGCCGGGCGCAGCGCGACAAGCACGATTATGCCAACGCTGGCAGCCATCAAGGCAAACATGATCCAGAGAGACATATCGAGCTCCATCGGTATCTAAAAACGCTTAATTGCCCGGTTTTCCGGATTCCCCGGTTTTTAGGAGTCCAAAGCCGACATGTCGCACAAATCGTCATTTATGTCGAAAAAAGCTGTAGACCGGACTATAAGCGGTGATAATACCTTCACACACAGATTGAAATGTACCTATACAAGAAAAAATATCATGCAACGCTTTTCGATCTTTTCGCTAGCCCGCAACGCACTCTCTTACCACAAAAACTGGCAGGAGCATTGGCGCAGCCCTGAACCAAAGCCCGAATATGATGTGATTATAATCGGTGCCGGGGGGCATGGTTTAGCGACCGCTTATTATCTGGCCAAAGAGCATGGCATTACCAATGTCTGTATTCTGGACAAAGGCTGGCTCGGCGGCGGCAATACGGGCCGCAACACCACCATTATCCGGTCTAATTATCTGCAAGACGAAAGCGCGGCGATCTATGAGCTTTCCCGCTCGCTTTATGAGGGGCTGAGCCGGGAGTTGAATTACAACATCATGTTCAGCCCGCGCGGGTTGATCAATGTTTGCGCGACCGAGCATGAAATGCGTGCGTTCCAGCGCCACGCCTATGCCAACAAATTGGCAGGCATCGAGACGCGGATGATTACGCCCGCTGAAATCAAGAAGATGGTGCCGATCATCGAGACCGGTAAAAACGCACGCTACCCGATCCTTGGCGGACTGTATCAGCCGCGCGGTGGGGTTGCGCGTCATGATGCCGTGGCGTGGGGATATGCCCGCGGGGCCGACAATCTGGGCGTCGATATCATCCAGAATTGCGCCGTAACCGGCATCCTGCAACGTCGCGGACGGGTGGTCGGTGTTAAAACGCCAAAAGGTGAGATCAAGGCCAAAAAAGTAGCAATCGTCACCGCTGGCAACACCACCATGCTGACCGACATGGCAGGTTTCAAAATGCCGATCGAAAGCCTTGGTCTCCAAGCGTTGGTCTCGGAACCGATCAAGCCGATTATCGATGTGGTCGTGATGGCTGGGACCGTACATGGCTATGTCAGCCAATCAGACAAAGGCGAACTTGTGATTGGTGGCGGCGCTGACCCTTACAACAATTACGCCCAGCGCGGCGGCATAACATCCTGGGAACATACGGTGCGGGCGCTGGTGGAAATTTTCCCCGTTTTCAGTCGTCTCAACATGATGCGCCATTGGGGTGGGATTGTTGATATGACCGGCGACCGCAGCCCGATCATCGGGCTAACACCGGTCAAGGGGCTATTTGTGAATTGCGGCTGGGGGACCGGTGGCTTCAAGGCCATTCCGGGTTCAGGCTTTGTGTTTGCAGATACGATCGCAAATGGCCGTCCGCATCCGATTGCGGCACCGTTCAACATGGACCGGTTCCGGGAAGGCAGGCTGATTGATGAATCCGCTGCTGCCGCCGTGGCGCATTAGGAGGGCAGGATGCTTTTAATCACATGCCCGGTTTGTGGCGCGGTCGGAGACGAGAGCGAATTTCATTGCGGTGGCGAAGCCCATGTAAAACGGCCAGCTTCCAGCAAACCGGGCAATGTTTCCGACGAATCCCAGTATGAATATCTCTATGTGCGCAACAATCCGCGCGGACCTCACCGGGAAATGTGGCAATGCGTGCGGGGCTGTGGGAAATGGTTCAATGCCATGCGCGATACCCTGAGCCTGCAATTCCTGGCTTTCTATAAAATTGGCGACCCGATCCCGCCGCTGCCCGGAAAAAAATCTGCGACCAAGACCCGAACGCCAATTCAAGGGCGCCGCAAATGACCAAACCATTCAGGCTTCCTCTTGGCGCTGGTCTCGACGAACGCGCCCGCATTGGGCGATGGGTCGACCCCTCTTCTAAAGTTTCATTCACCTTCGACGGCAAGCATTATACCGGGCTTGAAGGTGACACCCTCGGGTCCGCGTTATCTGCGAATGGCGTGCGGGTGGTTGGCCGAAGTTTCAAATATCATCGTCCCAGAGGCATTCTGGGTCTTGGCAGCGAAGAACCGAACGGACTTGTAACACTTGGCGCTGGCAACAAAATGGAGCCGAATGTTCGTTGCACTCAGATTGAATTGTTTGAAGGCCTGACGGCGCGAAGCCAAAATCGCTGGCCGAGTCTCTCGTTTGATATAGGCGCGGTCAATAATTCTCTAAGCCGGTTTTTACCATCGGGCTTCTATTACAAAACCTTCAAGGGCCCTGGTCGTTCGGGCTGGATGCTGTACGAGAATTTTATCCGTCGGTCAGCAGGTCTTGGACCGGCACCGTATGAAGCCGATTCCGACAGATACGAACATTTCAACGCGGTATGTGATGTCCTTGTGGTGGGAAGCGGGGCAGCAGGTATTGCCGCGGCCAGAGCCGCTGCTGCAACCGGGGCGCGGGTAATATTGGCCGACGAGACCGCTCATTTTGGCGGCCTTGCAGATAGTATGGGCGGCACTATAGAGGATAAGGATCAACTAGACTGGATCGGCGGCGAAGTTGCTTCTTTGGCAAAGGCTGAAAATGTTCAGCTATTGCCGCGCACGACTGTTGCCGGGCATTACGACCATAATTTTGTTCTAATGCTGGAGCGGGTCGGTGATCATGATCCGGCGATGGTTGAGGCAGGCGCACCACGCCACAGACTTTGGCGGCTGCGAGCCAAGGAAATAATTCTGGCATCCGGTGCCATCGAACGCCCCCTTACATTTGCCAATAATGACCGGCCCGGCGTTATGATGGCCGCCGCCATTCGCACCAATTTGCGACGCTATGGTGTCGCGCCCGGAGAGCGCGGCGTTCTGTTCACGAATAACGACGACGCCTATTTGACCGCCCTTGAATTGCAGGAAGCCGGGGTTTCCATCGCTCGCATTATTGATGTGCGGGCAAATCCAAGCGGATATCCTGTCAACATGGCCAAAGCAAACGGCATGCCATTGATGTTCGGTAGCGCGGTCCATGATGTGCTGACAGAACAGCGCGGCAAGCAGATCAAGGGTGTGATGGTTGGCGGGCTGCAACAAAGCGGACGGGCAGGCGATGGTGAACTTGTCCCTTGCGATTTCGTCGCAATATCCGGTGGGTGGAACCCCGCCATACATCTTTATTGCCATGTGGGCGGGAAGCCGACATTTGATGCCGAGCGCCAGATTTTCCTTCCAGGTCCGGCGCAAGATCATCTAACTGTGGTAGGCGCTGCCAACGGTACATTTGGTCTGGCGGAAATTATCGTTGAGGCCGACGAAGCAGGAGACTGCGTCGCGCGCCGTGTTTTGGGCAAAGCGCGGGTTCATCGTCCCGTTTCAAAAATTCCGGGAGCGGTCGGCGTTCAGGAAGACCCATGGGAATCTATCTGGCTCGTTGCCGGCCAGAAATCTGGACATCAAGGCCGCAAGCATTTTGTGGATTTCCAGAATGATGTCACCGCTGCCGATCTGGAACTTGCGGTGCGCGAGGGCTATCGCTCGGTCGAACATGTCAAACGTTACACGACCCTTGGCATGGCGACCGATCAAGGCAAAACCAGCAACATCAATGCGCTTGGATTGCTTTCGGAAGCCCTTGGCAAAACCATTCCGGAAGTTGGCACGACCACTTTTCGCCCACCCTATACGCCGGTATCGTTCGGGGCGATTGCAGGCCTTCAGGCAAAGGAATTGTTCCAACCGGTACGCCAATCACCTGTCTCTTCATGGCAAGCTGACAATAGCGCGGATTATGAACCCGTCGGGCAATGGCAACGACCATTCTGTTACCCGGCTGTCGGCGAGAGCCGCGAAGACGCGATCAACCGTGAGGTTTTGGCAGTACGGGAAAAGGTCGGGATCATCGATCTTTCGACCCTTGGAAAAATTGAGGTCAAAGGGCCTGATGCCGGAGAATTTCTGGACCGGGTTTATTCCAACATCATCAGCTCGCTGAAACGCGGCCGTTGCCGGTATGGGCTGATGATGGACGATCAGGGCTTTCTGTTTGATGACGGCGTTGTTGTGCGGATGGAAAAAGACCGGTTTCTGATCCACACAACGAGCGGTAATTCAGACCGGACCGCCGCGTGGCTTGAGCTTTGGCTGCAAACCGAATGGCCGGACCTCAAAGTATTTGTGACTCCGGTAACCGAACAATGGGCGCAGTTTGCCGTTGGTGGTCCACATGCCCGCGATGTTTTGAAAAAATTGCGAGGGACGATCAAATGGGGCGCTGACGCGTTCCCATCACTCACCGCACAATTCGGGAAATTGCTTGGTGCCGACGCCCGCGTTTATCGGATCAGCTATTCTGGCGAATTGAGTTTTGAGATCGCGACACCGGCCAATAATGGCTTGGCGCTTTGGGAAGCAATTTTGGCGGCGGGTGATGATTTTGGCATTGCGCCGTATGGCACCGAAGCCCTTCATGTGTTGCGTGCGGAAAAGGGCTTTATAGCCATTGGCGACGAAACCGATGGTACTGTCACACCACTTGATCTGGGATTGAGCTGGGCCGTATCCAAGAAGAAACCTGATTTTGTCGGCAAGCGATCTTTGGAACGTTCTTTCATGGTTCCGGGGCCCCACCGCAAGCAACTCGTGGGCGTTTTTACCCACGACCCGGCGGAAGTTTTGCCCATCGGGTGTCAAGCCATTGATACGGATCAGGTCCAACCACCACCGACCATGCAGGGGCATATTTCTTCTAGCTATTGGAGCCCGACGCTAAATCGATCAATTGCGCTGGCGCTAATTAAAAACGGCGAAGCCCGTATCGGCGATACCATGTATTTCCCGATTGAAGGGAAGGTTGTTTCGGCGACACTTGTCGAACCCGTTTTCTATGACAAGGAAGGGATACGGCAAAATGGCTGATCTCAATTTCCATAGTGCCCTGACAGGCAGCAATATTGTCGCGTCACCATCCGGCTCCGGGGTCGACATTGCCGAGATACAAAATCTTGGAATGCTGGACGTGAGGATTTTGCCGCAGGGGCGCAAAGCCCTGACTGCCGCGACAATGGAATTGGGTTTTTCGTTGCCGCATTTGCCGAGAACCAGTGTTTCAGGGCGTGGTCGCACTGCCCTATGGTGGTCGGTGGATCAATGGCTTGTAACATGCGCCCGCGCACGTGCTCATGACCTTGCAACCAAACTGGAAACATCCCTTGGACGCACCCATTCTATGGTCACGAATGTCAGTGATGCCAGATGCGTAATCCGCATTTCAGGAGACCAGACACGCGAGCTTCTGATGAAAGGCTGCAATCTGGACCTGTTGGCCAATGACCTGGCTCCAGGATATGTGCGGCGGACCCAGATCGCTGAAATACCTGTCGCTCTTCACTTTGTCAGTGATGCGCCACTCAGCTTCGATATTTATGTATTTAGGTCCTATGCCACATATATCTGGCAATGGCTGACAATTGCGGGGCGCGCTTCCGCCTCTCTCCAACTCTATGGGAGCCAGTTACCTCCTGGGGTCTGATTATTTTACCAAAGAAAAAGCCAACTGGCTTCCAGCAGCTAACCTATTGTCGCAGAGCGAATGTCGGAATAGTCTTTTAGACAACAATAAACTTCCAATTGTGGGGATTGGGTTTTGGAGACATTTGGACTTCTTCTGATGCCAGAATTCTCGATGTTGCCTGTAACGGCGGCCATCGAACCGTTGCGACTTGCCAATAGAACCGTAGGCGAAGAAATTTATCGTTGGCACACTATATCGATGGATGGCAATCCGGTAACGGCTTCAAACGGTACTGAATTGCATGCCTCTCTGAAGGCTGAAGACCTGCCTGCCAAAAGCTCTATCATTGTATGTGGCGGGGAAAATATACAGGATCACAATAGCAAACCTGTATTGAACTGGCTTCGCCGCAGAAGCCGCCTTGGTGACAATATCGGGTCAGTTTGCACCGGATGCCATGTACTGGCCGTGGCCGGATTGCTCAATGGGTATCGCTGCACCATTCATTGGGAGAACCTCCCTTCATTCTCTGAAAATTTTCCGGAGATTGAAGTATCTGGCAATCTCTACGAAATTGACCGAGACAGGAGCACTTGCGCCGGCGGCACCGCCGCGCTGGATATGATGCTGGCAATTATCACGGCACAACAAGGTGAAGAGGTTGCGGCCTCCGTTGCAGACTTGATCATCCATGCCCCGATCCGCCATCATAGTGAACATCAACGCCGGTCGCTGCCGGCGCGTATTGGAACCAGGCATCCAAAACTCAACCAGATCATTCAAGAAATGGAAACAAATATCGAAGACCCGGTCAGACCGACTGAATTGGCTAAGCGCGTAGGCCTTTCGCCGCGACAGATTGAACGCCTATTCAAACGATATTTGCAAAGGACGCCAAAGCGATATTACCTGGAATTAAGATTGCAGAAATCGCGCCTATTGTTGTTGCAGACAGATATGTCGGTCATCAATGTAGCGCTAAGCTGCGGGTTTTCTTCGCCATCGCATTTTTCCAAATGCTACCGCGCATTTTATGGCAAGACCCCCTACCGGGAACGAGGAACTTCGTCTTCGAATGCAAGTGAAATTTCCACCGAGACGGCAACACCGCTAGAGATTTGAAAATCGTTGAGCAGGATAGATCAGGCGGACTGCTCAGTCGGCGCCGCATTTTCCGGTTCAACTGATTGTATCGCCAGGGACCCGCTGCGGGATAAAAGTTCCGCAACCTCTTTGCCAAGTGCGATCCGGGTCAGGCGTTCAGCAATATCCAGACGGGACGTTAGCGGAAGGCGAGATGCCGAATTTGACCGTCGGATACGTTCGACAAGCGCATCCCCCATCATATTCAGATATTGCTCTGAATCTCGACGTACCCGCGAAAGCGTTTCGTTAATAGCCAGTTCTCCTGAAACCCGTCGACACTGGTTCATGAGTCTCAGCAGATTTTCTACGGCTACGATTTCGTGTTCCGGCACTTCTGCACGGCTCTTTTCGTCATAGCTGAGGATTGCCTTGATCTGGCGCGGGGTATCGCCAATCATCGAAGAAATACGGTCAGATAGCCCGGCTCGCATTTCGCTGATCTTCTTCGCCCAGACACTGGTTGAAGATATTTCGATCTCCGCATTCAAGCCATGCGCGAGGGAATAATAATCGCGCAGATATGCGCAAATCTGTTTTATGTCCTTCATCGAACCCAAGGCGTCCTTGGCCTGCCGCGCCATGTTGTTGGCCTCATAGAGAACCAATTCTATGGCGACCCGGTAGGCATGGGATTCGAGTTTGATTGATGTATCTGAATGCACCGCAGCTTTGGCAATTCTAACGATCTCTGAGGGGTGCTCCAATCTCGCCATCACCAGAGCAAGTCCGAAAGACCGCAATTGCGGTGTACGGTTACATATTTCACCAAGAATTCTGGAGGTCGTCACCAGGAGATCGTTTTCCAGTGCTGCTATATGTTGCGGCAGGGCTGAGCCAATTTTTGACAATTCATCAAAATGCCCAAATGCAATCGCTATATCGTGGGCATCTTCAAGCGCCTGTTCACCCCCCAATTGGCTGGCAATTCGCAACCTTTCGTCCGGGTGCTCCTGAAACCTATCGAAAACATTTGTGATAGCGGTCACCGCCGCACCGCGTAATTCAATTATAAGTTTCTCGACACCAGCGCTTCGACCAGCCAGAATATGTTCACGAATAACAGGGTCAGCCTTCGCTATTTCATCCGGGATGAGATCCCTGGAGAGCCAAGTCCATATGACTGGCAGCGAGGCACGTTCGATGCGAGCACTCTGTTTTGGCCCCACCGCCCGATCAATAAGATATGTTTCAATGGGCAAAAACAGCAAACGATCTGGCTCGGTATTTCGAGGGATTTCATTGCCATATTTTCGGGAATGTTTGGCCGCAGCCTGTAAAATCATCTCTGAAATAGGGTCGCTCTCAGATTTAAGGCGCGACTTCTCTGCAGCCCCCACAAGCATCGCAACTTCTTTAGGGGTCAGGGTGATCATAAATTCTTCAAGCCGTTCAGCAACGGATGTTGAATTAGCCATCTGGAATCAGCACCATTTAAAACAAAAAAACAATTACAGTCGTCCGAACCCCAGACTCCCAAAGATACATTAAGATTGTCTTGATCCAGTTACCATTAGTAAACTTTTAAACTAGGGTGATTCTCAGACTGCGGGGAGCTTCAGTTCAACCCTTAGTCCGCCCATCGGCGCGTTCGCCAGCACGAGTTTTCCCTGATAGAGATCAACCAGTTCGGCAACAATGGAAAGACCAAGACCGGAACCCGGTTTGGTTTCATCCGAACGGGCTCCCCGGCGCATCATTCTTTCCCGCTCGCCCGGGCTAACGCCTGGACCATCGTCATCAACGACAATCTGGAGATATCCAGGGCTGTTGACGTCCTGCATTGTGATTTTTTCGATGGTGACCTCGACCCTTGTCTCGCCCCATTTACAGGCATTTTCGAATAGGTTTCCAAGGATTTCCTCTAAATCCTGCCTTTCACCTGCAAATTGTGCATCTTCCGGACAGGACATCGTAATCGCAATTTCTCTGCCGGTATTGAGCCGTTCCATGGTGCGTTTGATGGCCTGGGCAACTGATGATACCTCCGTGATAGCGCCTATCACGTTGGCCTGGCCCGCAACTCTGGCACGGTCAAGATGATGGGTAATCTGTATCAGCATCATTTCAGACTGTTTCAGAATTTTTTTGCCCACCGGACTATCCAGTTGCCGGGCTTCATTGGAAATAACGCTGAGCGGTGTCTTCAACGAATGTGCCAAATTTCCTACATGGGTGCGGGCGCGTTCTATAATTGCGGTATTGGAAGTCACCAATTCGTTCAATTCCATCGCGAGGGGTTGAATTTCAGTTGGGAAATCTCCTTCCAACTTGGTCGCCCGCCCAGCGCGAATTGCAGAAATCCGATCTCCTATAGACCGCAACGGTTTCAACCCATACCGGATTTGAAAATAAGCAGTGATCATGAGTGCGAAGCCGAGAATGGCAAGTGCCGAGATCACGCTTCGTCGAAAATCGCGCGTTTCCAAATCAATATCTTCGAGATTCCCAGCTACCATGAAGAGATAACGATTTGGACTGTCTGCAAGGCCGGCGAGCTGCCAGACAGACCGCAAGTTCTCGCCTCTGGGGCCGAAATGAACCACCGTCCCAGAGACGTTGGGATCATTTTTTTGGACAGGGTTTACCAGCGTATCCATGGATAACGACCGGGATGCAAAGATAACGTCTTCATCTGCTCCCAATTGTCTGATCTGCCAGTACCAGCCCGAAAGGATGGTATCAAAGCGCGGGTCCGTAATTGCCCCCACTCCGAGAATTGTACCATCATCCTGCCAGTTCACCTTTGCAATCAGGTTCTCCAGGTAAAGCTCAAGGCTCTTCTCAAAACTCGATTGAACTTTATCACGATACAAATTTGAAAGAACCAATCCGCCAAGAAGCAACAGCACGATGCTCCAGCCTGAGGCCGCAAGAAAAAGCCGAAATGCGAGGGACCTAACCCTCATCGGCGCCGCCACCGACTTGATAACCGAGACCCCTTACAGTCTCGATGAATCCCGCTCCCAATTTTTTACGGAGCCTGCCGATAAATACTTCGACGGTATTTGAATCCCGATCAAAATCCTGTTCGTAGAGATGCTCAATCAATTCCATGCGCGGCACCAGTCGACCATTGTGATGCATGAGATAAGAAAGAAGGCGAAATTCCAATGAGGTGAGTTTCACCTGACTTCCGTTGCGTGTCACGCGCGCAGTTCTGGTATCGAGACGAATTTCACCAACTTCGATTTCACTTGAAGCGTGCCCGGCCGCCCGGCGCAAAAGTGCTCTGACACGGGCTAGTACTTCTTCCATGTGAAACGGCTTGGCGACATAATCATCAGCACCAGCATCAATACCTGCGACCTTGTCACTCCAGCGGTCACGCGCAGTTAATACCAGAACCGGCATATTTCGGTCATTGCGCCGCCATTGTTCAAGGACACTCAGACCATCCATTTTAGGTAACCCGATATCCAGAATGACAGCATCATAGGGCTCGGTATCGCCAAGAAAATTTCCTTCTTCGCCATCAAATGCCTTGTCCACCGCATAACCGGCATCGGCAAGTGCTTCGCAAAGTTGGCGATTTAAGTCGGGATCGTCTTCAACAACAAGTATACGCATTAACCTGGTTGTTCCTTCATATGACCGGGACTACGAAACTCTTTGCCCGGATTGGGCATTGATGATGATTTTACGAACATTGCCTCCGTTACCACGGACCATCAATTCATAAACATAACCATTACCGCGCGAACACAACTCGGCTGAATAAATCTGGATGTTATGGCGTGCCGCAATTGACCCGAGTGACAACACGCTTCCCGCATTCACGAGATTGCGGGCCGCGGCTGAACCGAGACAAGCGGCGGACGCTGCCGAACCAAATGTTGTGACAGCGATTGCTACGGCAATTATAAAGGCGGCCAAGGTCCGGCCTACTTTTTTCATATACATCATCTGAGTATTATACGACAAAGTCACTGAATTTCAGATGAATGAAACATTTTTGTTACGGATAGAAAAAACGACGGCCAATTAATGCGCTTGGCTCGCGATCAGCCGCCCAATCCGGACACTCATCGTGGCGATGAAAATCGAGCGCACCTTTCGCTGGATCCGCCTGATCACCGTTCCAAACGCGACAAGCGACCGAAAAAGCGCGGCAATATTCGTTGTCACCAAATCCGGTTTTGCACGGCGTACGCCCCTCACTGCTCAATCCTTCATCGGCAAGGACAGAGTTGCAAGCATCTGTCAGCGTGCCATTGCCATAGCGGTTACTGTCATTTTGGTCCGATTTCTGCGCACCGGCGGCTGTTTCCATACGGTTGAGTATCAGCCAGGCCAAGGCTACCTGCGCATCAGCGCATTCTGAGCGTGCCAATGCCCAGATCGCGCTCGCATAATGGTGCATATCGGCCTGAGAAATCTGAATGGGCATGAGAAAATCCTGATTTATAAAATAGGTTTATAATCCTAATGTTCACGCGTAGCTTTGGCAAGAATATGGCAACACCCAATTTTTGGGATGCAATTTATCAGCTCACTGCATTTCACCAACCTCAGGTGATACGACTGTGCCCTGACATAAATCATCATAAACAGCGTTGTGTTGACGGGCCTGTTGTATTGTTTCGACGGTATCCTCAACTGACCAGTGAAATGGCTGATAGGCCTGACATGCCGTATCAATGACACGGGGCCTGGCTTCATCTGTATGGCTGCATGCCAAACCAACGCCAAGCACCATGACGAGGCAAATGCTCATTTTTCTCTCCGATAGCCATCATCATCGCGAATACGATCTGGAAAATCGCGTTGTGACCGCAAAATTTTGCGGCGCAGGCTGATGGCATGCGCGACCCGGCCCTGCTGTTCGGTCAGCGACGCCGCGACGGCATGGGCCTGTCCTACATCCATCAGTCGCTTGTTGCGTGCTAATTGGGCCAGCCTTGCAGCAACCTGCAAAACCAGCCGGAGGATTTGCAGCCAGGTCATCAGACCGACGCGATGCCTTTGCGCAGAAAGATCAACCCAAACGCTTCCATAAGCATCTGCCCGGCATCAATGCTTTCAAAGCCAGGGATAGTAATGCCGACCATCGCAGCGCCTGCAATGATCAACATCAAAGCACCGACAATGTAGGTTTTGTTTCCATCTAAAAAAGTCATCTCGTATTCCTTTCAAAAAATGCCCCGATCGGAGATCGGGGCGGTTAAGCTTCATTCGTTGAGATAGTGCCGGATCGGCGTCGGGTTCGGGCGTGGCCTCCAGCGGGCGCGGCGGTTTTTGGCCAGCGGGCGCCGAGGAAGCGTTTTTTTCGAACTTTGGTAATGGTGACGGCGTTTGACTGGTTTCCACCCAGCACATGATATGCGCCCGCATCTTCTGATACGTAGAAACCCACGTGACCGGACCAGCCGGACTTTTTGCCGCGCCAGAAAACCAATACAGCGCCCGGTTGCGGCTTGCAGCTTTTGCCAAATTTGAGCCAGTTTCGTGCGCCAAGCGGGTTTACCGGCAACGCTTCATCGCGAAGTTGCGACGAAATACACTGGGCCACGAAAAGTCCGCACCAGGGTACGCCATCATTCGGGTACCAGATTTTCAGGCGTTCCGCCCAGCACAGGATCGTCGGGTTTGACCCCTTGCCGCCAACCTCACGAAGCCCAAGCAAACGCTTCGCTTCCATGAACCAGGGCATAATATTATCGCGCAGATTTCGCGTGGATGTCGCGGCCGCGTGGGGTTTCCTGCCCTTGAACAATTTGGCAGATGTGTTCCGACCCACAATCCCGTCAACATTCAGGTTATTGGCGCGTTGAAAAGCCCGGATCGCTGAAATGGTCAGCGTTCCGCTGTAGCCATCGACCGGGCCGGGATCAAATCCAGCGGTCTTTAAGGCTTTTTGTATCTCCAAAGTTGTCATTTGTTTCTCCATAAAAAAAGCCACCTCAAAGGGTGGCTTGGATAGTCTTATGTGGCGGTCTAGATCAGCATTTTAGAACTATCGGCAACAGCGCTCCAAATGGCACTGCAATGGCAAGAAAATGAAACACGTTCATTTTGAAGGAGCGGACAATATGCTTCTGACCAACCATCACCAAGATGGTCTTCCAGGCGGTGAGGTTGTATGTTTTTGCGATCCACAGCGCAAAAAGCAAACTCGTGATCAATCCCACAACAAAAAATATAACACCGGCCGAGTTCAGGCAGTTTATCCGCTCCACTTGATCAATCACGGCATATCCTCTGAGCGCTACAATTCACATTGACCCGCAGATTGTATAATTTCCTGATTGATCAGCCTAACAAAAAACAGTCTAAGGGCCTGGGTGCTTCGCAGCGCTCAAAGAAAAACCACCAAAAATGGCGGTAGAGAACATTAATTTCATTGGGTTAGTCCTTCGGTCAGATGTCCGCCATATGAGCGCTATTCAGGAGCCAATATTGCGCTTGCATCAGCACCAATCGCTGCCAGCAAACCAAGTACATCTGTATCTTCTATATTAACGGTGTTGGAGGCTGACCAGCGCTCATACATCAGGGCATCGCTGGTCAACGCAGCGAGGGCTGCCGCGAATTTTCCGGCCCCTTGTAACCGGTCGATCACAAGCAATTTCGGCAACCGCGCCGGAGGTGTCGGAAGGGCAACGTGATCCGCAATCTCCAAACCGCCCTCGATCAATTGTGCCAGCACAGGATGATCGGCCGGGATCGATGTCCGTTTCCCTTCGCCATCATCAAACAGAGCGATTGATTGTTCTTCGTTCAGCCATTTCAAAGTTTTCATCACGTCAACTCCGCATCAAATTGCAAAATATTTCCACTTACACTGGCCGCTAGTGTCAACGCTTCGCGCGCAATTAAAGCCGTTCCAGACGTGGTCACATTCACCGCGCATGTTCGTTGCGTTACCCCGGCAAAAGCCAATGTATTTGTTTCGCCCCCAACGCCCAGCAAATCCCAGGTCCCTGTCTCGGATATTGCGGGTGCTATTCTTTTTGGCGAGAAACTTAATGCAGCCGTTGAAAAGGTCGATATCCTAACGCCGACGATTGCCAGCGCTGACCCCGATCCCGGTGCCCATTTTTCGAAATAGCGAAGGCACATTTGCTCTTCGATTCCTGAGGGCCGTAATTCGAACGGGGTCGCCAGGGTTCCGGTTTCGAGTTGCACTTGCTCGATTTCAAACCAGTCGTCAGCACCCGCTGTTCCTGTTGGAGAGAATTTGAAACTGGCGCCTAATCCAGATGCGGTGCCAGAGACTGTTCCTGACAGGCTGAATTCCTGCCAATTTATGGTCAACGCAATCAGGTCAGATGCAACAGCTACATTACCGGTAAAATTATCGTCTAAACGTTGATCTGTTCCGGACCCTGACTGAATTTTGACTTCAAGTTGGTTTGAAGCGGCACTGAATGATGCCCCGGCACGGGCCCGAAACGATAGCGTAGCCGGGCGGCCCTGTAGCGGGATGACGTCAGCCGTCTCAAGCGCAGTAGAAACCATAAGAAACTCGATGGCAGCATTTCCGCTGTCGCGCTGGGTTCGGAGTGCATATTGCCCTTTGTCGCCTGTCTGCCGCGAGACGCTCATTCCGGAAACGTTGCTGCCCCGGCGCCCACCCCATCGGTCCGGAGCATCATAAGAATAGCCACCAACATGGGCCGCACTCGTTGCCCGTTGCCAGATGCGGAAACAACCATTGATCAATAGATTGCGAAACCCGGCTAACGGACCCTGATTGACTGAGTTTGTAGTGATGCCCTGGGGCATTGCAACGTCGCCAGATGTGCCGTCAACGCGGAGTACTTCAAGCCAATTGGCCCCGTCGTTTGAAATCTTGAAACTTAAATCATCATTTCCCGCAAGACCAATTTCAGCACGCCCTGAAGAACCTGTTTGGTACAAAAGCGTCGCCGTATCCGCCGTTGTGTTTTTGTTGAGCTTTGTCTGAACGCCGTTGCCGTCATGATTGAACAAAATAGCATCTGATGCGACCGCCAGGCGATTGACTTGATCCGCCGTGGCGTTGATGCCAAAGGTTGTGGTGCCGCCAGATTGGCCGGATACCCAGTCTGAGCCATCAAACTGAACATTGCTTGTCTCATCGACAACCCATGCCGACCATCCGGTTTCCGGAACGAAAAACCGCCACGATCCATCCTGCCAGGCCGCGATTGCATTTTCTTGACCCAGCCAGTCTCCGGTTGCAATTGATGCCACGATGTAGCTGTCACCTTCTGCGGGGACCGAAGGCGGTACGGAGATATCGCGATCCAGCACATTGAGTTGCACCAACACATCAAGCGTTTGCAATGCTTCATTGTGGGTTACGTGCTTTTGAGCTTGAGACGCTTCCAGAAATTTCAGTTTTAACGAAGTTGATTCAGACATTCACTGTCTCCTTTAGAGGCACACCGCGACCCATCGTTTCGCCAAGTTGATAGAGCTCGACATCAAAATTCGAGGCCAAACCGCCCCAGTCAGTAATCTGGTCGGCTTCGCTATAGATCATTGCTGTGGCGGTGGCCGAAATGGTGCGAAGCAAATTCAAACCATCGAAAATATCCAACTCGTATCTTTCGTTAATTTCACCGAGCGGGATTTCAACCTGATCCCAACCGTCAGCCGAGACCCGGCCGCGTCTGATCCAGTTGAACGCTATGTCGTTGCCCTCGCGGCCGGCTGAAAGATGAACCGGGCTCAGAGGTTTGCCCGCAGCTTCACCACCGGCAAATTCCATCTCCCCGTAACTGGATGCGTCAGGGGACTGGTTGGCCGGTCCAAAGCGATAAGTGAGGACAACACCAACATCGCCCTGATCAACAGGGAGGTTGATCGTTGCACCATCCAGCATGATAAACCGCGCGCCTGGTGCGAGCATTGTTGACATCACCCATTCGGTGCCAAAGCGGCCCCGGAGCAGTTTTGTCAAATCCCAGGTGTCGGGCCCGATCAGCTCCGCATTGGCGAACTGGATAATTTCATACGGGCCGTTTTCAGGGCCAATCGCCGCCAGATTGGTCCCGGACAGGATTTCAATTTCGGGCGCGGATGATAACGCGCCGTTCGAGAGGAGAACCCTCAGAACGTTAGCGCGATCCCACCTGCTGGTCGGTCCTGCCGGCAATATGTCCACTGAGAACCCCATGGTTGCCGGAGCTTCAACGATGCTTGCCAATTCCAGCGAACTTTCAGAGCGAGACCGATATACCGCAAGGCTTCCTGGCCAGGGGTCTGAATAGCCGGCAATTGTCGGCCCACCAGCATTTTCGGACCCGCCCAGAAGTGGCAAATCCAGAAATGCTATGTCAGGCGTTCCAAAATTTGGGCTGATATCCGGCTCAATATTGCGCTGTATGGCGGGGCCGGATTCATAAACCGATTGCTCAACCGAACGTGCTTCGACCTCAAGAAAGGCGCCAGCGCGAATTTCGCCTATGCGGAGATTGTGAGACCCTGAAGGCCCGGTCACTTCGATATTGTCGCCAACTTCAATTGCAAGCCGCGACGGCGGCAGAGAAAACCGCGCCTGTTCGCGACCTGACCAGATATCCTGCAGCCAGATATCCGCCATTTGCTGGGCACGTTCGTAAGGCATGATGATGGGCACGGTTGCGGCAGCATCGCGCCTGCTCAGACCTACAAGCCGCCGGGATTCGACGGCAGAACGGCGATAATCGGCGACTGAATCGATATGGCTCAACTGTACGGCAACAGGCAATTCGCTTTCCTGGGCCCTGGTCAGGCTGAGACGGTCATCATTGCCGGACGGAACCAGATTATCTTCCGTCACGCTTAAAACGGCATCACCATCGCGGCGGGCAAAGGTGATGGTGCCATCGCTTTCGAGGGTATCAAAGAAAAACGCCAGACCCAATGGCTCCAGCGCCTGACGTGCTGACATGACCCTATCAATAATAAAACCGTCGGCGATACCCAACAGATTGTCAGTTTGAAAATCTGCAAACTCATAATCGATCAAAATGGCAGAGACCAACTGGCAGAGCGGAGCTGATCCCATGCGACCGGAGATCCAGTGACCCCGATCCCAGTTTGGCCCGTCTGACCAGACCGACACCAATTGTGGAAAATAGGGAAACGGACGCGCGTCCCAGGTCCAGATATGGGTCGCGCCGGTCTCAACCATCGGTGCGCCATAAACTGAAGATACAGGATTATTGCCAGGCACATGGACCGGGTCACCGGTGTCCCAATAAGACAATAATGCTTCCAGATACCGGCGCTGAACAAGGTCATCACGGATACCGGACGAATAATAGGGCAGCGCACTTTCTGATGATTTAGCATCAACAAAGACGTTTGGCTGGTTGGTGCCTTTATCAACTGCCGGGCAGCCCGCTTCGGTAAATACAATTGGTTTTGATTGCGGCGTCCAGACTGTTGGCGCTGCGCTCTCTAAGCCGCCGGGGCGATTAAAATGGGAATTCTCCCACCAGCTTTTCATGTCCTTGTAGCGAAAGACCCATGGCTTTTGATAAGCACCATCGGTGATAGGGCTTCTTGTCTGGCTATCGCGGTCAGCCTGCGACCCGTAGAACCAGTCATAACCCTCCCCGCCTGCAATATTGCCGCGCAGGTAATCGAGATCGTAGATATGTGGTGCGCCAGCGACGCGATCAAGATGACCGGTGCCATCGCGCCAATCGGAAAACGGCATATAATTGTCGATGCCCAGAAAATCAATATTGCCATCCGCCCAGAGCGGGTCGAGATGGAAATACACATCACCTGACCCGTCCTGCGGGTGGTGACCGAAATATTCGGACCAGTCGGCGGCATAGGAAATTTCCGTCGAAGCGCCAAGCAAGGCCTTCACATCACCCGCAAGAGCCGCCATGCGGGCAACACCTGGATAATGATCTGCACTGTCACGAACCGTCAGCAGGTTTCGGAATTCTGATCCGATCAAGAAGCGATCGACGCCGCCAGCAAGTGCGCAAAGATTGGCGTAATGCAGCACCATGCGCCGCAGCGACCATTCGGCTGACCCGGTATAGGTTACAATTGTACCACTGGTATTGAAGTCAGGCGTTTGGGCGTTTCCGAAAAACCCGTCAATTTGCGCCGTTGCAGCAGCCGTTTTATCCACCGTTCCTGAAACACCCGGTGCCGGGTCACACGTGATCGACCCGCGCCATGGATATACCGGTTGACCGGCTGAACCCGTATAAGGATCAGAAAGGCTGTTACCTGCGGGTACGTCCATCATCAAAAACGGATAGAATAGAATTTTTAAGCCACGCGCCTTCAAATCAGCAATGGCAGCCAGCACCGACGCATCCGACGGGGTACCACCAAATGCCGCCCTGCTGTCCACCAGGCTAACCTGATGGGCCAATGTTCTGGTGACCCCGTTGACCTGCCAGGTATCGCCGGTTGTGGTTTTTGAAAAGGCATCAACACCCGGTTTCAGCAAACAATTGCCGCAACGCAGATCATTGCCAAACCAGGCAACGACCAGAGCGACAGATTCCAGATTGGGACATGCTGCCTGAAGATCATCAATCGCAGCAGTCCAGTCGCTGCGACCACCGCCGGAATGGACATTTTCACTCTCGGTTTTTCCGGGGCCGGTGATCCGCTGAACTTCGGCGGTATGATAACCAAATTCTGTTGTACCCGGAATAACAGTGACGGCGCGAATGCGGCTTTCCAGATTATCAACCGCGCGGAAGACTTCGATGGAAAGTTGCGGAATGCGGTTGCCGAATTGCTCCAATGGCAAGCGGTCAAAAACAATGTAGGCGAGTCCCCGATAGGCTGGTGCGTTGCCCGCCCCTTCCTTGGCTTCAATCAAGGGGTCGGGGAGTTGGTCTTCTGCACCCAGATGGACTCGGAATGTAATATCGCGGACATCCAGCAATTTGCCATCGGCCCAGATACGCCCCACCCGGCTGATTTCACCCTCGCACAGCCCAATAGCAAAATTGCCATAGTAAAAATACGTGGTGGTTTGGGTTTTGCCGCCAGACCCGCCTTTTGAACTTGAACGGGTGGATTGGGATACGATCTCTTCTTCAAACCTGGTTGCCCAAATAACTTCGCCGGACAATCTGGCGCGACCATAAAGTCGGGGAACGGGCGAGCCTTCGCTTGAGGATTGCACATCCAGATCATTCAGTCGGGGGCCTTCCACCGAGCGGGTTGGGCCCAGTCTGGCGAGCAAGCTCTGATCGATCAGATTGCCAACCAGAGCGCCCGCCGCCCGCCCGGCAACCGCGCCGAGAGGGCCAAGCAACGACCCGGCCGCCTGGCCCGCGACCTGCAATACAAGTGTAGCCATGTGTCAGCTCTTTTCAGGAAACGTGAAAACATTCACAAGACGTTTGCGCCAAAAACGGCCCAATGAAACTTCGCAAACCGGGGACCGTTCCCAGGCATGGATCATTTGATCGGGACCACTTAAAATCGCCGCGTGTCGGGCGAAACCATCCGGTTTCAGCCGGAACAGCAAAACGTCCCCGACATCAGCCTCAGCAACAGGTTTTTGATGCAGATATTGTTTTAAACCATGCGTCAGCAAATCAGCGCGGGTGGCTTCCGCCCAATCTGTACAATAGGGCGGCAAGGCTTCGGGCAATGGGCCAACAAGAGTGCAATACAGGCCCCGGATTAGCCCCAGACAATCGCACCCGACGCCTTCGATACTGGCGCCATGGCAATAGGGTGTTCCGGTCCAGCGCCGCGCCGATAAAACAATATCATCGCTATCCCTCACAGTTTGAGACTGCCACCATCGTTGCGGGTTTCGCCCCGGTTCGGGTAGGACACAACAAAGTCATTGCCGGGCATGTGCGGGAAGCCGCGAAAATTTAATCCGTTTTGAAACTTGTCCCGGCAGGTCGCATACAATTTGTTGCACCCTGCCTGGATGGTGAACGTGTCTCCCGCGAGAACCGGTTTACGCATTGGTTGCCAAAGTTCAATAATCGCTATCCCGGCTTCCACCCGGTGAGATTTGACTTCCATCGCAGTACTGACGTTGCCGCCAATAGTCCAAGTGACCAATCCGCGCGTGAACCAATCCGGCGTGAAACCCGCTAAATCGCTTGTCTGCAACAAGCGATTATCCACCACACTGTTTATCGCTGCCGTTGCGGAGTAAAGCGGGTTGGCGAGGTCGATACCGCAACGGGAATCACCGAGATCAGCGTCGCAAATATATTGGTAGAGCCGCCCCTGGGGCTGGTTCAATTCATGCGCGATCCCGCGAATTTCGGCACCAAAGGCTGAGCCAGAGCGCGTTACCTCGCCAAGATTACCCTTGCGGATGAGCAGACGCTGGGAAAAGTCCTGCCAGTTGACCGTGAAAATTTCAACGACTGCGTTATCGAACAGACCGGCGCCTAGGGCGTCTTCGTCAAGGCGATCAGATTGCAAGGCTCCAGCTACATCCAGATTGTCGATACCAAGACCAAGGCCGGACACCATATCGGTTTTCTCGAACCCGCCGGTGGCAATAAAATCAGTACCGTCAAAATTCAGATCGTGATCGTGATCGGTAAATCCGAGCACCAGGCCGTCGTTGCGGGTTAACCGCCAGCAATGGCACATGGTGGTGGCACCAGCATCCAGATGCGCCTGCAACCCATCGGGGAGCGTCCTCATGACCGTATCTCGACAAGCGGAATGTTTGGAATTTCCCCCGCATCAAATGATGTGAGGTTGATTTCGAGAAATTCCATATCGAACCGCACCGGCACATCGAACCGGAACCCGGCTGTGATGATTGCGCTGGCAGCGGGAATGTGGCCTGCGAGAAATGTCACAATGCCGGTCGAGGTATCGACGGTGAAATCGATGTCTATGGTTTGCTCGACGCCACCCACAGCAACACGTACCGAACCCTGTTCGGGTTTGTCGATTGCCCGTTCGTAGGGCAGATAAACTTGGCCATAAGTTTTCTTCAACGGAAACGCTGCGGTTACGCCGTCCCCGATCCCGATTTCCTGATCAAGCGCGGTGGGCGCGGATCCTGGTTCACCGGATAGATGATCCGCCCTGTCGCGCCAGCGAAAGGCATGGAGACGGCCGCGGCGTTCTTCGAAAAATGCCAGCACGGTGTGCATGTCTTTCAAGGATTTGACCCCGTAGCCCGCATTGTAGCGCCGCCTGGACGAAGCCCAGCGGCTGTTGCGTTCCTCAAAACCCGACCCGAGCGTCACGATTTCCGTGCGTCGTTCGGGGCCACCAGATGCACCAAGGGAGATGCTTGTGGGGAACCTGACTTCATGAAATGCCATTATGTGTTCCTCAAAGATTTCGCTGGCCGCGCGACACGGCGCGGTGGACCATCGCCGCAACTTGAGTTTCCGAGCGGCGGAAACTTTCAGCATCGGTTGCGGTCACGTTGAAATTGATATTGATCGCGCCGCCCTGCCCGGACGTGCGCACGCCCAACCGGCCGTCGCTGCCACGCGACAGGGGCAAAATGGCTTCCGGCCCGGCTTCACCCGCCAATCCGGTGCCACGATTTCCCATTGGGAACAAAGTCGGGCTGGCGACAATGCCGCCATTGGCAAATGGTGTCGGCATCGGCGCGCCAACCACACCACCTTTGGCAAAAGGGAACAGGCTACCAAACAGCGACCCGATGCCGCTGGATAGGCTGTCCTGCAACGGTTTTAACGCGGCGTTCAGGGCCAGGCTGGAGAGGCTTTGGCCAAGCGATTGCAGCACAGATTTGAAACTGCGCCCGTTGGTCGCCGCGCTTTTAAGCGCATTGGTCATGGACCGTCCGAAATCACTGGCGAGCCCTTCGAGGCTGCCAAGTTCCGCACGAAATTGTGTCGTGTCGGCGTTGACGCCAACATTTATCATTTCATCAAATTGCATGGAAATTTCCTGTTTGTGTCAGGCTTGGTCCGGATACCGGGCCATTAGGTTTTGTAATCCGCTTAGCTCCAGCCGGACCCCGACGCCAGTTCCATAGCCCGCCGCTGCCGCTAATTCGCGCGGCGTCATGGCCCAAAGATCAGCAGACGACAGGCCAAGTTCAGCAAACCCGAAGGCCATCACCTCGGCCCAGGATATGGTGGAAGCTTGTTCAGATTTGGCAGTTACTTTCCCGGCGAACGCGCCTCCGGCGCGGCGTCCGATGGCTCAACGGCGCTGGAAAATGTTGCCGTCAGCAGCCGGGCGACGATTGAGACAAACCCCGCCGCGCCGCCTTCAACACGCATCCCGGCGACATCTTCGTTACTGATCTCATTGCCACAAGCCCGCAGCCCCGCCCCGATCACCGCAATCGCCTCGGATGATTTCATCCGCCCATTCTCAAACCGAACGGCAAGCGCCATCAGGTCATCAGCAGCGAACACGCCTTCAAGTTCTGCCAGCGCGCCTAACGTCAGGCACAGGCAATAAGGATCGCCGTCCAGCGTGGCAGCGATCTCGCCGCGCACGGGATTTGGGAGGTTGATCATGTTTTGAGGTCCGGGGGTTAGATACACGGTAGGCGCGCCAAATCAACACAGGTCAGGCAACCACTATTTTTAATCGGTATTGATGAGGTCTCGTCCACGAGAAACGGCAGAATAGTATGAATCAACCATAGCAGTCTGAACATACACTTCTGGGATTCTGAATCTTAAAGCCAACTGATACGCGGTTATTTTTCCATCATCGAGATCATCGCAGAACGAACGTCTCAATTCCATTGGAAACAACGTTTCTAGCGCCATCACTTCTGCGTCTTCTTCGGTAACGAATGGTTTAAATGTACCATTTTCATCTGCAATTCTATCCAAAAAACTGTTAGTAAAATAATCTGTTAATTTTAAAAGAGAGGAGGTGTCGGTAATGCGGTTTTCTTGTTCCTCATCCAAAATACAGTGATACATTTCCTTACATAAAATAAAACGTTTCCAGCAATAATTTTGGCCGCTTGAAATTTGGATTCGGGCATATGTCCCAATATCTTTATAAGCACCCATTTGCGCTTCATAAGTTTTTATTTGGGCAAGTATGATTCGGGAATTGAAATCGAATTTTTCCCATAAAATCTTGTCCACATATCCCATTTCTTCAAAAAATGGCCTTAGCTTATCAACGCTAATTTCAACTCGCGTGATATCGTGCTCTTTGTGATACTTGCGCAGTAGCGCATCGACATATTTGAAATAAGACATAAAAAAAGAGGGCAAAAGCCCCCTTCTCCAAGTTGAAATTTGATTCGGCTAAAAGGCTTCGTCAAATCTACGAGTTTTTGCGTCTTTGTCTATACTTTCTATCGGGCTTATACCCCCGGCAGCAATTGTATCCTGAATTTTGTTTAACTCAGATGCAAATTCTGCACCGGTTATTTCAGGCCGACGGTCAATAAAGAACTTTATATTAGTAAGACCATCTTCATTGAAGAGGCCATCAAATCTGACTTTAAGGCGATCAAGTTCCACTGACATAATACCTCTCCTTTCATTGTTGGACCCAAAAAACGCGCATATTCGCATTAAATTGAGCTAAAAAATTGTGTTCTAAGATATCCATTGACAAATCATATAATGACAACTAATGGCGACATCAAGGCAGCGTCACAAACATAAAATCATCTCAAAGTCAATAGATTCTCACCTCTTATCCCTTAAGGCCATCTTAACAAGATCAATTTTTTTTGGAAGTCACAAAATGAACTTGTTGTCAACAATGTGAATCGGGCGTTACATTGCGGCAACAGAGAACAAAAAATGAACATCGTTACAAAGTTTTGTAGAGCTTTGGCTATTTCCTAAAACACAATCAACTAGCTAATATTATCACACACCCACAAACGTAATTTCCCCCGCCGATTCCAAGGCTAGATCGAAACCCACTTCGCCGTCATGCTGGCCGGAGAATTCGAGGGCTGCTATCTGAAAAGCGCCGGTCATTGTGCCAAAATCTGGGATGATGATTTGCCAGTCGCGGATGGTTCCGTTGAAGAAATAACTTCGTGCAATCTCGTCCGATGCCTGGTCGCGGAAGATGCCGGCACCGGACAGCGCGGCGCGGCGGATTCCCGCGCCTGCGAGCAATTCGCGCCATTGGCCGGCGGATTCGGCGTGGGTGATATCGACGCTTTCGGCGTTGAACGAGATTGAGCGGGCGCGCAAGCCCGCTATTGTGGTGAACGTCCCGACGCCGTCGGAATCAACTTTCAGCAAAAGATCCTTGCCTTTTTGAGCTGCCATGTTTCATGCCTCCATAAATATCAAAATGTTCAGTTTGCTTCTGTAACGGCGCGAAAGCGCACCAGCCCGTGCCAGGTTTCGCCATCGGGGTCGCGGCGACCCTGGGAAAAATCATAGCGAAGATTGACCAAATTGTGATCGGCCAGCGAGATCGCAATGTCGTGCAGTGCGTCGCGGACCGCACCTGTGATTGCCAAAACCTCTTTGCGCCCGCCTGCCCGCGACCAGGCATGGAGGGTGACGATATGTTCCGACCCGCCTTCGGTGCCAGTGCTCCAGTCGCGGGTCACCGACTGGCCGATGGTCAGATACGGTAACCGCGCGTTGGCCGGCACATGATCAAAGACGTTGGGGCCGCCGAGCAAATCGGTGACGGTATTTGCTGCGGTCAGGGTTTGATAAATGCCCTGTTGCAGGGACGATGCGGCGTCTGTCATTTTGCAATATCCTCACCTGTTACAATGGTTTGTAACCGCGCTCGAATTTGTTTGCGAACATCCATAAGCGCTGGCAGCAACCAGGGCCGCGCATCGCGGCCAAAGCTGCCGGTTTCGATTTGTGCGGCCAAAGGGTCGTCGCTCGACAGCACAATGTTTCCGTCTGGACGGGTTTCCAGCTTGAGGCTTCGTTTAAGACGACGGACAATAAAATCCGGCAATCCGGTTTCTTCAAGACCGCTTTCAGCGCGTTGCTTCAAACCTTCGCCGATTGATTGCATGGCGCTGTTCAGCCCACGCAATTCAGCGCGCCGTCGCATGGCCCGGCCAAATGATGAAGCGCCTTTTGATCTGGCAACCACCTTCATTGGGGCCGTTCTTCGCACAAGGCTTCCAGCCATTGGCGACGGCCATCGGGATCAGCAATCCGGCGAATTTCGAATATCCGGGTGGCGAAGCGAAAGCGCATATTTGTATTTATGTCGCTGCGAAACCGGATGCGGATCAGGTGATCACAGGTGGCGTGTTCGCGGTCGAATTTTAGCTGTTCGCCGCCGCCAACAGGGCGAATGTTGCCCCATAGAGCCGCAACCAGGGTCCAGACCAGATCAATGCCGCCGCTATTGTCACTCGCGCCGGTTGGCTGTTCCAGTATCAACCGCGCCCGCATATTTGAGACCCTGATCACAGGCGCACCGTCTGGTAGGGGGCGATCAGGGCCGATACGGCAGCGGGGACCGGCAATTGGCCGCCTGTTCCCATCAAGGGTTCGCGGTTTTCAAACCAGTGGGACGCCAGCATCAGGATTGAATGGCGGAGCGGCTCCGGCACATCACTTGCTGTCAACCCGTATCCGGCGGTGATGTCGATCTCGATGCCGTTGAGAATGCGGCCAGGGTCCGGCCAATTCTCAAACCCGCGCATGGCAATCCGTGCCGGGACCGATCCCACGTCCACAAGGTAACGGGACGGATCCATGGTCATTGTAATATCATCATCGTCATAGATGCGGATCGCATCCACCGACTGGACCGGACCGATTGGCAATTCAAGAATGTTGCGGACGGGCCAATGATCGAGGGTGATCCGCCATGTTTGCGTTATCACCACCCGGCTTGTGATTGTCTCCACATGGAGCCTGGCTGCGGTCAGCAGGCTCTGGACCAGAATGTCTTCGTCGCCTGTGTCGATTTTAAGATGAGCCTTGGCCTCAGAAAGGCTTACCGGCTCGGTGGCCGGTGCTGTCAGAATGATTGCGGTCATGAAATTGTCCAATACTCGGAAATTTGAGAAGTCACCAATCGCGGCCCGGCAACCGGTCGGTCTTAAAGACCAACCAGCCACCAGGCCGCCACCGGGGAGGGAGACAGGGTTTATGAGATCCCGAATTTGAGGAACTTGATGGCTTCAAAATCCTGCACCCCACCACCAACGCGCTTGGTCGTGTAGAACAGCACGTAAGGTTTTGCGGTGAACGGATCGCGTAATACGCGGACTCCGAGACGATCGACAATCAGGTAACCGCGATTGAAGTCACCAAACGCAATTGACATGCTGTCGGCCGCGATGTCCGGCATGTCTTCAGATTCCGCGATCGGGAAATTCATCAGACTTGCCTTGCCGCCCGGCTGGGTGCCGGGGTGCCAGATATAATTGCCGTCAGCATCCTTGATCTTGCGGATCTCGGCCTGGGTGCGGCGGTTCATGACCCAATGGCCATTGGCGCGGTAGCCTGCCCGAAGGGCGTAGATCGCGTCGATCATGGCGTCCCCCGGGCTGGTGGCATCAAAGCCGCCTGCGGTGCCAGTGGCGATATAGCCGATATTGCCCCAGCTCCAGGAGCCGTCGGCAACATTGGTATAATTGAGAAAACCGCGTGGCTTGTTGACGCCATCACCAGCAACAAAGGCCTGGCCTTCCTGTTCGGCGAAAACGGTCTGAACTTCTTCCGCGATCCACTGGTCGATATTGACCGCTGAATCATCCAGCAAGGTGCTGGTCGCTGCCGGCATGGCGTAGAGTTCCATGGTCGGGAACTGCAACTCAGCCAGTGTCGGGGTTGAGGTTTGCGGACGCACATCGGTTTCGCCGACCCATCCGGTGGCAGCGCCATTGGTTGAGAACGGTTTCTTGTAGACAGTCGAAGACACTTGCCGGACGCTGGATATTTCCCGGATCGGAGAAATTTCCGCCAACCGTCGACCGATTTCAACTTCGGTCTGTTCCGGCACCAGATAGCCACCATCCGGATCAGACGTGACAGACAATGCCTTGCCTTCGATCTGGCGCAAATTGCCGGTTTCGCCAGCGCGCATATACGCGTTCCAGACTTGCTTATGTTCGCCTGCAAACGGCGATCCGGACAAAGAACCGTTGCTCGACAAAACCGGGCGACGGGCTTTCAGAAGCAGATCATCCATGCGCCGCTTCTGTTCATCGACGGAATGGTTGATCCGGTTCATTTTCTCTTCTGTCAGAACATCGACCGAAACCTGATTTTCGAGCTGGGCCAGCCGCTCGTCGTTGGTTTCCTTGAAGGCTTCAAACGAGCGCATGAAATCGTCGAACGCGTCGACAACTTCTAGGCTGGACGGTGTCTCGGAGACCGCCTTTTTTTCAAGATCGTCAATTTTCATTGCGTTTACCTCGCATTGCTGATGGTTTGGGCGGCCTTGCGAATGGTTGCCGCAAGACTGCGGTTCGTAGTTGGGTTCCTACCGTCAGCGTCCTGCTTGGCGGACAAGGTTTTGTAGCCGTCGCGGATCACCGTCCGGGCTTGTGAACGCGACAGCCCGGCATCCCGCGTGAGCCAGCGTTCAAATTCGCGATGGGTTGGTAACCCTGCGCGTTTGTTGACATTCTTGATGGCACTTACCCGGGCTTCGGGCAGCATCGGGAATGTCACAATGGAAATTTCCCAGAGATCGAGTTTTTCGATTTTTCTAATTCCGGTTTTCGGATCTGTGCGGCCTTTCTCGGTTTTGAAACCTATGGATAGACCATCCAGCGCCCCAGCCCGCATCAGGCTTAAAATTTCACGGGCCCGTGCCACATCTGGCATAAGCTGACCGCGTACAAACAAACCCGCATCGTCTTCGCGGATGACCTGCCAGACACCAATTGGCTCAGCCGGATCATGCTGAAACAGCAATTTGATCCCTGCCGCACCGCGCTTGGTCAGCGACGCACGAAAAGCACCGGGCAGAATAATATCCCGGCCCAGGTCTTCTTTGCCGAACAGGCTGGCATAACCTTCAAAAACCCCGTCAGCCTGAACCTGTTTCAGGTCCAGACTTGAGAATTTGATCTCGCGATCAAACGGACTGCTCAGGTCATGCATGTTTTGATCTCCAGGAAGCGTTCTTGGTGGTCGGTTTTGCTTTGCGACGTCTGGCCGGTTCAGATTTGGCGCTCATCCGCTGTTCGAGGTTGCGGGTAAATTCACACACAATTTCGGAATGGTTGTCCGGACAATCAGGTTGGACATGGCTGGGTTCGAACAATCTGTGTAACCAAGTAAAAATCATATTCATCGCTGTGTGCGTCCTTGTTCCATGGCCCTGTTCAGGCGGGATAATTCGGTGACAAAATCGTTGAAGCGGCGGTTTGATCGCACCAATTCGCGCAGGCTCCAGATCAGCAATCCGCTGGCACCGCTGGCCCAGAGAAACAGCGCCAGATGAGCGAGATCTCCCCGCCCCGCAAATTCCCGCGCGGCATGTTCCATATTAATTGGCGGCCGATCTGCGGTACGACGGGGTTCTGGTCACTGGCGGTTCGTCGCCATCCGTGATCGGGCCATAACCAAGCGCTTTGCGTTTTTCATTGATGGTCAGGAAGCTTGATGACCCGACCCGCTTCCAGAGCGCTTCACGTTCGGTGCCAAGCGCGTCAATGCGATCAAGATCGAAGCCAAGACGCAATTCGGATCCGTAGACAGGGGCCAGCCAGCAGCTGACCGCCTTGGCAACTCGGGTGGCGAGAGGCAGAATTGTTTGCCGCCAAAATGTACGATTGGCTTCAGCGTAATTTGAAAACGTATTGTCGCCGGGAATCCCAAGCAGCATGGGCGGTACCCCAAAGGCGAGCGCGATCTCACGCGCTGCAGCGTGTTTGGCGTCAATAAAATCCATATCGCGAGGCGTCAGCCCCATGGATTTCCAGTCCAGCCCGCCTTCAAGAAGAAGGGGCCGTCCAGCATTTGCGGTGCCCTGGAAATTCGTCTCAAGCTCCGCTTTCAGGCGGTCATACTGGTCGCTCGTCAAAGTGGAATTGCGGTCGGTTGGCGCATAGACAAGTGCCCCTGATGGGCGCGCGCCATTGTCCAGAAGCGCTTTGTTCCAGGCGCCAGCCGCATTGTGGATATCAATCGGAATTTGCGCGGCTTCAAGCGGGCTCATGCCGTAATGATCGTCAACCGGGTTGAACATAGTGACATGCAAAACCGGGCTGATACCAGTGTCCTGATTGGCGTCAAACCTGACTGATTTACCACCAGCAGTATATTCATAAGCCTCCGGCCAGCCATCCCGACCGGGGATAATTTTCATCCGGTCAGGGCGCAGCGCATGAAATTCGCGAACCTCATTTTCCACATTGATGGCTTCCAGATAGCCGTTTCCGGAGAGAAGCAGATAGCCAAACAGAGATTCAAACAGGTCCGGTCCGGCCTGGTTTGAATTAGGCCTGGTGACCAGATCAAGGACCGGGTGCTGGTCGAGTTCACGGTCGCCTTCATAGGCGAGCCAATGAAGCGACGCCGCTGCTTCGGCGATCATCCGGGTGCAGCGGTAAACAACCGGGTTTCGTGCAAAACCTTCACGCGCCAAAGCCGCATAATCGCGCGGTGTCCAGACCGGCTGGCCTTGACTGTGCAGAGCAACAAGAGCGCCCGTTTTACTTGCTTTTTGCGCGAATTGGTCCAAAGAAGCAGCGCGTACGCCGCCATAAAGGCGATTCCAGAATGAAGGCATTAAAATAGTCTCCGCCTGCCTAGATGGTCCGCAATTGCGGACCATTCCCAAGGGGTGTGAGCATCAGGTTGGTCAAAGCCCATACAAGGGCATCCAGCCGGTCGGGTGAATGACCGCCGGTCAGCCCGTCCGGGCCGAAATCACAAAGTTCATCTTCAAGTTCCGGGTAAATCCCGGTATGGGCAACAAGGCCGCGTTCATACAAAGCCGCGATTGGCTCCGCCCGCGTCCATTTTGAGCGTGTGGCACGCACCGGAGTTACCGGTACGGTTTCATCGATCTGGCGGATCACGGCTTCCACCATGTCGCCGCCCTGGTTGACTTCAACAACGATCCGGTCGGCCTGCAATCGGTTGTAGAGCGCAACCGCTTTTGTCGCCCATCCAATTGGCGTCAGGCCCTGACAGGTGGCATCGGCCAGAATATAAGCGCGTTTATCTTGTCCTTTGCCAGCAGCGATGATGCCGCAAGCGTCAGACTTTGCGTGGGCCGTTACTGGCGGGTCCACCGCGACCACGATCCGCGACAAATCCGGCGGGCGATCAACTCTCCCAATATCAATTGCTTCGCGAGACCAGAGACCATCTTCACGGTCTTCAAGCAGGTCAGCATCAAGTTCCTGTCGGCCAAGACGGGTTCCCTGATAACGATCAATGATCGCTGTAAAGAATGCGGGCGACAGATTTTCCCGGTTCTCGCTCGTTGCCATGCGCGAAATGACAACATCCGGGTCTTCAAGCAATGATTTTAATAATTCCATTGGCCGCGGCGTCGTAGTTACCACCTGTCTTGGTCGTCGACCTGTTCGCAGCGCGAATTGCAGCATGTCCCAGGTTTGTCGCGGGTGGCGCCATTTACATACTTCATCGCACCATGCGGCACTAAACTGGTGTCCGCGCAAAGATTCCGGTGTTTCCGCCGACAGGGCTTCACCAATAACACCATTCGTCCAGACCAGTTGTCCGCGTGAGGCGACAAATTCCGGTCGCTCGTATTCCGGATGGACCGCCAAAATTCCGGCTGATCCTTCGATCATGATATTGCGAACTTCATCCAATGTGCGCCCGATCAGGGCGATGCGTGCAGGTGGCCCATATTCCGGTGCGGCATCGTCAAGAGCCAGATTGCGGACCCATTCGGCACCGGCTCTGGTTTTCCCGGCGCCCCGGCCCCCGAGAATTAGCCAGGTGGTCCAATCAATATCATCGGGCGGCAATTGGGCGCTTCGAGCCCAGAGCGGCCAGTCAAAAATAATCCGCTCAAGCGACGCGGCATCGAGAGTGGAGAGAAAAGCTTCCAGCTCCCCCTCACTTTCCAAATTCCTCAATGCGGCGGACAATCTCGTCTCTGAAACGCGCTGCATCTAAGTCCGCCCCGACATTGTCTGCCTTATCCGATACGGATTTGTTGCTGTCCTGCAATTCAATCAATTTTTCCAGAGTTCGCACCAAGGTCGACAACGTCCGAGCATCACGCTCGGCGGTTGCTGTGGCGTTGGTATCTTCAATTTCGGGCTTCACCTTCATGCGCCTTTCAATGGCCGACATCTGTTGGTGAAGCGCGGCGTAGAGCCTCGCCACCAGTTTGGCCTGCTCAGGATAGTCGGCTTTGACGACGGATATCGATTGCTTTCGCTTTGGCCAGTTATCGCGCCGGGCGCGACTATAAAGTGTGCTGGGTGAAACCTCGTACCGGGCGCAGAGCATTTGAACGGTTTCACCCGCTTCTACATACCCACGACGAATATCGGCCCAACGGCGCTCATCAGATGCTGACATGCCGGAACAACGATTCAGATTATTGAAAATTTAAAGAGGGCTGACCGGATCGCCTTAAGCGCAATTTTCGGACAGTAACAGGAAGATACACAGGAACCGTAACGATGTCAATAAATTTTTACATATTTCGTAAATTAATTCATAATTTCGCCCATTATCGCGGTTTCCCGACGATTGAGCGTACATGATCCTGCAGATCTTCTTCGGCAACGCGGCCTTCGGGCACTGCCCAATCGCGGATCGATACGCCCATTCTGTGAACCTCTTCCGGGTCGCCCGATACCAGGGGGTGCCAAGGCAACAGGTCCTGCCCTTCATCAAGGCGGCGATACGCGCAGGTAACCGGCAGCCAGCCAATTTCCTTTATGCTTTCAGGCGTGAGCGGGATACATGTCGGGACCCGCACGTGGCGGTTGGAATAATCGGTACATTGGCAGGCCCCGATATCCAGCAAGGCACAAACCACGTCGGTATAGGCAACTTCGCCCGTATCTTCGTCTTCAAGCTTTATCAGACAACAAAGTCCGCATCCGTCGCACAAAGATTCCCATTCTTCACGCGACATTTCGTCGAGCGATTTTTCTTTCCAGAAATTGTTCTCAGCCACAGAAATTCCCCAATTTTAGCTTTATCTGTCAGAATAACCAAACAACCTGACGCGATCTCGATGGAAGGTTGTACAGGCTGCTTTTAGGGTACATAACATGACCTTTAGCCGCGACGATTGATAAAGTGTTTTGGCAGGACCGGACCTTGCGCGATCCATTTCTTGGAAGAAAAAACAAGCGGCCAGGAATCAGACTTGTAGAAGTCGATTCATGGATCGACACTGCTATGTTCCAGGCTGGCCAGACCATTCGGCATTCCTATCAGGCTTATTCCACCTGGATGAACCGGTTTCATGTTGGCGGTTTCAAGCGTCTTGTTGTTGAACTTCTCTCGGATGGCATGTCGTTTGGCGTATTGGGCGCGGCATTGATGCTGTTTCTTGCTATTCCCGCCTTTGACGAAACCCACGATGACTGGCTGCAATCAAGCCAATATAGCGTTACCTTCACCGACCGGTATGGCAATTTCATCGGCAACCGGGGCATTTTGCATAATGATGCGGTGCCGCTGGAGGAATTCCCGGATCACATGATCCAGGCTGTTCTGGCCACTGAAGATCGCCGGTTCTTCATTCATTTTGGCATCGATTTTATCGGACTGGTCCGGGCGATGTCCGAGAATGTTCAGGCCAACGGCGTTGTCCAGGGCGGCAGTACCTTGACCCAGCAGCTCGCCAAGAATCTGTTTTTGAATTCGGAACGCACGATCCAGCGAAAAATCAAGGAAGCCTTCCTCGCCCTATGGCTCGAAGTGCGGCTGACAAAACGTGAAATTCTAAAGCTGTATCTTGACCGTGCATATCTTGGTGCCGGGACAGTGGGCGCGGATGCGGCTGCTGAATATTATTTCGGCAAATCTGTCCGCGATGTAACCATTGCCGAAGCCGCGATGATTGCGGGTCTGTTCAAAGCCCCGAGCCGGTTTGCGCCGCATGCCAATCTGCCTGCCGCTCGCGCCCGCGCCAACGAAGTGCTGAGCAATATGGTGGAAGCGGAGTTTCTGACCGAAGGCGAGGTTTTTGGGGCACGCCAACATCCGGCGACGCCGGTTGATCGTTCCAATAATTATGTTCCAAATTATTTTCTCGACTGGGCCTTCAGAGAGGCCCAGCGGCTCGGAAATGGCGAAGATTTTGTTCTCAACGTGCGGACAACTATTGATGTTGGCCTGCAACAGGCCGCTGAAAGCGCAATGGATGCCTCGTTTCGCCAGTTTGGCACCCGGTATGGTGCCGGACAGGGCGCTATGGTGGTCAACGAGCATGATGGCGCAGTGCGGGCCATGGTGGGTGGGCGTGATTATGGCCAGAGCCAATTCAATCGCGCCGCTGATGCGCTGCGCCAACCGGGATCATCGTTCAAACCGTTTGTCTATATGACCGCCATGTTGAATGGCTTCACGCCCGATAGCGTTGTTGTGGACGCGCCAATTACCATCGGCAATTGGTCTCCGCGAAATTACGGGCGCTCTTACCGTGGGCCGGTCACCCTCATGACGGCGCTGACCCGATCGATCAATACCATTCCGGTGCGCCTTTCCCGGTCATTCGGAATTCGCAAAATTGTCGAGACCGCTCAATTATTGGGACTCCGCAACGATTTTGTCATGACAAGGTCAATGCCACTCGGGACCAACGAAGTGACCGTTCTGGATATGACCGGCGGATATACAGTATTTGCAAATGGCGGGCGGCGGGCGACACCATACGGGATTCTTGAAATCACTAATACGACAGGCACCGTTTTATACGACCATGAAACGGACGGTCCGAAAAACGACCAGATCGTTGACCCCCAGTATATTGCCTATATGAATTCGATGCTCACCAGCGTGGTAGAATTCGGCACCGGCAGACGGGCGCAGCTGGATTTTACGGTTGCAGGTGGCAAGACGGGCACGACTCAGGCTTATCGCGACGCCTGGTTCATGGGATATACTGGCAAATACGTGGCGGGGGTCTGGTTTGGTAACGACAATTTCAGCTCCACACGGCGCATGACCGGCGGGTCTTTGCCCGCCATGACCTGGAAACAATTCATGATCGTGGCTCACAGGGATCACGATATTCCGCCGATCCTCGGGGCGCTTGATCCTCGGGGCGTGATGCGCAATCGCGATCAGTTACTTGCAGGTGGTGAAGTGGGCGGCGACAATGTTAGCGGTCCCTCACCTCAGGTTTCAACCCTAACGCGGAATATGACTGATACTTTGTCTAATCTTGAGAAGATGTTTCGGAATGCGACTGACTTAATTGAGCCACCTGTGGAAACAGTACCAACACCCGTATCGGCCCTGCCCGCATCAGTTAGGACAGGGATGGTTCAGAACCGTGATGCAAGTAACGAAAGCGTGCCACGGACAATCACACAATAAAGGTTGACGATATTGGCAAACCGCTATTCTGTTTTTTCAAATCCTGAATAACTGGTGACGACGAGTAAATGCGGTGAAATTTTTATTTAATCTGACCATTGCTGTGGCACTCGCCATGATCATCGGGCTCGGCTCGGTTTGGCTTACAGTCCAAGGGCGCGCCGGCATCGAGCAAGTCCGCAAAGGGCCTTGGGTTTCTTGGATTGCAGCCGGTGATCCAGACGCTGACCCCTATACGCGTGCCATGCTGGCACGGACAGGGCGCGTTCCTTTAGCTGCGGCTGAGGCGATTTATTTCCATGCCCTGACGGATGATGACGGCCATTCGCTCGGCAATAATTGTACGTTTCAATTGCGCAGCTCACCACTTGACGCGCGCTGGTGGACACTTGCGGTTACGACCCAGGATGGGGCACTAATCGATAATCCCGCAGGGCGATACGAGTTCAACAGCCAAAGCGTATTGCGGGAGCCAAATGGTGATTTTGTAATCCACATCGGGTCTCAAGCTCGCGCTGGCAACTGGATACCGACCGGGCACGGCAACCAGATCATGCTAACCTTGCGGCTTTACGATACCGCTATGAAAACCAATGGCGGCCTATCAGATCCCGTACTTCCGACAATTCTGCGAGAGGATTGTCAGCAATGAGATCTTTTGCCTGGGCGCTTGGCGTCCTGTTTCTGGCCGGTATTATCCATCTGGTCGCGGTCTTAGTGTTACCGATCTTTGCAACCGGGGACGCCTGGAACCGATTGGCCCGCTATGGCGATTTCAATCACATGCACATTCTGCCTGCGGCAACACCACTTGGTCAGGCAATCGCCAATATGGACCCGGCACTTGAATATGCTATTTGCCGATTTGACCTGGCTGAAGGCCCGCTTCGTATCGAAGCCGATGTCCCCCTTGGCTATTGGTCGGTCGCCATTTATGACCGCCATGCCGGAAATTACTACGCTCTGAATAATCGCAGTGCCGACATGCAGACAGTAACTTTGTGGATTGCTGATCAAGAACAAATTCTATCATTGATACCGGAGGGCCAGGAAGACATTGGAATGGAAAACCAAGAACTACTCTTGATCAAATCTCCGGAGCGCTATGGACTTGCAATATTGCGGGTGATAGTGCCGGAAGAAAGTTTCCGCGGTCGCGCCCTGGAAGCTCTGGAAAACTCAAGCTGCCAGATCGATGTCTCTATTCTGGGTGCGTCAGATATGGATGATGGAATTCCAGTACCAGCCATTCTGCCAACGACATCAGAGAATTAGAAGTCAGAATTCTTTAATCGCCTGACAGGTCAACCAGCGGCACCCGGATGACCGGGTAACCATTGTTTGAAGCAATCCGCTCGTTAGCGGGCAATTTGCCATCACCACTCAACCAGACAATCTGTTGGTAGTGATATTCGAGCGCGGCGATAGCTTCATTTGCTTCCGCTACATGTCCCGACGGAGACTCAAGTTCAGCACGCTCGATCGCGTGATGATAAGCTGAAATACGATCTTCAAGAGATTGAGCAACCAAATCCAGGAAAAAAGAATTCTCCGCTATCCGGGCATGCATGTCCGCGTGGTCCGGCATAGAGCGCGTTCTCGTGGCGAATATTTCCAATCGCTTTGCATCTTCTTCCAAAACCTGTTCAGCAGCTGACACAAACCTCAAAGCTGAAATTTCATCGTCAAGAATATCGCGGATCAATTTATTCCATAGCGCCAACTCATAGCGCTGATGATCGTGGCGCAAGGCTTCGTAATAGAGATTCCCTTCGCTCAAGGGCCGCCGAGCCGGTATAATCCGGGTATAGCGATATTCGGTGATCAGGTCACGATTATTACGTGTATGGCCAAGAGGTTGGATTAGACGGTACCCAAAAGAGCGCATTTGCTCTTCTTTGTAGGTGAGGGAATAATTGGAAACTGGTTCCTCACGATAAAATGCCGCTTGAACACCAACCCAACCACGAGACCCGGTATCCCGGATAGACATGGTTGGTCGATCAAAATCACCAACCTGAGTGCAAGCTGCCATAAAAAATGCAAGCACTCCCGGGCCTCCTACGACACGGCAGAACAGATTTATGGAAACGCCCGGTATCAAAATTCGCTTCACTTGCGGGTTAGCTTGGAACGACGGCGTCTGTCCTTGGTGGCATTTTCTGGTGCATCCAGACGGTCAGACAATTTAAATTCGCACCGTTCGACACGCACGCCCGGGAATATCACTATTTCCGCTGACCCTGCCGTGTCATCGCGCTGTCGGTCTTGTTGATGTGCGCTTGGTTCAAACTTCAAAATTTTTGCCATCTTCCGCTCCTGGTGTCGGACGGCCGTCTGTGATCAGGCCTTCATGCGAATGCAGACCCATGAATAAAAATGATTAAGCCGGTGTCTTGGTTAAGAAAGCGCTAACGGTTTCAGGTCTAAATTTTAAACAACAGCCATTGCAACTGAGTCGCGTCACGAAAGTTCAAGACATGCAACCTGACCTGAAAGAAAATTTAGGCAACCCGATCACAAAGCCAATCAGTGCCATGCCGGTCGCAAATGCTGAACGTCGCCAGACCGTAATTCGTGTTATGACGGATTTGTTTGTCTTCGACGAAGGCAACATGACCGAGAAAGAGCGAACGCTTCATGGTGAAGTGTTGGCTGGCCTTGTTGGTGAAGCCGGACTGGTAATGCGTTCTGAAGTTGCTGAGCGGCTGGCCACTGTTCGATACGCACCCAAAAAGGTAGTTCTCTCACTTGCAAAAGACGATATTTCTGCTGCCCACACAATTTTAGCTCACTCACCTGCGCTAAGTAATGAGGACTTGGTGGACATTGCCCAAACGGAAACCATTGACCACAGAATAGCGATTGCTGGCAGGCCCCGACTGGAGAGCAGTCTCGTTTCCGCTCTCATAATTTCTGGAGAAGATGCCGTATTTGAAGCCATCGCCAGAAATTCAGGCGCAATACTCAATGAAGCGACGCTTTCCCGGATTGCTGCGAGAAGCTTAAATAATGCAGGATTGGCAGAAGCGCTGACAACTCGCGAAGACTTGAACGCCGATGTTCTCTCTGGATTGTTCTGGACAGCCAGCCCGGCGATGCGTGAGAAAATCATGGACCTGGTATCCCCCGCGGCAGGATCTGGCGCAAGGTTGGCCCATGCACCAATCAGGATCAGCAGCGAAATTGAACAACTGTCGGCTCAGGAAGGCCTTGCCTCTCTTCTGATCTCTCGCAAAATTAAAGACTTTCAGCGAATCATGTCCCAACTTCTCAGTGTCTCAAATGTCCTCATCGAGCGCATCATGGCAGACCCTGAAGGCGAACCATTCGCCGTTGCCTGCAAAGCAATGGGCTTTTCAAGTGAAACCTTCACGACCCTTTTGTTGCTCTACAATCCTACAGTATCAGAATCCATCAAGCGCGTATTCGCTCTCAACGAGTTGTATGACCGGATCACCTCCGGCTCCAGCTGGTATTTCCTGGAAATCTGGAACAATGAGATGAGAGCCAAGAATGCTGTTGAAAATACTCAACTGAAACCAGCTATTCATGATCAACTGACCGGACGGTCTGTTTCTAACCAACGACAGCAATTTGAACAAAAAGTTGCGAAAGAAATGGTGACCATTTCTACTGCTGCCGAACAAGGGCGAAGGCAAACCTCATTTGGCCGACGTGGCGCGTAATTCTATATGGATTTTTCTGGTTAAATTTTGAAACCGGGTTTTGAGTCCGGTTCAATTATCCCTCGATACGTTCATCATGCAGAAAATCGCGCCCCTGCCGATCTTCAACTTCGAGAATCCAGATATCGGGGTCGAAATTTATTTCGCGCTCCAGCAGCTTGTCCACGTCTGATTCAGGCAATGATTTTCCACCCTTGAGCGCCATCCAAAATCGTCCCGTTCCCTCTTCTTCGAAAGATGTTTGTGGAGCCGGCCCAAACAAAATGACTGATCCATCGAGCTTATTTATTTTTATGAAAATGGCTCCAGCCGCTTCTGCACCCCGACGCATCACCATCACAGGGATATGGTCTATTCCGCAGCGGCGAATGTAAGCTGATACCCAAATGGAAGATTTAAGCCGCATTGTCCGGTAACCTGTTCCAGTTTACTGAGAAAGATATTGCGAAATCGACTTGCGGCCCAATAGAAATCCGTCTTGGTCTGAAATTAGGATTTCGGGTCAATCTGAACACCGGAAACAGAAGACAATTCCCGAACTATAATTTCGGAAATCAGGCCCGTCGGCGGCAAACCCCTGTGGGTTTCAAAACGTCTGATGGCGTCTTCTGTAGATCCCGTAAATTCACCATTTACCGGGCCAGGTCCATAACCAAGATCAGACAGAACCCGCTGCACTGACAAGACCTGTTGTTGATCACTCGCCAATCTGGCCGACGCTCTTCCGTTGGACGCCTGATGCGCAGTTTCACGGATTTTCCGATAAATAGTGTAGGTAATTGTCCCGGTTGTCGGCAAGCCGAATGCCGCTTCATACGCTAATACAGCGTTACGTGTCATTGGACCCTCAATGCCGTCTACGGTACCTGTATAATAGCCGAGGCTTTTCAAAGCACTCTGCAAATCGCCGACCAATTGCGCACGTGCTTCCCTCGACAGACCGGAAAGCGGTATATCGAATTCCCTTACAGCCAGAAATTCAAGGTCCTGGACATGGACCGGTCTGATTTGTTCTGACTGGACCAATGCGGACCCACCAAACAGAGGTGCCGGATGAGGTCCAGGCTGCCATAACAAGGCATTTGCCCAAACAAACGCTATTCCGGACATTCCAGCGGCAATCGCCATATGGCGGGTGCGAAGTTTTGATGTCAGCGGTATATTATTCATAATTTGAACCAAAATTTCCTGTCATGCTGATTTCAGAAATACAGCACGGGTCTCACCAGAATCTGAAGATTGAGAAAATTCTTCTATACCGCCAACCGGAAGCCGTACCGTTACTGTCGTTCCAACATTCAATTCACTCTCAATCTCCATGCCGCCCTTATGAAGATCTACCAGGCCTTTCACCACTGACAGGCCGAGCCCGGTGCCTTCATGGTTACGGTTATAGGACGCGTCTATTTGAAAAAACGGACTTCCCAGGCGTGGCAAATTTTCTTTAGAGATACCTATTCCTGTATCCCTGACGGAGAGCACCAGAGAATCCGCCACGATTGAAGTACCAACATAAATCCGGCTGCCTTGTTCAGAGAATTTGATAGCATTGGACAGGAGATTCAAAAGGATCTGTTTGACAGCTCGTTCATCTGCAACAATTTCAGACAGGTCATTCCCCATGTCCTGTACAATTTCCATATTGCGATTGAGTAATTGCGGTCTGACAATCTGACAACAGATATCAACGACCGGCCGGACATCAAAATGCTCAGTGATGATTTCAAAACTTCCGGTTTCAATCCGCGACATATCCAGTATGCCATTCACAAGATCAAGCAGATGCAGACCGCTTTCATTGATCAGGTTGGCATATTCCTGGTCGCGCACAATTTGTGCCGGACCGCTATTAGAACTTGATAGCAGTTCAGAGAACCCAATGATTGCATTGAGCGGGGTCCGCAATTCGTGACTCATATTGGCCAAAAAGTGGGTTTTGGCCTGGCTTGCTTTTTCAGCTTCTTCACGGGCCAAAAGCAATGTCTGCTCCTGAGCCTTGCGCTCAGAAATATCTCTTGTGATCGCGACTATTTCATCATTATGCGCCGCGTCATCCAGTTTCCGGCATCTCATTTCGGCCCAGAAAAACTCGCCCGGCTCCAGCCCCCTGTCGCCAATTTGCCGGTTGAGACGAAATTCGACCGTGGTCTCTTCCCCGCCTCGTGCGGCTTTTGCGATCGCTGTCAGGAATGCCGGGCGGTCAGAAACCAGGATGCGGTCGAACAAGCCATCAGCCATCAATTTGTCTGCGGATGTTCCAACAACCCGCTCCGCGCCAAGCGAGGCATATAATACATGGCCGTTCGGACGGTGCCGGGTGACCAAGTCAGATGCATTTTCAGACATCAGGCGATAGCGGCGCTCTGACGCCAGCACAACCTGCTCAGTCTCTTTATGTATATTATATACAGACAAGGCCACACCACCGGCATAGGCGATTGCGGATCCTACCCCAAACAAAATCAACAGGTCATTGTTAAAGCCGAGATTGCGCGGCGATGGCAGTAATCCGAGAAATTCCACGCCCCAAAGGCCCATTAGCGCGAGCATCGCAAAAAGTATTGCAGATCCGATAACCCGTTTTGACGCCGACAATGCCGCTTCAAACGGCACAACCAGCATCCAGGCAATTAGAAATGACCCCAGTCCGCCGGTCATAATAGCAGCGAAACTGACAAGTCCAACCAGATTCAGGGTCGAAATGGCATGCGCTACTTCAAAACGCCCTGTCCGGGAGAGAAATAAGGCAATGGCAACAGGGGATACAAACCAGGCGAACGCCAGCGCTTCAACCAGATCAGGGGCTCCATAGACCGCCAGATAGACAGGAATGACGCAAAGCGCGATCAGGCCGCCAAGAATATGAGAAGATATAAATGATCTGTTTTTAGCCACAGCCACCGGGTTACCAACGACCGACGGATGGACCATAGCTTCAAACCAGCTTTCAAGACCGGGAAAATTGTTACGCAAACTCACACCACACTCCAGCACTTACACGCGCTTCTTCAATTTGTTATGGCCCTATGGTCCCATTCCCTCTTTAATGAAGCATGAAACGGCGGATTTGCTGTATTTCAATAAACCGCTGAATTCCGCGGTTTTTTTATCTTGGATTTTTTTTTGCAGACTGAATGGATTTGTTGGTAAATGGATGGCTAACAAAACTCTGCCTGGAAATCGGATAATTTCGGGTTTTCGCGCAAATACGCTAGCTTTTGCAACTCCAAACCAGTCATTTTGCAGTAGCTTGAACCGCTTGTTTCAATTTTCTTTCCGGCTAACTATTTGAAATTACGTGATTTTTAATAATTACAATTTGATTCAAATTTGTTTTTCAATTAGCTAAAACTTGAATCAATACTGCCTCTAATTTGTATCTATTTTGATTAAAACAATAGTATATAAAATTTTATTCAAGTTTAAATAAGATTATATTTAAATATACTTCCAATATTTCTTCAAATATAAAATATTGATTGCTATAACAGCGAAATCGAAACTTGAAAGGGCAAAAACAATGTTTCTTATTCGCACAGCCTTCTGGCTTTCTGTAGTTATTCTTCTTCTTCCTGCTGAGCGGGCCATTGATGGCGCCGATGGGCAGCAATCCAGCAACCAAATCAGCGCGAGTGAAGTTTTCCAAGCCGCAAGAGCGACGCTCACCGATGTGTCTTCTATATGTGAACGCTCACCTGAAGTATGTCTTGCTGGCCGCGCCGCAGCAGAAACTTTCACCAACAAGGCCCGTTATGGTGCCCAGTTGCTGATGGATTATGTAGCTGAAGAAGGTGCCACTGCACCGGCAACCAGTCCTGCGTCTGCGTCAAATGCCGCAATACCTGCGCCTTCCAGCCAAAACACCCTGAGCCAGAGCGATCTGCAGCCAGGTTGGGAAGGACCGGGCAACAACGCCTAAAGGCCTGCATACTGATAGAATTTGGCTCCGCGAGACTTGATACGAATAAGGGCTTCTCGCGACTACGAGCCTGACAAGATTGGCAGTACCTACCTGCCATGCGCTGCAAGCGGTTTTCACCTGCCCTTTATCGCTTGCGGCGCATCTTTTTTTCCCACAATAAATGCTTCGCCATTAGCCATTCATGCGGCTAAACCCTATATACATTGCAGTTTTTCATATGCTTGTTCGCGGAGCTTTATTGGACCATGTCGATCAGTACCATAATTGATGATTTCGAGTTTCTCGACGATTGGGAAGACCGCTACCGATATGTCATCGAGTTGGGCAAAGCGTTGTCACCACTGCCCGATGATGAGCGGACGGACGCCAACAAGGTTAATGGATGTGTGAGCCAGGTTTGGCTCAGCGCGCAATATAGCAAGAATGATCAGGGAGAACCTCTGGTGAGTTTCATCGGGGACAGCGATGCCCATATCGTGCGCGGCCTTGTTGCCATTCTGATCGCGATGTTTTCAAACCGGCCCGCTACCGAGATCATCGATACTGATCCAATGGAGATATTTAACCAGCTGGGTCTCAAGGAACATCTGACCCCCCAGCGCTCCAACGGTTTGTTCTCGATGGTCGAGCGGATAAAGCACGATGCGCGCCAGGCAATCAGCCCGGCGCACTAATCGTATTTCACAATTCAGGATCAATTTCAGGGCGATAGTCGGGTGTTCCCCAGCGGCGCATGTACGACACTTGGCGATGTTGAGATTTCGGTGATACCGAGAGGCCGTAATGCCGGGCCAGACCGGAAAGCGCGATTTGGAGCACCAGTTTAGCCGAGCGCTTTGGCCAGTTATTCTCTCGCTCAGCAATTTCCAGCCCTTTCAGGAAACAACAAATATCTATGAGTGCTGGCGACAATTCCGGCCCGAGCACTTCTATAGCCTTGTTAAACCGCTGGCGGGCGGCGACTACTGAATCAAACATTTCAACACCTCCTCCAGCGCCGCCACTATGTCTGGTCTGGGTTCTGGCCATTGCCGACCAATCGGCAGTTACGCGTGGTGTCAATTGTGCACGGGTAAAATCTGTACGGAGGCGCTCGCCAGCAGCGAATTGCGCGTCATCCAATAATGGCTTGCCACCCGCACCTTTCCTTTTTCGAAGCCATGACAGGGGCGATTCTTCCAGATTGATGGCAACTTTGCAGCGTTTGCCATCAATCTCAACGATTGCCTCGCCTAAATCGCGGTGCTGAGTTAGCCAAGGGTCCGACCCTGACATTTCGCGGCGCAACCACGCCCTGCCAGATTCGCTGATTTTCCAATCATCGTCTTTTTGGTGATCCACCAGATCAAGCCGCCACAACGTGGCCAGCATTTCTTGGTTTATATTGTCAGCCGACATACCCAATGGCAGACGTACAAGTTTACGCAGAGCACGCTGAATAATCCTGTTGTTTGGTCTATCCATTATAACTGCTCCCCGTCACAGTTTTCGTGTTCGAGGGTGCGCTGGTATTTTTCCCTAGCGTCCAAACGTAGCCGTAATGCCGCTTCCAGATAATCCAGACATGCATCAAGACAGGCGTCGTCGCGACGCTCCTCCACAATTTTGCAGGCATGAGCCACTGTTGTTCGGTCTCTGCGAAACACACGACCGGTATCGGTAAAACTCAACCCCAACCCCACATGTGCAAGGTAAATTGCGACCTGACGGGCAAAAGCCACTGGCGCGCGACATCGTGATGGCGAGGTGATTTCATATACGGGAAGATCAAAAGCTGCGGCAACGACACCGGCCAATAATGACTTAAGCCCGTTTTCAGAAATCCCTGTGGATGGCAGATTCATATTTTTTCGAGATCGCGCCTGGCGCTTCCTTGTCACTGGGCCCTTTTTTCCCGGCCCTGTAAATGAAGCAAAAAAAACACTAGAAGTTTTTGGACCCGCTCTTCGTAGGCGTTCGACATGATGCATTTTTTATCTACCTTTACGTGCAATAAATTGTTATTTTCTCTTTAAAAGTGTAGGAATAAATCCTTATTTTATACTTTTACGCTATTTGTGAGAGACGGGGATAACTTTTTCCTATTTTGTTAAAAAGAACAGAACCGGCACCGGGGAGAAATATGGAAACGCGAATTAGAGAGTTGAGAAAAGCCAGGGGCTGGACCCTGCAACAGGTTGGTGACCTTGTGGGAACAACGGCACAGACCGTACAGCGTCTTGAAACCGCCAACATGACAGTTTCCACCGATTGGCTGGACCGGTTCGCGCAAGCTTTTTCCGTGCGGGCGGTAGACCTTATCAGAGACAAAAGGCTTAGCGGAATACCTGTTTATGGGCATCTCGGACCAGACGGTATCTTGAACAATGCCGAGTCTGATACCAGCAACCTGGAGCGTCTTTCACTCTCATCACCGGCTCAAGACCCTGTTGCTGTACGGTTATCCAGAGCGATTGGCCCATACCGGGCAGGTGCGACATTGATCGCCAACCGGCTCGACCGCGAAGAATACGATGAAATCCAGGGCCGGGATGTGTTTGTAATGACTATCGCCAATCAGCTGGTATTGGGACGAGCCGCATGGCAGGAACGCAATCTAACACTCATGCCGCTTTCAGACAGGGGCACGGTCTGGTTCGACATGGATGCCGAATGGATTGCACCACTTGTTATGGAAATCCGCTATCTATGATGCCAATAAAAAAGGTGTACCGGGACTAGCCGGCACACCTTGAATAGATTTTTTCATTTCAACAGGATAGCATTGCCGCCATCAACAGTGCGGCAAAATCAGGAACTATTTCTGCTGCCACGTTTTCTACCAAGTCCCATCTGTTTTGCTAACTCGGAACGAGCACGGGCATAATTGGGCGCTACCATCGGGTAATCAATCGGAAGCCTCCAACGCTCTCTATATTCCTCAGGGGACAAATCATAATGAGTGCGCAGATGACGCTTCAAGGATTTGAATTTTTTCCCGTCTTCAAGACAGATCAAATAATCATCCGTGATCGAGCGCCGGATCGAAACGGCAGGTTTGGGCTGCTCTTTCTCAATTTCAACGGAGCTTGATGTGACCTGTAACAAAGCTGTGTGTACATTTTGAATTATATCTGGCAATTCGGTAGCAACAGTTGAATTGTTGCTTACGTAAGCTGAAACAATATCTGATGTTAATTCTATCAAGATACTATCTTGCTCAACACTATTATCTGTCATATTTCTAGCCCTTTCCGAGATAGGTGCAATTTTCACATTGAATCTATAAAGTTATCCCGCAGCTTCCATTGTCTCGGATACAACAGAATGCTTTTCTGGCAAATAGCAATTTAATTTCGAATATTCAATATCTAATTGAAAATATTTGCTAGCTATTCATTTTTGCCAGTAAAAAGCCTAATTCAAAATTTAGTACGTGATCTGATCATTAACCTATGTCAATCGGAAACACCAGCAAATTACATCGGAAATCCGACAAAATTCTGGGAAATCCTAAAAATTGAACAAGGAAACCACTGAAAATCTGAACGTTTCTAAAGGAAGAAAATCAGCAAATATGTCGCTAATAATGCGGTTGTCCAGAAAGCCATATTTCCGGTCGGCCAGGTCCGCGCCAGAATGCCGTTGGGGCCATAATGACGATAGATGGCTGAGATGAAGCTTTGCACGGCGCGGTAGCCGCTCTCGACAAACGCTGTCCATGCGGCAATCGACATATTGTCAAATTCGCGCGCCAGCACCCGGCCCAAGCCTCGATAGAACCAGTCGAAATCGAGCGTTATGGTCAGGGTACGCTTCAGCAGATTCAATAGCAGGAAGAAGGCGAGCCCTGAAAAAAGCAGCAATTGCAACTGGAACACCACATGGGCGCCGGTATAGGGCACGTAATCAACAGGATAGGGCAGCAGCGCATAGAGTGGGCCAGGGAACACGCCAAGACCGATGCACAGAACAGACATGATATACATGGCGTAACGCATGCTGCGGGGCGGTTCTGATGGCCGCATGCCGGAATCTTTCTGGAAGAAGACAAACCAGGGAAATTTGATGCCAGCGTGAAGAAAAACGCCTGCTGAGGCCGCCGCCAGCAACATCCAGACTATCATCATATGCTCGTCTGCCGCACCTTGGCTAATCATCGATTTCGAGATGAAGCCGGATGTCAGTGGAAACGCGGAGATTGATAACGCGCCGATAATACCGCAGGTAGCTGTTATCGGCATGGTTCGGAACAAGCCTCCAAGATCGGTGCATTTTCGCTTTCCTGTTTGGTAGAGCACTGCACCAGCCGACATCAACAACAGGGCTTTGTAGATAATGTGAGCGAAGGCGTGGGCGGCGGTTCCGTTGAGCGCCATTTCAGTGCCGATGCCGATACCGGTTACCATGAAGCCTACCTGGTTGATGATGGAATAGGCCAGAATGCGACGCATATCGTTTTCCAGAATCGCATATACGATCCCATAAAAAACCATATACAGCCCGATATAGATCAGAATTTCAGCACCGGGAAAGCCACGCAACAGCACAAAAACAGCGGTTTTTGTCGTGAATGCCGACAGGAACACCGTGCCAGACCAAGAGGCTTCGGGATATGCGTCCGGCAACCACGCGGCCAGTGGCGGCGCACCCGCATTGATAAGAAACCCTGCCAGGATCAGCCAGCGTGGCCATGAATTTGTGTCCATGGCTTCAAATGCGATTGACCCGGTAGAGACAATTTCGCCCGCAATGCCCGCCATCAAAATGACGCCACCGAGCAAATGTATCATCACATAACGCTGGCCCGCTGCGAGCGCCTTGCCGCCGCTTGACCAGATCAACAGGGTTGAAGCGACCGCCATCAATTCCCAGAAAATAAACACGGTGATCAGGTCACCGGCGAAAACTACGCCCAGCGCCGAGCCTGCATAAACGAAGGCGGACGCCAGTTCGAGAACGCGTTCCTGCTTCAGGGCAAACAGCCCACCCGCAAATGCCATAATTGTGAAAATCGTCCCGAACAACCGGCTCAGGGAATCCACTTTGAGCGGCACCAATTCGTAGCCAATATACTGAAACGTGAGCACCGGCCCTGACGGCAACAGCCATACAATCGCAAACGCGATAAGCGGCGCGATCAGAATTGTCGGTGCCCGGAACCGCTCGCCCATCAGCGGCAACATCAGGCCTGCCAGTATCAGCACCAACCCCGGTGGAAACAGGATATCAATCATCATAATAACTGTCCTGTCGTTTCAATATCGCCCCGAGAACCTTTGAGCCAAGAACCAGAATGACGCAGGCGCCAAAACCAAACCAGGCGCCAAATCCGAAAGTCCCGTCGATGCCAAAATAGGGATGATGGGAGACCACGAAATCCGCCAACACAGTGAGCGCCAGCACGATGATCGATATGATCCATATCATCCGGATCGTATCGGGTCTCACTAGCCAATGGTCATTCATGGCTGTTCCCTCCTACAGGCAATGCCGGTGGTTCGGGCGCTACATTGGTGACCTCGGTCCCCATATCAACCATCGCTGATGCCAATTCGTAAAGCGGACCAGGGAACAGAAACAAAGCGATGGTTCCAGCAGCAGTCAGTGTCAATGCAATGACGATCCCCAACGGCGCTTCGCCGTGATCGGTGACAATATCCTTGTCCTTGGAGGCGTTGGGATCCACCGGTCGCAGAAACGCGGACACGATAACCGGCAGGAAGTATCCGGCATTCAAAATTGTGGATATAATGATGATACCGACAGCAACCCATTTGCCGCCTTCCATCGCGCCCTGGAGCATAAACCATTTACCGAGAAACCCGGCGGTTGGCGGCAGGCCTATCATCGAAATGCCGCCAATTGCGAACGCCGTCATCGTCCACGGCATTTTGCGGCCGATGCCGCGCATCTGGCTAATTTTGGTGATATGGGCGGCGGTGTAAAGAGAGCCTGCCGCGAAAAACAGCGTGATCTTGGAGACGGCGTGCGCCGCGATATGCATCGCAGCGCCGATGGCCGATATTGGTGACAGGATCGCAACTGCCAGAACCACGTAAGAAAGCTGGCTGACGGTAGAAAATGCCAGCCGCCGTTTCAGATTGTCCTGCCTGAGCGCGATGACCGAGGCCATCAAAATGGTAAATCCCGCGATATATAACAACCAGTCTCCGGCCCCGGTATCCGCCAGATAATCAATGCCGAAAATATAGACAATGACTTTGACAACCGTGAAGACACCCGCCTTCACGACGGCAACCGCATGCAACAAGGCCGATACCGGCGTCGGTGCTACCATGGCCGCAGGTAACCAGCCATGCATCGGCATGACGGCCGCTTTACCGATCCCGAACACATAAAGCGCCAGCAACAAGCCAAGGGTCAGACCATCCACCTTGCCAGCCATGATACCGCCAATTGTGAAGGTCATGCTACCTGTCAGAAACCAGGTCCATATGATCGCGGGCAGCAACAGAACCGTCGATGTGCCAAGCAGAATGATCAGATATTTGCGGCCGCCGGCTTTGGCTTCCGCGTTACCCTTGTGGGTTACCAGCGGATAGGTGGAGAGGGTCAGCACTTCGTAGAACAGGAACAGCGTGAACAGATTGTCGGCAAAGGCGATGCCCATGGTGGCCGAAATTGCCAGTGCAAAGCACATATAAAATTGCGTTTGCCGGGGCTCATTATTGCCGCGCATATATCCGATTGAATAGATCGAATTGACGATCCAGAGCGTCCCGGCAACGGCAGCAAAAATCATCCCCAACGGTTCAATGGCAAAGGATATTGGCAGGTCCGGCACGACCCGGATTAGCTCAATCGATGGCCGCTCGCCATCCAGAACCCGGATCAGCAATATCAGGATTGTCAGAAATAACAGCCCCGAAGAAGTGATGGTGATGGTTTCACGCAGGTTCGGTTGGCGATGAAATAATGGAATGACCAATACGGTCAAAGCCGGAAGGACGAGGGCCAGAATGATGAGGGTTTGACTGGTCATTGGACACCCGCCAGCAAATCGGTAGCAATCTGTGACGCGATGCCGGCAGTCCAGCTTGTTTCAATTCCGAAATAAATCGTCGCCAGGATCATGACCCATGCCGGAATCAGCATCGAAAGCGGCATTTCTGTTGCGTTCATCACTTTGCCTTCGGGCTCGCGAAAATACGCAACCTCTACGACCCGGCCAATATAGATCACTGAAATGAGAGACGAGAGAACGAGCAGCATCACCAACCACCCCCAGCCATGTTCAAGGGCCGCGATTGCCAGATACCATTTGGAAATAAACCCGGCTGTACCTGGCACACCGATAATGCTGAGACCGGCGATTGTAAAACCAGCCATGGTGAGTGGCATTTTTTTGCCGATCCCTTTGAAATCATCCAGATGCGCGGCACCCATCCGGTAGACGATGCCGCCAACCGCCAGAAACAATGCCCCTTTGGTGACCGCATGGTTGGCGAGATGCACAACGCCACCGGTGAGGCCAGGCACATTGGCCAGTCCGAAGCCGAGAGTGATATATCCGATCTGGGCTACCGAAGAATAAGCCAGCATCCGTTTGATATTGTCCTGATACACTGCAACAATAGATGCGCCGAACATCGCCATCAGCGACAACGCGATCAGCATTTCCGAAATCGGATGAATTCCGAATACCAGCGCGACGCCGTAAACCGAGAAAAAGAACCGTAAGATCAGATAGACGGCGGCTTTGGTTGCGGTTGAGGCGAGGAATGCTGTCGCGAAGGTCGGCGCATAGGCATAGGCGTTTGGCAACCAGCTATGCAGGGGGAACAGCGCAAATTTGAGACTGATGCCAACGGTTAGGAAGGCGAGTGCCGCAAACAGGGGACGCACGGTCGCAACATCGCCAAGGCGGCCTGACATATCGACCATATTTAGCGTACCGGTCATGGTATAAAGGATGCCGATCGCGATCACGTAAAATGTCGCGCCGATGGTTCCCATGATCAGATACTGATACGCCGCCAGCAGAGCGCGGCGGTCTTTGCCGAGCGCGATCATGGCGTAGGTGGAGAGCGAAGAAACTTCGAGAAACACAAAGGCATTGAAAGCGTCTCCAGTGATGGAAATGCCGAGCATGCCTGTCATGCAAAGCAAATAAAGCGCGTAGAACCAGGCGCGTTTGCCGTCGGAAATTTCAGATTCGACACTTAAATTCGCATAAGGCAGCATCACCGCACCAACCATCGAAATCAGCAGCAGCACAAAGGCACTCAGCAAATCCACGCGGTATTCGATGCCAACGGGCGGGGCCCACCCCCCCATGGCGTATGAAATCACGCCGCCATCCAGCACCTGCAAAATCAGCGCGACAGCGATTAAAGGCACAATCCAGCTGACCACGAGAGCGATGAACCAGGCCAGCCAACCGCGCCGCACCAGCACGCACAAAATTGCACCGAGCAGTGGAACAATGACCTGGAGAGCAGGAAGATTGTCGACAATCATGCTTCGACATCCTTCTCAAAAATCTCATCTTCCTCGATCGATCCGAACGCTTCGTTGATGCGCACAACAAGTGCCAATCCAAGAGCAATCGTCGCGATGCCCACTACAATCGCGGTGAGGATAAGCACATGAGGCAACGGGTTCGAATAGACCGTGAATTCGTCAGACAGAATAGGCGCGGTCCCGCCGATGATTTTTCCGGGCGTCAAATAGATCAAATAGACCGAGGTCTGAAAAAGGCTCAGCCCGACCAGTTTCTTGACCATGTTGCCACGCGCAACCACAACATAAAGACCGGCCACCATCAGGAATACCGCAATCCAGTGGTTGTAATGATTGACCAGCTCTTGCAACGCAGCCATCAGCGCCCCCTGCCGACAAAGGCGTAGAAAATGGCGGTCATCGTCGCAAAAACCGTAATCAGAACGCCGAGTTCAACCAGCAAAATACCCAAATGCTGACCGTGGACCGGATCATGTTTGAGTGCCGAATAATTCAGGAATTCACCGCCCTTGAGCATGGCGACAATACCAACGCCGGTATAGAGAAAGACGCCAAGACCGATCAGGACTTCCAGCACCAAAGGTGGCATTGCCTGTTTGGCAGCTTCAAGACCAAATGTAATGGCGTAAAAAATTACCATTGCCGCAGCGATGACCCCCGCCTGAAATCCGCCACCGGGTCCATAATCACCATGGAATTGAACATATAGCGCAAACACTAGAATGAACGGCAGGAACAGCTTTGTTCCGATGCGGAGAATGGTATCGAACTTCATGCTTTTGGTCTCCGCCTGCGTGATCTGGCTTTTGCAGCATTGCTGTCGGGCTCAGATGCCGGGCGACGGCCCTTGAGCAACAACAGAACGGCAATTCCAGCGGTGAAAATCACGACCGTTTCGCCCAACGTATCAAAGCCCCGATAGCTTGCCAGAACCGACGTCACCACATTCGGCACGCTGGTTTCGACAATTGAGTTTTGCAGATAATGCGGTGCAACATGCTGGTGAATAATTCCCGCAGCGTCACCAAATGGCGGCAGATCAATTGTGCCGTAGATTAATCCGCCTGCGGTTACAACAGCAACAAATAGCGGAAGCAATGGCGTATGGGCCGGGCGGGTTTCTTCCATTTTGGTGAGGTACAATGTCCCCAGCATCAGGACTGTTGAGATGCCAGCGCCAACGGAGGCTTCCGTCATGGCCACATCGACCGCGTCCAGCATGATCATGACGCTAGCCATCAGGAACGAATAGATACCGCCGAGAATGACGACCGCGAATAGATTCCGCAGGCGCACCACTCCAATGGTGACAATCGCCATCAAAGTCAGCAAGACCATGTTGATCAGCGCTTCGATGATTGCCCCCTTCCCTTGCCACGGGTGGCACTTGAGGATTTGCGTGCTGTCCGGCTTCGAGATTTTGTGGGCGCAGACGATTTCGCCTGGATGTTGCTGCTTCCCGCTATCTCGCGAGTAGCGGAAATCCGGCGAGATTTTTTCAAACGGTTGTCGGCAAGCTTTGGTTTCACCCCGGCATGCAATGCCGCTTGCGCCAAAGCGTGCGTCGCGATCGGGCCGCTATAGAGCATGATTGCAAGGATGATGATCAGCCGCGCCGTATTCAGGCTCCATCCGGTTTCAATCGCCATGCCGGTAATCAAAAACCCGACCCCAAGGGTATCTGACACGCTGACAGCGTGCATGCGGGTGAAAACATCCGGCATGCGGAACAGACCAAAGGCCCCAACCAGATAGAAGAAACTACCCAATCCGAGAAACAGCCAGCTGACAATGGTGAGGATTTGATCCGACATCAATCCTTCGGCTCCTCTCCGGCATGGCCGAGGTCGCCATACCGAAAAAATTTCAATACCGCCAAGGTGGCAATAATATTGAGCAGGGCGTAAAGGATGCCTATATCTAGGAATTCTGGACGGCCGGTCAAAAACCCGACAATCGCCAGCAACATGATCGCGCCGGTGCCGACCGCATTGGCAGCCAGCGCACGGTCAAACACGGTGGGCCCGGCAAGGGCGCGGAAAACTGCGAGACCGAGTGCTACCAGAATGGCGATCGCAGCAACCATATACATGAACAAACCTTCCGTCAGGCCTTCCATCAGGTCAGCCCCTCGAAATCGCGGACTTTGCGGTCCATGCCGCCTTCCATCAGGTCATCGGCATTTTCGCCGGTGATAGCGTGGATTGCCAGATCATTGCCTTTCAGGCCAACCGTAATGGTGCCCGGTGTGAGGGTTATGGAATTGGCGTAGATGTTGATCCCGACTGCGGATTTCTGGCTGGCTCGCACTTTCAGCATTGTCGGATGGATCGCCAGACGGGGCGACAGGATTATGCGCGTCACCGAAAGAGCAGATTTGACGATTTCGACCACCAACCACGGCCAATAAATCAAGGCCCGCAATGCCAGATGGATCGGGTGGCCTTCACTGTCCAGAATACCCATACGGCGCGCATAGATAGCGGTGCCGACTGACGACAAAACACCAAATATCAGTAGCGTGGTTGTGTAATGCCCGGATAACAACAGCCAGAAGCCGAATAAAATAAATGTCAGGCTGACAAACCGCATTTCCCGCTCCGACTGATCTGGACCTGTGGCCTTACAGAATACCGAATTCTGCCTATGAAGCCCTGACCCAGACTTTTGTTGATCTGGTTTTCACGCAACAAACAATTTCAAATACGCCGAACTTGAAAAATACATGATTCGGAATCAGATGTATCAGACTTAATCGGTAACCCGACCAAAGGCTGCGTTGCAAGTCTTGATTGATACAACCTTTGCTATATATACCGCTGCGGCCAACGGAGAAAATGAATGAAGGTTTTTTCATCAATTGAAGAATTTGCTGCCTGCAAGGGCGGTGAAATTGCGACCAGCGACTGGCTTGAGATTACGCAGGACATGATCAACAAATTTGCCGAGGTTACCGGCGATGATCAATGGATTCATGTGGACGCGGAAAGATGCCGCAAAGAACTTGGCACAGACACCATCGCCCATGGCTATTTGGTGTTATCGCTGCTCACCGGATTTTCCCGCAAGACCTATCGTATCGAAGGCAAAAAACACGTTATAAATTATGGCGCCAACAAGCTGCGGTTTCTGAACCCAGTGCCGCCTGGCTCCCATGTTCGCGCGCGTTTTGAATTGCTGGATTTGGTCGAAGACAAGGATCGGTGGCGCTCCACCAGTCAGGTGACTATCGAGATTGACGGTTCAGACAAACCCGCTCTTGTTGCCGAGACGGTGATGCTTTTCTATCTTTGATGCTTATATCTCCAGGATAGCACATGAAGGTGGATATGATGAGCGACAGCAAAACAAAGCTTAAAATTGAAAAAACCGAGGCCGAGTGGCAGCAGATTTTGACACCGGAGCAGTTTTACGTGACCCGAAAACAAGGCACCGAACGCCCGTTTTCGCACCCGTATCATGACCTCAAAAATGAAGGTGATTATGATTGTCAATGTTGCGGCGCGGCTTTGTTCAAATCTGATGCCAAATTTGATTCACGAACCGGATGGCCGAGTTTCTTTTCTCCCGTCAGCGAGGATGCCGTGATTGAGCGCGCGGACAATGGATTATTTTCGCGCCGGACCGAAATTCTGTGCGCATCATGCGAAGCTCATCTTGGTCACGTTTTCCCGGACGGACCCCAACCAACCGGATTGCGTTATTGCATGAATGGCGCTTCGCTTGATTTTAGTGAAGATGATACAAGTGAATAAGCCTCTCACGCCGCCATCGGCACAAAAAAAACCCTACAGCTTCACCCATCACGGCTTTGTCGTTGAAGATGATTATGCGTGGCTGCGGGCTGATAATTGGCAGGACGTGATGCGTGATGCGTCGGTTCTGGATGAAGACATCCGCGCTTATCTGGATGCAGAGAATACCTGGCTGGATGCCAGCATGGCGCCGACCGAACAAATGCAAGACGTCTTGTTCAAGGAAATTCGGGGCCGGATCAAGGAAGACGATTCTTCTCCGCCTGTCCCTGATGGGTCTTACGCCTATGCAACCAAATATCTGACCGGGGCGGAGCATCCGCGAATGGTGCGCACTGCCCGCGAAGGTGGCGAAGAGACATTGTTGCTTGATGGCGACGCGATGGCCGAAGGCAAGGATTATTTCCGTCTTGGCGGTGCCGCCCACAGCGCTGATCACAAATTGCTGGCCTATAGCTTTGATGAGACGGGATCGGAATATTTCAGCCTTCGGGTCCGCGATACCGCGACCCTGAAAGATCTGAATGACCGGGTTGAAGATAGCGGCGGATCAGCGGTATGGGCGCAGGACGCAAAATCGTTTTTCTATATCCGGCTCGATGAAAACCATCGCCCGTCACGCGTTTTTCGCCATGTTCTTGGCACAGACGCCGCAAGTGATGTGCTTATATTTGAAGAAGAAAATCCCGGCTATTTTGTTGGCATCGGTGCAACGCTTGATCGCAGCCACATCGTGATTTCATCGCACGATCACGAATCTGCCGAGGTGCGTTTGATCCCGGCAGACCGGCCGGACAAAACACCGGTCGTATTTCTGCCGCGCGAAGAAAAACACGAATATACGGTTACGCATCGCGGTGATGATTTTTACGTCCTCACCAACCGCGACGGGGCGAAAGATTTCAAGATCATCAAAACCCCGGCAGACGCAACCTCTCCAGAGAACTGGCAGGAAATTGTACCCCATGTGCCGGGGCGGCTGATCCTCAGCTTTTCTGTTCTGGAAAATCATCTGATTCGGATCGAGCGACTGGACGGATTGCCTCGCATTGTGGTGTTCAATCTGGAAACCGGTGAAGAGCATATAATCGCGTTTGACGAAGAAGCATACGGACTTGGGCTTTCGGTCGGGCTGGAATTTGAGACCAACATTATCCGGTTCACATATTCTTCCATGACCACGCCTGCGCGAACCTATGACTACGATATGGTGACCCGTCAACGTACGCTCCTGAAAGAACAAGTTGTGCCGAGCGGGCATGATGTGGCGGATTATGTAACGCGTCGTATTTTGGCGAAAAGCCATGACGGGGAAATGGTTCCGATCTCCCTGCTCTACCATAAAGACACGCCGATCGACGGCACCGCGCCATTACTCTTGTACGGCTATGGCGCTTACGGAATTTCTATTCCCGCCGCCTTTTCCGTCACCCGACTGTCGCTTGTGGATCGCGGGTTTGTCTACGCCATCGCCCATGTGCGTGGCGGCAAGGACAAGGGCTATGCCTGGTACGACAATGGCAAAATGCTGAACAAGAAAAATTCGTTCCTGGATTTTCTGGCGGCTGGCGAAACGCTTATTGCGGAAAGCTATACATCGCGCGGCAATATCGTGGCCCAGGGCGGGTCGGCTGGCGGATTGCTGATGGGTGCCGTTGCCAATATGGACCCGGATATGTTTCTCGGCATTATCGGCGACGTTCCGTTTGTCGATGTGCTGGCGACCATGCTCGACGCTGACCTGCCGTTGACACCGCCCGAATGGCCCGAATGGGGCAACCCGATTGAGGACGCGAAAGCCTTTGAATATATCCGCTCATATTCGCCCTACGACAATGTGACGGCACAAGCCTATCCGCATATGCTGATAACCGGCGGGCTGGCCGATCCGCGCGTTACTTATTGGGAGCCGACAAAATGGGCGGCGAAGCTGCGCGCATTGCGCACCGACGACCGCATGACCCTGCTCAAGATGAATATCCAGGCCGGTCATGGCGGCAAGCCCGGACGGTTCGATTCCTTGCATGAAGTGGCGTTGACCCAGGCCTTTGCCCTGATGATTGCCGGTAAAATGCAACCCTCGGAATAATATGTGCCGGTAAAAAAGGTTTGATGGCAGCGCCATCCCCTGTAAAAAGCATGGCAGACGCCGGAAGCGGGCCGGCAAATAATTGGAAGGACAAGGCATGGCTGAAGCAGCGGTGAAGGTTGATGTGGCGGAACGTATTGGCGAATTCAATTGGGAAGACCCGCTTGGGCTTGAAGCCCAACTGACCGAAGAAGAACGGATGATCCGGGATTCGGTCCAGCAATTTTGCGCCGACAAGCTGCAACCCCGTGTCCGCTCAGCGTTCCAGGAAGAACGTTTTGACCGCGAAATCATGGATGAAGCCGGTGCCCTTGGCCTGCTTGGCATCATGATCCCGGAAGAATATGGCGGAGCCGGGCTGGATTATGTGGCGTATGGCCTGATCGCGCGGGAAATAGAGCGCGTCGATTCCGGTTACCGCTCCGCGATCAGCGTTCAGAATAGCCTGGTTGCGCATCCGATTTACGCCTATGGGACCGAAGACCAGCGCAAGAAATATCTGCCCAAATTGGCGAGCGGCGAACATGTCGGTTGCTTTGGCCTGACGGAACCGGATTCAGGGTCTGACCCCGCATCCATGCGTACCCGCGCCAAGCGGGTTGACGGCGGCTTCAAGCTGAACGGCACCAAGATGTGGATCACCAATTCGCCAATTGCGGATATCGCGGTGGTCTGGGCCAAGCTTGAAGACGAAGGCATTCATGGCTTTGTGGTCGAGCGCGGTATGGATGGTTTCTCGACACCGAAAATAGAAGGCAAGCTTTCGCTTCGCGCCTCGATCACCGGCGAAATTGTGCTCGAAGATGTGTTCCTGCCGGAAGAAAACCTGTTGCCCAATGTCAAGGGTTTGAGCGGCCCGTTCGGGTGCCTGAACAAAGCCCGCTACGGCATTGCATGGGGCGCGATGGGGGCTGCCGAAGCCTGCTGGCACGGTGCGCGTTCATACACACTGGATCGCAAACAATTTGGCCGCCCACTGGCTGCCACCCAGCTAATCCAGAAGAAACTCGCCGACATGCAAACCGAAATCGCCCTTGGCCTGCACGGCGCATTGGCGCTGGGGCGCATGCTGGAAGCCGGCACCGCCGCGCCAACCTCAATTTCCCTGATGAAACGCAACAATTGCGGCAAAGCCCTCGACGTCGCCCGCCAATCCCGCGACATGCACGGCGCCAACGGCATCTCGGACGAATACCCGATCATGCGCCACGTCATGAACCTGGAAACAGTAAATACTTATGAGGGTGCGCACGATGTGCACGCCCTGATACTGGGTAGAGCGCAGACGGGCATTCAGGCGTTTTTTTAGGGGGAATCGATTAAGCCCTCGATTTATCCAGCTTTATGTTGGTTGTCAGCCAAACTGGATATTCATCAATTGGGTAGTTTGCGAGATAGAGTATGGCGAAATTAAATAATACTGACCTGGATGAAGGTCTCGAAATTGATGTGAACAACGAAGATTCCGAACATTTTGTCAATTTTGATTTGAATATCTATCCATCTGACTACACCCTAAAAGGGCTCGCGGACATGTGGGATGAAGGTGAAATTGAGATTCCGGAATTTCAGCGGAATTTTGTTTGGACAATCCGCCAGTCGTCGCTATTGATTGAGTCTTTTTTACTGGGCCTGCCTGTCCCTCAAGTATTTTTTTACGTTGATGAAAATGAACGTCGGCTAGTAATTGATGGGCTGCAACGAATATCTAGCATCGTTTTCTTTTTTGAAGGCTATTTTGGCGTCGAAAACGATAAAGGTAGGCGTCAAGTATTTCGTTTGATTGGCTTGGATGAGAAAAGTCCATATGTAAAAAAACGTTTTGAAGACCTTTCTGATGCGGATCAAAGGAAACTTCGAAATACAGTGATGCGGGTGGTCAATATCAAGCAATTGGCACCAATCGAAAATGATACAAGCATGTATTACATCTTTGAAAGACTTAACACTGGAGGCACCCCATTGCGTCCGCAAGAAATTCGCAATTGCGTGTTTTCGGGAGACATTGTGAGAGCCCTGAGAGAGCTAAACGAAATGCCAGAATGGCGCAAAATTATTGGAAGGCCGAAACCTGAAAAACATCAGCGAGACGTAGAAATTATTCTGCGAACTTTCGCATTTTATTCCAGTAATGACGTTTACGAAAAACCGATGAAAAATTTCCTAAACAATGCAATGGCAACCCATAGATCGGCCAGAACCAAAAAGTTCAAGGAATTTGCCTCAAAATTCAAAATTCTTACTGCAGAGTTGTTAGAACTACTAGGGGAACGGCCATTCCACGTTCGCGGCCCAATAAATCTTGCGGCGCTTGATGCCGTCTACACAGTCTTGCTGCCTAAAACGTCTAAACTTCCCAAAGACCTGAATGGAAAGATCCAAGAGTTATATAAGGATGAGAATTTTCAAAATTCTATTTTTTTCAATACCAGCGACGCCATCACTGTAAAAGAACGACTTCGGATCGCTCAACTGCGATTGCAGTAAAATGTCCTTCGAAGATCGATTTTCTCAAGCTGACGACTATCTATCACATGTGGATGACGTCATAATTAGCCTAGCGGACGATTTTATTGTTTCGAGATATCTTGGCTTCTTGGCTGTATCTGCAGTCACCGCCTACGAGCTCGCCATAAAGGATGTGCTGTACCGTTTTGCCGATGAGAAACATCGAGCTTTGGGGGAATTGGCTCGCAGTAAATTTGAACGTCTTAATGGTCAAATCAAAATCAAAGACATTGAAGACCGGCATATTTCTTGCTTTGGCAAAAAGTATCGTGAACGTTTCAAGCGCGAATTAAAGATCGTTGAGGAAGAGTCACTCTCGAATCGTCTAGGTAGCGTTAGAAGCAGCTATGGAAACCTGATTGTTTGGCGTCATCAATTTGTACATCAAGGCACTTGGCCGCACACAGCCACCTATAATGACCTCAGAAATTCTTACGTACATGGAAAAGCTGTTATTCGGTGTGTCGACAAATCTATGAGACGATGACCGGTTAAAAAATAACCTAGAGACCGATTGCCTTTGTCCGGAATCGTTGATGATCGGCACTACCTATTTATGCCTTTCACTTGCTGCTGAAATTTTTGAATCGCCGCAAAATACAATCAGACATGTTTACTCTGCACCTAAAAATCAACAGATATTCATACCATTCGCCGTGATTCTCTTCTTGCACTTCCCCTCAATGCTCCTCGTCACACCGCGCGTGATCGGCCAACACCTCAACCACCCGGCAATCGGCGACAATGCCGCCGGCGCAGGCATTTGTCATGCGGGTTAGCTCATCGCGCAGGGTTTGTAGTTGCTCGATGCGCTGGGTGACCGTTACCAGGTGTTTGCTGGCCAATTCATCAACCGCTTCGCAGGACTGGTTCGGGTTTTCGGACAGCGACAGCAATTCGCGGATGGCGTTGAGGCCGAAGCCGAGGTTGCGGCAATGGCGGATGAATTTCAGGCGGTCCAGCGACGCCCGTCCGTAGCGGCGCTGATTGCCGGAATAGCGGGGCGGGGGTAGATATCCGTATAAATTGTAATCCTTGCCTGCCCACCCTGGAATCGTTTAAGTTCCGCGCAACTATCATTCTTAGTGGGCAATGGTTCTCGCCGCCTGTCGCGGCCTGGACCCAACAAAGGGGAAACTCCCATGGGTGGAATTTTATCCAATCTTAAATCAACCGTGATCGCCGGGATCATCCTGACGGTCATTCTCTTCGTTGCGATCAGGGCAACCAATGGCGCAGGCTTTGAGCTTGATCATGCCTGGTACTCGTTCTTCTTCCGCTGGCTCCATGTTCTGAATGGCGTCATGTGGATCGGCCTGCTCTGGTATTTCAATTTCGTGCAAATCCCGAATATGCCAAACATTCCGGACGACCAGAAACCTGCCATCGGCAAGGTGATCGCACCAGCAGCCCTTTGGTGGTTCCGCTGGGCAGCCATGGGCACCATCGTCACCGGACTGATCGTAGCGGCGATGAATAAATATCTGGGCCACGCACTAACACTCGGCATCACAGATGGCGGTGCCAGCACCCCGATCGGGATCGGCATGTGGCTCGGCGTTATCATGTGGTTCAACGTCTGGTTCGTGATCTGGCCAAACCAGAAACGGGCTTTGGGCATTGTTGAAGCCGACGCCGACAGCAAGGCCGCTTCAGCACGCACCGCGATGCTGTTTTCGCGCACCAACACGCTTTTGTCGTTTCCCATGCTGTTCTGCATGGTCGCTGCGCAGAATGGTGGTTTCTTCTAGAAACACCTGAGAATGAAACGAGAAAAGCCGGGGTTTTGCCCCGGCTTTTTTATGATTCTAGTGTTGGTATCAGGCGCGGCTATTCCGCGCTTTGCGCGGGGCTGATATTTCTATCGTCATCCCGGACAAGCGGCGGCCCGGATGATTTACATGCCCCATTGGTGACCCGCCGCGCGATCCGGGATCCAGACTTTAGTGATCTCAATCGTGGCACGTTCGCACTGGATTCCGGCTTTCGCCGGAATGACGGTTGGGGGATTGGACCACCCAATTCGTCGCCCGCTTAACCAGAAGCGCATGCCTGAATTCCATCGACACAAAAAACCACATGCCATCGGTTTTCGTCCCTTCTCCCTTGGGGGGAGAAGGACAGGATGAGGGGAGTTTGAGACTTGTTATACGACGATAATCCGCTCCCCCTCACCCGGCACTGAAGTGCCGACCTCTCCCCGCCGGGGAGAGGTGATGGAGGCATTTCAAAACAAGATAACTAACCCCCGTGGGCCCATTCCCAATAGCGGTCGCGGGCTTTCTGGTAGATCGGGCCCGGTTGCAGGTCGCGATTGCCGATGCGGGTGATCGGCATGACTTTGGAATAATTGCCGGTCGAGAAAATCTCGTCGGCTTCCTGAAACTCTTTGTAGGTCAGAGTGCGTTCATTGACCGTGATGCCCTGTTCGCGCAGCAGGGCGATGACCCGCTGGCGGGTGATGCCGTTTAGAAAAGTACCGTTTGGCGCTGGCGTATGGGCTTCGCCGTCCTTGGCCATGAAAATATTAGCGGTGGCCAATTCGGCGACATTGCCAAGCGCATCGCAAACAAGAGCATTGTCGAACCCGGCTTCACCGGCTTCCAGAAGCGCACGCGCCGAATTCGGGTAAAGACACCCGGCTTTGGCGTTGACCGGCGCTTGCGCCAGGGTTGGGCGGCGAAAACTTGAAAGCATAATCGACGACCCGCCAGGGACCGGCATTGGCGTATCATACATGCAGAGGCAAAACCGCGTGCTTTCCTTCAACGGCGGAACGGCAAAATTACCGCCCTGCTCCGCCCAATACATCGGGCGGATATACAATTCAGCATCCTTGTCGAAAAGCTTCAGGCCTTCCTGTACAAGCTCTTCGATCATGCCACCTTCATGCAGAACCTTGAGGCCCATAATTTCGGCGGAATTATTGACGCGTTCGCAATGGCGGTCGATATCCGGGGTCACCCCTTCAAACGCCCGTCCGCCATCAAAAATTGACGACCCCAACCACATAGCGTGGCTGCGCGGGCCGACAATTGCGGGGTTGCCTTCAAGCCACTCACCGTCATACCAGGTCCAGGTTTTCGACCAATCATCCATCGACATTCTCCTAAATTCTTTTGCGGCCATCGAATGCCTATTCGGAAAGAACGTCAAGCAGTATCAGCGATACGCGATCACTTTCTGGCGTTGTTCGCCAAGACCTGAAATTGCGAGGCGCATCTCGTCGCCGGGTTCAAGATATGCTGGTGGCTTCAAACCCATGCCGACGCCGGGCGGCGTGCCGGTGATGATGATATCGCCCGGCAGCAAGGTCATATAATTGCTGACATCAGAAACAAGCTGGCGCACATTGAATACCATTTTGGCGGTGGTGCCGCGCTGGCGTTTCTCGCCATTCACATCCACCTCCAAGTCCAGAATTTGCGGATCCGGTATTTCGTCCGTTGTCACCATCCACGGGCCAATTGGCGCAAAGGTATCGCAGCCCTTGCCCTTGTCCCATTGTCCGCCCGGACGCCCGATCTGGTAGGACCGTTCGGAAACGTCATTGACGATGCAATAGCCTGCCACATGATCCAGCGCGGCTTCCTCAGATACGTAATTTGCTTTTGAGCCAATCACGATGCCTAGTTCAACTTCGTAATCAAGTTGGGTTGAACCAACCGGCTTGATCACATTGTCATCGGGGCCACAAATGGAACTGGTGGCTTTCATGAAAATAATCGGCTCGGTGGGGATCGGCATTCCGGCTTCTTCAGCGTGATCACTGTAATTCAGACCGATGGCGATGATCTTGGAAACACCGCCGACACATGGTCCGATCCGGGCATCTGCGGGAATAAGCGGCAATGAGGCTGGATTGATCGCAGCCAGCTTTTTCAGGTTTTCAGGAGACAAAACACCACCGTCAATATCGCTTACCTGGCCTGACAGATCGCGCAATCCACCGTCGGCATCAATAATACCGGGTTTTTCCGCGCCGGTTTCGCCATATCGAAATAGTTTCATTACCCTGTCTCCAAATAGAAAAATTACTGCTTAGCGGACACCCTGCCTATTGCCCGATTTTCAGACTGCCCAAAATGCCACGCACCAAAGCGCGTCCCAGCCCGGACCCTACCGAACGAACAACAGATTTCACCATTGCTTCGGTGGTCGATTGGCGGCGTGATGCGCGACGCCTTGTTGTTGTGCGCTGTCTGCTGCGCTGGTTGGGCCTGTCGTCACGGCCAAATTCCGGCAAGGTGAAGCCTGTTCGCGAGCGGCGCATGCGGCCCCCCTCTTCGCGTTCCTTGTCTTCTTTGGCACGCTGCTTATCTTCCGCATCAACTTTGTCGCCAGCACGTTTGGCAAGAATTTCGAACGCGGATTCCCTGTCCAGGGTTTCATCATAAAGACCATGGACCGGGCTTTCTTTCATCAAATCTTTGCGCTCGCCGTCTTCCAGCGGCCCCATCCGCGAAGATGGCGGGCGGATCAGGGTACGCTGCACGATGGACGGAACACCTTTTTTCTCCAGTGTTGAGACCAGAGCCTCGCCAACCCCCAATTGAGTGATCACCTCGAAGGCATCAAAATCAGGATTTGGACGGAACGTGTCAGCGGCGGTTTTAACGGCCTTGCGTTCGCGCGGCGTATAAGCGCGCAGCGCATGCTGGATACGGTTGCCGAGCTGCGACAAAACACTGTCCGGTACATCGAGCGGATTTTGGGTGACGAAATAAACCCCGACACCTTTGGAGCGGATCAGTTTTACGACCTGCTCGATTTTTTGAACCAATGCCTTTGGTGCTTCATCGAACAACAAATGCGCTTCGTCAAAAAAGAAAACCAGTTTTGGTTTGTCCGGATCGCCGACTTCGGGCAATTCCTCAAATAACTCCGACAGCAGCCAGAGCAAAAACGTCGCGTAAAGCCGTGGCGATAGCATCAATTTGTCAGCGGCAAGAACGCTAATCAGACCGCGCCCATCGCGCGAGGTGCGCATCAGGTCTTTGATATTGAAAGCAGGCTCACCAAAAAAATTCTCTGCACCCTGATTTTCCAGCACCAGCAATTGGCGCTGGATGGCGCCGATGCTGGCCTTTGACACATTGCCATAATCCGATGTGATCTCGCTTGCCCGTGCGGCCAAATTCGACAATAGCGAGCGTAAATCTTTTAGATCAAGCAGCAGCAACCCTTCATCGTCAGCGATCCTGAATGCGATATTGAGCACACCTTCCTGGGTCGCATTCAATTCCATCAACCGGGACAAAAGCAGCGGCCCCATATCAGAAATCGTTGTGCGGACCGGGTGTCCCTGCTCGCCGAACAGGTCCCAATAGAGCGCGGGAAAATCTTCATAGACATAATCAGCAGTGAACCCGATCGTCTCAGCGCGCTTGGTGAGAAAATCCTTCTCGACGCCCGTCGCGCCGACGCCTGCCACATCGCCTTTCACATCAGCGCAAAATACCGGCACCCCGGCGCGGGAAAATCCCTCAGCCAGAATTTGCAGAGTCACCGTTTTGCCGGTGCCGGTGGCGCCGGTGATCAGGCCATGGCGGTTGGCCAGCTTGAGATTGAGATATTCCGGCTTGACGCTGGTGCCCACATAAACCCTGCCTTCTTCGAACATCGACTTCCTCCCGGGATAAACTCAATGGAAGTATTGATAGTGTGGACCGGGCAGCTGTTCAACGTATCTCGGCGCAAATTTTATACCTGAGACATGATTTCTGCCAATCAGCACTTGGACACCAGCACAACACGCGCTACAAAGTGGAATAAAAATCCGTCTTTATAAGGCGGGTTTGAAATAGATTTGCTTCGAAAAAACGAGGATAGATGCAAATGGAAGAATTGATCGGTCGGATCACATCAAGTGTTGGTATAGATGATGAACTGGCTGGCAAGGCCATCAGCATCATTCTGAATTTTCTGAACAAGTCTGCACCCAAGGAAAAAATGGAAGAATTACTGGCCTCCATGCCTGGAGCCAGTGATCTGATTACCGATGAAGGGGGCGGTGGTTTGTTCAGTGGCGGTGCCATGGGCGCCATGGGTGCGATGAACGACCTGACCTCGGCTGGTCTCAGCATGGGCCAGGTTCAGGGCGTTACCAAGGAAGTCGTAGATTTTGCGCGCGAGAAAGGTGGCGGTGTTGTTGACGAGATCGTTTCATCGATCCCGGGACTGAGCCAGTTTGTGTAGCCAATCGCAGAACCAGATCCAATAAAATCAGACAAAGGGAAGGGGCAATAAATGCGTTATCCAATTATTGATATTGAGGGAATCGGACCAACTTTTACAAAGAAGCTCAAGAAGGTAGGTGTAAACCGCACTGATCAGCTTCTGGAACGGGGCGCGTCCCCGAAGGGCCGCAAGGCGCTTGCAGCTGAATCCGGTATTGATGAGAAAAAAATTCTCAAATGGACAAATATGTCTGACCTGATGCGCATCCGTGGTGTGGCTGAAGAATATTCCGAGCTTCTCGAAGCTGCTGGAGTTGATACAGTCAAGGAATTGCGGAACCGCAATGCGGCCAACCTCACCGAAGCCATGAAAACAACCAACAACAAAAGAAAGCTGGTGCGTCTTTGCCCCGGCGAAAAAAGCGTTTCCAAATGGGTTGCTGAAGCCAAAAAGCTCAAGCCTGTTATGACATACTGACAATCTGTCCGTATCAACAAAATCAAGAGGGCGGCGCTGCGTGCGTCGCCTTTTTTGTTTCAAGTACATCTTAGCCTTTGTATCTACGCCAACTTGCTGGCTTGCCTAATTGGGAGCAGGCGGTACATTCGCTGAAATTCCAATAACGGATACGAGGAACAGGTTGCTTGACCGACCCCGCTAAATTAGCCGGCGCGTTTGCTGAACTCACTAAATCCGACTGGCGCGAGCTCGCCGAAACCGGGTTGAAGGGTGCCGATTTCGAGCGCAGTCTTGTATCCCGGACTCTCGACGATATCCGTGTTGAACCGGTTTATGAGCGTGCCAAATCAGCAATACTTAAATCAACACGCGCTGGTCGGCCCTGGACCATTGCCCAACGCATGGATCACCCGTCCTGTGAGACCGCCAACAAACAGGCGCTGATTGACCTTGAAAATGGTGCGACCGGGCTGGCGCTTGTATTTTCCGGAGCGCCGACGTCGCGCGGATACGGGTTGCAGGTCGCGAATGTTGCCGACATTGAGACAGCCCTTGCGGGCATTCAGGCTGATCATATCCATCTACGCCTTGAAGGAGGCGCTTCAGGGATTGCTGTTGCCGGGCTATTGACTGCGCTTGCCGAAAAACGCAGTTATGATTTTTCCGAACTCGATTGGTCGCTGGGACAAGACCCGGTTGGTACCGTTCTTGGTGCCGGGTTTGCCGGAAACGGATTTGCACCTGCGCTTACAGACCTTGGAGATTTGACGCACGATTTGCTGCGACGCGGATTTTCAGGCCGGATATGTCTCGCTGATGGCAGACCTTGGCATGAAGCCGGTGCGAGCGAAGCACAGGAACTTGCCGCTATTCTGGCGGCGGCGCTGCTATATTTGCGTACCTTAGAAAAAGCCGGAATTGATCTGGCAACCGCATGGCAAACACTGGAAATTGCGATTGCTATCGACCCGGACCAGTTTTTGGGACTGGCTAAGTTGCGGGCCCTGAATATGTTGCTTGGGAATATTGCCCGCGCCTGCGGTCTGGAAAACTCGACACCAGTTCCGATCCATGGCGAATCCGATTGGCGCAGTCAGACCCGGCACGACCCGCACGTGAATATGCTACGCGCGACGATGGCGACCTTTGTTGCCGGTATTGGCGGAGCGACGTCATTTGCAATTTTGCCATTCACGTCGGCGGCAGGGCTGGCGGATGAATTTTCCCGCCGGGTCGCCCGCAATACCCAGCTTGTATTGATGGAAGAATCCAACCTGGCGCGGGTCACCGACCCGCTTGCCGGTTCAGGGTATGGCGAAGCGCTTTCATCTGAGTTGGCGGCAAAAGCCTGGGAATTGTTTCAGAAAATTGAAACCGGCGGCGGTATAATCGAGGTGCTGGATGACGGTTGGTTGCAAGACCAGGTTCTTGAAACAGCAGAAACCCGCGCCAGCAAAATGGCGCACGGTAAAGCCGTTCTGACCGGCACCTCTTCATTCCCGAACCTGGCCGGGACACCCCCGGTCGTGCTCGATGTGTCGCCAAGTGACAAATGCTTTTCAGAAAACGATATCGACTTGCCGTTGGGCGGCGAAGGCGAACGGTTCAGCGCTTTGGTGAAAGCTCTCGGTGACGGGGAAAGCCTGACACCAAAAATCCCCGAATTTGCGGGTAGTCCCTTCACGCCCCTGCCGTCGCTGCGTCTGGCGGAGCCATTTGAAGCGTTGCGCCAACGTGCCGATAGCATTGCTGAAAAAAACCAACGACCTCTGGTATTTCTGGCAGGGCTTGGGCCTGTTGCGGGATTTGTTGCCCGCGCCAACTGGACCGAGAACACATTTGCAACTGCTGGCATCGCCACACATCTGGAAGCCGGACTTGAAGATGGCCCAAATGCAGCCGCTGCGTTCCGCAAATCCAGCGCCCGAATTGCCTGTATCTGTGGGCCTGATGCCCTTTACAGAGCACAAGCGGGCGATATGGCAGCGGCATTGTTGGACGCGGGCGCTACCCGGATTTTCATGGCCGGTCGGCCCGGAGACTTAACAGACGCGCTGGAAGGTGCCGGGATCAGCGTCTTCCTCTATGGCGGATGCGATATTATCGCGGCGCTGGAAAATGTTCTGATTGATTATGAAAATGCGTAGTCTTGGATCCATGAAGGCAACCCTAAACTGGATGATAGCAATATGAGCCAGATCCCGGACTTTTCCGAGATAGCATTTGACGCCCAGACGGCTGGGATAAGCGGCGAAGACGTTGGCGCTGAATTGTGGGAAACCCCTGAAGGCATCAGCGTCAAACAGACTTACAGCGAAGCTGACCTAGCTGGTCTGGATTTTCTCAAAACCTGGCCCGGTGCCGCGCCCTATTTGCGTGGCCCCTACCCGGCCATGTATATCCAGCGGCCCTGGACGATCCGGCAATATGCGGGTTTCTCGACAGCAGAAGATTCCAATGCCTTTTATCGGCGTAATCTGGCCGCAGGACAGAAAGGCTTGTCGATCGCATTCGATCTGGCGACCCATCGGGGATACGACTCAGATAACCCGCGCGTTGCCGGCGATGTGGGTATGGCAGGCGTGGCTATCGATTCCATCCTCGACATGCGCACCCTTTTTGATCATATCCCGCTGGACCAGATGTCCGTATCAATGACCATGAACGGCGCGGTATTGCCCATTCTGGCGCTGTACATTGTGGCAGGTGAAGAACAGGGCGTCCCGCCTGAAAAACTCTCAGGCACCATTCAGAATGATATTCTGAAAGAATTTATGGTGCGCAACACATATATTTATCCGCCCGATTTTTCGATGCGGATCATCTCGGATATTTTTGCCTATACGTCCGCCAACATGCCGAAATTCAATTCAATCTCGATCTCCGGCTACCATATGCAGGAAGCCGGGGCGACGGCGGATCTGGAACTGGCCTACACAATCGCCGACGGCATCGAATATGCCCGCGCCGGTGTCGCGGCCGGTCTTGATATCGATGCATTCGCGCCCAGGCTTTCATTTTTCTGGGCAACCGGCATGAATTTCTTTATGGAAATTGCCAAGATGCGGGCTGCACGGCTGATCTGGGCAAACCTGATCCGCGAAGAGTTTGCGCCAAAAGACGATCGCTCATTGTCCTTGCGCACCCATTGCCAAACCTCCGGCTGGAGCCTGACGGCGCAGGATGTATTTAACAATGTCGCCCGCACCACCATCGAAGCCATGGCGTCGACTCAGGGCCATACCCAATCGCTGCACACCAATTCGCTGGATGAAGCGCTTGCTTTGCCGACCGATTTCTCCGCCAGGATTGCCCGCAATACGCAACTATTCCTGCAACAGGAATCCGGCACCATGCGGGTCGCGGACCCATGGGGCGGCAGCTATTATGTAGAGAAATTGACGGGCGATCTGGCGACGCGGGCGCTGGCCCATATTTCTGAGGTTGAAGAGATGGGCGGCATGGCCAAAGCGATTGCCGCCGGGTTGCCGAAAATGCGGATCGAAGAAGCCGCAGCCAAGACCCAGGCCCGGATCGATTCCGGTCGCCAAACCGTTGTCGGTGTCAACAAGTACCGCCCCGAAAACGAGGCCATGATTGATGTGCTCAAGGTAGAAAACGCCAAGGTGCGTCGGGAGCAGATTGCGAAGCTGGAAAAATTGCGCGAGATGCGCGATGAAGCCGCCACACAAGCCGCCCTTACAGCGTTGACCGAAGGGGCGCGCACAAAGGACGCCAATCTGCTGGCGCTAACCATCGTCGCCGCCCGGGCCAAGGCAAGCGTTGGTGAAATTTCCGACGCCATGGAAGTCGTGGCAAACCGTCATGTGGCAGAAATTCGCGCCATTTCAGGCATTTACAAACAGGAGGTCGGGCAAATGAGCGAGCCCGTGAAACGCATCCAGCAAATGGTGGAGACCTTCGCCCAAAATGAAGGCCGTCGGCCCCGTATCCTGATCGCAAAAATGGGCCAGGACGGTCACGACCGGGGCCAAAAGGTCATCGCATCCGCATTTGCTGATCTTGGCTTTGATGTGGATATCGGCCCGCTGTTTCAGACCCCGGGAGAAGCCGCCCGTCAGGCGGTCGAGAATGACGTCCATATCGTTGGCGTCTCGTCCCTTGCCGCTGGCCATTTGACGCTGGTGCCCGAACTTCGTAACGCCCTGAAAACCGAAGGCCGCGACGACATCATGATCGTCGTCGGCGGTGTCATCCCGCCGCAGGATTATGACGCGCTGCATGAAGCCGGCGCCCAAGCAATCTTTGGCCCCGGCACGGTGATCCCGGACGCCGCGCAAGAATTGATCCGCGATCTCGCGGAGCGGTTGGGGCATGAGGCAGACAAAAGCGAATGAATAGAGGGAGCCTCTGTTTGTGTTCGTCATTCCGGCGAAAGCCGGAATCCAGTCTTGCCTCCAAAAAATACTGAACCATCTTTCTGGACCCCGGCTTTCGCCGGGGTGACGGATGGGTGGGTGGAGAGCATTGTTGGCACTAACCCTCGGTGCCCCCTTTTGCCTGCTAAAAAAACGGCTATAGTCATTTTCGAGAGCTTGGGCATTGGATGGATTATATGAGTAAGACGTCCCTTTTTGCCGCTATGTTGATGGCTGTTCTGGCGGCCTGTGCGCAGCCGAACGAGGTTGGTCGGGCAACTTATCTTTCCAGCGAACCGGTGATCAAGATGACCCCTGCCGGCATTGGCGCAATTGATGCCGAGACCCCCTATTCCCGCACTGCAATTACCGAAGCGTTGCCCGGATTTGAATTTGCCAATGTCACGACCATGTCGGAAGGTGAAGTACGGCATTTGCTGGCAGCATTCAGGGGCGGCATGCAACAATTGCAATTTGAACCCGCCACATCCGGCAAAATTGCGCGGGTGCATATTGTCGGCCAGGAAGCTGCCGGACCGAAGGGCGAACGGATTGGCATGACCTATACGGAATCCGGTGCGGCGGCTCTGAATTGCAATCCCGGTACTGAGGAATGGAGCGGGATGGCGCTTTGTGAGACCCCCGACAGATATCTTCTCTATATTTATGCTCCTGAAGCCTACGAAGGCCCCGATGGTCAATTGCCGCCGGATAATGTCCTTCGCTCATCGCGCCTGGTGCGCATTGTCTGGAACCCGCATCCATGAAAAATCCAACCAAAATTCTGATTGCAGCCTTCGCGGTTTTTATTCTGGCCGTGCCAATAGCCGCCCATGCCGACCGCATTGTGACGACCGAACCTCTCTCTCAGATTTCCTATAGTGAGATATCAATCGCTGTTGAAATGCATGCCAGCCTGCCGCGCAGCGCCGGCCGCGACCCGCAATTGTTGAAACGATTGCGTAGCGGCATCGAACAGGCGTTTGATGAAACCCGCACCCAGGCAAACGCAGATTATCGCGAATTTGGCAGCGACTCTTTCAATCCCTATAGCCTGACCGCAAACTGGACCGAGCAATTTGTATCCGACCGCTACCTCAGCCTGCTCGAAATCAGCCATTATTATACCGGCGGTGCCCATGGCAATACCGGCTACACATCGTTGTTGTATGACCTTCGGGAAGGCCGTGAAATTGCGCTCGAAGACATTTTAGACAATGTGGAAGATGGCTCTCCTGCCTTGAAAGCTATCGCCCGGCAGCTGCGGGTTGCGTTGATTGCTGAAAAAATGGAGCGGATGGATTATAGCGAGGAAGAGGCGCAAAATGACGATGGCCTGAACGAACTGAAAGCAACGATCCATACGATGCAGACCTTTACGTTCGTGCCATCTCGCGAGCCTGGAAAAGTCGCCGGGATCGCTTTCACCTTCGCTCCCTATTATCTAGGTTCATATGCCGAAGGCGATTACAGGCTATATGTTCCGGCAGATATTTTCGACGGGTTTCTGCAACCGGAATTTCGCGACCTTTTTGGTAGCGAACCTGTTCTCATGGAAACCCTTACAGGGTACCCGATGACCGGGCCGGTAATCCTGTTGGAAGAACCACGTGTCAGCAATCACATCACCTCTCCGCTGGCGTTGAAGGGCGAAGCACCGGATTACTGGTTTGAATATGGCGTTGCGACCGTCGAATTATACGCCAATGACATCAAGATTGCAGAAACGAAAATCGAAGCCATGCCTGACGCCACCCTGAGCGGCATGGCCAGCGGGATGGTGCGTTTTCTCGGCGAGGTCACCTTTGAAAATCCGCAAGCCGATTCCTACGGCGAGTTGAGATTTGTTCGCGGCGAAGGAAATTCCACCGGCAGCGTCAGCCGTATTTCCCATTGGATCAATTTCTAATGTTAGCTACGAAGTCTGGCTGTTCGTGACTGATCCGGCGACATGGGTTAAGAAAACTACATGTCGGATAATGCCATGAACAACAATGTAAAAAAACTTGCCGCCGGAATTCGTGCTGGCGACCGGGCGCAATTGGCGCGTGCCATTACGCTCATTGAATCGACCAAGGCCGAACACCAGCAACAGGCGCTGGAATTGTTGCAAACTGTATTGCCGGATTCAGGCGGCGCAATCCGGATCGGGATCACCGGTGTGCCGGGGGTTGGAAAATCTACGGTGATTGACCAGTTCGGCATAAATCTCACCAAAGCCGGGCACAGGGTCGCCGTACTTGCGGTTGATCCGTCTTCAACGCGCACGGGCGGGTCTATTCTTGGTGATAAAACCCGGATGGCGCGACTGGCGGTCGACCAGAATGCGTTCATTCGCCCCTCCCCGTCGGCGGGCACCCTTGGCGGTGTTGCACGCAGAACCCGCGAGACGATGCTCCTTTGCGAGGCCGCCGGTTTCGATGTCATTTTGGTGGAAACGGTCGGGATCGGCCAATCGGAAACAACCGTTTCAGGCATGGTGGATTTCTTTCTGGCGCTCATGCTGCCTGGTGCCGGGGATGAATTACAGGGCATCAAAAAGGGTGTGGTTGAAATTGCCGATATGATCGCCGTCAATAAAGCGGATGGTGAAAATATCGACCGGGCCGAGCGGGCAGCGGGGGAATATCGCGCTGCGCTGCATATCCTGACTCCGGCGCATTCCGATTGGCCGCCACCAGTTGTGACGATTTCCGGCCTGCAAAATCTGGGTCTTGATGAAATTTGGACGCAGATAAACAAGCATCGCGACATCATGACCGAAAACGGCGCATTTACTACGCGCCGCCGCGCCCAGCAGGTGCGCTGGATGTGGGATATGGTGGAAGAACGGTTGCGCGGCCAGCTCCAGAATCACGAAAAACTAAGAGCGGAATTGCCCGAAATTGAAACCGCCGTTGCCGAAGGTCGGATGGCGGCGACGCTTGCTGTGCATGAGATTTTTGCCATTTTTGACGCCTAACTCCGGTTTTTTGCGCCAATCTGTAATATTTTGATACATTTTTACCCCGCATTCGCTGGAACGGCGCTTGCATCTTTGATCGCAGAAGGAGACTGCGTCATGAGTATCAATCGTCGTTCATTTTTGAATATGGGAGCCATGCTGGCTGGAACTGCAACGTTGTCCACCGGATTGATGGCCGACGCGACCAGTGCCAATGCAGCCATTTCCCCCAGTAGCGGCGCACTTGATGCAACCCAATATGGCGTCAATCCGGGCAATTCCGGCGATCAAGGCAATGAGATACAGAATGCTGTCAATGATTCTGCGCGTCTTGGCATGCCGCTCTTTCTACCACCGGGCCGGTATCTGATCTCCGATCTGGAATTGAGGGACAACACGTCAATCATCGGCGTACCGGGGCAAACCCGGCTGGTATTTTCCGGCGGGACCGCGATGATGCATGCCAAGGGTGTGCGCCAGGTTACCCTGGAAGGATTGAGCATTGGCTCGGCCGGCAACACATTTAACGGCGATGTTTCAGGGCTCATCGACATTACCGACACGATCGACCTGACGATTGAAAATTGCGTCATTGTCGGCAGCCCGAAAAACGGAATTTCCCTTGACCGGGTTTCCGGCGCGATCCGCAATTGCGAAATCAGTCATGCCGGACAAGCTGCGATTTACGCAATCGACAGCCGCGGCCTGGAAATTTCCGGCAACCGGATTCACGACTGCATGAATAACGGCATTCTGGTCTGGCGCTCAAGCGCGGGCGAAGATGAAACTATTGTTAGCGGCAACCGCATTACCAATATCGGCGCAGCGAATGGTGGCTCAGGTCAGAACGGCAACGGCATTAATATTTTTCGCGCCGGCGCCGTACAAGTCATCAACAACCGCATTACCGATTGTTCGTATTCAGCGGTTCGCTCCAATGGTGGATCGAATTGCCAGATTTCCGGAAATTCATGCGCCCGGCTTGGCGAAATCGCGCTCTACGCAGAGTTTGATTTTGAAGGCGCGATGATTACTAACAATATTGTTGATACCGCTGCGGCTGGAATTTCCATCACAAATTTCAACGAAGGCGGCAGGTTGGCCGTTTGCAACGGCAATATCATCCGCAACCTCACCAATCGCATACAAGACTATAGCAATAACAATTGGGGCTTTGGCATCGGGGTAGAGGCCGATACGGTCGTCAACGCCAACATCATCGAAAACGCACCCCATGCCGGCCTGTCACTCGGGTGGGGGCGATATCTCCGCAATGTAACAGCTACCAGCAACATCATTCGCGATGCCGGGATCGGGATCAATATTTCGGTAGCCCCCGGTGCTGGCAGCGCCATCATTTCCGACAACATGATTTCCGATGTCAGGGAAGGCGCCATCCTCGGTTCCGAATGGAACGATATCGTAACCGGCGATCTGGCACTGGCAGGGTCAGCTGCCTATCCGCAACTGACAATCGAGCGAAATCATACCACTTGACGGGGCGCAGAAAACCCCTGCCAGGTCAGGTCATTTCGCGGGCTGTCCCTGAAATCCGTACTGAGCTTCCGGGTTCAAGGCCAAACTCGGCTGTGATCAGCGAACGTGCTCCCATGTCTTCGCCTTGCACAATGCTGATACGGCCTCCATGTGGCCAATCCAGATCACGCAGATAACCCGCAAAGGCTGCAGCAGCCGCGCCTGTCGCAGGGTCTTCCAAAACCCCGCCGGACGCGAACGCATTGCGCACGTTGAAGTGCTGATCACCGGCAACATGGACTAGCATGATTGTCACCAGCTTGTAGCGGCTCATCAGTTCACGACCCGCATCGAGATCATATTTCATGGCACTCAGAAGCGCCTTATCCTTCAGCGCAATAACTATATGATCAGCGCCAGCATGGATACGGGCCGGGGGAATGGCTTCATTCAATTGTTCGTGCGGGAGAGAGAACAGGTCCAGAACGTCATCGACAATTTTCCGCTCCAGGCATTCACTGCGCGTTGGCGGAGATTGCAAGGCCGCCGAAACAAGCTCGCCTTCGCTTTGACCTTCAACGCTGATTTCGGCTTCATTCAGTTTCAACCTGAAAATGCCATTGCCTTCTTTCCGGGCCAGCGCCGCGCCGAGAGCGATGGTGGCATGGCCGCAAAACGGAACCTCGGATTCGGGAGAGAAATACCTGACCCGCCATGTTCCTTTATCATCGGCAGGTGCCGCGAAAGCGGTTTCTGAAAATCCGACTTCGGCTGCGCTGGCTTGCATTAATTCAGCGCCCGGCAACGCCTCGCACAGCACAATACCTGCGGGATTGCCGCCCGTCTCGCCGTCTGAAAATGCCGCTATTCGCATTACATTCATAATTTTTTCCTCGTCTGATTGTGTATCCTGTCTATTCCACTGAAATAATAATTGCGTGAATTGACTTTTTATATATGTAATTTTAGGCTTGAAAATATTTTCTATTTAATTTTAAAGGCAAAATCGGTGATACACTTTCAAAATCAAAACAACCATGATGACACGGATCGTGCCCTTGTCGCCCAGTTGCAGCGGAACAGCCGCATTGCCATGAGCAGCCTTGCCGACGCTGTTGGCATGTCGGCACCAAGCGTCACCGAGCGGGTGCGGCGGCTGGAGGCCGAGGGGGTAATCACTGCCTTTACCATTGAATTCGATTTACCGGCAATTGGATATCCGCTCGAAGCGATTGTCCGGATCAAGCCGCGCCCCGGAGCACTTCATTTAGTAGAGGACATGATCGTGAACCAGGTCCGGTTCACCGCTTGCGACAAGGTGACGGGGGACGATTGCTTTATCGCTCGCCTTTCGCTGCGTTCAATTGATGAATTGGACGAGTTGCTTGATCCTTTTCATGAAAAAGCCGAAACGAATACGGCAATTGTAAAATCATCCCCGGTTCGGGGCCGGATGCCACCGATGGTTTGAGATGGGAGCTAGCGCCGCTTCGCCACAAACCTTGCCAAGCGCTGTAAGGCTTCTTCCAGAATGTGATCCTGCTTGCAAAAGCAGAAGCGGACATAATGGCGCGGGGCGTCGCTGGCGTAGAAAGCGCTGACCGAGATCGGCGTGACACCCGCTTCCAGGGTCATGATCCGGCAGGCTTCCACATCGTCAATATCGCCAAGGTTTAGCGGACGGAAATCGGCTGTTATGAAATATGTGCCGGCGCAATGCATGACTTCAAAACCGATATCTTTGAGGCCCCTGGCAAAAAAATCCCGTTTGGCCTGAAGGTCTTGCGCCAAAGCGTCGAAATAATCGTCCCCCTTGCCAAGCCCGAACGCGACCGCCTTTTGCAGATTGGGCGGGGTTGTGAAGGTCAAGAATTGATGGGTCTTGGCGACCGGCGCGAGCAGCTCTGGCGCAGCGGTTATGTAGCCGACCTTCCATCCGGTCAGTGAAAATGTCTTACCCGCTGATCCAATTTTCAGGCAGCGTTCGCGCATACCCGGCAAGGTCAGCAGCGAGATATGCTGTTCCTGATCAAACACCAGATGCTCATAGACTTCGTCGCACACAGCATAGGCGTCGTACTTTTCCAGCAAAGCCGCGATGCCCTCAAGTTCATTGCGCGAAAACACCTTGGCGGCCGGGTTCATGGGATTATTCAGGAGAATAAGTTTAGTCTTTTCGGAAAATGCTTCTTCGAGCGCTTCGAGATCAAGTTCCCATGATGGTGGGGTAACGCGCACCAGTTTCGGTATTGCTCCAGCGCGGCGTACAATCGGCAAGTAGCTGTCGTAGAGCGGCTCGATCAACACCACTTCATCGCCCGGCTCGATCAATCCGAACAGGCAATCAGCCAGCGCTTCGGTTGCGCCCGATGTCACCATGATTTCGGTCTGCCAATCCACATCCATATCGTAAAAGCGTTTAGCGTGGCGAGCCAACTCCTGGCGCAGTTCAGGCACTCCCATCATTGGCGGATATTGGTTCGGGCCCTCGATAACGGTTTTGGCGGCCAGTTCGCGCACATCTTCGGGGCCGTCTTCGTCGGGGAAGCCCTGCCCCAGATTGATCGACTGGTGCTCCATGGCGAGCCTGGACATGACTTCAAAAACTGTTGTGCCGTAACCGGATAATATGCTGTTGGCGGATTTCATTTGCTGGCCTGAATAATTGTCTGAACTGGGGAAATAGTTTCCGGCATTCACGCCAAAGGGGCAAGCACCGATTGGAATTCATCTGAAGGACGAATATCGCCCACATGGATGCCATTCCAGTTTTTAAGTGGGCGATGGGAGAAGGAGCGAAGCACCGCGAGGGCGTCATCTTCCGGCTTGAGCAAGGTTTCGAGAATGGCAGCCGTCATGGCTTCAGCGGCGCGGGTGGCGCCGTCGCGGCATTTAACCGCGATGCCGATTCCGGTGCCTGGCAGGCAGGCGCAAAACACGCCTTCTGCCCCGGTTTTGGCGAACACTGTGCCGGGAAAAGCTTGCATAACCTCGGTGCAAAACCGCCCCGTACCGGCAACCATGAACGGTTCGCTCATGCAAGCTTCGGATAATCGACACACCGCCGCTGCGCGGGTCTCTCCCAACCCGGCAGGGTCCGCCACCTTGGCAAAAGCATGGGCCAGATTTGACAATGGAACAGCGTAAGTCGGGATCGAACAGCCATCGGTGCCGCAAGGGGCGGTCGCCAAATCATATTCGGTCATCTCGGAAATTGCCTGCGCTGCTTCCTGCTGCACCTTATGATCGCGCTTTGAATAGCCCTTGGGATCGATACCAAGATGCATTGTAAGTGCCAACATGCCTGCATGTTTACCGGAGCAATTGTTGTAAAGCGCGGTTGGGGCCTTCCCTTCAATATTCAAACGCGCCTGCGCGGATTTGAGTTCCGGCGCGTGACCACCACATTCAAACGCTGATTCATCCAGCCCGATCAATTCCAGCATGTGGCGAGCGGTAGCGACATGCTCATCTTCGCCATTGTGGGACGCACAGGCCAAAGTCAATTCTCTGGCGCCAAAGCCAAAATGAACCGCCGCCCCGCTCTCGACCATGGGCAAGGCCTGAACAAGTTTGATCGCCGAACGCGGGTAAACCAGTTTGGTGACATCGCCGATTTCGGCAAAAATTTCGCCATTGGCGCGGACAATCGCAATAGCACCCCGGTGGCGGCTTTCGACAAAATCACTACCCTCGAAATTGCCCCGCGTGACTTCAATCAAGATCGGATCAAGCTTGGACAATGTCGTGCCTGACAGGTGTCGAATATTCAGAATCGTCATGGAGCTTCCAGTAAGCGTCTCGGATATCGAGAGCAACGCGCGCGTTTGAAGCGCCCCCAACCGGTGCGCCATCGAGCGAGCGGACCGGGATCACACCGCCTGCGGTGGAGGAAATAAAAATCTCGTCTGCTGACCGCAATATATTTTCCGATACTTTTGTTACCTTGACCTCGACACCCATCCGTTCGGCGATTTCCAGTACCGTGCGCCGGGTTATACCCATCAACACACCGGTTTCCGACGTCCAGAGAACATCGTCCTTGAGCATGAAGGCGTTGAAGCCAGCGCCTTCCGTTACGTTGCCCTCATGGTTCAGATGAACCGCCACCTTGGCGCCTGCGTCGCTGGCTTCGATCATGCCCCTTGTAAAATCGCCCCATTGGAAATTCTTGATGGTCGGGTCCATCGTCTCAATTGCGGTGCGTTCCGAAGACGCGACGATCATAGCGATCCCGGCATCCTGTTCCTCAAACGGCGCGATCCATGAAAACGGAATGGTGAAACCGTAGACGCGGTTTTCACAATCGAGCGGGTTGCGCGATCCTTTGGCAAGCCGCCCGCGGGTTGCGGTAAAATTCACATACGCCTTGTCAAACCCGGTCCGCGCCACCATCCCGTGCAGCATGTCGATCAACTGGTCTCGCGAGAGCGGAAGATTGAAGCGCAATCGTTCACAGCTATCGAGAAAGCGATCCACGTGATCTTTGAGCCGAAAAAACCGCCCATTCCAGACATGGACAACATCATAGGTTGCGTCCGAGCGGATGAAGCCAAGATCGGTAACCGGGACAGAGGCTTCAGCAACCGGCATAAATTCGCCGTTCACATAGGCTGCGCCATCAACAAAAATATTTTTCTCTTGAATGTTCATGCCCCATCATCCGCCAAAGGAACGGCAAGATCAATCGCATTTGCGAGACCGCGTCGACCCGGACGGGTTGGTTGGGGCGGTAGGGATCGAACCTACGAATGACGGGATCAAAACCCGTTGCCTTACCACTTGGCTACGCCCCAGAACGGTTGGTCATATACCCCTAAGTGCGCCATCCCGCAACGGGGAGATTAAAGAAACAAGTGGTTAGATTTATCACGTCTTTGACCGCTTTGTCCTGCGACGACGATTTTGAGGGCCAACGGGTTCCAAATTTTTCGGCAAATTCACCACTTTCCCGAGGTGAGGATAAGGCGCGGTCTTGTGAGGGAATGCCATCGCGGCGATGAAATGTTCCTGAAAACGCGGTTCAATCGCGGTTTCGATTTTCTCTATCTTGCGCACCAGGCTTTCTATTTCACCACGCGAACCGGCGTTTAACAGCGCAATCCGTGCGCCGGTTCCGGCGGCATTCCCGGCCGACGAGACTTGGTCGAGGGGGCAATCAGGGATGAGGCCCAAAATAATGGCGTATTTGGTATCGATATGGCTGCCGAACGCGCCCGCCAATACGATCCTGTCCGGCTGGTCTACATTCATTTCATCCATCAGCAATCGCGCACCTGCATATAAAGCCGCTTTGGCAAGCTGGATCGCGCGTATGTCATTCTGAATGATGCTGATTTCCGGAATGCCCTCATGGAGCAGGTAGGAAAATGTGCGCCCGAAAGGAATCAACCGACGGCATTGATCCTGCTTTGATCCATCAATTACGCCGTCTCTGGATAGCAATCCAGACATAAACAATTCTGCAATGGCTTCGATGATGCCGGACCCGCAAATGCCGGTAACACCGATCTCCTTGGTGGCGTCAGTAAAGCCTTCTTCATCGGACCATAAATCGCTGCCGATCACTTTGAAACGCGGCTCATAGGTATCGGGATCGATCCGCACGCGCTCGATCGCACCGGGCGCCGCCCGTTGGCCGCTTGAGATTTGTGCGCCCTCAAATGCCGGGCCGGTGGGGGAAGACGCCGCCAACAGCCTTGTTTTGTTCCCAAGCACGATTTCGGCGTTCGTGCCCACATCCACCAAAAGAGTGATTTCATCGTTCAGTTGCGGTGCTTCCGATAGCACCATGGCGGCTGTATCCGCCCCTACATGACCAGCGATACAGGGCAGGAAATAACATTGCGTTCCGGCGTCAAGACTTTCAAGCGATAGTGCTTGCGCCGTTCGTTCCAGGGCTTCGTTGGTCACGAGCGCGAAGGGCGCGAACCCCAATTGTTCGGGGTCAAAACCAAGCAACAGATGGTGCATCACCGGATTGCCAACGAAAGTGATGGCGGCGATCCGGTCGCGCGGAAACCCGGCTTCCGCGAGCGCAGTATCAAATAGCTGATCGATCCCGGCCCGGATGCTGATGGTCAATTCCTCAGCCCCGCCTTCATTCATCATGGCGTAAGAGACCCGACTCATAAGATCTTCGCCAAAGCGGATTTGGGGGTTCATAATGCCGTCGGTCGCGATCACTTCGCCAGATGCCAGATCGCATAAATGCGCGGCGATCGTGGTGGATCCCACATCAACGGCGAAGCCGTATAAATGATCAACAAATTCCGGCCAAAGCCTGATAATCTTGCGGCCCCCGTAAACCGCAATTGTGACGCGCCACTTGTCTTTCCTGAGATTGGCCTGCAACGCTTTCAAGGCATCATCCGTAATTGCCTCAATCGACAGACCCCATTGATCTTTGAGCGCTTTTTTCAAGCGCTGATAATCACCATCGGCAACGCCCATATCCGCCTCGGCCACCTCCACATAATGCAGCCGGACGACGGGATCGATATCGATAGCGCGTAGCTCAGCACGCTTGCGTACAACCTGGCGGTGGATCTGGCTTTCGGGCGGAACGTCAATTACCAGATCGCCAAGCAAACGGGCATGGCACGAAAGCCGCCGTTCGTCAGCCAGCCCGGTGCGGGCATCGAACCGGCGCTCAGGTTCGGTCAAAGGTTCTACATTACCTTTTTTGCTGATAATGCCCTGCTTGGCATATTGCCCCTCGGCAACGACGATCTGACACCGTCCGCAAATGCCGCGCCCACCGCAGACAGAATCGATATCAACGCCCAATTGCCGGGCGCAATCGAGCAACGGCGTGCCGATAGCAAACCGGCCATTCTTGCCGGAGGGCATGAAGACAATGAGAGGGTCTTTTGAAATTTCAGGATCAGCTACGGTCATGCCGCAGCTTTATCTGATTTTGGCGATATTTGTTTTAGCCGCCGCATTGCTATGGCCTTATCCGGTGCGCCGGCGACGTCCACCCCGGCGGCCCCCGCGCCCTTCACTTTCCGCTACTGGTTCACGGTATGCTTTGATCCAGGTTTTGCAATGAGGATCGTGCCCCATCACCACGTCGGCACCGCGCACGGCTGCCATTTCAGGGTCGTGTAGCGGGTTGGTGATCGCTGAAGTCATGCCCGCGCCGATCGCCATTGAGAGGAATGCCGCGTTCATATGGTGCCGGTTGGGTAACCCGAAGCTCACATTGGAAGCGCCGCAGGTTGTGTTAACTCCCAATTCGTTGCGCAGGCGACGAATCAGATTGAGCGCTGAAGTGCCAGCTGAATCCATCGCACCAACCGGCATGACAAGCGGGTCGACAACAACATCCGCGCGCGGGATGCCAAAATCTTCCGCGCGCTCGACTATTTTCTTGGCAACCGCGTAGCGTTCATCCGGGTCTTCCGAAATTCCGGTCTCGTCGTTGGAAATCGCCACCACCGCCGCACCGTATTTGGCGACCAGCGGCAATACCCGTTCCAGAACTTCATCTTCGCCGGTAACCGAATTGACCAGAGGCTTTCCTTTATAAACCGAAAGACCAGCTTCCAGTGCTTCCACGATAGACGAGTCGATGGCCAACGGTGTGTCCGTCAGGCCTTGTACCAATTGAATACATTCGGCCAAAATACGCGGCTCATCCGCCATGGGGATCCCGGCATTGATGTCAAGCATTTGCGCCCCTGCCCTGACCTGGGCCAGAGCGTCTGCTTCAACGCGGCTATAATCGCCTTCTTTCATTTCGGCTGCCAGCAATTTTCTGCCGGTCGGGTTGATCCGCTCGCCGATCACCACGAACGGCACGTCAAATCCAATCACTATTTCCTTGCTGGCCGAACTTAAAACAGTACGGGTCATGATCGTTAATCCTGTTTGTTTATGCGTCCTCTAGGACATCCATATTGGTCTGTATGGCCTCGGTTGAGGTCTGCAGAAACGTCTCGATTCCACCGATCCCGGTGGGACGGTGGACAAAATCAAGACCCAGCCGCCGGGCGGCCACTTTGGCCTGTTCGATCAAATCGGGCGTGGCTTTCTGGGACAGATAAACCACCCGCTTGTAATGACCGAAATAGTCGTCCCTTAGATGCGGGAACCTATCGAGGCCAAGCCCCTTGAAGATCAAGCGGTCGAAAAACCGCACCAGATAATCGGTCAGATAAAGACTGCCAAGTTCTTCCTCAGTGAGCGCTTCGAAAGCGGGCGTGCCAGCATAAAATTCATAGCAATGAGCGCCTGCCATGCGCTCGACGCCTTCTTCCTGAAGCACCTTGTCGAGCAACCCGCCGGTGCCGCAATCACCATAGATCGCGTAAATAGCGGAATATTTCCCGCTCTCCTTGGCAGCCAAAATTTTAGACCGCATAGCGCCAGGAATTTGCTGAGGCCGATTATGCAAACCGGCAGGCAGGCATGTCAGATCCATATGCTGCCAGCAATTGCGCTCGATCGCCCATTTTATTTCCCGCGCCAACGCGCCACAACCGATTAACAGGACCGGTCCAGGGGGGTTCATTGAGCTGCCGCCTGTAAGGCCGCAAGCGACCCCTGACGTCTTGCCATGAAACCCTTGGCAATATCGACCGCAATCGCGGCATCCCGGCAATAGCCATCAGCGCCAACGTTATCCGCAAATTCTTCGTTGAGCGGGGCGCCACCCACAAGGACGATATAATCGTCACGGATGCCTTTTTCCTTGAGGGTCTCAACCACCACTTTCATGTAGGGCATGGTGGTTGTCAGCAATGCCGACATGCCAAGGATATCAGGCTGGTGCTCGTTGAGCGCTGCCAGATAGGCGTCCACATCATTGTTGATGCCGATATCTATGACTTCGAAACCGGCGCCTTCCATCATCATGCCAACAAGGTTTTTGCCGATATCATGGATATCACCCTTGACCGTACCGATGACCATTTTACCCATACGTGGCGCGCCTGATTCCGCTAATAGCGGACGTAGAATTTTCATTCCCGCCTTCATTGAGTTAGCTGATTGCAAAACTTCCGGGACAAACAGAATGCCGTCGCGAAAATCGACCCCGACAATGCGCATACCTTCGACCAGTGCTTCGGTCAGAACCTTGTAGGGCTCCCACCCGCGCGCGAGAAGAATGTTGGTGCCTTCGGTGATTTCGTCTGCCAGACCATCATAAAGATCGTCGTGCATCTGGGTTACCAGATCACCGTCATCCAGTTCCGAGAGAACAATATCTTCTTCGACGTCATTTTCGTTTTCAGCCATCACACCAGGTCTCCAAAAGGGCGCGCCCGGAATACCGGGAATAGCCTAAATTGTGCCGCCATTTTTGTGGCAATCGAACGACAAAACCGAACTCAAAAATATAAAAGCGACATTTTTTCCAGAAAACGCCAATCCAGACACAAAACATCTCGAAATTTGTCCTGTCCAATGGCGACGTCGCAGAGATATTCCAACAGGACGTTATTGGACCATGGCACGGGCAAATTCGCGCGATAATAATGGTGCGAACGGTGCCGCGGGCAAGCTGCTCCGTGTCTTAAGGGAGATACAAACATGACCGACCAATCATCGCCGGAAAAAGGAAAATCGGGCAGAAGTGCGCGAGGTGGTCGCTCGGCGCGAAGAGCTGAGCGTCAAGGCGCAGTCACCGAGATCATTGCCGGATTAGCTCGCAAAATTCCCCCTTACGAGATGTTGAGCGAAGAATCCCTTGTCACCATCGAAGAGGCCGCCGACACCATTTTGCATGATGTAGGTATTGAATTTCGTGACGACCCGGAAGTGCTCGCCATCTGGAAAGAAGCAGGTGCAGATGTAGACGGCGAGCGAGTGCGGTTTGAGCGCGGGATGTTGCGCAACATCATTCAGAAAACCTCCCAATCGCAATTTGTCCAGCATGCCAGGAACCCGGCACGCAACGTAGTGATTGGCGGTGACAATATTGTTTTTGCGCCAGCCTACGGCTCGCCCTTCGTACGCGACCTGGATAATGGACGACGCTATGCCAATATTGAGGATTTCCAGAATTTCGTGAAACTGGCCTATCAGATTCCGTGGTTTCATCATTCAGGTGGCACGATTTGCGAACCGGTCGATATCCCGGTGAATAAACGCCATCTGGATATGGTCTATGCCCATTTGAAATATTCCGACAAACCGTTCATGGGTTCGGTAACCGCCGCTGAAAGAGCTGCGGACACTGTTGAAATGGCGAAACTGACATTTGGTGCGGAATTTGTTGATAAAAATTGCTGCGTCCTCAGCCTGATCAACGTGAATTCGCCGCTGGTTTATGACGCCACCATGCTTGGTGCGCTAAAGGTCTATGCGCGTGCCAATCAGGGTGTCATCACTACACCGTTCATTCTGAGTGGTGCGATGGGGCCTGTTACCGTCGCTGCCAGCATTGCCCAGGTTCTGGCCGAAGCCATGGCCGGGCTGGCGCTGGTTCAGTTGATCCGGCCGGGTGCACCCGCTGTGATGGGGGCGTTTGTTACCTCCATGTCGCTACGCTCGGGCGCGCCGACATTTGGCATGCCGGAACCGGCATTGGCCTATATGGCGATCGGCCAGATCGCCCGACGGCTCGGGGTCCCGCTCAGGCTTGGCGGCTGCCTGACCTCATCCAAAATTGCCGACGCGCAGGCAGCTCAGGAAAGCGCTTTCACGCTAATGCCAACCGTTCTTGCCGGCACTAATTTTGTGCTTCACGGCGCTGGATGGCTCGAAGGTGGGCTGTCGATGGGGTACGAAAAACTTATCCTCGACGCGGACCAGCTTGGCATGATGCATGTCATGGCGGGCGGGGTTGATTTGAGCGACAATGGATTGGCACTGGACGCCTTTCGTGAAGTAGGCCCGGGCAACCATTTCCTTGGCTGCGATCATACCATGGCAAATTACGAGACAGCCTTTTTTGACCCGCAAACATCCGACAGCAATTCGTTTGAGCAATGGGAAGAAGAAGGCGAAAAAGACGCCCTCACCCGCGCCAATGAAAAACTGAAAGAATTGCAGACCAGCTATCAGGCCCCGGATATTGACCCTGCGATTGATGAAGCTTTGCTGGAATTCATCGCCAAGCGAAAAGACTCCATGCCCGACGCCTGGCACTGAGCTGGATTTAAGCCTTGTTGAATTGCCTGACCTGCTTGCGGAGCGCGGAGCGGCCTTGTATAACCGCCCTCGTTTGGTCATCGGAGTGTGGCGCAGCCTGGTAGCGCACCTCGTTCGGGACGAGGGGGTCGGAGGTTCGAATCCTCTCACTCCGACCATTCATTGTTGTGGGTGCCAGGCCACAAACACCTGAATTATTATGTTCTCTTATCGTGCTTGGACCCTCAATCCTCAGGCAAGGCATAGGCACCGTCTGCATCATGGGTCTCGCGGCCTGTCAGTGGCGGTGTGAATACGCAGACCAATCTCATTGCCGTGAATGATTTCAGGCGGTGCTTTTCATGCTTATCAAGCGTGTACATGGTTCCTGGTTTCAATGGAAAAACCTCCCCGGTGGCCAAGTTTTCAACTTCGCCTTCACCCTCGATTACGTAATTGGCCTCAACATGATGCTTGTACCAGAGCACCTGCTCGGCCCCAGCTTCGGTGTTGGTCTCGTTCAATGTGAACCCGACGCCATCATCGGCCACCAGAAACCGGCGGCTGGTCCAAACGTCACCTTGCACATCGCGTTCTGTGCCAATTAAATCATCCAGGCTTCTTACTATCATAATGGGTTCCACTCCTTTATTCGGAAATATGTTGGCGCATTGGTTGATTTCGCTTTCAGTCTGGGCGACCTTCACCGCAACAAAAATCATGCGGTGAATTTATCATGGCCGACGATATATCGTTCAACAATTCTTTCGACATCGAACACGGGGTAGCAGACCAGATCAGCCCATTGGTGCGCCGCATCGTGGCCCCCAATGCCAGCCCTTTTACGTTTAAAGGCACCTGCACCTACATCATCGGCAAGGGCGAAGTGGCGGTAATCGATCCCGGGCCAATGAACGAAGATCATCTTGCCGCAATTCGCCATGAATTGCGGGATGAAAAAATCACGCACATTCTGGTCACCCACACCCATAACGATCATTCGCCGGGGGCGCGGGTGCTGCATGCTGAAACCGGCGCACCGACTTACGCCTACGGACCGCATGTGACGCCGCCTGCCGACGAGAACCAGATGAGCCTGGATGCGGCAAATGACCGGGAATTTGATCCGGTGCATAACATGGAACATGGCGACGTGATTGAGGCCGAGGACTGGTCGTTTGAATGCGTCTTCACGCCAGGCCACACCGCCAACCATATGGCCTTTGCTCTGCGCGAAGAAAATGCGCTTTTTTCAGGCGACCACGTGATGGCATGGGCCACAAGCGTGGTGGCACCACCTGACGGCAATATGACCGATTATATGAATTCTCTGGAAATTCTCACCAAACGCAAGGACGGGCTCTATTGGCCGGGACATGGCGGCGCGGTGAGCAACCCGAATACATTTGTTCGCGCTTTCATTACCCATCGACGCATGCGCGAGCGGGCCATTTTCGAGCGGATCGACAAGGGCGACCGGACCGTCGCTGCAATCGTTGACAGAGTTTACAAAGGCCTTGATGAACGGCTGGTGCCGGCGGCGCAGCTCTCAACACTTGCTCATATTGAAGATATGGCGAACCGGGAGCGCATCATCGTGGAAACAGCGGATAACGGGGAAAATATATACCGCCCGGTTCGCTAGTTCAGGAACTGCCAAGCGTCGGGGCCACGGCCTCCTGTAGCGCAATCATAAAATCTTTGATACGTCGCGCATTGACGCCGAAATCATGACGCCCGTAGCGCGATGCTGAGCGCATATCAACCCGCGTATCACCCAGATCAGTGCTGACAATGATGATGACATCGTCGCTGAAGCCGGAAAACAGGGTTCTGGCAACGGCCTGAATTCGCCCCGGACTGTCGACTTCGAGAGGCGGCTCTTCAACGACAATGCGCCACCCGGCATCGCGCACTACTTCCTTTATCGCCTGATAGGTATCTTCGATGCTGCTGCCTAAGAATAACGGGCGGATATCTCCATACGCGTCGCGCTGCAACAAGGCGTCTTCAGGCGTATAGCTTGAAGGAACCGGATTGGCGTCAGCGGGCCGCAGACCACTTATCTGAATGAAGGACGGTGGGTCTCTCAGATTGGTGGAAATGTCATTCAATTGGGGATGGCTCAATGTGAGCCAGGCAAAATAGAACGGGATAGCAATCAACGGCAATGACAGGCCGATCCCGAGAAGGGCGCGGCGGGCGCCATCCAGGCCGAGGCTCCAGATTGCCAGCAAGCCGACAATTCCAAGGACAATCGCAATCACATTGCCGATCCAGATAATCCCGTAAAGGATCATCAGGGTATTGGTTCCAAAAATCCCGAATTGGTGAAACACCGCCGCCAGAACGAATACCGGAATGGCAAACCGGGCAATCCGCAAACTCCAGCGCGCACTCCGCGATGAGCGCCGTCTTAATCGAGTTACCATGATCAGGTTCCTGATTGACCCTTCAGCGTTTAGTGCCGGTCAGGCGACCTCCGCCGTTGGGAGTTTATGGTCCTTGAACATTTCGCGCAGCGCCATTTTTTGAATTTTGCCGGTCGCGGTATGAGGAATTTCTTCCACCAACACCATATCATCCGGCATCCACCATGATACAATTTTGTCTGATAAATATTCTTTCAAATCATCAAATGTCGGCGTCTTGCCTTCCATCGGTACAATGATCAATAGTGGACGCTCGTCCCATTTCGGATGTTCGATCCCGATCACTGCGGCTTCGGCAACATCCGGGTGACCAACCGCTTTATTCTCGACATCAATGGAGGAAATCCACTCACCGCCGGATTTGATCACGTCCTTGGATCGGTCGGTGATTTGCATATAGCCATGCTCGTCGATATGGGCCACATCGCCCGTATCAAAAAAGCCGTTTTCATCAAGGATCTTACCGCCTTCTTCCTTGAAATAGCTGGATGATACCGCCGGACCCCGGACTTTCAGACGGCCGAATGTCTTGCCGTCCCAAGGCATTTCGTTGCCTTCATCATCTTCAACTTTCATTTCGATGGTGAATGGTGCGTGTCCCTGTTTTTCCTGCAAATCAAGCTTTGCCCCGCCGTCCAGACCAGCATATTCGGGCTTAATCGAACAGAGCGATCCAAGCGGACTCATTTCCGTCATGCCCCACGCATGAACCACATCAACATTATATTTCTCCTGAAATGCCTGGGTCATGGCGCGCGGACATGCCGAACCGCCAATGATCACTTTATCCAAATATTCCAGGGTTTTGTTCTCAGCTTCCAAATATTGCAATAGCATGAGCCAGATTGTCGGCACGGCTGCGGTCGTCGAAACGCGCTCAGTATCCAGCAACTCCCAGATCGAAGCACCATCCATCATCATGCCCGGCATGATCATTGAAGCGCCGAACATCGGACCTGAAAATGCCAGAGACCAGCCGTTAGCATGGAAAAACGGCACCACCGGCATCACCCGGTCCATTGACGACAGACCGAGCATATCCGGGCAGCCATTGGCGAGAGAATGGATCACATTGGAGCGGTGGGAATAGACAACACCTTTGGGATTGCCGGTTGTGCCGGATGTGTAGCACATGCCTGCAGCTGAATTTTCATCAATGGTTTTCCAGGAATAGTCACCATCAACATCATCAATCCATTCTTCGTAACAGATCGGGTTCCTGATTTTCGTATCAGGCATATGCTCCCGGTCGGTCATGATGATAACCGCTTCAAGCGTTGGAAGCTTGTCCTGCAACGCCTCAATCAGCGGCACGAATGTCAGATCGATAAACAGAAACCGGTCTTCGGCATGGTTGATAATATAGACGAGTTGTTCCGGGAACAGGCGCGGGTTGAGGGTATGATAAACGCCACCAGCACCCATAATTCCGTACCAGGATTCCATATGCCGCCAGGTATTCCAGGCCATGGTCCCGACCCGGTCGCCCTCTTTCACCCCGAGGCGTTCCAGCGCCTGCGCGATTTTCAGGGAACGGCCATGGATTTCCGCATAATTGGTGCGGTGGATCGGCCCTTCAATCGAGCGTGAAATTACCTCCCGGTTGCCATGCTGTTCCTTGGCATGATCGATCACCCGGTGGCAAAGTAGCGGCCAGTCCTGCATTAATCCCAGCATCAGAAATTCCCCTTATTTACGTTTTTTGTTCCATTGAATTTACGCATTTTATGTGCGCAGTCTAGGCCATAGACGAAGGAGCGTTAAATGTCTGATCCGTGCCTGTTACCAGCCATAGACCTAGCCACAATGATAAAGGATCGCAAGATTTCTCCGAGTGAACTTTTGGCGATTTATTCGGCACGTATTGAAAAATATAACCCGGCGCTGAATGCCATTGTTCAGTTTGACTCTGAACGGGCGCAGGAAACCGCGCGGGCGGCAGATGACATTATCACCAGAGGTGAAGAAACGCCGCCCCTGTTTGGTTTGCCGTGCACGATCAAGGATTCGTTTGAGGTTTCAGGCATGATCTCCACCGGCGGCATGCCGAACCTGAAAGACCATATACCGGCACGCGATGCTGATGTTGTTGCCAGGGTCCGCAAAGCCGGGGCCAATATTATCGGCAAGACCAATGTACCGTTTGCCTCCGGTGATCTTCAAAGTTTCAATAAAATCTACGGCACCACCAACAACCCATACGATCTGGCGCGCACGCCCGGTGGCTCGTCGGGAGGACCCGCTGCGGCTGTTGCTGCCGGGATGACAGCGTTTGAAACCGGCTCCGATATCGGCGGGTCGATCCGGTTGCCAGCTCATTTTTGCGGCCTGTACGGCCATAAATCCAGCTACGGCATTGTGCCGATGCGCGGACACCTGCCACCCCTGCCTGGTTATCTGGCGCCCACGGATATATCTGTGGTCGGGCCCTTGGCGCGGTCTGCCCGTGATTTGCCATTTCTGCTCGGCAATATTGCTGGCGCCACTAACCCTGCATGGCAACTGAAATTGCCAGTGGCGCGGACCAACGACCCCAAAAACCTACGCGTTGCTGTTTGGCTTGATGAACCATTTACAGATGTGGATGCGGAGAGCGCTGCGTTGATTGAGGCAGCTGCAAATGCGTTATCGCAGGCCGGGGCCCAAGTCGATTTTGAAGCCCGGCCCGCTTTCACCATGCAAGAGGTGTTCGTGAATTATGCCCTTGTGTTGTACGCGATTGTCGCCAGCAATTTCTCGACATCCATGCGTGCTGCAATGATCGAAGCAGCAAAATCTTCTGACCCGGAAGATATCAGCCATCCGACTTTGCAAGCCCGGTCGGCGGCGCTTAATTACGCCGATTGGCTTGATCTCAACCAGGAACGAGCGCGGTTACAGGATAAATGGGCGACATTTTTCCAATCTTACGACGCGGTTCTGTGCCCGGTCGCTCCTGGCCCCGCATTTGCCCATGATCACCAGGGCATTTCAAAACGCCGGTTGGAAATAAACGGCGTGAAACGACCCTACCTTGATATTGTGCATTGGGCCGGATTGGCGTCAGGCAGCTATCTGCCTGCCAGCGTTGCGCCGGTCGGACAAACCAAAAATGGGCTACCTGTCGGCGTACAAATCATCGGCCCCTGGCTTGAAGATCATACGCCAATGGCCGTCGCTGCAATGCTTGAAGACCTGGTTGGCGGCTTTGTTCCAGCGACAAATTTTGCCTGAACAAGGTTTGCAAAAGTTGAAATTGCCCATGGATTGACTTGGTTCGGCCTCAATCTGGCCTCGTTTAAGCTTAACCTGAGGGCATGTTACATTCGAATCCTGATAATATTGATATCAACGCCGTCACAGCAACAAGCCGTCTGTCGGACTGCCTTGCTACATTGCCGGTGGATACCGATCCGGCCATTGTAATAAGTGTCATCCGCTCAATTGCGGCTGAACTTGGCGGCCAGATGATTTTCGATTTTCAGACCGGGCTGGAATTCCCGGAATCGGTACATTGGTTGGCATTGCAATTCGAGCAGGACAACACAGATTATGTGGTTCATGTGCTGATCGGTGACAGCGTTGAACCTTTCTGGATCGGATTTGAAGACCAGCTCCCCGCCCGCTGTGCCCGACTGGCGCGTGATTTGCTTGGCTATGCAGTCGGCGATCAGACAACGATCCCCAATGCTGGGATGGTTTCCGGTTCGATCCATTGATCAATCCTGCCTAACCGGCACATCAACACTTTCGACTTGTCAAACCTCTCTCGTGCAGGCTCTATGGGCCAGCGCCGCTATCGGCATTTTCCAATAATCAAGTTTCACCGAGGACAATATGCCACTTACCAACGCCCAGGCTCGCGATGTCGAAACCCTGATCCACCCCTACACAAATCTTGATGCTCACCGCGAAAGCGGCCCGCTCATGCTGGAGCGCGGTGAAGGAATTTATCTGTATGATTCTGAGGGCAACAAACTCATGGAAGGGCTTGCCGGGCTTTGGTGCACATCGCTTGGATATGGCAACAGGGAGCTGATTGACGCAGCGACCCGCCAGATGGAAACCATGACTTATAGTCATATTTTCACCAGCAAAAGCCACGAGCCCGCTGTTGCGCTCGCTGAAAAGCTGAAAGAAATTGCGCCGATGCCGGTCTCCAAAGTGTTTTTCACCTGCTCCGGGTCGGAAGCCAACGATACCCAGGTCAAGCTGATCTGGTACATGAACAATGCGCTGGGGCGGCCGAAGAAGAAAAAAATCATCAGCCGCATCAAAGGCTATCACGGGGTTACAGTGGCCTCTGCCAGTCTGACCGGGTTACCAGCAAATCATATTGATTGGGATTTGCCGATCCAGAATATCCTGCACACCGATTGTCCGCATCACTACCGCTTTGCGGAGCCGGGCGAAACAGAAGAGGAATTTTCAACCCGGCTCGCCAATAATCTGGAAGAGATGATTATCCGCGAGGGCCCGGATACGGTTGCAGCCTTCATTGCCGAACCGGTCATGGGTGCCGGTGGGGTGATCGTGCCGCCTGCGACGTATTTTGAAAAAATTCAGGCGGTACTGCGCAAATATGATGTCTATTTCATCTCGGACGAAGTGATTTGCGGCTTTGGGCGCACCGGCAACATGTTTGGCTGTCAGACATACGGGTTCGAGCCGAATTCCATCTCCGTCGCGAAGGCCTTGTCATCGGCCTATATGCCCATCGGCGCGTGCCTGATTGCCGAAGACATGTATCAGGCGATGCTTGATGAGAGCCGTAAAATCGGCACCTTTGGCCATGGCTACACCTATTCCGGTCATCCGGTAAGTTGCGCGGTCGCTCTCAAAACTCTCGAAATATACGAGCGCGACCAGATGATCGAAAATGTTCGTGGCAAGATGCCGCTGTTCCAGAAGCGGCTCCACGATTATGCCGATCATCCGCTGGTAGGCGAAGCCCGCGGCGTTGGTCTTGTGGGTGCCGTTGAACTTGTCGCCGACAAAGCCTCAAAACAGGCCTTTGATCCAAAGGCGATGGTCGGTGCAAAAATGGTTCAGTTCCTTCAAGAAGAAGGCATTATCCTGCGCGCTATGGGCGACAATATCGGAATTTGCCCACCGCTGATCATAACAGAAGATGAGATCAACGATCTGTTTGATATGCTCGGCCGAGGCCTTGATCGCACCCATCAATGGGCGATCAGCGAAGGCCTGATCAAATAAGAGCTTACAGCAATCCGTAAATCAAGGACGCCGCGATTGCCCACATGACGAGGCCGATTGCGGTGTCCAGAAAGCGCCACGCGAGTGGCTTTCTGAAAATTGGCGCAAGCAGCATCGCGCCATATCCAAGCGCATAAAACCAGACGAAGGATGCCGCAACCGCGCCTGAGCCAAAGGCAAATCGGGCGTCATTTTCGTATCTTGCCGAAATTCCGCCAAGCATCAAAACGGTATCGAGATAGACATGGGGGTTGAGCCAGGTCAGGATCAAGGCCGTGGATATTGCGCCCACCAAAGATCCACTATTGCCGTTACCGGTTTCAAGCCGATGTGGCGTGCGGGCGCGGTTAAAGGCAATTGCCCCATAAAGAACTAAGAAAATCGCCCCAAGAATTGTCACTATTACAATCAGCGTAGGCCATGAGCGCACTATTGTGCCGAAGCCGCCGACGCCAGCCGCGATCAATATTGCGTCGGACAAAAAGCAAACTGTAGAAACTGCAAATACGTGACGATGGGCGATGCCCTGGGCCAACACAAAGGCATTTTGCGACCCAATCGCGATGATCAGACCGGCACCCAGCAGGAACCCTTCAAGCGCGGCATTTCCCATCAGAATTGCACCTGCGGACAGATTTTAGCGACAAAATAATCCACGATCACGCGAGCTTCCTGTGTTAGCGTTGAGCCATACATTTATACGGGTACATTCGGTGGGGACAAGAGCATGGGTGACTTGATTGAAATTCCAGCACGGCGCGGCAAGGCGGCCTACGTCAATAAAGGCCAGGCCATCAAGATCATCAATACCCATGGCGAGCAGGTGGTCGATACCTGGGCGTTTCGCGCCGGGCATTTAATTGAATTCATGTCGATGGAACATACCCGCCCGACCATTGGCAGGATTATCCCGCGGGTCGGTGACCATCTCTATACCAACAAGCGCCGCCCAATCCTGACGCTGGAAGAGGATACCAGTCAGGGCCAACACGATACCCTCATGGCAGCCTGCGACAATGAACGTTACGGGCTTTTGGGCTGCACCGATTATCACGATAATTGCACCGATAATCTCTCAGCCGGAATGCGCGAACTGGGGCTGCGCGAACCGGAAACCCCAAGCCCGTTCAATCTGTTCATGAACATTCCCTGGACAGCGGATGGCGCACTCTCGTTTGAAGCGCCAACGACAAAGCCCGGTGACTATGTAGTGCTTCGCGCTGAAATGGATTGCGTGGTGGCAATGTCCGCCTGCCCGCAGGATATCCTGCCGATTAACGGGGTTGGTAACAAACCGGTTGAAGCGCATTTTGAGATTTTGGATTAGTCCCGGAAGCGAAGACGTCCGAAAAAAATTCTCCCGGACCCGTCATTCCGGCGAAAGCCGAAATCCAGTGGAGACGTGCCACGATTGGGATCGCTAAAACTGGATCCCGGATCGCGCGGCGGATCGACATTCGGACATGTAAGATATACGGACCGCCGCTTGTCCGGGATGACGGAAGTGCTGGGTGCCAAAATAAAAAATCGTCATTCCGGCGAAAGCCGCAATCCAGCGCTACATGCGGCGAAGCCACTTATTCAATTTGGTTTTTAAACGTGCTGGCCGCCATTGACGTGCAGGTTGGCGCCAGTCACGTAGCTGGACGCTTCGGTGCAGAAGAAATAGATCGCTTTGGCGACTTCTTCAGAGGCGCCAAGACGGCGTAACGGGATTTGCGATACCAGTTTTTCAGTGCCCGGCGACAAGATGGAAGTTTCAATCTCACCCGGTGAAATGGAATTGACGCGGATACCGAGCGGGCCGAAATCCGACGCCATTTCGCGAGTCAATGCCGCAAGTGCCGCTTTCGATGTCGCATACGCCGCTCCGGCGAATGGATGGACCCTGCTGCCGGCAATCGAGGTTACGTTGACCACCGACCCTTGCGCCGCTTTCAATTCATCCAGCAATCCACGCGCCAGCATGATCGGGCCGAAAAAATTCACCTGAAAAACATAACGCCAGTCGGTAACATTGGTATCGATAGTACCAAGGCGCTGACCTTCCGGACCTTTCGGCGAAATGGCTGCATTGTTGACCAGCGCATTGAGAACGCCGCCATCAGCTTTCAGCCTGTCTTTCATTTCAGAAATGGCGTCACGGGTGTTTGCCTCGTCTGCCAAATCGACCTGAATATGATCTTCAGGCCCGGCTTCCCACGGGCAATCTTCAGGAAATGCGTGGCGGGAGCAGGTAATGACCCGCCAACCTGCGCTTGAAAAACGTTTTACCGTTGCGTGCCCGATGCCGCGGCTGGCGCCGGTCAAGATCAAAGTCCGGCGTGGTTCGTTGGTATCCGCCATTTTACTATTTTCTTTCCTGCATGCGCTCTGGCATTTGCCGTTCTCTTATCACAACCACATTGGTTAAGGATAAAGAATTGAACATTGCCAATCATCGCCCTCTTGGTCACGGCGGAAGGTAAGCCGGTCGTGGAGCCTGAAGGGCCGGTCGTGCCAGAATTCAAATTCCACCGGGGTCAGGCGAAACCCTGACCAATGGTCCGGGCGTGGCACCTTGCCAACACCAAATTTAACGCCAAATTTCGCGACCGCTTTTTCCAGCGCAAAACGACTTTCAAGCGGGCGTGATTGTTGTGATGCCCAGGCTCCAACCCGACTGCCCCGGTCGCGGCTCTCGAAATAAGCATCCGCCTCATCATCACTGACTGGGTTGACCGGGCCGCGCAACCTGATCTGGCGGCGCAAGGATTTCCAGTGAAATACCAAAGCCGCCTTGCCGCTTGATTGCAGCTCGCAGCCCTTGGCGCTTTCGAAATTTGTGTAAAACACAAAACCATCCCGGCCGAAATCTTTGAGCAAAACCATCCGCACGTTGGGAAGACCTTCCGCATCCACACTCGCAAGCGCCATGGCATTCGGGTCATTGGGTTCAGATTTTTCGGCGTCCGCCATCCATGTCGCGAATAGAGAAAACGGGTCACTGGCATCCAGAAAATCTGGTGCCGGTGCACCTTCATAAAAACTGTTGTCAGAATTGGTCATGATAAGAAATTCACTGTTTTTTCAACGCATATTGTTGATCGCCCTGAAGATATAGGACATTTTTTTACAAGGTCACAATTTTTAGACTGGATGGTTAGCATTGGACGCGCTATTCCAACAGGCTATCATACGGCAACAATCAAAAATGTTATTTTCGAGGGGCTGGGGCTCATGACAACATCCGGATTATTGGCAGGCAAACGAGGCCTTATCATGGGCGTCGCCAACAAACGTTCAATCGCGTGGGGCATTGCCGAAGCCTGCTACAAGGCGGGGGCTGAACTGGCATTCACCTATCAGGGCGAGGCGCTGCAAAAACGCGTGGTCCCTCTGGCGGAAGAAGCCGGCAGCAAATTGGTCCTCCCCTGCGACGTAGAAGATGATGCTTCGATCGAAGCTACCTTCGCTGAGCTTGAAAAAAGCTGGGGCAAGCTTGATTTCCTGGTGCACGCTATCGCCTTTTCTGACAAGGATGAATTGACCGGGCGTTATATCGAGACGTCGAAAGACAATTTTACCCGGACCATGCTGATTTCCTGTTATTCGCTGACCGCGATTGCGCGCCGGGCGGAACCCCTGATGAGTGACGGCGGATCCATCCTGACCCTCACTTATTATGGCGCCGAAAAGGTCATGCCGCATTACAATGTCATGGGTGTTGCCAAAGCAGGACTGGAAGCCAGCGTAAGGTATCTAGCCGAAGATCTGGGCAAAAAGGGCATCCGCGTGAATGCTATTTCAGCCGGCCCGATCAAAACACTGGCCGCATCCGGGATTGGTGATTTCCGCTATATCCTGCGCTGGAACGAATATAATTCACCATTGCGACGGACCGTCACCACAGAAGAGGTTGGCCAGTCCGGCCTGTACCTATTATCCGATATGGGACGGGCCGTAACAGGCGAAGTGCATCATGTGGATTCAGGTTACCATGCGGTTGGCATGAAGGCCGTGGACGCTCCGGATATCAGCACAGTTTAAGGAATTAATTCATGACGAAAAATCGCGTTGTACGGCTCAAAAATCGACCTGTTGGTCTTGTTACCCGTGATGATTTTGAAATCGGGGACGAAGAATTGCCGGAACTTCATGACGGGCAAATCTTGGTCAAATCGCAGTTTATCTCGCTTGATCCGGCCATGCGGGGTTGGCTCAATGACAGCAAATCCTATGTGGAACCGGTTGCCATTGGCGATGTAATGCGCAGCTATTCGGCGGGTATTGTTGAAGCGTCCCGCCATCCAAAATTCAGCGTTGGCGATGCCGTCACCGGTATGTTCGGGGTACAGCAATACGCGATTGTTGATGGCCGGGAAGCTTTGCGGGTCGACGCCAGCCAGGCACCACTTGAACGCTGGATTGGCGGGTTGGGCATGCCCGGCATGACCGCCTATTTCGGTTTGCTTGATATCGGAACCCCCATCGAGGGCGAGACCCTTGTTGTGTCTGCCGCCTCCGGCGCGGTCGGGTCGATTGTTGGCCAGATCGGTAAAAACATGGGCTTGCGGGTCGTCGGCATCGCCGGTGGGCCTGAAAAATGCAGCTACATTGTTGATGAACTCGGATTTGATGCGGCCATCGATTACAAAGCCGACAATCTGAATGAGGCGCTGAAAGAACATTGTCCGGACGGCGTGGATATCTATTTTGAAAATGTCGGCGGCGACATTACCGATACCGTTTTCAATCACATGAATTTGGGTGGCAGGGTGCCGGTTTGCGGTATGATTTCGGTTTATAATGCGACCAAAGCCCCTCCGGGCCTGCGCAATGTTCGCTCCATTCTGGTCAACCGGCTCCGGGTCCAGGGCTTTATCATTTTCGATTTTGCCAAGCGGTACGGTGAAGCCGTCAAAGCCCTTGGTCAGTGGCATGCGGATGGCAAACTAACCATGCGCGAAGACGTCCGCGATGGTGGGGTTGATGCCTTCCCTGACGTGCTCAACATGCTCTATTCCGGCGAGAATAACGGCAAACTCATTTTGCGGCTGTGACCATCCACTGTTGACCAAGTTGGCAGGATCGGTTTGACCGGGCACGTTCAAGCGCCTACAAGCTGGTAAATTCTTCAAACCGGCGAAAACCGATGTCACACAATACTTTTGGCCAGCTTTTCCGCATGACAACCTGGGGCGAAAGCCATGGGCCAGCCATTGGCTGCGTGGTTGACGGGTGTCCGCCGGGCATTTCCCTTGTGGCTGAAGATATTCAGGTTCATCTGGATAAACGCCGTCCGGGACAATCGCGGTTCACAACCCCGCGTCAGGAACCTGATCAGGTTCGCATCCTGTCAGGCGTCTTTGAACATCCTGACACCGGCGAACAGGTGACCACCGGCACGCCGATCTCACTGATGATCGAAAATGTGGATGCACGCTCGAAAGACTATTCAAATATCGCTGCTGCCTATCGTCCGGGCCATGCCGATTTCACCTATGACGCCAAATACGGCATTCGTGATTATCGCGGTGGCGGGCGATCTTCGGCGCGCGAAACAGCGTGCCGGGTTGCGGCTGGCGCGATTGCACGCAAAGTCGTGGGTGGCATGAATATCCGCGCGGCTTTGGTGCAGGTCGGACCGCACCAAATTGATCGCGAAAACTGGGACTGGGATCAGGTTGGCGAAAACCCGTTTTTTTCCCCTGATCCGAAAATCGTTGATACCTGGGCTGATTATCTGGATGAATTACGCAAGACCGGATCATCCTGCGGTGCCATTGTTGAAGTAATCACTGATGGTGTGCCTGCCGGTTTAGGCGCACCCGTATATGGCAAACTGGATCAAGATATCGCCTCCGCGCTGATGAGCATCAACGCCGTTAAAGGCGTTGAAATCGGTGCCGGATTTGACGCGGCGTCCCTGACCGGCGAAGAAAATGCGGATGAAATCCGGATCGCCGATGGCGTGCCGCAATTTCTCTCCAACCATGCCGGTGGTATTCTGGGTGGCATTTCATCGGGACAAGACATTGTTGCGCGTTTTGCCGTCAAACCCACATCCAGCATTCTGGCGCCTCGTCGCACCATCGACCGGGATGGGAATGAAACCGATATTTCCACCAAGGGCCGACACGATCCCTGTGTCGGTATCCGGGCCGTGCCCATTGGCGAAGCCATGATGGCGCTGGTTCTGGCGGATCATTTCCTGCGACATCGCGGTCAAAACGGCTAAAATTTCAATTCAGGCTTTCTCTAAAACGTTTAGCTTGGATATGAAAAGCGGCATTGTGTCCTGCTCCACCAATCCGGCAGCACCAAATAATTCAACCAAATTTTCCCGCACGTAGGTGCCGTGATAGGGCTCGTGGAAATATCGTGGAAAGCCTTCCAGAAGGCCGTCATAATCAGGATCATCGCCCAATTGCAGAGAATCCAGATGGATGTAAATCCCGCCTGATTTCAGAACCCGGCCGATTTCACCTGCGACGGATCGACGAATGGCCGGCGGTAATTCATGAAACAGGAAAGTGGTTACAACACAGTCGAAATTGTCATCGGCAAACGGCAAGGCTTCACCTTTGGCCAAAGAAAACTTGATATTTGGCCGTCGCCCGACCTGCTTGCGGGCCTCGTGGAGATATTCTTCCGACAAATCAATGCCATGAATATCCAGACGGGGAAACGCGCAACAGGCGGCGTCAATAAAACGTCCGGTGCCGCAGGCTATATCCAGCACCCGAACATTGCGCTGATCTTTTCCAGCAACGTATTTTGCCAGCGGCACGAGACATTGCCGCCGCATCACATTTGCTGAACCACCGAACAGGGATTCCACCTGAATATCATAAATCCGAGCTGAATCTTCGCTCATCCAGCCGTCTGTCTGATAGTGGAAATTCTGCATGTAATAAAGTGGTCGCTTGTCGCGCTTTTCTTCGCTCACCTCGTCATGAATATCATCACGACGACGGCGGTTGGCTTCGGGCAGGTCGGCAAAAAAATCGCGTACGCGCGAAATCTGTTTGAACAAAGACCCGTCATTATCACGCGGCATCGGATAATAACCCTGCTCGACATTCTTGATATCAAGGCTGAAGAGGGCCCGCAAATCCCTGGTGACACGCTCATCGGGCGGAGGGCTAAGTCCAGCCTGTATTGATTTCCGGTCATTGCGAACTGCGCGGCGTAAAGCATTTGCGGTTTGGCTATAGAGCGCCATTCGGGCCAGTTGGCGCAAGCCATATTCAGCACGGGCGGCGCGGGGTAACCGCCTGGATTTATGCGGTTTTTTGTTTTCGACTGATGTTTCCGGTCCGGTCATGTCTGGCATGTCCTTGTCGTCAGCGAAAAAATTCTTCAGGCGCGTTTTTCGGTTTCCTCAGCCAAATTCCGCCCAAGCAGATTAAATATTTTTTCGACGATAGCAGCACTATCAAGACCCGCCTGAACATACATATTGGCCGGTGAATCCTGATCGATAAACCTGTCTGGCAAAGTCAAAGCGCGGAATTTCAAATTTCCATCCAAAAGCCCTTCTTCAGACAGAAATTGCGAGACGTGAGCATGAAACCCGCCGATTGCACCTTCTTCGATGGTGATCAGGACGTCGTGGTTGGTAGCCAGATCGCGGATCAGGTCATGATCAAGAGGTTTGGCAAATCGGGCGTCCGCAACACTTGTCGAAAGCCCGAAAGAAGCTAACTCTTCCGCCGCCAGATTGCATTCCGCAAGGCGGGTGCCGAGGGACAATAAAGCAACCGTCGATCCTTTGCTGATAATCCGGCCCTTGCCGATCTCAAGCGGGATACCTTCCTGAGGCATCTCGATGCCAACTCCTTCGCCGCGCGGATAGCGCACTGCAGACGGGCCATCATTGATTTCCGCAGCGGTCGCGATCATATGCACCAGTTCGGCTTCATCAGCCGCTGCCATGACGATGAAATTCGGCAAGGTCGCCAGATAGGTAATATCGAACGCGCCGGCGTGCGTTGGTCCGTCAGCGCCAACAAGCCCGGCACGGTCGATGGCAAATCTGACCGGCAGGTTCTGGATCGCAACATCGTGCACTACCTGATCGTAGGCTCTTTGCAGGAAGGTCGAATAGATCACCACAAAGGGTTTCATTCCCTCCGTCGCCAACCCGGCAGCGAAGGTCACGCCGTGCTGCTCTGCGATCCCCACATCGAAACAACGGTCAGGGAAAATATTTGCAAACCGGTCCAGCCCGGTGCCGCCCGGCATGGCGGCGGTGATCGCGACAACCCGCTCGTCCTTGCGGGCTTCCTTGATCAGGCTATCTGAAAAAACACGAGTATAGCTCGGTGCGTTGGCAATTGATTTTACCTGATTGCCGGTCACCACATCGAATTTCGAGACGCCGTGATATTTGTCGGTTGAATTTTCTGCAGGCAGATATCCTTTGCCCTTTTTGGTGACCACGTGCACCAGTACCGGGCCCTGATTGGCATCGCGCACATTGCGCAGAACCGGCAATAGATGCTCCATATTGTGGCCGTCGATCGGGCCAACATAATAGAAACCCAATTCTTCGAACAAGGTTCCGCCGGTCCAGTATCCGCGTGCAAACTCTTCAGCTTTAGCCGCCTTGTCCTGAAAAAACCGTGGCAGGCGTTTGGCGATCTGTTTGCCAACCTCGCGGACGCTCAAATAGGTGTGGGACGAGACCAGCCGCGCCAGATAGGCGCTCATGGCACCAACCGGCGGTGCAATTGACATGTCGTTATCGTTGAGAATAACCACGAGCCTGGAATCGAGTGCGCCAGCATTGTTCATCGCTTCATAGGCCATCCCCGCAGACATGGCGCCATCGCCGATTACGCAAATAACGTGATTGTCCTTGCCCTTGAGGTCACGGGCTACCGCCATACCGAGACCGGCTGAAATGGACGTGGAAGAATGTGCCGCGCCAAATGGGTCGTAAGCGGATTCCGTGCGCTTGGTGAAACCGGACAGGCCGCCGCCCTTGCGCAGGGTGCGGATCCGTTCGCGCCGCTCGGTCAGGATTTTGTGGGGGTAACATTGATGCCCCACATCCCAGATCAGACGATCATCGGGGGTATCGAAAACCTTGTGGATGGCGACCGTCAATTCAACGACACCAAGTCCAGCACCCAGATGCCCGCCGGTTACCGACACAGCATCGATCATTTCACGGCGAACTTCATCCGCCAGATCATCAAGACGTTCGTCCGGAACATCATTCAAATCCGCAGGTGAGCGCACCTTATCCAGCATTGGGGTGTCAGGCTTTTTCGTCACCGGATTTTCTCCCGCTCCGGCTTCGCCAGAAGGTTTCTGAATTCCATGATCATTCTATAGCAAAGCCGGGGGACAAGTCACCACCCGGAGTTACTCCACATCAAGCGGCGTTGTGCCTGTTACCTGCTCGCCGGTCGCGGAGATTTTCTCTACCCGCGCTTCGGCCTGTTTCAACAAATTATCGCAACGCGCCCGTAGGGCTTCACCGCGCTCATATATCTCGATGGATTTTTCAAGCTCCACGTCGCCGCTTTCTAGGCGTGCCACAATGCCTTCCAGTTCGGCCAAAGCAACTTCAAAGCTCAGTTCATCAACAGCCAAGGAATTTTGCGTTTCACTCATATCCTGTCCCGATCCATTCTCGCATTCCCTAAGCCGACATAAGGGCGGAAACATGTTCGCCTGTCGAGCTGGCAAGCGCCTTGAGGTCGTACCCTCCTTCGAGTATCGAAACAAGTCTGCCGCCTGCGTGACGATCCGCACTATCCAGCAATTTATTGGTAATCCAGACGAAATCTTCTTCCTGCAGATTGATGTTCGCCAGAGGATCGCGGGTATGGGCATCAAAGCCCGCCGATATGATGATCAGATCAGGGCGGAATGCGTCGAGGGCCGGTAGAATAACCTCGTTCATGGCTTCGCGGAAATCGGCCCCGTCCGCGCCCGGCGACAGGGGTGCGTTGAAAATATTGCCTACCCCGGTTTCGGTATAAGCGCCGGTACCAGGGTAAAGCGGCATCTGGTGGGTGGAACCATAAAACATATCGGCTTCATTCCAGAAAATATCCTGGGTGCCGTTGCCGTGATGGACATCGAAATCAACCACTGCGACCCGGTCCAGACCCAGGATATTTCGGGCATGGAGCGCGCCAATCGCCGCATTGTTAAAAATGCAAAATCCCATGGCCCGGTGCGCCTCGGCATGATGGCCTGGTGGGCGGGTGGCGACAAAGGCATTGTCAAATTGGCGATCCACCACCTTTTCAACCACGTGGGTGATCGCACCAACGGCCCGCATGGTGGCGTCCCAGCTTCCGGGTGACATCACAGTATCGGCATCCAGATGCACAATGCCCTCGGTGGGGCGGACATCCGCGATTTGCTTTACATAATCTTCCGGGTGGGCGTGCAGAACCTGCTCAACGGTTCCCATGGGGGCGTCTTCGCGCACCAGATCATTGAACCGGGTTCCGGACAGCATTTTTTCAACGGCCTTGAGCCGATCCGGTGATTCCGGGTGACCGGGAGCGATTTCGTGGTTCAGGCAATCAGCGTGGCTGGTAAGCAGAGTGGTCATTTTGGCGGTCTCAATTCTTCACTGCTTTCAGGCTCTGTGGTGGCACTGAATCGTCCGGTACGAAAAAATCCGGGAACAGGTCCTTGGTCGGGTCCATGCGGTATTGATCCAGATCGGTGACGCCATTTTCCACCAGAAAGGTATCGTCGATCAGGAAATTACCTGTAAATTCCCTGGACGGTTTGTTGAAAATCATCCAGGCCGCATCGGCCATAATCTCTGGCGACCGGCTGGCTTCCATCATGGCATCGCCACCGACGATGTATTTGATTGCCGAGGTAGCAATCGTCGTGCGCGGCCAAAGCGCGTTGACCGCGATCCCCTGCGCCTTCAATTCTTCTGCCATGCCGAGCACACACAGGCTCATGCCGAATTTTGCAATCGTATAAGCCACATTTGGCGCAAACCATTTTGCTTTCACGTCAAGCGGCGGCGACAGGTTCAAAATATGTGGGTTATCGGATTTGGCCAGATGGGGGATGCAGGTTTTAGACACCAGAAAGGTGCCACGGGTATTGACCTGATGCATCAGGTCATAGCGCTTCATATCTGTGTTGACGGTATTTGTGAGGCTGATCGCACTGGCATTATTGACGCAGATATCGATCCCGCCAAAGGTCTCGACGGTTTTGTTGACCGCATCGACAACGCTTTCTTCACTCCGCACATCAACGATCAGCGGCAAAGCCGTGCCGCCAGCGGCCTCAATTTCTTCAGCTGCCGTATAAATCGTGCCGGGCAGTTTCGGGTGTGGCTCGGCCGACTTTGCGGCGATCACCACATTGGCACCATCGCGGGCCGCGCGAAGACCAATGGCCAAACCGATGCCCCGGCTGGCGCCGGTGATGAACAATGTTTTTCCCTTGAGATCAGACAAAATGTCCTCCTGGATTAAATATTCTAGCCGACAAGCTCTTCGAGACTGACACTGATCAACGCATCCGCGCCCCCGGTCACGGTTTTTCGCAGAGCTTCAACCTCGACCAGATGATTTTCGGCAAAATAGCGAGCGGTCGCAACAGCGCCGACGGGCAATTTTCCGGTTTCGCTGGCGCGCGAAATCAGCGCCCCCTTACCAAGCCATACACCCCCGGCGGTCAGACCGAACAATTTTTGATACGGTGTCGCGCCAGCGAGTGCTTCTGCCATGTCCGACTGAAGCGCCTGGAGCATCCAGTCCGTTGCTTCTTCCAGTTCATTCACTGCTTCATTTATCCGGTAACCCATACGGCCAAATTCCGGCTCGTTGACCGCCATCACCTGCTCCGCAATATCGCGGAGATCGGCGATCAGACTGCGCACATCTTCGCCGCCATTCTGGCCAAGCTTGCGGGTTATCAGATCAATCGCCTGGATGCCGTTGGTGCCTTCATAAATCGGGGCAATACGGGCATCGCGCAGATGCTGCGCCGCGCCGGTTTCTTCTACAAACCCCATGCCGCCATGGACCTGCACGCCAAGCGAGGCCACGTCGACGCCAATATCGGTAGAAAAAGATTTTGCGATCGGAGTCAGGATATTGGCACGACCAAGGGCTACTGCCTTTTTGTCCTCGTCGTCGCCTGCGTGCGACCGGTCGATTTCGATGCCGGTCATGTAACAGATAATCCGCGCTGCGGCGGTCATTGATTTCATCGTCATCAACATGCGCCGCACGTCCGGATGGACAATGATCGGCATCATCTCGTTTGGCACCTGTTCAATCCCGCTCCAGGCTTCCGCCTTGCCCTGGCGGCGCTCCTGAGCGAATTCCAGTGCCTGTTGAAAGGCACGTTCGGCAATCGCCACGCCCTGAATGCCAACCGAAAGGCGGGCATTGTTCATCATCGTGAACATGCAATTGAGGCCACGGTTTTCTTCCCCGATGAGATAGCCAATTGCGCCATCATTATCGCCAAAGGTCATTGTGCAGGTGGGGCTGGCATGGATGCCGAGCTTGTGTTCAACGCCAGTGCAATAAACATCATTGCGCGCACCGGGCGTGCCGTCTTCATTGACCAGAAATTTTGGCACCAGGAACAAGGAAATTCCGCGTGTTCCGGCAGGCGCATCCGGCAACCGTGCCAGCACCAGATGAACGATATTATCCGTCAGATCATGCTCACCATAGGTGATGAAAATCTTGGTGCCAAAGATACGATAGCTGCCATCATCCTGCTTTTCGGCGCGGGAGCGCAAGACGCTCAAATCTGAACCGGCATGGGGTTCGGTCAGGTTCATGGTGCCGGTCCATTCTCCGCTCATCATGCGTGCCAGATAGGTGTCACACAATTTGGACGAGCCATGAGCGGCAATCGCCTCAACGGCACCGTGGGTGAGAACCGTACCGATGCCAAACGCCATGGAGGCCGAATTCCACATTTCCTGAATGGCAACCGCGAGGCATACTGGCAGGTGTTGTCCGCCCCATTCTTCTTTGCCTGCCAATGCGCCCCATCCCGCTTCAGCCCATTGGTCATAGACCCGCTTCCAGCCATCGGGCATGATCACTTTGCCATCTTCAAGATGCGCTCCGGCAATGTCGCCAGCACGGTTCAGAGGCGCGATCTCGTTGGACGCAAATTTGCCTGCCTCTTCGAGAATAGCGTCGACAAGTTCAATTGAAAGATCGCCGTACAAACCCTCTTCCAGATCGCCGCGCAATCCGGCAATATTGTTCAATACGAACGAAATTTCCCGGACCGGGGCCGCAAAGGACATCAACATACTCCTGCATTTTCTGCTATCTGTTTGGGGATGTCACTCTAGCCCCCTTTTTCTTTACACGAAAGCATTTGACCTGATTTTTTCGTGACCGCTGGCAAGGCGCGGTTCGTGACTTGGTCTACCTGACCACGAGCGGGCCGCAACGAAGTCCAGTGGGCACGAAAAACCGGCCTGTGGTGGACCAAATCGGCTCATCGGACTTCGTTGCGAAGCTTGCTCGATCAGACAATCGCGCTGCGCTCCGCGCCTAGCCGACAAACCGATTTGGCTCCATCAAATGCTTTCGTGTAAAGAAAAAGGGGTCTAGGTCATGAATTCACAAAAGCAATGGGGCGTTTGAAAGCAATGCCATCGGATATCGGCCTCGTTACCGGGGCTAGCGCGAAATCAATTTCCGCCGCTGCAAATTTCCTGCGTGCGGGCAAACTCGTGGCGTTTCCCACCGAGACCGTTTACGGACTTGGCGGCGACGCGACCAATAGCGAAGCAGTAGCGCACATTTTTGAGGCCAAGGGCCGCCCTGCCTTCAACCCGTTGATCTGCCATGTGTCAGATATTGAGGCGGCACGCGAGATTGCTGCGTTTTCTCTGCTGGCTGAGAAACTGGCGGCGGCCTTCTGGCCGGGGCCGTTGACACTGGTGCTGCCAAGGGCTGCGCCAAGCCCGGTATCGCAGTTGGTTAGTGCTGGGATGGACACAATCGCGGTACGGGTGCCCGCCAATGAAACGGCGCAGGCTTTGTTACGCGCCGTGGGCAGACCAGTGGCCGCGCCAAGTGCCAACGCCTCGGGGAGTATCAGCCCGACCAGAGCGGCCCATGTGGTGGCTTCCCTTGGAGACAAAATCGACGTGGTTCTGGATGGCGGCACCTGCGATATCGGCCTTGAATCTACCATTCTGCTTTGTGTCGGAGACAAGGTCAGCCTGTTGCGGTCTGGCGGGTTGGAGACCGGAAAAATCGAAAAAATTCTCGGCTCAAAGATACTATCGGCTTCGCCAGATGACGCCGAAAACAAGCCTTTGGCGCCGGGGCGGCTCAAATCTCATTATGCACCGCGCACAAAGGTGCGGACCGATATTTCCAGAGTAGAACAAGGCGAGAGCTTGCTGGCGTTCGGGTCAGATTTACCCGAAGGCTCTGAAAACGCGCGTGCGATGCTCAACCTAAGTGACACAGGAAATCTTGTTGAAGCCGCCGCCAATCTGTTTGATTTTCTGCACCAGCTTGATGAAACTGGCGCTTCAACGATTGCCTGTGCCAAGGTGCCGGAAACCGGGCTAGGTGTCTCTATCAACGACCGGTTGCGCCGGGCCGCTGCGCCGCGCGACAACGATTAGGATCAAAATTTAGATGCCCAACAAGCCTGTCATATCAGACGATCTTGCAACGCAGTTTGCCGCCATTGTCGGATCTCGCCATGCGATTTCAGATGAAGAAACCATGGCCCCGTATCTGGTCGAACGGCGCGGGCTTTACAAAGGCCAAGCACGGTTGATTTTGCGACCCGGTAGCACGGCGGAAGTATCGCAAATTCTGAAACTGGCTGATGAAACCGGCACGAGCATCATTCCCCAGGGCGGCAATACCGGCCTCGTGGGTGCACAAGTTCCTTTTGATGCGGATCGACATATCGTGGTGTCGCTTGGGCGCATGAACCGGATTATCGACGTCAATGCCGGCGCCAATACTCTTGTTTGCGAGGCAGGTACGATCCTCGCCAATATCCAGAATGCCGCCAACGAGGCGGGGCGTTTATTTCCCTTGAGTCTTGGTGCCGAGGGCACCTGCCAGATCGGCGGCAACCTTTCCACCAATGCCGGCGGCACCGGGGTGCTCGCCTATGGCAACGCCCGCGACATGGTTTTGGGGCTGGAACTGGTTCTTGCCAATGGCGATATTCTGGACGGGCTGAAAACGCTGCGCAAAGACAATACCGGCTATGATTTGAAACAATTATTTCTCGGCGCGGAAGGAACGCTCGGGATTATTACAGCAGCGGCGCTGAAACTGTTTGCGCGGCCAAAATCGCGCGAAGTTGCTTTTGTCGGATTGCCGGAGGCTGCATCTGCCGTCACTCTTTTCCATAAAGCCATGGATGGTGAAGGGCGTAACCTGACGGGATTTGAGTTGATGCCCCGTATCGGACTTGATTTTGTCCTGACCCATGCGCCAGGCAGTCGCGATCCGCTAGCGGAACCCCATCCCTGGTATGTGCTGGTTGAAGTTTCTTCGGGCGACGACGCGGATATTCTCAAAACCCGCATTGAGAATCTACTTGTGTCCGTAATCGAAGACGGCATTGCCAGCGATGTGGCTCTTGCCGCCTCCGGTCAGCAAGCAGACGATTTCTGGGGCCTGCGTACTTCCATGTCGGAAGTACAAAAACTGGAAGGCGGATCCATCAAACACGATATTTCGGTGCCGGTATCGGATATTCCGGCCTTTCTGGCGCGTGCCGAAAAAGCTGTTGAGACTTGTATTCCCGGTGCGCGACCGGTCCCGTTCGGGCATCTGGGTGACGGTAACCTGCATTATAATGTCAGCCAGCCAACAGGCAGCGACAAGGAGGTTTTCCTGTCGCATTGGGGCAACATGAATGAAGCCATTCATGAAATTGTTGCGTCATTTAACGGTTCGATCAGCGCCGAACACGGTATCGGCGTGATGAAGCGCGACCTGCTACCCCGCTACAAAAGCGACGTCGAGATGGGGTTGATGCGTACGCTCAAGAAAACGCTCGATCCGAACAATATTCTCAACCCCGGGAAAATGTTGTGAGCGCCCTTGCCTCTGCTGACATTGTTTCTGCAGCCAAAAATGACATTCCAAAAATTATTGACCTCTGGACTCGGGCCGGATTGGTCCGGCCCTGGAATGACCCGGAAACGGATATTACGTTTGCCCGCAAATCACCGAATGCAGACATCTTGATCTGGCCGAAGAGGGAAACCATTCTGGCATCGGTCATGGTAGGTCACGATGGCCATAGAGGCGTTGTGTATTATCTAGCGGTTGATCCTGACCAACAAGGCAACGGGTTTGGCGCGAAGATGATGAAGGCAGCGGAAAATTGGCTCATCAGCCAAGGTATCTGGAAGCTCAACCTGATGATCCGAAGCGACAACCACGCGGTGCAGAAATTTTATGAAAATATTGGATATGAAGCAGAAGACCGAATTGTGATGGCACGCCGGTTAAAGGACAGCGGCACATAGCTTTTTACGGACTTACCGGGTTTCTGGCGTCAGCAAGAATACGCCCACCAATGCCGATAAAACATAACCCCGCTGCCCGTTCGATCCAGTGTTGGGCATCTCTGAACCGGTCAACCATGCGGGCAGACGACATGAACAGGCTGACAATTGCGTACCATACGAGAGAGCTTGAAATCACCAACCCAATCATCAACAGCATCAGCCAAGTTGGTGTCGATTCGGAGACCGTCGTCGCGAAAACACTGGTGAATAGAATCACTGCCTTTGGATTTGTCAGCGTAACTAAAAATCCGAACACCAAAGGATGGCCGCGTTGGATACCTGCCTCAATCTTGATATCAACCTTAGCCGGTTTTGTGAAAGCCAGCCTGATCCCCAGATAAACAAGATAACAGCCGCCAAGAACGCGGATTGTCCAGGCCAGCCATTGGTAATTGATCAGGATCGCGGACAGTCCCAGCATACTCACAGTTGCATATAACCCTAGACCTGCAGAAACACCGCAGGTGGTCAGCAGCCCGGCGCGAGTACCGCGCACCATCGATGATCTGACCATGGCAATAAAATCTGGCCCCGGCAACATCAGAGCCGGGATAAAGATCAAGAACACACTCGCCAATATTGTCATCGCATCCATGGTTCAGATCCTGCCCGATCACTCATATTCGAGATAATAACCCTGTCGGGTCGGTTACAACAAGTTCAGTTGATCGCTTTCAGGGCTCTTTGCCTGGGCCTCCTCGCTGCCAACCTCAACCTGAATTTGAATATCTGCGTCATCATTGGCGACCTTGTTGACCCGCGTTGAAATCGGAACCACTTCCAACAATTCATTTGCCGCCGGAGCCAGCAGGGGTTTCATTTTTTCCGCTTCTTCTTCCGGACGCTCCAGCCATTCTTCAAAATTTTCCGGTTTCAAAATTACCGGCATCCGATCATGGATCGGTTTCAGGGTATCGTTGGCGGCACTTGTCAGGATCGTTGCTGTTTCAATTTCACTACCATCCGCCCCCATCCAATGTTCCCAGATTGCCGCGAACGCCATGGTCCCTCCATCCGCCGGCTTGATCATGAAAGGTTGCTTGGGGCGTTTTGCTCCCGCTCGCCATTCGTAAAAAGCGTCAGCCGGGATGATACAACGGCGACGGCGAATCGCATTTCTAAAGGCCGGTTTTTCGAACGCCGTCTCGCTGCGGGCATTGACCAGGAGCGGGAATTTTTCTGTGTCCTTTACCCATCCTGGCAGCAAGCCCCAGCGCACAAATGTGAATTCTCGCTGGTTTTTCCCGGCCCGGATGATCGCAATGGGTTGGGTCGGCGCGATATTATAACGCGCCGGGAAATTCGGCTGTTCACGAAACGCAAATAATTGGCGCATCGCTTCCACCGGCACGGTCAAGGCAAATCGTCCACACATAAGCATATTCCAGAAAAACGGTAAGGATTTGGAAACCCTGAATGCTGAAACTGACAGATACACCTTTTCGCAGTTTTTGGCCTATTGGAAAAGCTCTTCAATGCCGGACATCACAGCAAACCAAACGGATGAAACATCCGATTTCCAGTCTGGAAGTCAGAGCCCGTTTGACATTTCTCTGTTGGAAGGGACAAATATTCATCCAGAAACTTTACTTGCGACCGATTATCTCAATCATTTCAATGAAATGGCGATGATGATCGAGATGCTGCCAATGATGCCAGATGCGCTCGAAGATATCGCTGCGTGGGAGCCGTTGTCATATCAGGATCATTTCCGGCATTCAGGACTGCGCGACGCGGATATGGCGATTATCGCTTATAGACATGCTCCCGATCAGGTGCGCCAGGCTTTTGATGAAACCATCGTGCGGCTGAATGAATGCGTGGTGGAGAGCATCGCCGATGCCCATAAAATGGTTGAAATTAGTAATCAGGAAATTCTTGCCTTCAAGGCGTCCGAAGTCGCGGCGCGGATACTTTCCGTGATCAGTGAAGCCGCGTCCATTATCAATGGCGGGGCCGCGCAAGTCGAAGAAACAGATGATACCCAGGACGCGATTAACGCGCTGTTCGATTAAGGCCTGCCCCCAATCATGTCCGACACCCGCACATATCCTGAAAGGCCATTGCTGGCGGTAAGTGCTGCGATCTGGCATGATGAACGTGTATTGTTGGTGCAACGCGACAAAGAACCGCTTGCTGGGTTTTGGAGTTTGCCCGGCGGGTTGGTGAAGGCAGGTGAAACGCTTGAGACGGCGGTTTCACGCGAGCTAGACGAAGAGACTGGCATTGTGGCCGACCCCGGATCGGTTTTTGATTATGTCGAAGCAATCCACCGGGACCCGGATGATCGGGTAAAAATTCATTATGTGATCGCGGTTTTTGTTGGATCATGGATATCAGGTACAGCGGTTGCAGCAAGCGATGCCAGAGCGGTTTCGTGGAGAACTTTGGACGACCTTTCCGAACATAAAATGACGAAGGGCACCCCGGGCATTATCTCCAAGTCGTGGAATTTTCTGAACCCGTCCTGATGCCTCACTCCGGGTTCACGCACCTTTGATTGGCATAAAAGACCCTACCCAGCGCAATATGGGCCATAGAGGATTTGGGCCAGTATCATGATTTTGAAAAACCTCCCGTCATCATTTGCCATTTTTTTTGTAGCGATGCTCGCTTTTATTGGACCTGCCAACGCCAACCCCGAAACCTGGCAACGTGGCGGATGGAGCGAGACTGATTTTTCGCGTTCCAGTATCGATTTTTCAGAAATTCTATCAGGCGGACCGCCCAAAGACGGCATTCCCGCCATCGATAACCCGCAATTTTTTGCTGCCCAATCCATCACTAATCTGGAGCCTGAAGAACCGGTTATTACCCTAAAAATTGGCGATGATGCCCGCGCTTACCCGCTCGGTATCCTGATCTGGCATGAGATTGTAAACGACATTGTTGGCGACCAGCCGGTTACCATCACCTATTGTCCATTATGCAATTCAGCCATGGTTTTTGATCGCCGGGTCGCCGGGCGCGTTCTGGATTTTGGTACAACCGGCAAATTACGCAATTCCGATCTGGTCATGTATGACCGCCAGACCCAAAGCTGGTGGCAACAATTTACTGGCGAAGGTATTGTCGGCACCATGACCGGTGTAAAACTTGAAACAATCCCGGTGCGCCTTGAATCTTTTGAGCGCTTTCTACAAGCCAACCCGGATGGCCGGGTGCTGGTGCCTAACAATCCTCGGATGCGCCGGTATGGCCAAAACCCGTATCAGGGCTATGACAATCAATCCCGCCCAAATGGATATTTCTTTCAAGGCGAATTGCCGGATTACATAAACCCGATGGCGCGGGTGGTGGCGATTAAGCACAATGGCCAGGAAATGGCAGTGGCGCTAGAAATGGTGCGGCGTGAAGGCAGCGTCAATTTTGGCGATGTGACCGTTCGCTGGATTGAAGGACAAAATTCAGCCCTTGACGCCAGCGATATCAGCGAAGGACGCGATGTGGGCAATATAATCGCGCAAGCCAATGGCCCGGATGGACCCGTTGATATTGTCTATGACGTGACATTTGCGTTTGTGTTTCATGCCTTTCACCCTGAATACCGGATACGGCAGAATTAGCAATTTTCCGTCACTCTGATTCATCATTCTGGGGGATGATGTTGTTAGTGCCTTGAATCTGCCCTGCTTCACGGCCATAAGACCTTGTCCGATTCCAGCAATCTACAGGCTTGAACCAGGTCTTGCGCATGATGCTATCCAAATTCAGAATTTCCGCCTGTTTGCTGGCAGGCCTCGCCATATCTTTTCCGGTCTTTTTGCCGATACCGGCCTGGTCCGAAGATGACCCGGCGGCGGCCATCAATCCGGTGCCCTTATCACGCACAAGATCGCGAAACCGGGTGGTGAGTTTCCCGACCGCCGTTCCGCTAACTGCACCGGTCACAACCCCATCCAACGGCACCATTGAAGAGCCGGAGGACGATACCGATCCGGGTTTCCGGCCGCCCTACGAGCAGGAATTGATGCGGCTCGCGGAGATTCTCGGGGCCGTGCATTATCTGCGTGCGCTATGCGGCGCCGATGAGGGGCAGACGTGGCGGTTGCAAATGGAAGCGATGATTGAAGCCGAAGAACCAGGGCGACAATGGCGCACCCAGTTAACCGAAGATTTCAATCGCGGATACCGGAATTTCGAGCGCAGTTACCGGCAATGTACGCCGAGTGCTATTTTAGCTACCCGGCGTTATATGAATGAAGGTGCCGAACTGGCATTGCTGACCCAGAACCGTTACGCAAACTAGTCTTTTTTGGTTCTGAAAAAGGCGGCTACATCAATCGCATCAATGACCAGCGAAATCGCGGTGATGAGGATCGCAACTGTAAGCCAAAGAGAATAATTGCTAGCGCTGTTAAAACCTGGATACAAACCGATTTGCGCCGCGATCATTGGTACCCAGGGCAGATGCATGAGACCAAGCAATTTTGTGAAGCCGTGCAAGTGAACAAGCACCAAGCCTAAAAACGCGCCGCTGAACATGCCAATCAGAGTGATAATTGCAGCTAACTCGGCGAGATAGAAAAACGGCAAAACCCCGTTCACGATCATCATGATCAACAGCCAGACCTGCCATAGCGGGTGAAGGCCACGAACCCCGGCAACAAAAGTGCGTATGCTCTGCATCATTTCAATTTTCTCCCAATTGGACGCAACAGCGTCATTCCTGACCGTGGGGCTGGCAGTAAAAATCGCCGCTGTCGGAGTCCATGATCCACAATTCGCCGGTTGAAATATCAAACCACATGCCATGAAGCTGGAGCCGGTCCCGACCCTCCAGGATCGATACGCACGGGAAAGTACGCAGATTTTCGATCGAATGGCGAATAGATATCCGCTCCAACGCAGTTTGACGTTCAGAATCTGTCAGCCATTTATTGCCCGAAATCGCTTCCGCAGCAGGTGCCAGCAATTCCATCCAGGTTCCAATGAAATCTCCCGGCGATAGCGGTTCAACGGCAGGGTCGAGTGCGGCTCGTATGCCACCACACCGGCCATGGCCGAGCACAACGATATTTTTGACCTTGAGGCTCTGGACCGCAAATTCCAAAGCGGCTGATGTGGAATGGTGCTCACCGTCCGGTTGGTAGGGCGGCACTATGTTGGCCACATTACGAAGAACAAAAATCTCGCCCGGCAGCGCATTGAAGATAATTTCCGGCGCCGCTCTGGAATCACAGCACGCGATTACCATTGTATCTGGCGTTTGTCCGAGCTCGGCCAATTCGTGATAGCGCTCGCGTTCGGATAAAAACTTGCCCCGTCTGAATATTTCATACCCATCGAGCAGATTTGTCGGAATCTTATTCATGAGACAGGACATACCTACACAAACCACCCAGCGCAATGGCAGGTTTGTATTTGCCAACCTGAAACGCTGGATTCGACGTCAATTCGTCAGCAATATGCCAGATTTTTGTGTCTCCCGGCCCGAATTAACCGTTTACCGGGATAGCAGAAGCCAACCTCACGGCAAGCTGCTAGAACCTTCTACAACGAAGTGCTGGCTCATCTGCTTTCACTTTAATAACAATATGTTAACGATAAAACGCTTGAGGACAGGCCATGTCGGATACCGCAACAGATTATGAGCTTCCGACTTCCAAGGAAGCCGCTCTCGGGTACATCATGGAAGCCTGGTATGAAGCCAAGCAGGACGGCATTGAGCCTGAAGCTATCGCCAATGCGGCTTTGTTCGCGGCCCTCAGCGATCTGATCACGATTTATGGTGAAATCCCGGTGGTTGAGTTTACCGAAGGCCTGGCGGACCGTGTTCGCCGCGGCGAATTTACCCTGCATAAAACGACCCAATAGCCGATTACTGCCCTCTTGGTGCACCCGCTCCTTAAATTCGGCAAGATCATTTCCAGATTATAATGTAACCTGCGATTTAGCGGCTTCCCGTCTCCTTAGGGTTGCAGCTTCCAGCGGGTATGCGTACATCCTGTGCAGATGAAATCTAGGGAAGTCGGCAACTATGAGCACTGCAATTTTATCCGATCGCGGTTTGGTCAAGGTCTCGGGCGAAACTGCGCGGGACTTTCTTCAGGGGCTTTTTACCTGCGACATGAAATCAGTCGGGGCTGATGATCCGGCCTTCGGAGGATTGCTGACTCCGCAAGGAAAAATCCTGTTTGATTTTTTAGTCTTTGAACTAGACAACAGATTTTTTCTTGATTGTCGCCGGGACCAGGCGGATGAACTGACCAAGCGCCTTACTTTTTATAAATTGCGAGCAGCAGTCGAAATTGAAAATGTTTCTGAAAACCATGACGTCATTGCCGGTTGGGGTGATGGTGAAGTCACTGACGGGGCGCAGCCTGATCCACGTTTTGGTAAACTTGGCTGGCGAATGATTGCACCGGCTGGTGAATATTCAACCAACTCAGATGTTGAAAACTGGCACGCTCATCGGATTGCCCTGGGCATTCCCGAGGGCGGTCTTGATTACGATTTTGGCGACGCCTTTCCCCACGAAGCGGATATGGACCTCCTCAACGGCATTTCTTTTTCCAAGGGCTGTTATGTGGGGCAGGAAGTGGTGTCGCGCATGGAACATAGAGGCACGGCACGGACCCGGACCATTGCGGTTTCACTTGTCGGCGACGTGCCAGCACCTGGAACCGAAATCAGGGCCGGAGAAAAAATAGTTGGCACGCTTGGTAGCGCCGCCAACGGACGCGCCGTCGCTTTGGTCAGAACCGACCGGGTGAAATCTGCTCTTGGCGAAGGCCTGTCGCTGACAGCCGGTGAAACCCTAATTACGCATGTTGCGATTGACTGGGCGGACTTTGGACTGTCGGGGGACGCCTAGAGATGGCGACAGGCCGGAGCAAATCTGCGAAACCAAAAAAAATTCCACCACGCGCCTGGCAACGCATGTTGAGCGGGCGGCGGCTCGACCTTCTCGACCCCTCCCCACTTGATATTGAAATAGAAGATATCGCTCATGGTCTTGCCCGGATCGCGCGCTGGAACGGGCAAACGCTTGGTGCGCACACTTTTTCTGTGGCTCAGCACTCCTTGCTTGTGGATGATATTTGCTGCGCCCTGACACCAGACCTTGCGCCTCGTTGGCGGCTCGCCGGTTTGCTGCATGATAGCGCCGAATATGTCATTGGCGATCTGATCAGCCCTTTCAAGGCGGCGATCGGGCTTGACTATAAAGAGCTTGAATTGCGGCTTTTGGCAGCAATTCATATTCGTTTTTCACTGACACCTTCTTTGCCGCACAAAATTTCCGGTTTGATCAAACGCGCCGACCGCATGGCGGCTTATTTCGAAGCCACCGGTCTGGCTGGATTTACGGAAGATGAAGCGGCGAAGTATTTCAGCCGCCCGACCGGGTTCAAAAAAGACGTTTCAAATTTCAGACAATTGGAAGCGGTATCAACTGGCCAGGCGAAGGCTGATTTCCTGGAACGGTTTCAAATGCTTCAAGATCTAGGGGAGCCATCGTCATGATCCATGTATGTTCCTTGCGCCTGCTGGAAGAAGAAGTGGCGCGGCTTGGTGCCAGCCATGTTGTGACCCTCATCAATGAAGACACCATGCCGACGACACCACCGGTTATTTTACCTGAGAACCACCTCCAACTCGGGATGAATGATATCAACGATCCGGTTGAAGGGCTTACGCCTCCTGACGAAATTCATGTCGAAAAATTACTGGCGTTTGTCTCGGATTGGGACCGGGGCGCCCCGATGGTGATCCATTGCTGGGCCGGGATTTCGCGCTCCACTGCTGCTGGGTACGTGGCGCTGTGTCTGATGAACTCCAATACTGACGAACATCATATCGCTGCCTCTTTGCGCACCGCCTCCGTTACTGCAACGCCAAACCGGCGCATTGTAGCAATTGCCGACCGGCTCCTTGCCCGCGATGGGCGCATGGTTGCAGCGATTGAGAAAATCGGATCTGGCTCAATGGTCAGTGAAGGCATTCCGTATTCAATGCCGGCAAAATTCTGAATTTTCAGGCAGCGTTGGCAGACTCAACATCGCGAACAGCACCGCCGGCCTGATCGAGCAGATCGAACAAGACTGAGCGGTTTTCACGCCCGATTGTGCGTAACATCCGGCTTTCGGCCTGCCGCCAACCATTGTTGCAGCGGGTCAATATCTCGATACCATTCTTTGTAATTTCCAGATTTCTGGCACGGCGATCGTCGCTTTTGCCGCTTTCGATCCAGCCATTCCGCAACATCGGTTTGATGATGCGGGATAATGTTGTGCGGTCCATGCCAAGACGTTTTCCAAGCGCCGTCACCGACACGTTTGGCGACCGCGACAATTCAGTCAACACACTCATTTGGGTCAGGGTTGCGCCTGCATCCGCCAAAGCATCATCATAAAACTGGGTCAAAACGCGGGCCGCTTTGCGAACCCGGTAACAGGTGCAGTTCAAGTCTTCTGCAATTGTCTCTTCCATCGCTCATATCTCCGGCAACAGGACGATTGCGTGCCTACGCACGTATCTCTCCCACCAGAGGTAACTGGATATGGTTAGGAAAATGTAAATTCCGCTATGCGTGCCAACACACGCATAGCGGTAAATGGTTAGTCCAGTTCGACGACGATCCGCCCGCGAACATTGCCATCCATCAGGTCATGCGCTGCTTTTTCAACGGCATCCAGCTTTACTGTCGTGGCCATCGCTTCAATTTTAGAAGCGTCCAGATCAGTCACGAGGCGCTCGTAAGCCTGAACCCGGCGTTCATAAGGTTCGGTCACTGAATCGACGCCGATCAGTGCTACTGCACGCAAAATGAATGGCGCAACGGAAGAAGGCAAATCCATGCCTTGCGCCAGACCGCAGGCAACAACGGTGCCGCGCGGGTTGGTCATGGCTAAAACATTGGCGAGAGTATGGCTGCCAACGCAATCGATGCCGCCAGCCCAGCGTGGTTTGGCGAGCGGGCGCGCAGGTTTTGACAATTCGTTTCTGTCTATAATTTCCGCGGCACCAAGATTTTTGAGATAATCCGCTTCGGACGCCCGTCCGGTTGACGCGATAACGCGGTAGCCAAGCTTGGCGAGGATTGCGACGGCGACCGAACCAACACCACCAGCGGCGCCAGTGACAACGATATCGCCCTTGTCTGGCGTGATGCCACGGCTTTCCAGCTCAAGAACGCACAGCATCGATGTATATCCAGCAGTACCGATGGCCATGGCTTGCGCCGGGGTCAGCCCTGCTGGCAACGGGATCAACCAATCGCCATTGACCCGTGCCATTTGCGAATGGCCGCCAAAATGGCCTTCGCCAACACCCCAGCCATTAAGCAAAACAGCATCGCCGGTTTTGTATTTGGCGTGAGACGAGGATTCCACGATGCCCACGAGATCAGCACCAGGGATCATCGGCCAGCTTCTGACAATCCTACCCTTGCCTGTGATCGCCAAAGCATCCTTGTAATTGACGGTGGAATGGGACACGCGGATCATAACGTCGCCCTCCATCAGGTCATCAAGACCCAATTCAACGATGCCGACATTTTGACCGTCATCGGTCTTTGAAATTTGAAGCGCGTTAAATTTATCCATTATTGTCTCCTGCTTCCCGGTCATGGCCGGGCGATATGTTCCTGAAACTCAAATTGTACCAACGACACATTATGCCGACGCGGGTTGGGGTGTTTCGTAAGCCTGTTCGCGAATCGGCCAATGGACAATTGCTGCAAAAATACCAAGTCCGACGCTGATCCACCAAACCCCGTCATAGGTCTGATATTGATCATACATCCATCCGCCCAACCAGACACCAATGAATGAACCTACCTGGTGCGATAAAAATACAAAGCCAAACAGCGTTGCCATATAACGCGGCCCGAACATGACGACAACCAGCCCGGAAGTAAGGGGTACGGTGGAGAGCCACAGGAAGCCCAGAAGCACGGAAAAAATCAGCACATTCAATTCGGATGGAGCCGACAATATGAACCAGGCAACAACGACCGAGCGGGCAATATAGAGCAGCGACAGGGACCAGGCTTTTGAATATTTCGCACCTATGACACCTGCTGCCAACGCACCGATAACATTAAAAAATCCAATCACTGCAATCGACCAGGCTCCGACTGATGCGTCCAATCCAATATCCACAATATAGGCCGGCAAATGAACCGCCATGAATGCGATCTGGAACCCGCAGACGAAAAACCCGGCAGTCAGAAGCAAATAGCTTCTATGGCCAAACGCCTGGGAAATCGCTGTTTTCATAGTGATATCCGGAGCTGTTGAACTTGGATCCGGGGTTGATTTACCTCGAAGCGGGAAGACCAGAAACGGGATCAACAACATGAATGCCGCCAGCACATACAGGGTTTGCTGCCATCCAAAATTATCGATCAAAACCTGACTTAATGGGGCAAACACAAACTGGCCAAGAGACCCGGACGCCATCCCGATCCCGAACGCAATCGAACGCTGGGATTCCGTCACCGCACGCCCAAAGGCAGCGATAATGATGGTGAACGAGGTGCAGGCAATGCCGAGGCCAATCAAAATACCGGCACCGATATCCAGCCACAAAGGAGTATCGGCCCAAGCGGTCGCGACCAAACCGACAGCATACAGGACGCCGCCAAATGCGAGCACACGGGCAGTGCCGTATTTTTCGGCAAACGCCCCGGCAGCCGGCTGGGCGATGCCCCAAATCAGGTTTTGCAGGGCGATGGCGAAACCGAAAATTTCCCGGCTCCATTCGCGCGCCTCCGTCATTGGTGCCAGCAACAACCCGAAGGAAGACCGGGCACCGAAGGAAAACATAGCGATTGTGCAGCCGAAAATAAGGAGGAGGGCAACGCCACTCCAGCCGGACCGGCGTGATTCTGAATTGGTCATGATCTGTCCCGCTGTTTTTATTTTTTACTTGGGGCAAATCTAACGCGAAACAACTATTTAGCCAAACTGCAAAAAGCCGGGCTGAAAACCTGCCCGGCTTTTCGAAAGACGCAATTGTATGGTTCGATCAGGACCAGGCGCGGACCCGATAGAAGATATGAACTCCGATCTGGCGGATTTTGATCATATCCCTGATCCAGCGCGGTCGCACATAATTGGCATGATAATGGGTTGCACGGGTGCCAACTGCTTCGGACATGGTTTCGCCCGACAAAACACCACGGGAAATTGCTGCAGCGCGATCCCATGAATGGCGGTCGTTGATCCGTTCCGGACGACCGTCGCAGGCAAACGAGAATTGGCAACGGTTGCGGCGATGCTGGTTCTGGTACACCACATCACAAACGCTGTTTGGATAATATTGGCTCGCAACTCTGTTCATGACCACCTGTGCTACCGCCAACTGGCCGTTGGCGGGTTCACCTCTGGCTTCGAAATAAATAGCCTGAGCCAGGCAGGCAAAGTCGCGCTGCCGGTAATTGGCGTTCTCGGCGGTCGCGCCATTGACCGGGTTTTCAGGACGCTCATCAAGAGACCCATCAGCCAGGCCCTGTGGCAACGCAAATTGCGGCACCACTTCGCCGTAAGCCGTTTCCGGTTCGCCAAAATAAAACTGGCCGAGGCCGTGCATGGCACCAAACCCGCCATTCAACCGGGCATAGGTGGAGCGGCCTGAATTCTGGTTTACCCGGCCAGCCTTGGCGCTGCGATTAACGCGCGGATAGGAAATTGCCTGCTGGTCGAGAACCTGCGGCCGAGGCAAACTTCCGGTAATATCTTCATAGCTTGCCAGAATTGGCTGGCGGTCACCTTTAACTTCGTAATTGGCGAAGTGAAAATTATTTCCGGTCGCGAGTGACGCCTGGCTGAAAACACCATTGCCTGCAAGCGCACTGGAAAGCTGCCGCCGATTATTGCTTTCACCAGCACGTACCAGACCAAATTCAGCAGCTATGCTGACGGCTTCGGTATAATTTGTGGCGGTGGAGCTGGAAGAAATGACATTTATTCCGGTCGCCAGAACAAATGACATAAGAAAGTTAGTGGCCCGGGTAAGGGGCAAACTTGAACGCAACACAGACATACTCAATCAAACTCTGACGCAACAACAACAAAATGTACGAAGGCGGCGAAATTGGGGCCACAGCAAAACGCGCCGAACCCTTAAGCCTTCGTGACGGAAAAACTCATTCCGCCAAACTCAACATGAGCCATTAAGCCGCAAAACGATTTACAGGCCCTTAACCACGTCGCTTAAAGTTTTGTTGGGCATGATTGGGGGGATGGGAATGTCCACGGAGAAGCTAACGGAGAGCCCGTTCAGAGGCATCTATATGCAGATACTAAGAGAAATCATCCTAGACATCTTCATCCGTGATAGACGGAATAATAGTGTCATATTCGGTAGACAATGTTCCCAACGTAGATTTTGAAATCTGCGTATGGGAGGGAATGTTGTCATAATCCCCATCAATTTGTGAGGCAAATATAGCCAACGTGCCCATAGCTTTAGCAGTTTTTAAAGTTGGGATTGACCTGTCGCTGATTTGTTTTTTGATATCATACAAATACCCTGCAGCAACGCCCGTTAGGCTACCCTCAGATATTTCTGTCCCTGCAATCAGGCACGCTGTTTCTTTTAAAGTGAAATAGTCTCTGTTTTCCACAAATCGACGCAAATTTTCACTTAATGAAACCCCATCGGAACTTGAAAGCTTTTTCTTCGTTATGTTGTGGGCATCTCTTTCAATCCGAAATGGTGCGCAAGCTAGATTCCAACAAAACATTAAAAATGCGAAGCCACAAACAGGAACTAGGGTCCTGACAACATAAATCAGGATTTCAAATTTTAGAGCTTTTTCGATTGAGTCTTGTTCGGTTTCTACCCAAAAACTTGAGAAGAAAAAACCAACCAGAACAAGGATAGGCCAAACAATTTGTTTCGGCGACCAATCCAAAAAAGAAAGCGTATCGGCCAGTGCTCTCTGTAAATATTGCTTCAAAATTCCCATGCCAGAAACAATGCCAACTATTTGCCCGATTGTGGAGTCGCAGATCCCACCGAATGCTGGCGTCTTTTGCCTGCTCGCACCTATTTCCCGACTATCCAAAAATAGAATACTAGCCTTACCCTTTTTCAATCACCGTTGCTTGCGCTGCGGCCAGTCTGGCGATTGGGACGCGATAGGGGGAGCAAGAGACGTAATCGAGGCCGATCTCGTTGCAGAAATGGATCGATTGCGGTTCGCCTGCATGTTCACCGCAGATGCCCAGTTTGATATCGGGGCGGGTTTTTTGGCCGCGTTCGACGCCAATTTTCATCAATTCGCCAACGCCTTCCTGATCGATCGCGATGAACGGATCGATCGGTAAAAGACCCTTCTCGACATATTCGGTGAGGAAAGTGCCAGCGTCATCACGGCTGATACCGAAGCAGGTTTGAGTCAGGTCGTTGGTGCCGAACGAGAAGAATTCAGCGCTTTCCGCAATCTCATCAGCCTTCAGACAGGCGCGCGGTAGTTCGATCATGGTGCCGATTGTGTAATCAAGCTTGATATTGCGCTCGGCCTCGATCTCGGCTGCTACCTTGCGGATACGGCCTGCCAAAAAATCAAACTCGATCTTGGAGGTTACCAGCGGGATCATGATTTCCGGTGATATCGATTGCCCCGTCCTGGCGGACACATCGGCACTGGCCTCCAGAATAGCGCGCGCCTGCATCTCGGTGATTTCCGGATAGGTGATGGCCAACCGGCAACCGCGATGCCCCAGCATCGGATTAAACTCATGCAGGCTTTCCGCCCGGGCGCGGAGCTCCTCAACCCCGATATTCATGACGTCCGCCACAGCGGCAACATCTTCATCGGTCTTTGGTAAAAATTCGTGCAAGGGCGGGTCAAGCAAGCGGACGGTAACCGGCAAGCCCTCCATAATTTCGAAAATACCGGTGAAATCATCGCGCTGCATCGGCAGCAATTTGGCAATTGCTGTGCGACGCCCGGCTTCGTCGGACGCCAGGATCATTTCGCGCACAGCGACGATGCGCTCGTTATCAAAGAACATATGTTCGGTCCGGCACAGACCGATCCCTTCGGCACCAAATTCCCGCGCGACCTTGGCGTCCGCCGGGGTATCCGCATTGGCGCGCACGCCGAGCCGCCGGGCCCCGTCTGCCCATTGCATCAGCTTGGCGAAATCGCCGGAGAGTTCAGGCTGGCGCATGGCGACTTTGCCGACCAACACCTGGCCCGCCGAACCATCGAGGGTGATGACATCGCCTGCATTCAAAGTTGTGCCCATTACGGTCAGGGTCTTTTTGGCGTAATCGATGCGCAAAGCTCCGGCGCCCGAAACACACGGGCGGCCCATGCCACGCGCGACAACGGCCGCGTGCGAGGTCATACCGCCGCGCGAAGTTAAAATTCCCGCCGCCGCGTGCATGCCGTGGATATCTTCTGGCGAAGTTTCTATCCGGACCAGGATGACGTCCTTGCCCTGACTTTTCATTTGTTCCGCCGTATCGGGATCAAACACAATCTCGCCAACAGCCGCGCCGGGCGACGCCGGCAAGCCAGTCGTCAGCAATTTACGCGGGGCGTCCGGGTCAAGGGTCGGATGCAGCAACTGATCGAGACTTTCGGGTTCGATCCGCATTACCGCTTCTTCCGGCGTCAGCAAACCTTCTTCCACCATATCCACAGCAATCCTGAGCGCTGCCCTGGTGGTCCGTTTGCCGGTCCGGGTTTGCAGCATCCAGAGCTTGCTGTCCTGAACCGTGAATTCTATATCCTGCATGTCCCGGTAATGGGCTTCGAGCTTTTCATAAATGCTGGTCAGGCTTGAAAAAACCTCCGGCATCAGGCTTTCAAGCGACGGCATATCAGACTCAGCTTCAAGCCGCGCCTGCTCGGTAATATTCTGCGGTGTGCGGATGCCCGCTACCACATCTTCGCCCTGGGCGTTGACCAGAAATTCGCCGAAAAATTCGTTCTCGCCGGTTGACGGGTTGCGGGTGAAAGCAACGCCGGTTGCAGACGTGTCACCCATATTGCCAAATACCATGGCCTGAATATTGACGGCTGTACCCCAGGATTCCGGGATATTCTGGAGGCGGCGATAGGTAATCGCGCGGCGGTTCATCCATGAAGAAAATACTGCGCCAATCGCGCCCCAGAGTTGCTCGTTCGGATTTTGGGGAAATGGCGCGTCGCTCTCTTCTTCAACGCGCTCCTTGAAATCCGCCACAACCTGCACCCAGTCATCGGCTGATAAATCGGTATCCAGAGAATAGTCATTATCCTCTTTGAAGGATTCAAGAATATCTTCGAAATGATCGTGGGACACACCCAACACCACGTCGGAATACATCTGGATGAAGCGGCGGTAAGAATCATAGGCGAAGCGGCGGTCGCCGGACAATTTCGCCAGCGCTTCAACGGTCACATCATTGAGACCCAGATTAAGCACCGTATCCATCATACCGGGCATGGAGGCCCGCGACCCGGAGCGCACGGATACCAGCAACGGATTGTCACCGCCGCCAAATTCAGCACCGGCAATGGCGCTCACATTTTGCAGCGCCTCATCGACCTGACTTTTCAGAGCATCGGGGTATTTTTCGCCATGCTCAAAATAATGGCCACAAACTTCGGTGGTGATTGTAAATCCCGGCGGCACCGGCAGATCAAGATTGCACATCTCGGCCAGATTGGCCCCCTTGCCGCCAAGCAGATTCTTCATCGCCGCTTCGCCTTCGGCGGCACCATCGCCAAAGGAATAAACCCATTTTGTCATCGCTAAATTTCCGGATCATTGGTTTCCGCTGCACCGCAACAAGGGCGTTTTAACCGGAGTCGCGGATTGAGTCCAACGGGCAAAGGGGCGCGGCCTATATTAGCAATTGACCAAGATCATTCCATTCCGGATTGGCTTCCTCAATGGCGTTGATTTTCCATTGTCGCGGCCACCCCTTGATTGTCTTTTCCCTTGAGATGGCTTGAGCAATCATTTGGTGTTCTTCAAACCAAACCAGGCGTTTGATTTTGTGCTTTTTAGTAAAACCTTCAACCATCCCTTCCCTGTGTTTGAATAGCCCCTAGAATTGTAGACACCTTGTCACCTAAAAATGAGGACAAGGAGAACGACATGGGCAAGCCACGATTTACAGAAGAATTCAAGATTGATGCCATCAAGCAGATTACCGAACGGGGTTATTCTGTAGCGG
>JAJFHA010000019.1 GCA_021775875.1 Hyphomicrobiales bacterium | reverse complement strand
AGAGCCATTGCCTTCTGAATCTCCGATAACAGAAGCAGCATTGATCGTTAGATTACCGGTTCCAGTGTTGTCGGCTTCTATCCCGTCAAAACCACCACTAACCGTACCGGTAGCAGTGATGGATGCATCACCCGTGCTGGCACCGTTATTGTTAAGGTCAATGCCTCTGCCGTTGCCATCGCCATCGGTGTCACCAGTAACCGAGGTGACGTCTATCGTCACGCCACCTGTGCCATTGTTGTTGGCTGCAACACCGTTATTGCCACCGCTAATCGCGCCTTGACTGCTTAAGGAAAGGTCTCCAGCACCGCCTGTGACGCTTATGTCTACACCGTCAGCTGACCCCGTAACGCTAGACCCTGCACCTTTGATACTTAATGATTGTGGACCAGCACCGGATTGATTAACCCCATCGCCTGCTGCGTTCACCACCGCTGTGGGCGTTCCCGCAGCGCCGATATTGATCGTCAAATCATCAACGGTAGTTGTAATTCCATTAATTGGCGATGGCGGCACAACACAGGTTACAGTGCCACCTGCAATCGCCACTCCCGGCGTACAACCCGCAGGAACCGCCTGAGCATAAGCGGCGCCAGATAACCCAGACATGCCCACGACGCCCATACCTAGCCAAAGAACACCTGCCAGGATGGCACAGACTAAGGCAGGCGAACGCTTCCAGCGGATGTTGCCAGTAATACGTGCTGATTTGTGAGGTGGTGGCCGAGATGTTGTCAATTTTATGCAGCAATCTCCCAGCAATGCTGAGCTATGAATATACGGTTTTCGTCGAAATGGAAACGTGACAATCAAATTTGCCACCGGCTCTCTATCAAAAACCGCAAGTAAAAACTCCACCCAAGACCCTTAGATATCAATATGCATCCTAGATTCGACCGTACACAAACTAGAACCGACCGTACACAAAAATTCAAAGGCTTAAACAGCACAGAGTTCCATTGTGATTCACCTGGAACCCGAGTCAAAAAATGAGAATTCAATGATTTCAAAAGAACTCTATTCCTTGACGTTCGCTTACGACACGTTTTGATAGGATTACCCATTTCGCAATCCGAAAAATTTACAAGAGTAGGTATTGTCACTTTGTCCGCTCTGCCGTCATTCGAAACAGTCGTGACATTATCCTTAGTTGAATGCCCGCTTTGTGCGGCAAACTAGACATCAGCAGAGCCGGGGAAATCCAGCTTTCGGTTCCACGTCGGTTCCACTCACGCCCCGACACAATTTTTGACGAGATTGCGCTAAATTGAGTGAAATCCCACAAACTCACTTCGGCCCTTTACGAGTCCCGGCTTCGGGCAATCTCGTTCAATTGCGTCAATTGGGTTCGAATATCCTTCACTAACGGAACACCGCGAACTCTCCCTTGCCAAGGTTGGGGTCGTGGGTTCGAATCCCATCGCCCGCTCCAAATATCCGGTTGTAGAAGCAGCATTATAACAGGCCCTTAGGGGTCTGTTTTACTATCTCCAGTTGTAAAAATATATGCGGTTGCAGGTTTGGTTGGAGCCTGTGGTTTCCTCTCGGTTGCAGGGAGGACGGAATCAGGAAAGGCAACCGCATATTCTACCTCGCTTGCGCAGAACCCATAAACGTCCAAAAAATCCCGTGATTGGTAATAAGGGGGGAGAGCGGGAATTTGCCGCAGGTGCGGTTTGCCAAGTTCACATTGCGCAGAGCGGATATTGAACCAATGATGTGTAGCGCGATCCTCGACAATCGAACTAAAGCAGCTCTAGACCATTTTCAGTCATTTGTTTAAGTTGCAACGAATGATCGCTATCGCACCTAGGCGGCAAGTTTCTTGGGTGCGCTTGCCCGCAAGAACAGCGCTAGCACACCAGCGCCGGCAGCGAGCCAAACAGAGCTTGTCCACAGAAGGTCGTAGCTACCGGTCATGTCGAAGAGGTAGCCACCAAGAAAAGCACCCAACGCTCCGCCGATGGCGTGCCCGGCCGAGATCATGCCCATCGCCAAACCCATCACCTTTATGCCGACATGACTTGCCACGAGGCTGGCGGTCACGGGCACAGTTGCATAGTCTACAGTCCCGAAAAATACAGCAAAGACGAAGAGCATTTCCAGTGACATTCCAGGCAACCCACCCAGAAGAATGAAGGTGAGCGCACGCAGCATATAGATTGCCGTCAAAAGCATCGGGCGGTTGACGCGATCACTCAGCCAACCTGCGACGATCATTCCTACCAGATTTACCAGCGACAAGAGGCCATAGGCGGTTGCGCTCGGGATCGGTGGAAAGCCACAGAATGAGGCGAAGGGTAGCAGGTGGGTCTCAATCACGCCAGTTGTGGTGAACCCGCAAATCAAAAAGCTCCAGAACAAGACATGAAAGGTCGGTTGTTGGATGATTAAGACGAAATCTTCGGCCATGCTGGAGATGGCTTGGTCTGACACGTTCGCTTTGCTTGACGGCGCATCTGCGCGCATACTCATCCTGATGCAGGGGATCAGGGCAAGGCTCGCCAGTGACAGCACCCCAAAGCTCCAGCGCCAACTGGCAAAGGTCAGCAATGCGGCGATCAACGGGACAATAAGGAACTGACCGCCCGTCGCGCCAGACGTCGCAATCCCAGTGGCAAGCCCTTGATTGGTTGAAAAATTGCGGGTGACTGCCGTTGCCACAACATGTGTGGCAATAACCCCGAAACCGACAGCGCAGAAACCCGCGAAGCCGATCACAAACATCAGCTTGCCATTCATCATGGCGACAATCACGCAGCCAATGCCGAGCAATCCCATACCCAGGTTCAAAGTGAACTGTGAGCCGCGACGATCTATCAATCGTCCCGCAAATGGTGCGACAATGGCCATGATAAGCAGGGCTGTTGCGCCTACACCTGAAATGTAGCTGCTCGACCAGCCAAACTCCGATTGCCACACAGGCATGATCAAGCCAAGGGCTGCCCGGCCCGAAAAGGCGAGCGACAGTGCCAAAAATCCAAAAGCAACGACAGTCCAGTTTTGACGTGATGGGATGATTACAGTGTCAGCCATCGTTCTCTCCTTGCCTGAATTGAGTGTCATGTATTGCATCATCTTCTGCCATTCCTGGTCTGCTTCATCGACGTCTGAAAGGTGGTCAAAAGCAGAAATTTTGCCAGAGAACGTTCATTATTAGGTGGAAAACTGCCTTATTCCGGAGGTCTGCCGGACTTCGCAAATTGCCACCAAGCCGACATTAGATATGGAACAGGACCAACTGTAATAGGTGACATGTCTTCGAAATACAGAAAATAGGAAGTTCTCTTCGATTCCATTTTTCATATATCCAGAACGAGAACGTCGCTCGCTGAGCGGGACACGCAGGGGCATATCAATCCGGCCTGATCGCGTTCCTCTTTTGAGAGTGCGCTGTCACGATGAACGGGGATGCCATCAAGCACTTTCACGGCGCATGCGCCGCACGTGCCCGATTTACAGCCATAATTGGCGTCAATACCGGCATCGAGCAGAGCATCAAGAATTGTTTGATCCCGAGCGATGGTTAGCTCCGTCCCGGATCGCGCGAGGCGCACCTGAAAATCAGTGTCACCTGCTTCAGGGGTTGCAGTCGTAAAGCGCTCGTAGCGCACCCGCTTACAATCAATGCCCAGGGCATCGGCAATGCTGCGGACGGCATTGGTCAACCGGTCCGGGCCACAGACATAAAACACCGCATCAGAGGGGGCATTGGACAGCAGGGCCTTGATATCGATCTTTTGGCCTTCGTTATCCGCATAAAAAGAAACCGCGTCATCGAACGCCTTCGCCAATTTCGAGCGATAGGCCATAAGCGATTGTGAACGGGCGGCATAATGCAGATGGAACGCCCGTCCGTCAGCCTGTAGTGTTTGAGCCATGGCTTTCAGCGGCGTGATGCCTATGCCACCTGCGATCAGTACAGCCGGTTGAATACCTTCGTGCAGACAAAAAGCATTCCTTGGTAGACTTGCCTGAATGCGCATTCCGACCACATAGCGTTCGTGAATAGCGCGCGTTCCGCCCTGACCCTCGGTGTCGAGCCGAACAGCGATTTCGTAGATGTCTCGACGATTGGGGTTGCTGCTGATCGAAAAAGTCCGGGTTTCTTGGCTTCCATCTTCCAATTGAACGGGAACCTGTATGTGTGAACCGGCGGTCACGGCCGGGAGTTCTTCGAAATTCGGCCGGCGCAGTTCATAGGCGCGGACTTCGGGTGTGAGCTGACGAATACCGGTAATGACCAATTCCAAAGGACCGTCGCCGATTGCCGATTGTGGCCCGGACAGTGCGGTAGGCAGATCGTCGTTTGTCGCCTCTAGCTCGGTGATGCGATTCTTTAGCGGCGCCACCATCTCGTCAACTTCAGCCTCTGTGAAACGGGGCGTGATGTGCTGCGGGCAATTCCACTCTATGGCTTCGATCGTCATCACTATGCCGCGTTCAACCCGTGCCCGATACGTCGGCACCTCGAGCTGCGTCATCAACTCGGGATCTTCATCATGATGAACCAAGCGCGCTCGCGCCCAAATCTTTAGCCGGCGGCGGTTCGGATAATCCATCAGGATCATCGAAATGCGGTCGTTGTCGGCCAGATTGCCGACACTGAGATATTGGATATTGCCGCGGAAATCGGCGAAACCGATTGTTCGCTCATCAAGCACTTTCAGGAACCCGGGAGGACCGCCACGGTGCTGTACATAGGGCCATCCATTTTCATTGACCGTCGACTGATAGAAACTGTCACGCGCTTCAATGAAGGCGGTTTCAACCATGCCTAAAGTGTCACCGGGGTCTTGGGACATCTCAAATCTCTCATTCACGGCACGGCTGCCGTAACGGGTTTGCGCGGCCTTAACGGCTGCCGTGAAAGTAATTTCGGCGAATTTTGCAGGCATGACTGTTTCCTCTGGAAAAATGGGGCGAGCGCCTTTGAGAAAGTGGAGGCAGGGGAGGCGCTCGCCCCAGTTGGTAGACAAGTAGCCGGAGGGATTAGGCCGCCTTGTTCAGCAACGAGACCTTCGGGAAGTCGATATCCACCTGAGAGGCCTTGCCGATCAGGTTGGTCAAAATATTCATCCCGACATGGGTGATTATCTCAACAATCTCAGCTTCATCGTAACCCGCTTCGCGAACTGCATTGAGCTCCGCCTGGGTGACATCACCCAGGTTTTCGTTCAGTGCCTTGGCGAAGGTAACCGCAGCGGCGGCCTTGGCGTCGTGCGACGTGCCAGCGCGGTTGGCTTCCATTTCGTCACCCGTCAACCCGGCCTTGCGACCAATCGCAGTATGGGCGGAAACGCAATATTCGCAGCCGTTGCCCTGGGCAACGGCGAGCGCGATGCGTTCACCAGTCTGCGGGTCGAGGCTACCGGATTCGGTAATTTCATGAAGGCCCAGGAAGGCTTTCAGGGCATCCGGTGAATTGGCGAAGACGCCAAGAAAGTTGGGAACAACGCCGAGCTTGCTCTGGATAGCGTCAAACAACGCCGTCTGTTCGGTGTTGGCAGTCTCTCTGGTAACAGTGTTGATACGGCTCATGATAATTCTCTCTTGTCTTGGGTTTATGTGTATCCGGTCGCTCTGCGCACCTGATGAACAAGGAATAATCTGTTTCAAAAATTGTTGGAATATGCATATTATTGAAAATACTATTACGCAAAACGGAATAAACTAATGGACCGGTTTCACTCAATTCAGGTGTTTGTAAAGGTGGCCGAGTGTGGGGGTTTTGCTGCTGCCGCCCGCGATTTAGCGATGTCTCCACCGGCTGTTACCCGCGCTATCGCTATGCTCGAAGATCGCCTCGGGACAAGGTTATTCGTTCGCACCACGCGCTCGGTTCGCCTGACGGAGAGCGGCGATCGATTTCTACAAGACGGCCGTCGGATTTTGCTGGAATTGGAAGAAGCCGAGGAAGCGGCGGTCGGGTCCCACGCAGAACCGCGGGGCGAATTGCGGATAACCGGACCGGTCTTGTTTGGGCGCATGTTCGTGACCCCGATCCTGGGCGATTTTCTGAACCGCTATCCTATGGTGAAAGCCCAGACCCTATTTGTCGATCGTTTCGTCAACCTGATGGAAGAAGGCCTAGACGTCGCCATCCGCATCGGCGAACTGCCCGATTCTTCTCTAATTGCGGTTCGTGTAGGATCGGTTCGCCGGGTCATGGTAGGATCGCCCGACTACATTTCCAAACATGGTCTTCCGCAAAGTCCCAAGGAGCTTTCCGGCCACCGATTGATCCAAGCCTTGGCCATGGAGACTTCAAAGGATTGGGTGTTTCAGGAAAATGGAAAGCCGGTTTCAGTTCGGGTGGATCCGGATCTTCGCATGAATACCAACGATGCCGTTATCAAACTGGCAGTTCAGGGGTGGGGACTGGCGTCGCGCCTGCTATCCTACCAAGTTGCTCCCTACCTTGCCGATGGGCGCTTGAAGATTGTGCTAAGTGAGTTTGAATTGCCTCCTCTGCCAATCCATCTGGTTCACCAGGAAGGAAGAATAGTTTCCGCCAAGGTTCGAACTTTTGTCGATTTTATGGTGGAGCGCCTGAGAGCGGAATCGGCTCTGAATTAAATAATTATCCTCCATCTCAAATCCTTGCCGAAACCCAGTACTGGTGCAGGGAACACAGAAGGCCATAGTACGGACGCTGAAATTTGAGATTTCAATCCTGAGTCTGTTTCGGGTCAGAAACGGACCTCAATCTGCATGCGGAAGAACTTCCGCTAAGTGCCAGAAGCAGACATTAGGTTTTCGGCGCACAACTATAGACAGCTGAATTCCGCACCGGCCGGGCATCATCCACAAAGTCCATAATACTCTCATCGCGTACCATTATTTATTGCCTGCCACCGATTTGTGTTACATCAAGGAATTTTTCCACAGGACAGAATAGTCTTTTGCAAATAATGGAGGGGATTTTACTATGAGTGACGGAAAAAAAAATCAAATTGAAATTCAAACGGTTACCGTCGACGACCTGCTGGACATCCTGGCCTTAGGGCTACGAGACTTCAAAGCAGCCCCGGCCTACGGCCTGTTTTTTAGCGGCATTTATGCCGTTGGTGGTTGGTTGTTGATCTTAATGTTGATCGAATTTGATCTGCCTTTTCTCGTTTATCCATTGGCGGCGGGATTTGCTCTTATCGCCCCTTTCATCGCCAGCGGATTTTATGTAGTAAGCAGGCAGTTGGAAAAGTCTGAATCACTTTCCTGGAGCATTGTTTTTAGCACTGTCAAATCGATGTTCGACCGCGATCTCGGATGGATGGCGCTCGTCACTGGGTTTTCTCTGTTTATCTGGATGGACATTGCTGCACTGATGACCTTTGGCTTCATGAGTTTTCAGTCGTTCAGTTCCACCGAACTTCTCAAGACCGTCTTGACCACGCCAATTGGGTGGGCCTTTATTATAATTGGAAACACTGTAGGCGCCCTTATTGCCTTTGGCGTATTTTCCTATTCGGTCATTTCGATGCCGATGTTATTTCACCGCGACATCGACTTTATTACAGCAATGATTACCTCTGTACGCTTTGTTAAACGGAATCCACGGGTCATGGCGATCTGGTTCCTCACCATCGCCGCGCTTATGACAATTTCAATATTGTCTGGATTGGTTGGGCTATTAGTAACGTTGCCATTATTGGGCCACGCGACCTGGCATCTT
>JAJFHA010000018.1 GCA_021775875.1 Hyphomicrobiales bacterium | reverse complement strand
CAGGATGTGTTCGATTACATTGAGATGTTCTACAATCCCAAACGCAAACACGCTAACAACGGGCTGCTGTCACCCGCCGACTTCGAATTGCAGCAAAAACTGAAACCGCAAGGTGTCTAGAAAACGCGGGGCTATTCAGTTGCTCGATACGTCGGTGCAAATTTGATGTCACACCAACATAGAGCGTTCCATGTTTTCGGGACGCGAGAATGTAGACATATCCAACTTTCGACATGGCGAAAGGTTAGCGGAATGGATTCCCGTGACAAGCACGGGAATGACGATGGGGGGAGAAATAGATGAAAGCTACACCCTAGTTTCGTCACCCCGGACTAGTTCCGGGGTCCATACCTGAAGGCCGTCGACGAATGACAACAAGCGAGTCGCACCACATTCGCACTGGATTCCGGCTTTTGCCGGAATGACGACTGGGGGCCGGGATTTGGCTAGCCTTCGATTTTCGAGAAATTAGCGATGCGGCTTGATGTGACGCGGATGCGGTTCAGGAGGTTCAGACGGGCGGTGCGTAATGCGGGCTCGTCGGCATTCACTTTCACATGGTCGAAAAAGGCATCCACGGGAGCACGCAGTGACGCCAAGGCGGTCAGCGCACCGGCGAAATCTTCTTTTTCGATTGAACTGGCGACATCGGCATCCACTTTGCCGATTTTATCGTTCAACGCGGTCTCAGCGGATTCTACAAAAAGCGCCCCGTCCGGCATTTGCGTGTATTCGCACGCATCTTTCTTTTCTTCGATCCGCAGAATGTTGGTGGCGCGCTTGATTCCGGCCAACAGGTTGGCGCCATCATCGGTTTCAAGAAACGCCCCAAGGGCTTCGACGCGTCGCACGATCATTAGCAGGTCGTCGTTCTCGGATATGCCCCCTCTCCCCGGGGGGGAGAGGGTTGGGGTGAGGGGGTCATCGGCGCGTTCACCGTCATCGGACCCCCTCACCCGACGCTCCGCGCCGACCTCTCCCCCCCAGGGAGAGGTTGAAATGCGTCCCGAATTCAATACAGCATCGATCAGATCATGCCGTGCCCCGGTATCGCGGAGGTAGACTTTGAGGCGGTCGTGGAAGAATGAGAGGAGGTCGTTTCTATTTCTACCGACTAACCATCTCATACCAAATCCAGTCGCAGATTCGTCTTCGGAAACCAATTCTCTCACATCTCTAAATGCAAACGGTTTGGTTTCTTCTACGGAAACACCTGCGGATTTCGCGAGATTTTCTATCTCATCTCTGGATAAATCTGCTCTATTTTTATATTGATCAAATAAGGAATGGTTAGCTGAATGAAAGCAATTAAATAAGCCAAACTGAATTTTACTTTCCAGCACGGTCCGAATAACACCTAAAGCTGCCCGTCTTAGTGCAAACGGATCTTTCGACCCCGTTGGCTTTTCGTCAATCACCCAGAAACCAACCAAGATATCGAGTTTGTCGGCAAGTGCCACGGCAATCGCTACTGGGTCAGTTGGCACTGCGTCTGATGGCCCTTGCGGCTTGTAATGTTCTTCAATCGCCGCTGCAACAGACGCATCTTCGCCCGCTTTCAGGGCGTAATATTTTCCCATCAGGCCCTGGAGATCGGGGAATTCGCCAACCATTTCGGTAACTAGGTCAGCCTTGCATAATTGCGCGGCGCGGTCGGCGAGATCGGGGTCGGCGCCAACCAAAGGCGCGATTTCGCGTGCTAATGCACGTATTCTTTCCACGCGCTCGGCCTGGGTGCCGAGTTTTTCGTGAAATGTAATGTCCTGCAATTTTTCGAGCCGGTCTTCGAGGCTGGTTTTCAGGTCCTGTTCCCAGAAGAAACGGGCGTCGGACAATCTGGCGGCGATGACTTTTTCGTTGCCGGCGATGATTTGTCTGCCGCCATCATCTGCGATCAGGTTGGCGACCAGAATGAATTTGTTGGCGAGCTTGCCTGAATTAGGGTCGCGCAGGGAAAAGCATTTTTGATGGCTTTTCATGGAGATGGTCAAAACCTCGGGCGGCACATCTAGGAAGGCTTCGTCAAACTGGCCCATCAGTACGACCGGCCATTCGACCAAACCCGCCACTTCGCTCAACAGCGCATCGTCTTCGACAAGTTCCAGCCCTTGGGCAAAGGCCGCGTTTTTGGCATCAGCCAGAATGATCTCACGCCGCCGGGCGCTATCTAAAATCACGAAGGCTTTCTCCAGCATCAGTACATAATCTTCGAACCGGCGCACGACAATCGGGTCCGGCCCCATGAAGCGGTGGCCGTGGGTGATGTTGCCGGATTTGACACCGCCGACTTCAAAATCGACCACAATCGGGTCTTCGGTTTCAGGCCCAAAGGTACAAAGGATTGATTGTAGCGGGCGGACCCAGCGCATGTTGCCTGCGCCCCAGCGCATGGATTTCGGCCAGGGAAAACTGCGAATGACTTCTGGAACGATCTCAGCGATCACGGCCTCAGAGGCGCGGCCCGGTTTCTCGATAACCGCCAGATAATAATCGCCCTTCTTGTCGTCCTTGACGATTTGGGCGTCATCTGCCGAACTCAGTCCGGCGGCGCGGAGAAACCCTTCCAAGGCTTTTTCCGGTGCGCCGACACGAGGCCCCTTGCGCTCGTCTTTGGTATCCGGCTGGCGGGCGGGCAAGCCTACAATATTCAGCGTCAGGCGGCGCGGGGTGGCGAACGCAACAGCGGCCTCATAAACCAGCCCGGCCTCTACAAGCGCGTTGGTCACAAGTTTTTTCAGATTTTCCGCACCCTGCGCCTGCATCCGGGCCGGGATTTCTTCAGAGAATAATTCAAGCAAAAGATCAGGCATCTGCGCTGCCCCCCGCGTCGGTTCTCACCCAGGCTTCGCCGCAGGCTTTGGAGAGATCGCGGACCCGCAAGATATAGCTTTGGCGCTCGGTAACGGAGATGACGCCGCGGGCATCCAGCAGATTGAAAAGATGACTTGCCTTGATGCATTGGTCGTAGGCCGGCAACGCCATCAGATGCTTGTCACCCTCGTCACCCGCTGCCAAAAGCGCCTGGCATTCGGTTTCCGCATCGCGGAAATGTTGTTCGAGAATTTCGGTATTGGCGTGTTCGAAATTATGCCGGGAATATTCCTGTTCGGCCTGAAGAAACACGTCGCCGTAAGAGACGCGGGCGTCGCCTTCGCCACCGTTAAAGTTCAGGTCGTAGACATTGTCGACGCCCTGCACATACATGGCGAGGCGTTCCAGACCGTAAGTCAATTCACCTGAAACTACTTCGCATTCAATGCCGCAAACCTGCTGGAAATAGGTGAATTGGGAAACCTCCATGCCATCGCACCAGACCTCCCAGCCGAGGCCCCAGGCTCCAAGCGTCGGGCTTTCCCAATCGTCTTCGACAAAGCGGATATCGTGGTTTTTCGGATCGATGCCGATCGCATAGAGGCTTTTCAGGTAAAGCTCCTGCAAGTCCTTCGGCGATGGTTTCAGGATCACCTGGAACTGGTAATAATGTTGCAACCGGTTGGGATTTTCGCCGTAGCGGCCATCTTTCGGGCGGCGTGAGGGTTGCACGTAGGCCGCATTCCAGTGCTTTGGCCCCAACGAGCGCAATGTTGTTGCCGGGTGAAATGTGCCGGCGCCAACTTCCATGTCGTAGGGTTGCAGGATGACGCAGCCATAAGCCGCCCAATAATTCTGGAGTGCCAAAATCAGGCCCTGGAAGGAGGTTTCCGGGGAGAGACTGGTCGTACCTTTAGCAACGCCCATGAGGCAAAAAATCCGTTTGTTGACGCGTAAAAACCGGGTCCGGCGCACCGGGACCGGAATGTGCCGCAACCTAAGCACGGCCCGGTATGGGGTCAAGCAATAGCCGCGTTGAATTGTAAGGAAATCACCTGGAGATCAATTGCAGGTTATCTGGTGAAAGATGTTTCGCTTTTTTAACCAAATCAGTTTACGTTGCCGTTAAATCTGAATCGGGAAATTGCAGATATGAAAAAGACCGCATCCATTCTGGCTCTGGCCACATGTATCGCCGCTTCAAGTGTTCCGGCAATAGCGGGAAACACGTTCCGGCTGGAATTTTTCCGTGATTATAGCGGCCTGCAAATCGGCACCGACACTTATCAGCATCATAACGATTACCGCCATCACGGTGATCTGTATGTGCGCGAAGGATTTACTTCATCCGGCGGCTCACTTTGCCATCGCCATATCGAACGCGCACCCGACATGCAGTTCCATTCGAACACCCAATGCCATCGCCACGATCCTTGGCTGCATCCGAGCCTCGATTACGCGGTTCGCTAAAGCGGGTTGTTCCACATCAAGTACGCTTGATTACTTCAATCAGACGAAAATCATGCCGTCGATCCCGCCACCACCACCTGTAATGGTGATATCATCTGACAAATCAGCAACGGTGAGGCCGTTCTGATTCACATGCAGAACATCACCCAAGCCAAAGTTGAACTCCACAACGCCCGCAGCAAATTGGGTGGCAAAATTAGCCAATACCTGAGCCGGGGTCAGCCCACCGCCCCACAAAGCTTCGTCAAACTCCAGCGTATCAACATTATTTTCAAATCCCTGCACAATATCGAACTCGTAACCCAATCCGAATACCAGAATGTCCGCACCGCTACCGCTATTCAGCGTATCGTTGCCAGTACCGCCGTCAAGGATATCATTTTCAGTCCCGCCAGCGAGAAAATCGCTGCCGGCACCCCCGTTCAGAATATCGTTTCCGGCCTGGCCATAGACCTGATCAGCACCATTTTCCCCGTTGAGGGTATCCGCATCAGCACCGGAAAATAAGCCGTCATCACCATCACCGCCGTTCAGAATGTCGATGCCTTCCTGTCCAAACAGGGTGTCATCACCGACGCCGCCATTGACAATATCGTTGCCGGAACCACCGAGCAGAATATCATTGCCGCCATCTCCATTGAGGATGTCGTCATCTGATTCGCCAAACATGAAATCGGCATCAGCACCGCCATTCATGGTGTCGTTGCCGGTATGACCTTTCATGATATCGCTCTGAGCGTCACCAAACATTAAGTCATTTCCTGCATCGCCAAACAGCTGGTCGCCATTATCGCCGCCATGCATTTCATCGTCGCCACCCTGCCCGTTCAACAGGTCCTGGCCAGCGCCGCCGAACATGAAGTCCATATCAGTACCGCCAAACAGGGTGTCGTTGCCGGCTTCGCCATAAAGCGTATCGTCACCACCAAGACCTGACATTTGATCCGAGCCAGCACCGCCAAACAGGGTGTTATTGCCCGCCGTTCCGAAAATGATGTCGTTGCCAGGTCCGGCAATGGCATTTTCAATAGAGACCAATGTATCTGTACCCAGTCCCAATGCCGTCACCGTCGGTGCGCTGAGGTTCAGTGTCATGGCACCGAGGGCATCGGAGAAGTCTGCTGTGTCGTTGCCTCCGCCGCCGTTAATCGTGTCATCGCCAGCACCACCCTGAAGAGAGTTGTCAAACGCATTCCCCGTGAGCAAGTCATTGCCACTGCCGCCGACTGCGTTTTCAATTACAGATCCGTAGGCAATTGCGACATCATCCCAGGCTCCAAACTGCGAGAACGCACCTTCGTTCAGATCAAGCACAACACTTGTCAGATAGGTGGATGCATTAAGGACATCTACCCCACCTGCATCCCAGATCGTATCAACAGTTGAATTGGTGGGACCTGTATAAATATTGTTCCCGGTTGCAGTTGTCAGATTTGCGCCCCAACGGGCCTGTAAAGCGGCGATGTCATAGATCATCAACGCTTCGCTATCCATGCCGTTATCGGGGTTCACGGTGTAGGACATCAGTGTGTATTTATTATTGTCGAGATTAGCAGGCAGGGTTGGTGTGCCAGAAAACGGATGTTTCAACCCCAACGCATGGCCAACTTCGTGCAAAATCAGAGCCAATTCGCCGACAAGATCAATGGTATTATTAAATACAGAGAAATTGTCCCATTCGGTAATGTAGGCCGGCTGCCCGCCAGGGATAGCGTAGGAATATCCAAATCCGCCGATACCCGCCGTGGTTGGTGCCATATCCACGGACCCAATATTCATGTCCGGGTCGACCTGTCCGTTTACTTCAACAAAATCCACATTGACGATGGTTTCAACGTAATTGAGCAAGTCGCGTATTTGTTGCTGCTCGGCTGCGGATTGGGTTCGCCAGCCGGTATAGGTGTCCCACAGATCGCCAGGCTGAGTTGAAGCAAACTGATAGGTAAACTGCCAGGCTGCATCGACATTGCTGTCATCGTTGATTGGATCGGGAACCGGATCAATTGTGAAACTGATTGCGTCGATGGCTTCCTGTAACGTGGTCATTGCCTGAGCTCCAAGGTTGCACCTGAACTATTTGAATGACGCGATATTAGGACCTAGACTTGAAAATATCGTTAGATGGTTTGGCCAAATTGAAACGATCCGGTTTACCTTGATAGCTACCACAAGATTAAAATTTGATAGATTGTACGGAGGCAATGAATGGGCCTGACCCTAGAGCAAAACCGAATTAGCTTGCTTGTTCGTGCTTTAACAGGGCGCGTTCATCATCGACAATATAGTCACGCACAATCGGCACCGCATCCCGTTTTGGAGCCACGATAATCTGGTAGTTCATGTTGGACCCGTTGAGAAAGCCAAGCATGACGGAGGCCAGATAAAATTCCATCATCCGACAGAACCGGGCATCATACATTGCCTCCGCCTTATCCCAATTCGCCAAAAAGCGCCGGTGCCATTCACGGATGGTATAATAATAATGCAGCCGCCAGATTTCGCAGTCACCGACCCACAAATCCTGGCGCTCGGCGGCCGCGAAGACTTCCGACAATGCAGGGACATAACCATGTGGAAAAATATATTTTCGTAAAAACGGGGACGTCGTTCCGGGCGGCCTGTTGCGGCCAATCGCATGGATAACCGCAAACCCGTCTGGCTTCAGCATCGCGCGGATTTTGGTAAAAAACTCGTCGTAATATTCAGCTCCCAAATGTTCCATCATTCCAATGGAGACAATCCGGTCATAAGTGCCAGTCATATCCCGGTAGTCGGTGTGTTTGAATCGTACCCGGTCAGCAATGCCTTCTTTCTGCGCGAGATCATTGGCGACCCTGACCTGATTTTCTGAAAGTGAAACAGCGGTAATGTCGATTTTTGCCATCCCGGCCAGATAACGGGATAAACCACCCCAGCCGCACCCAAGCTCAGCGACTTTCATACCATCCTGCAATTGCAGTTTTGCAGCGATGTGGCGCATTTTATTGGTTTGCGCCTGTTCCAGCGTGTCTTCAGGTGTCAGATAATAGGCGCTGGTATATTGCATCTCCTGATCTAGAAACAGCCGATACAGATTATCGGAAATATCATAATGTTCATGAACATGTTTGAACGCTCGACCGACAGGATTGGATTGGGCGAACCGTCGAAATTTGAACCAAACCTTGCGAAGAAGTGCTTGAACCGGATGTGATGCGAGACCCGACCTGTTGATTGAGAAAAGATACAGAAAATCATAACAGGAATTGCCGTTTTCGAAGGTCAGCTTTCCATCCATATAGGCCTCAGGCAGCGAGAGTTCCGGGTTGAAAAATAGTTTTGTGTACACAGATTTGTCGTGAATTCTCATAGTCACAACGGGATCTTTGGGTGTGCCGGAAAAAACATGCTCGGTACCCTGCGCGTCGATAACGTTCAAGGTCCCCTTGCGAATGAATTTTCGCAACAATCCAGACAGCAGCTTCATTATTTCTTATTCCCGAACCCGGCAAAACCAACCTGAGAATAAATCTTTACACGATTGCTGATGACATTGCCATTTGGACAGCCTGCCTAAAACACCATTCTGCGTAGCATCGTTTTAGTGTAATATAGGGAAAGGTTTCCCTGGGGGATGCGGTTTGGAATATGTGGAAACAATAATTGTGGGGGGCGGCCCGGCTGGCAGCACTTGTGGGTGGCATTTAACGCGGCACAATCGCGACGTTCTCATCCTCGACAAGACGTCTTTTCCACGGCTAAAACTCTGCGCCGGGTGGATTACCGACAAGGTGATGGCAGATCTTGAATTTGACCAGACAAGTTACCCCCATGAAATTCTTGATCTCACCATGCGAACACATATTGCCGGGTTGCCGTTTTCGTTCCACGGTCTGCCGACGCATGGCAAAAATTACTCGATCCGTCGCACTGAATTTGACGATTGGTTGTTGAAACGATCCAATACAAAGGTCGTGCAGCATAATGTCAAATCCATCCGCCGCGACGAAGAATTATATATAATCGACGACCAATATTCCTGTCGCTACCTTGTCGGCGCTGGTGGGACCATGTGCCCTGTGCGCCGGGAAATATTCCCGAATAGTCGCATGAAATCACGCCAACTCACCACTCTGGAACACGAATTCAAATACCCGGCAAGAGAGGAAATCTGCCATTTATATTTTCTCTACCGCGGCATTCAGGGTTATTCCTGGTATGTACCCAAGGGTGACGGCTATGTGAATATCGGCATTGGCGGCAAGTCCAAATATTTCAGAAATTCCGGCACGAAAATACAGGATCATTTCCAACTGTTTTTAGGCGACCTGGTAAAACAAAACTTGCTCGATGAAGAGACAGCATCAAGCCTGAAAGAAACCGGCCATCCCTATTTTTTGTTCACCTATGAGGGTGAGGTGAAGAATGGAAGCTGTTTCCTGATCGGAGATTCTGCCGGGTTGGCGTCTGTTGATATGGGGGAAGGAATTGGCCCTGGAATCGAAAGTGGGCTACTCGCCGCGCGAGATATTATGGGCGAAGACGAATATACCAAAGACGCGATCACCAAATACAGCTTTGGCGGGATCGCCCGTGCCATCATGAAGCGGACTGTCGGGCGGTATCACGCTGTGCGTCAAAACTAACGGTCTGGCTCGCGTAATTTTGGTGATGCTACAGCCCGAAGCGGGTCCAGATGGCGCGGGCTTCCAGTGTCGCCAGCAATTCATCTGCCCATCCGTCAGTGAGATGGATATTTCCGCCAGCCGAACGCGAAACCGGCAATGCCCGGCGGAACAGACTGACGGGCTGGGTAACAAGTTTCAGTTTGACCTTGTCACCGAATTTCTCTGTGAGAATTCCGCGCATATCGCCGATGCCGTCGATCAGACCAAGCTCAAGCGCCCGTTTTCCCGTCCAGAAGGCACCAGTGAAAATATCGCTCTCTTTTCCAGTCAACTTGCCTTCGCGGCGGGTACGTACCAGATCCGTGAAGGTTTCGTGGATATCAGCCTGAAGCTCTTTCAGGCGACGCACATCGGCTGCCTTTTCCGGCTGGAACGGGTCCAGAATGGATTTAGATTTTCCCGCTGTATGGACCCGGCGCTCGACGCCGATTTTCTCGATCAGTTTATCAAACCCGAATGAGGCCGAAACCACGCCTATGGACCCGACAATCGAGCTTGGATCGGCATAAATTTCGTCCCCCGCCAGCGCCAGCATATAGCCGCCAGACGCAGCTACATCTTCGGCAAAAGCATAGACCGGGATGTTCTTTTCCTCAGCCAGTTGGCGGATGCGTTTGAAGATCAGGTTCGACTGCACCGGCGACCCGCCCGGCGAATTGATACTGAGAGCGACCGCCGCAGCCCCGTTAATCGAAAAGGCTTTTTCCAAACTGCCGGTAACACTTGCGTATGAAAGGCCAGGGCGGAGCGGTGAAGAAATCCCGATCGCGCCATAAAGCCGCACAACAGGAACAACCGGCCCCGGCTCGCGCCAAGGTTCCGGCATCAATTGCCGCCAGAGAGAGGGTGATTTTGTCATTTGCGATAGATAAGACGGGGGACCAAGCGGCGCAAGAGGCGATAATTTCTAATCTGCGTCCGGGTGAATATTCATGGTGATCCGACAATTTCAAATGCTGATCACGAATCAGGTTTTTGTGTGACTGACAGCCCTCTACCTGTCCGCAATATGTGGTCAGCGGATGATGTGTAGCTTCCATCTTTTTTGTGAAGGATCAGATCATCGTTGGTTCTGACACTTGAAGATGCCCCTTTTAACAATTGGTAAATATTCCGGGTTGCCAGAGCCCCTTCGCGCGCAACCAAAGGCAACATCGTTAGTTGATGGCTGGTGACAATCGGCAAGCTCCTGAACGCCTCTTCGATCTCGGGGGGCAGGATCATTGTTACCGTCCCACCGTCTTTCACCAGCGCCATCATCTGTTCGGTCCAGGTGGCAATCGCGTCCATGTCGCTGACATGTGCGATGGCGCGCCCTTTGTCTTGCGGGGCGCGCGAGCCGCCTTTTTTCCGGTAGGGTGGATTGGCGAAGGTATGGTCATATCCACCAGTGATCTGCGCTGCTTCAATCAGGCCAGACAGGTTCGCCATGTCACCCGGCAAAATATTTATTGTGCCTTCAAACCCGTTTCGGGCCGCATTCAATTTTGCAAGTTTGGCATAGTCAGGATTGATCTCGACGCCGGTGACCTGGATATCCGGCACCCGGCTTGCAAGGCACAAAGCCGCGACGCCTGTTCCAATGCCCGCTTCGAAAATTTTATCGCCCGGTAAGGCTGGCACTGCGGCCGCCACCATTACCGCGTCCAGCCCCGCGCGATAGCCTTTGCGCGGCTGGAGTATTTTCAGGCGATTGTTAAGAAAGCCATCCTCCGTAATATCGAGCGCAGGGGCTTCACTTGCCGGCATATTTATCCGGGCCAAGTTCGATCTCGGCATCAAGCAATGTTCTTCGGGCAAGCGCCCAGCGATCATCTTCAACCAGGATGCGGCGCGGTAAAATTCCAAGCGAACCTTCCATGATGCTCATATTGGTATCCAGCAACAGGTGATATACGTCCGCCTGTTTCAGCAGATATTCTATGAACGAAATCAGTACCGGATCGTTGGTTCTGAGAATTTCCCGCAAAATATTCGCTCCGCGCCGATTGTTAGACCTGGTCTAATAAGCCATGATAGTATCTGTGGGCGCGTTGGCAAACACAGAGAAATAACCTAAACACACCTCGCTGCCAATTTGGCGTTTGTAACTGGGACTGGAGACGGAATTGGGCGTTGTTGTACCTCTCAAGGGTGAAGAAAAGCCGGAAGCATCCATCGAGCTGCTTCTAAGGCTCGTCGGCGACGACATGAAGCGCGTCAATACGATCATTCTCGAAAAAGCCGCCTCCAACGTGGACCTGATTCCGGAGCTTGCCCGGCATCTGATCGATTCCGGGGGCAAGCGGCTGCGGCCCATGCTGACCCTCGCCTGCGCCCATCTGGTTGGCTATCAGGGCGAACACCATGTCAAGCTGGCGACCGCGGTTGAATTTATGCATACCGCGACGTTGCTGCACGATGATGTCGTTGATGAAAGCGACCTTCGGCGCGGCAAAGCGACGGCGCGAATTTTATGGGGCAATCAGGCCAGCGTGCTTGTTGGTGATTTCCTGCTCGGACAAGCCTTCAAGATGATGGTGGAGACCGGGTCGCTTGAATGTCTGCGCATTCTATCCGACGCTGCCGTCGTGATAGCCGAAGGCGAAGTCTGGCAATTGTCCACTGCCCAGAATGTGGCAACAACGGAAGATGATTATCTGAATGTCATTCGCGCCAAGACTGCCGCCTTATTTTCAGCCGCCGCTGAAGTTGGTGCCGCGATCACCAACCGTCCTGAAGAAGAGCAAGCCGCATTACGGTCCTACGGCAACAATCTCGGCATCGCGTTTCAGTTGATCGACGACGCGCTTGATTATTCTGGCGACCAAGCAAAACTTGGCAAAGCGGTCGGTGACGATTTCCGAGAAGGCAAAGTCACCCTGCCGGTGGTCTTGAGTTATCGTCGCGGCGATGAATCTGAGCGTGCCTTCTGGCAACGCACCCTTGAAAATCACGACATTCAGGATGGCGATCTGGAAGAAGCAACCGCCTTGATCGCAAAACATGATGCGCTGGCGGATACGATCGAACGCGCCGCCCATTATGGCGCCATGGCCCGCGACGCGTTGGCGCTGTTTCCTGATTGCGAACACAAAACGGCTTTGCTTGAAGTTGTCGATTTCTGTATCAGCCGGGGGCACTAGGTCGCTCGTGACGTATCCGCGCTTTGCGCGGGTCTGCGCGGGCGCGGCGCGTTGGCGCCGGACCGCTTTTGCGGCCTTACCGTTTCCGGGGAACGGAAACGGTTTTGTTTGAACATCACCGTTGAACTTGAGAAAGCCTTTGAGCGGCAGGCTTATTTTGTCGCTGGAACGTTTGTTTCCATCACCCACCATGCGGGGTTAGATCGGCGCATATTGTTAGCGGCGTGGGCGAGCGCGGCTTTATCCGGGAATAGTCCGAATATTGTTGCTCCGCTTCCCGACATGCGTGCCAGCAGGCAATCCGGCTGATCTCTCATTGTCCCCAAAACGTCTCCGACCACGCCAGCGATCTTGATTGCCGGGGCTTCGAGATCGTTGCGACAGGTGTGCAGAAACTCTGCAAATGCAGCGATGTCGGCGAAACCGGACGGTATATCAATTTCAGGTCGCTGCTTGGTTTCGCCAAGCCCCTGAAACACCACCGGGGTTGGCACTGCGATGCCCGGATTGACTAGCAGCAGAAATAATTCTGGCATTTGGGGAGCCGGTTCCAACTGCTCTCCTATACCGGACGCCAAAGAGGCCCGGCTGGTGACACAAACAGGAACATCAGCACCTAACGGAAGCGCGAGCGCTTCCAACTCATGGTCGTTGAGATCAAGGTTCCATAACCGGTTCAGCGCCCGCAGCGTAGCTGCTGCATCGGCAGACCCTCCCCCCAGTCCCGCTGCCACCGGGATATGCTTCTCAAGTTGAAAATCGATCCCTGATTGCGAATTTCCGGCGGTATTTTTTAGAATTTCAGTCGCCTGAAATATAAGATTATTTTCTTCGGATTTGATCGGACCCGCCATCGGGCCAGAGATTTGCAGCGGTGCTCCTCCGCCGGGTTCGCTATGGGGCCGCGCCGTCAAACGATCACCAAAATCCATGAAGACGATGAGGGATAAAATGTTGTGATAGCCGTCGGGGCGACGACCGGTGACATGCAGAAAAAGATTTAATTTTGCCGGGGCAAATTCAACCAATGGTCCGGAATTTACCATCCCCGGTCCGCCGGTCAGGTGCCGTTGCTGGAATTTTCGTCGCCTGCAGTTTGTTCAAGCGGCACATCATCCAGACCATTTTGGATTTTGGCATTGATCACATCCAGCAAATCCGGCTCGGGGTCGAATACTTTCGCCTGTTCCCACTGGAAGCGGGCTTCGATCCGTCTGCCAACACGCCAATAGGCGTCACCAAGATGATCGTTTATAACGGCGTCGCTTGGTTTCAAATGAACCGCACGTTCCAGTTCCCGCGCCGCATCTTCAAAATTGCCAAGCCGGTAATGGGCCCATCCAAGACTATCGACGATATAACCATCGTCAGGGCGCTGTTCGACAGCCGAGCGAATCATGTCCAGGGCACGATCAAGATGCAGGCCCTGATCGATCCATGAATATCCGAGATAGTTCAGAACCTGCGGATTGTCGGGGGCCAATTCCAGTGCCTTGAGGAAATCCACTTCGGCGCTTGGCCAGTTTTTCAGCCGTTCGTAACTGATGCCTCGGGAGTAAAGCAGGCGCCAGTTTGCGGGTCCGATCTCATCAAGCTGATTGATCGCTGAAGAAAACACCTCAACAGCTTCGTCGTAACGTTCGTGGGCGCGGAAAACAAACCCGAGCGAACTCAGAGCCGCCTGATTGCTGGGGTCGGCTATGATCAGATCACGCAGGGTCTGGATTGCCTCCTCAACCCGGTCCAATTCGTTGAGATTGAGAGCCGCCTGAATTTTCGCGCTTGCCCAGAATGGCGATGATCGCTCAATCTCACCATAGGTCTCTATAGCGAGAGAGAAATTGTCGTTTTGCTCATGAATATTAGCAAGTGCAACAAGCACCTGTGCCGATTTTGGATGCAAATGACGGGCGAATTCCAGGAACACAATCGCCAAATCGTTACCGCGTTCGCGGCCAAGCGCCGAACCTATACCAAAGAGGCTTTCGGCTGCACCTTCGGTGGTTGAACGTAAAATCGGGTCTGGCGTTTCACCAGCCTGAATTTGTGCCCGCAGCGCATTCATGACCGGATGATTTGGTAATACCCGCTTGTAGATTTCGAGAATTTCCACGGCGCGTTCAGCTTCGCCGTTGCGGGCCAGAAAACGGGTGTAGCCTTCGACCACCCGGAGCAGCGAACCATCGGCTTCATAGGCCGACGTATAATGTGCTCTGGCGAGATTAGTGCGACCGGCAAGTTCAGCGATCAGTGCAGACTGGTAAGATTTAAACACTCCGAACCAAGCCGGACCATCCAGTTGATCAACGGTTTCAAGTGCTTGCGATGTATTGCTACTGCCTTGATGGCTCCATGCGATCAGCAGAGCCGATACCATTTCTCCAATGGGTCCGCGTTTATCCGACAATTCGAAATGACGTCGCGCAGACTGGAACTGACGCGCCCGCAGGTCAATGACACCGAGGGCATAGCGGGACAAGCGATGGGTTTCATCAACTCTGACAAGCCGTTCGGCGAGATCAACGCCACCCGGCAGGTTGCCGCTTGAAAGTTCAAGCAAAAAAGCACGTTCCAGAATTACATTATTGTCAGGATCTCCCTCAACAGCGCTGCGATAAAACTCAGCTGCAGACCGGGTGTCATTTTCATGAGTGGCGTGACGGGCGGCGAGATAATTGCCGAACAGGTTTCCATCACCCGTACCGGAGGAAAGACGGCGTAATCCGGTTCCTGAATCCGGATGCGCAGTCACCAAAACCGCGAGCAATACAAGCCCCAGCAAAACAGCAATCGCGCGACCAAGATCGCTTCGCAAAATTGCGCTGAACGGATTTCCCCTGAAGGATTTAGCCTTGCTCAAATCCGGTTCCTCACTTTGATGACTGCTCTTATATGGCGGTTGTTTATAGACCGACACTTTGATGATTTTGTGTGCTTACCGCAATCTTCCCGGCATTACAAAGCAAGACTTGGTGAATGAGCGCTTGGCAACGGCCCTTACATATTGGGATAATTCGGCCCACCGCCACCTTCCGGCGCACTCCAGGTGATGTTCCGGTTCGGGTCCTTGATATCGCAGGTTTTGCAGTGGACGCAGTTTTGCGAATTGATCTGGTAGGTTTTGTCTTCGCCGTTTTCGCCAATCCATTCATAAACTGCCGCCGGGCAATAGCGCGTGGACGGGCCGGCAAACACACCCAATTCACTGGATTTCTGCAAAGTATCATCGCTCAATTTGAGATGAACCGGTTGCTCTTCCTCATGATTGGTACCGGACAGGAACACCGAAGACAGGCGGTCGAAGGTCAAGACCCCATCTGGGGCAGGATAATTGATCGGCTCGAATTTTGCCGCCGGTTCCAGCGTTTCAGCATCAGATTTGCCGTGTTTCATGGTGCCAAAGAATGAGAAACCGATTGTGTTGGTCCAGAGGTCAAGGCCGGTCAGCACCAATCCGCCAAGGAAGGTTCCGAATTTCGACCAGAGCGGCTTGGCATTTCTGACCCGCCACAAATCTTTGGCGATCGGGCTATTGTCATACGCATCCTGATATTCATTCAAGGTATCGTTGGCGCGATTGTTTCCGAGCGCTTCAAAAGCTGATTCGGCGGCCAACATGCCTGATAGCATGGCATTCTGGCTGCCCTTGATCCGGGGCAAATTGACAAATCCGGCACCGCAACCGATCAGCACGCCGCCAGCAAAGGTGAGTTTCGGGACAGACTGAAATCCGCCTTCGGTAATTACCCGTGCGCCGTATGCGATGCGCTGGCCGCCTTCAAAGGTGTCCTTGAAGGCCGGATGGGTTTTCATTTTCTGAAACTCATCAAACGGCGACAACCATGGGTTTTTGTAATTGAGATGGACCACAAGGCCGACAGAGACCAGATTTTTGTCAAAATGATAAAGGAAGGCACCACCGCCGGTACGGTTATCGAGCGGCCAGCCAAAGCCATGTTCGACCAGACCAGGGCGATGATTTTCCGGTTTTACTTCCCACAATTCCTTGATGCCGATGCCAAATTTCGGCGGCTCGCATTCTTTGTCGAGTTCGAATTTTTTGATCATCTGTTTGGTCAAGGACCCGCGCGCACCTTCGGCAAAAAATGTATATTTGCCGTGCAATTCCATGCCGCGCATAAAGGCGTCTCGGGGCGTGCCATCCTTGCCAACACCCATGTCACCGGTAGCAACGCCTTTGACGGAGCCGTCCTCGTTATAGATAATTTCAGCGGCGGCGAAGCCCGGGTAAATTTCAACGCCAAGCGCTTCTGCCTGCTCGGCCAGCCAGCGGCAAACATTGCCAAGGCTGACGATATAATTGCCGTGGTTGCTCATCAGTGGCGGCAGCACAAAATTCGGGATCCGCATGGCCCCGCCAGGTCCGAGATATAGAAATTTGTCAGATTTCACCTTTGTTTCAATCGGCGCGTTCATTTCGCGCCAATCGGGGAAAAGCTCATCGAGCGCAACCGGATCGAGCACCGCACCGGAGAGAATATGTGCGCCAACTTCGGAACCTTTTTCAAGCACCGTGACCGTGACCTCACGGCCCGCATCAGCGGCCAGTTGCTTCAGGCGAATTGCGGCGGATAACCCAGCGGGTCCGGCACCAACGATCACCACATCATATTCCATGAACTCGCGTTCGGTATTCATGTCAGTCATTTTGTTTCAGATCCGGTTTCAATTAGTCGTTTTGTCCCGCGTATAGATCGGATATTGTCTTAACTCATATCGCACCCGCAAGCTACAGGTCGTACATATCTCCTGTCGCAGTTAGAAAAAGCATGATGCAAACCAAGAATATCAGAATAGCTGCTGCCGACCTTCTGGGATGGTATTCCGACTTTGGCGTCGATGAGGCGCTTGATGCTGACCCGATTGACCGAATCGCGCTGGCCAAACTCAAAGCACAAACCGGGAGCGCACCGAAACCGGCTCCGGTGGTTCAGGAACAAACGGCTCCTGTAGCGCGCACCCCTGCCCCCAGCCGCCCGAATGTAAATATTCAGGCGAGCGGGGAAGCGGCGATTGCGACCGCGCGGGAGGCGGCAAAAGCCGCAAATAATCTCGAAGAACTTCACGAGGCGCTAGCGACATTTGAAGGCTGTGGGTTGCGACGCACGGCAAAAAATCTTTGTTTTTCTGCTGGCAATCCAGATGGCAGGTTGATGCTTGTGGGCGAAGCGCCGGGGCGGGACGAGGATATTCAGGGGATACCGTTTGTCGGTCGTGCCGGGCAGCTTCTCGATAAGATGATTGGCGCGATCGGTATGGACAGGGAAAGCGTTTATATAGCCAACAGCGTCTATTGGCGGCCACCAGGCAACCGGACGCCGACACCGGCCGAGGCCGCTGTATGCCGGCCCTTTATCGAGCGCCAGATTGAATTAGCCAACCCGGAAATCTTGATGCTGCTCGGCGGGGCGGCGGCGAAATCGCTGCTGGATACGACCCAGGGGATCATGCGGTTGCGCGGGCGCTGGACCATTTTTACAGCGGGCGGCAAAGAATTTCGTACCTTCCCGACCTTGCACCCTGCCTATCTTTTGCGCCAACCGGGCCAGAAACGGCTTGCATGGCGCGACCTATTGGCGGTTAAAACCGCGCTCACAGAAAAGACGGATTGATTATGCCCGGAATTGACGAAAGCCGTGAATTTATTCCCCTCGGTATTGCCGTACTGACGGTATCAGACACCCGTAAGCCGGAAGACGACAAATCCGGCAACACCCTCGTTGCGCGGCTTGAAAGCGCTGGCCACGAATTGGCCGATCGGGCCATCTGCCCTGATAATATCGAGGACATCCAGGAGCAGGTCGCAGGCTGGATTGCCAATCCCGATATCGACGTCGTGATCACCACCGGCGGCACCGGCTTTACCGGACGCGACGTGACACCGGAGGCGGTTGAACCTTTGTTCGAAAAGCCCATGGAAGGGTTTTCGGCAATTTTTCATCGGATATCGTTCGAGAAAATCGGCACTTCTACTATCCAGTCGCGAGCAACAGCCGGCGTCGCCAACGCGACATATATCTTCTCCTTGCCCGGCTCGCCTGGTGCCTGCAAAGATGCCTGGGACGGCATTCTGGTCCATCAGCTTGATTACCGCTTCATGCCCTGCAATTTTGTCGAGATTCTGCCCCGCCTGAACGAGCATTTGCGGCGAACCAAAGGCTGATCGGGCGCAATTCACACCACAGGCATTTTTCATGACACAAGATAAAAGCCGCCCCGGTGCGGTGGATTATGGATTGCTATTGCTGCTCGGCTTGATCTGGGGAGCCAGCTTTCTGTTCATTAAATTGGCAGTCGGGACAATTCCGCCGATCACCCTGACAGCGGGCCGCTTGATTGTGGCGGGCATGATGCTGGTGATCATCACCCGCATATATGGCGACAAGCTGGTTGCCCAAAAAGGCCTGTGGCGGACAATCGCGCTAGCCGCTTTGTTTGGCAGTGTGCTGCCCTTCACCCTGATCAGTTGGGGCGAAGAACATATTGATAGTGCGCTTGCCGCGATTTTGATGTCGATCATGCCGCTCACGACGCTGGTGCTGGCGCATCTATTCACCAAAGATGAAAAGCTGAACCGCTATAAGCTGGGAGGTGTCCTGATCGGCCTTGCCGGTCTGGTCATTTTGATCGGACCCTCGGCGCTCAACGATCTGGGCAAACAGTCGATCCGCGAGTTGGCAGTGGCCGGTGCCGCAATCTGTTATGGCATCAATGCCCTTTTGACCAAGCGACTGGCCGGGCAACCCCCACGTGCCATATCGGCGAGCATCATCAATGTCTCGATTCTGATGATGGTACCAGCAAGCCTATTGCTTGAATCGCCCCTACAACTCAGCCCAACTACGCAAGCCATATGGGCAGTCGTGGTTTTGGGCGTCTTTCAAACGGCGCTGGCCACATTGCTTCTGGTCGGCATTATCAAACGCCAAGGCGCGAATTTTTTCGCCCAGGTCAATTTCATCGTCCCCTTTGTCGGCGTCATTCTGGGGGCTGTATTCCTCAACGAACAAATCGGCCTCAATGCCGCAATCGCACTCGGCCTGATCGTGACCGGCATCGCCGTCACTCGCTATGGCGGCATCTGGGCGGCGCGGCGGGGCTAGGGATTGTTGGCGCACAAAGCCTTGAATCGCGGCAAGGTTTCCAAAGCTTCTTCGAAGTTGCCGGAAGCCAAACGGGCGCGGAGGGCACGGACTTGCGCCGGGTGAAATGACTCACCTGAATTCAACCCGGCCTGCTCCCGCATTAAGCTATGGAACGGTGCAGCGATCTCTGCCTGTTCAGCCAGACTTTCGAGATACAAGGCATCAGCTTCTGAAAACACATACATAAAATGGAAATTTTTTGCCAAATCGAACAAATCTTGCAGCGCACCCGCATCGTGGCGGCATACGGCCAAATGAACAAGTTGCCGGATACCTCTGGAATAGTGCGCCACGTCTTCCTCAGTCCATCCCGGTGAAGGATCAGGCACCTGCCCGTACAGATAGATAGATGGCAGCAAGCCAAAAAACATTTCGTCACCCGGCATCCTGCGTTTTGCTGCTTCGATCACCGGAATCATCATTTCATGGGCACGACACCGCTGATAGGCCGAGGCATGTTGCTTAAGGATTTTATCCTCGAAATTCGTGCGGACCCGTTCATTGGCAAATAGCAGCAACAGATCCGGATAAAGGCCTAAAAGTCCGCGCTGCAACTGGGTAAGCACCATGTCGCATCGGCCTTGCCTGACAGCATTTTCAAATTGTGCGCGGGAGCCTGATGGAATTCCTTCGGCAAAATCACGTCCTAAATAGGGATACCAAGGACTATCCGGTCCGACCCAGTCGAGGGCGGAGCTGTCCTCATCAATGGCAAATTGTTCGAACTGGTGCAGGAATGAATCACTTGCAGACGTTGCTGCTATCGCCCACCCGGTAGCCAAGCCAATCCAGAGAGCTGATACAACGAAAGTAACTACGTTTTTTCCAAATAAATTCAATGCTTTATCCATTTTTATGTCAAAAAATTGGAGTAAATTCCATAAACTTATCCCCGACCGAAATTCCCATTTTATAATGGGCCAAATTCATAAAAAAGGTCAATTGATATGCAGATTACTACAAAATCAGAGCCCTCAAGAAATGCCTGCCTAGGAATTTCCCGATTTGCCTATTCAAAAGAACAGGTTATTGCCCAAATGCAGCAGGAACGAGCCCATTCAGTGAATGAATACCAAAATATTGTGAAGCAAAAACTAAACTCAAATGATCCAACTGAAATTGAAAGGCTTAGGCGGGTACTATCTGAGAATGTTGCCAAAAGAAGTGCTTTGGACAGAGAAATTGATATAGAACGGAATCGATTGCGCGAGCTACAGAACGACTACAACATTAATCGTTGCGACTCTTTTCTTGGCCAATTTCCAGGAAGGTAGGCAGAAGGGAGTGGACAAATAAAAATTTTTGGTCACCTCACCACCCGGCCTGCCATCGCTTTCCAGACCCGGTATTCCGCCGATTCATCCACATCTTCCAGATGATCGATCAGGGCGATATTTTCTGCGCCTAACTTTTTTATCGTGTCTGCAAGGGTGTGTTGCGACGACCAGCGGATTCCGGAAAAGAAATCCGGGACGCGCGGCGTACCCCGGCTCCCGACCAGCCAAAAGCCGCCATCGGGGGCTTGGCCAAAGACTGCCGGTTTTTGCCCAAGTGCTGAAATAGCGGTAGCGATATGAGCGGGTTTAATGCCCGGAATATCTGAACCAATGACCATCGCTCGCCTGCCCCGGCTCATATCCAGCAGGCGCTGCATTCGGTCGCCGAGATTACCAGCTCCTTGAGGAATACGGGGCAGGTGCGCTGGCCAACTGAGATTCGCCACTTCGTCATCCGGGGTCACCGCGATAATTGTTTCCCAACGCGGATCGTTGCCGAGCCGGATTGCGAGTGACCGGCTCATGGCGCGGTAAAACCGGATCGCCTCAGCTACGCCTATCTTTGCCGCAAGGCGGGTTTTGGCTCGTCCCGCCATGGGCGCACGGGCCATGATGAACAGGACCGGTTTTGATCGTGTATACACTAGCCGTAAATCCGTTTGATTGTCGCGATCGGCACGCGGGCAAAATAGAGGCTGACACAAAACATGTTTTTTAAGGTACGGCGAAAATAACCGTCCCGCTCGTAGCGGACCGCAGAGCTTGTTGCCCGTGCCCGCAAATGACGCAAACGCCTGCGGCCAATCCGGCGGACAAATTCCACGTCTTCCATCAGGGCCATTTGCCGATACCCGCCAAGGCTGTCGTAAAGCTCCTTTTCGATCAACAAGCCCTGATCGCCATAGGGCAGAGAAAAAATCCGGCAGCGCAGATCGACCAGTTTTTCGATTATCCGCGCCCGCAAACGCGGCGAGGCCATGGCAAATTTGAAACTGGCCGCTTTGCCCGGCATCAACGCCATATGTTGACGGGCGTCGGTGATCCAGTTTTCATCCAGAATGGTGTCGGCATGCAAAAATAGCAGCCAGGATTTATTGGCCACTTCCGCACCTGCCGCCAATTGCTGGCCGCGACCGGGGGTGCCGGACAGCCATTTGCATCCGGCTGCTTCGGCAATCGCTTCGCTTGCATCGCTGGACCCGCCGTCGCTGATGATCACCTCACCGACTAGCCCCTCAACAGAGGCCTGCACAAGCGCTTCCAGAGTGGCCGGCAGGCCGTTGGCGGCGTTCAAGGTGGGGATGATGACGCTGATCATCCGGCTTCTATAGCAAAGGGACCGCCCGGCGGCATATCAAATTACCGATATTAAATATGTTCTTGTTTTGTTCTGTTTGATTTGCTATATTCAAATGATGGAACGCAAAGCTCTCAATGCAGAACGCGTCTCCGGACAGAAGCCCGGACCTGCCCCCCTCACGCAAATTTTTGCGGATGGTCCGGGTTTCTTTGCCCGAGGGCTGGTTGATAAGGTCAACCGGCGCGGGCGCGGAGCCGCATCCAATCATTCAGGCCGGTTTGAAGCAGAAGACCGGGTTGCAATTGATGATGGCTGGGATCTGGAATTTGAGCCAGCACCGTTCCGCACCAAAGTTGTGATGGAAAAAGCTCGCAAGATCATCACGCGAAACCAATCGCCGGATGTTTCGTTTGATCGCTCCATCAATCCGTATCAGGGATGCGAGCATGGCTGTGTCTATTGTTTTGCCCGGCCAACGCACGCCTATTATGGCCTCTCGGCGGGGCTTGATTTCGAAACGCAATTATTCGCCAAGCCAAACGCCGCCGCGCTTCTTGAAAAAGAACTGGCGGCGCCGGGCTATGAACCGCGCGTAATCGCGATTGGCACCAATACAGATCCTTATCAGCCGATTGAGCGTGACCACAGGATCATGCGGTCAATTCTGGAAGTACTTGCGCGCACCTCCCATCCGGTCGGGATTGTCACCAAGTCGGCGTTGATCCTGCGCGATCTGGATATTTTGGCGCCGATGGCAGCGCGTGGGCTGGTCAAGGTCGCCATTTCAGTTACCAGCCTCGACCACAAATTGTCACGGATCATGGAACCCCGCGCCGCGGCACCGGGGCGGCGAATGGAAACCATCCGGGCGCTGTCAAAAGCGGGTATCCCCGTCAGCGTCATGGTGGCACCGGTTATTCCCGCCATCAACGATATGGAGATCGAGAAAATCCTCGCCTATGCCAAAGCCGAAGGCGCACGGGAAGCCGGGTATATCCTGCTTCGGTTGCCGCACGAGGTACGCGATTTATTCCGCGAATGGCTTCAGGAACATTTCTCCGACCGCGCCGCAAAGGTAATGTCGCAAATGAAAGAAATGCGCGGTGGGGCTGATTATGATGCGACCTGGGGCCAGCGGATGCGCGGCACCGGGCCTTATGCCTGGAGCATCGGGCGACGGTTTGAAATAGCCACCGGCCGCGAAAAATTCAATTCTGGGAGATCGTCGCTCAGAACAGACTTTTTTGTACCGCCTGCAATTTCCGGCCAGCAACTGGATTTTTTCAAACAGGCAAGTTGATAATGACCTTGCCGGATTAGGCCTTGCGATCCCGGACCGGTCTTTGCACCATGGCGCATGGGCAAGGCTGATTCCAATCTCCCCGATTTCTCTTTTGAAGAAGCACAATTTGCCAGTGGCGCGAAGATTGTCGCTGGCGTTGATGAAGTTGGGCGCGGGCCCTGGGCCGGGCCGGTGGTAGCGGCAGCGGTTATTCTCGACCCTGCCCGCATTCCTGACGGGTTAAATGATTCTAAAAAATTGTCCCCCAAACGCCGGGATCAAATCTTTGAAGAGATCACAAAGGTTGCCACTTTTTCGGTAGCCCTCATCTCGCCTGCCGAAATTGACCGGCTGAACATTCTTCGCGCCAGTCTTGAAGCCATGGCCAATGCGATTGCAGGGCTGGCGAAAACACCCGACGCCATACTTGTGGATGGCAACCAGATACCGCCAACCAAGATTTCCTGCCAAACCATTGTCGGCGGTGACGGGCGGTCATTGTCGATTGCCGCCGCTTCGATTGTCGCCAAAGTGACCCGCGACCGTATCATGAAGGAATTAGCGCTGGAACATTCAGGCTATGGGTGGGAGACCAATATGGGATACGGCACCAAGGCGCATCAAATTGGTCTTGCGAAACACGGCGTCACACCTCATCACCGGCGTAGTTTTCGCCCGATCAAAGTCGCGCTGGAAAGCCGCTGAGATTTCGGAAACGCGGATAGTTTCAATCTCTTAATCGAAATTTTACCAACATGACGGCACCATCCACGCATTGTTTTGTTTGTGTGGTGTAGCGTAAATGCGTAAATGTGAAGGCGAGCCTCTCGCCGGTTTTCTGGATACAATCACTCTTGGCGACTGTATCAAAAGTCTGAAAAAAATCCCGGATCAATCTGTCGATCTGGTTTTTGCGGATCCTCCTTATAATCTCCAGCTAGAAAATGCGCTGCACCGCCCTGACAATTCGCGCGTTGATGCGGTGGATGATGATTGGGACAAATTCGCCAGTTTTGCGGATTACGATGCTTTCTCTAAAAGCTGGCTTAAAGAATGCCGCCGCATTCTAAAACCGACCGGCACCCTTTGGGTGATCGGATCGTACCATAATATTTTCCGGGTCGGCTGCACGATTCAGGAACTGGGCTATTGGATACTGAACGATGTTGTGTGGCGCAAATCCAACCCGATGCCGAATTTTCGCGGCACCCGTTTCACAAATGCCCACGAAACCCTGATCTGGGCGGCGCGGGATGCGAAACAGAAATCCTACACCTTCAATTATGATGCCATGAAGGCCATGAATGACGGCACGCAAATGCGCTCGGATTGGGTTTTGCCGATCTGCAATGGCGGCGAACGCTTGAAGGGCGAGGATGGCCGAAAAGTCCATCCGACGCAAAAACCGGAATCCCTGTTGCACCGGGTTATCCTGTCATCCTCCAACCCTGGTGATATTATTCTTGATCCATTTTTTGGGACAGGCACGACCGGCGCGGTGGCCAAGCGGCTGGGCCGCCATTATATCGGGCTTGAGCAAGACAAGAGCTATGCGAAAGCCGCCAAGAAGCGGATCGAAGCCGTGGTTCCCGTCCCGCTGGATGCGCTTGAAATCACCAAGAGCAAACGTGCCGAACCGCGCGTTCCATTCGGTACGCTTGTGGAGCGCGGAATGATTGAAGCCGGCACAAAACTTTATGATCCCCGCAGCCGGTTTGAGGCCAAAGTACGGGCTGACGGCACCCTCGCGACCCGCGAAATGCAGGGCTCGATCCATAAAATCGGCGCCCATGTTCAGGGACTGGAAGCCTGTAACGGCTGGACCTTCTGGCACTTCAAGCAGCGTGGTAAATTGACATCGATCGATACCTTGCGCCAGCAAGTGCGTAAGGAATTGTACGCCAGCTAACCCAGCATCCGGCTGGCCACCTTCTTCATGACCGATGGCAAAGCTGCTTCGTGAAAATGCGAAGGCGGCACCCATCGGTAATAGTTCAACGCCAATAAAAATTCCGTATCAAAGCCGCCGGACAATGATACCCGATGCGGCGTCAATTCCAGTGCAAAATGTGTGAAAATATGGCGCACCGCGCCCCCCTGCGCCGCGCTTTCAAGATCATGGAAGACCGGACAATCAGGCATCGCAGCAGCAAGGCTGGTCGCAGCCTCTCCTTCGATCCAGGGGGTTGACGGGAATTCGCTCATGCCGCCAAGCAACCCTGTTCGGGGTCTTTGGCGAAGCAAGACCGCACCATCATCGCGCTCGATCCAGAAAATTGTACCGACCCGCAAAGGACGGATTTTCTTTGGCGCTTTCACAGGGAGACTGGCTGCAATATCCAGCTTTCGCCCGGTGCAATCTTCGCTGATCGGGCAGTCCCTGCATTTGGGACGTAGCGGGGCGCATAACGACGCGCCCAGATCCATCAACGCTTGCGCCATATCGCCGGGGCGTTCTTGAGAAATTAGAAATTGAGCCGCTTCGCTGATCATTGCTTTGGCACCCGGCAGCGGCGCTTCAATGGCTTCAAGCCGGGCCACGACCCGCTCGATATTGCCATCCACCGGCATCATTGGAATATTGAAAGCAATCGCGCTGATCGCTGCTGCCGTATACGGACCGATGCCAGGGAGAGCATGAAGCTCATCAAGAGACTGTGGAAACGCGCCGTTATAATCCGCCACAACGCTTTGGGCGCAGGCGTGTAAATTCCGGGCGCGGGCATAATATCCAAGCCCGGCCCAGGCAGCGAGAATATCGTCCAAATCCGCTGCGGCCAAATCAGAGATCGTCGGCCATCGGTTCAGAAAATTTTTAAAATACGGGATGACCGTTGCAACTACGGTTTGTTGCAGCATGATTTCACTCAGCCAGACATGGTACGGATCAGGCCGCACCCCCGTACCGGCGCGCCACGGCAGATCACGCCGGTGGGCATCATACCATTTGAGTAGTTTGTTGGTTCTGGCAGACGTTTTTTTCATTCGGTCCCGCGTCAGTAAAACCTGCTGTTCGGCGACCAACCTGCTGGACCGATTCGACAGATCAGCCTATGCTGAACCCATGGCAAAACAAGTGTCAAAGCGCCGCTTGCCGGCATCCCCGTTCAAGAGCCCTGCGGTCAGTGCCGGAGATGCCGCCTCATCTGTATTACAGGATGTTTTTTCAAGCCGGGGCTTTGGGACGCACCAGATTGTATCCAACTGGCAGGCAATTGTTGGTGACGAATTGGCTGAAATGACCGCGCCAGAAAAACTTAGCTGGACCAACCCGCCGCCCGGTCACCATGGCGAAAATGGCCAGACGGCAATTTTGCATCTGCGGGTTGAAGGTCCTGTGGCCCTCGAAATTCAACATATGGCGGGACAGATTATTGAGCGGATCAATATTTATCTCGGCGCACCGCTGATTCAATCATTGCGAATTCTGCAAGCGCCGTTGGCCAGAACGGCTGCACCGATCCGGAAGCACGCGGAGCCTATTCCCGCCAAGCAGGAAAGTTGTTCCGACGAGGATAGCGAACAAGATGATCCGCTTGATGCCGCTCTGGCGCGTCTTGAAGCGGCCATTGGTGAAAAATGACTAATAATTCATTTGCTTTGGCCGCGACAAGGCCACATTTTGCCTACAATCAGAACGCGCTGACATACAGCACGGCAACCAACCTGGATGAATGAGGATTAAGATGATCTTGAATCGGCGTAATTTTCTGGCGGGCACCTCTGCGACGGCCATAATGACAGGCATCAACATGCCGGTTTCGTTTGCCCAGAGTGGAGACGAATTGATGGTCGCCGGGCCGCTTGGCGAAAAAGCAATGGGTGATCCGAACGCGCCGGTGCAGATTATTGAATATGCTTCGATGACCTGCGGCCATTGCGCGATTTTTCACAACACAATTTTTCCGGCTCTGAAAGAGAATTATATCGATACCGGCAAGGTCTATTTTATCCTGCGAGAATTCCCTCTGGATCCGCTAGCTGCCGGGGCTTTCATGCTGGCGCGCTGCGCTGGTGACACCAGATATTTCACGTTTATCGACGCGCTTTTTGAGTTGCAGGCCACATGGACCCGGACAAACGACCCTGTTTCGGCGCTGTTTAACATTTCGCGTCAGGCAGGTTTCACACAGGAGACCTTTGACAGTTGCCTCTCGAATCAGCGACTGCTGGATGGAGTGAATTGGGTCAAAAACCGGGCGGAAACAAATTTCGATGTTCGTTCAACGCCAACATTCTTTATCAACGGCGATTTGCACCGTGGTGTGCAATCGTACGAAGCGCTTGAAACCATCATTGGTGGGCTCACCTAGCCGCGCCATTTCTGTAGCATTGTGGCGGATCACAGCATGAAGTTTACCCGTCTCAGGATGCATGGGTTCAAATCCTTTGTTGAAGGCACCGAGGTTCTTGTCGAACCCGGATTGACCGGAATTGTCGGCCCCAATGGCTGCGGCAAATCCAACCTTGTGGAAGCCGTTCGCTGGGTGATGGGCGAAAGCTCGTACAAGAGCATGCGCGGGTCTGGCATGGATGATGTCATTTTTTCAGGCTCCGGCAACCGCCCTGCCCGCAATTCGGCTGAGGTCACGCTCCAGATCGACAATTCCGACCGCACCGCGCCGACAAGTTTCAACGATGCCGATATTCTCGAAGTCACGCGCCGGATCGAGCGTGAAGCCGGGTCCGTTTATCGGATCAACGGCAAGGATGTGCGGGCGCGTGATGTGCAACTTTTATTTGCTGACGCATCAACCGGGTCCCGCTCGCCAGCACTCGTGCGTCAGGGACAGATTGGCGAGCTGATCAATTCCAAACCCACCGCACGGCGGCGTTTGCTTGAAGAAGCGGCTGGTATTTCCGGGTTATATTCGCGCCGCCACGAAGCGGAATTGAGGCTGAAGGGAGCTGAGGCCAATCTGGAACGCCTTGGCGATATGTCCGGGCAAGTTGAAGCCCAGCTTCAAAATTTGCAGCGGCAATCGCGCCACGCTGCCCGGTACAAGAAAATCTCCGAAGATATTCGAAAATGCCAGGCGCTGCTTTTGCATCTTAAATGGACCGGCGTTGAAGAGGGCGTCACCAACGACGAACGCCTCCATGGACATCAGACCCTGGCGGCCGCCGAAAAAACCCAGGCAACGGCCGCGTGTTCGCGCGAACGCGCCATTGCCGCCAACGGCATGCCCGAATTGCGCGAGACCGAAGCCAAACTGGCGGCGGCGTTGCAAAGAATTCGGTTGGCCGGTGAACAACTGGACAAGGAAGAAGAACAGGCGCGGCGGCGACTGGAAGAGATTGCAGCCCTTATCGAGCAGAGTGCCGCTGACGTGAAGCGCGAGCAAGCGGTAATTGCTGAAGCCGACGACGCTTTGCGCGGGTTGATGACCGAAGAAAAAGAAATTCGCGATGCGACCGAAAATTCCGGCGAGAGCGAGCAAAAAGCCGCTGACACGCTGGCGGCAGACAAAGGTAAACTTGAAATTCAGGAGAAAAAACTCTCCGACCAACTGGATGAAACCGCCGCGAGCAAAGCCCGTCGCAACCAGCTTGAACGCTCGATTTCAGACCAACAGGACCGGGCTGGCCGTTTTTCTTCCCAGATGACAGAAGTCGACGACGAACTGGCGGTGATTGAAGAAGAAAACGGCAAAGATTCTGATTTGCAGCGCATCGCCGGTGCCGTGGAAGCCGCTGTTACTGCCGTTGGAAAAGCAGAAATATCCGCGCTTGATTTTGAAACCCGGCTCACCGAAGCCCGCGAGAAGGAATCCGCTTTGCGTGATCCCTGGATGGCGATCGAGCGGGAAGCAGAGCAATTAAAAGCCGAAGTCGCCGCACTGACCAAAGTCCTGAATGTTGAAGGCAGCGATTTGTGGCCGTCACTTGTTGATGCCATCGAAGTCGACAAGGGGTACGAAATCGCGCTCGGCGCCGCGCTTGGTGATGATCTTGACGCGTCCGCCGATGATGCTGCCCCTGCCCATTGGGGACTGGTTGAAAACCCTGACGATGATCCGGAATTGCCGGATGGGGTCACGCCACTTGATCGCCATGTACGGGCACCTGATGTACTGCACCGTCGCCTGACCCAGGTTGGTCTGGTTGACCCTGAGCGCGGCAAGGAGTTTCAGCAATTACTGAAACCGGGCCAGCGACTGGTTTCGCGCAAGGGCGATTTCTGGCGCTGGGACGGATTTGTCATTAGTGCCGACGCGCCAAGCGCCTCAGCGCAACGGCTGGCCCAGCGCAACCGACTTGAAGATACGGTGCTCGAAGCCAAGGCCGCTGAAGCCCGTGCCAGCATGGCCCGGATGGAACTTGATACCTGCGCCGCAAACACCAAGCGGCTAGCCATTCAGGAAGCCGAGCGCCGTGCCTCTTGGCGCGATGCCCAGACTGTATTGTCGCAAGCCCAGAATAAAATGGCAGCGGCAGAGCGAAATTCCAGCCAGCAGACCGCCCGGATCAGCGCCCTCAAGGAAGCCCAGATACGGTTGAAATCATCGTTGCAGGAATCCGAAGGCGTTTGCGAAGACGCCAAGCGTGCACTCTCTGAATTGCAGGCGAGCGATGAGTTGGAAGCTTTGGTCGGCGCCCTCCAGACAGAGGTTGCCGGCATGCGGGCATCATACGCAGAAAACAAAGCTCGCTTTGACGGGCTGTCCCGCGAGGCCGACTTGCGCCGCCGCAGACTTGAAAGCATAGGCCGTGAGCGCGAAAACTGGGGCAAGCGCAAGACCGGTGCCGAAGCCCATATCGCGACCCTGACCGAGCGCGACGCCGGGGCGCGGATTGAATTGGAAACCCTCGCGCAGATGCCGGAAACTGTGGCTGCGCGGCGGAAATCCCTGATTGAAGAAATTTCCCGCGCTGAAGCCGTCCACAAAGAAGCCGGCGACGCCGTTGCCGAAGGCGAAACCAAACTGAATGAAGCCGACAAAGCAAGTCGGGAAGCAGAATCTGCCCTTGCCAATGTGCGCGAAGACCTTGCCCGGATCGAAGCCCGCCTTGAAGCGGCCCGGAACCGGCGTAGTGAAATCGCTGAAGAAATTGCAGATCAGGTACAGGTGCGCCCGGCGCAATTGCTTTCGCTTGCCGGATTTAACGCAGATGCTGATTTGCCGGAGTTGAATGCGACCGACGAGAAACTTGAAAAATTGTCCGCAAGCCGCGAGCGCATCGGCGCTGTCAATTTACGAGCCGAGGAAGAAGCGCTTGAAGTTGAAGAGCAACTCACATCGATGAAGGCCGAACAGGAAGATCTGGAAGCCGCGATCCGTAAATTGCGTCATGCCATTGGGCAATTGAACCGGGAAGGACGCGAGCGGCTGTTGCTGGCATTCGATTCCGTCAACACCCATTTCCAAAACCTGTTCCAGACACTGTTTGTAGGTGGTGAAGCAGAATTGCAGCTTACCGAATCCGATGATCCGCTTGAAGCCGGGCTGGAAATTGTGGCGCGGCCGCCCGGTAAAAAACCACAAACATTGTCCTTGCTGTCTGGCGGCGAACAGGCCCTGACGGCGCTTGCCCTGATTTTCGCGGTGTTCCTCACCAACCCGGCACCAATCTGTGTGCTGGACGAAGTTGATGCGCCGCTTGATGACGCCAACGTGGAACGTTTCTGCACTTTGATCGAAGAAATGGCGAGCACAACCGAAACCCGTTTCATGGTCATTACCCATAATGCCATCACGATGAGCCGCATGAACCGCCTGTTTGGCGTCACCATGGCGGAACGAGGCGTTAGCCAGCTGGTTTCGGTTGATTTGGAGACCGCTGAACAATACCGCGAAGCGGTTTAAAGGCCGCGAATCCCGCACTGCAACAGATTCAACCAGAATTGATGGCCTTGTGTCCGGGATTAAATATAATTTAATCCATTATTTCAATGACTTACAGTTTCATACCTGTTCTTGACACCCCACGGCCCGCGCACTAGTCTGCGCCCGACCTTGGACCTTGCCATTGGTGGAAAAGGTTCCTCTGAGAATACGGCCCGCAACATGCCAGGTACGGACAACAGACGGAACAACCATAGACAAGACGATGGGCGCAGGTATGAAGCCGATTCTGAACTTCATTCCCGGTTACGGGATCTGAAGGGGCGGCTTGGTGAGGCTGGAAAGGCGCAGAATTCCGGGGAAGAACCGGATAATCAACGCGCCGCTTCGATCGGTCTTGCGTTTCGGCTTGCGACCGAGCTTGTGGCAGGTTTGCTGGTCGGGGGTGTAATCGGATGGTTCCTTGACCGGTGGTTGGGAACCTCGCCAATTATGCTTTTGGTATTTTTTGCGCTGGGAGCTGCCGCAGGTATAGTCAACGTCATTCGGACTGCTCGTGAGATGCAGGTCAAATTGACGGGTGAAGATATAGACGACAACCAGTTTGATAATTGAAGGCTAGGGACTAAAACATTGGCAACTGAACATGCTACAGCCGGTCATGGCGGGGAAGCCGCAGCGTTTGACCCTATGCATCAATTCGAAATCAAGCGGCTGATCCCGCTTGAGATTTTCGGCATTGACGCCTCGTTCACAAATTCGTCCCTGTTCATGGTGGTCGCGGTCATTTTGATCAGCGGCTATATTATTTTCAGCATGAGCGGTCGCGCTTTGGTGCCGGGACGGATGCAATCTGTCGCCGAACTTGGCTATGAGTTTGTCGCCAATATGGTGCGTATGAATATCGGTTCAGCTGGGCAGAAATTCTTCCCCCTGATCTTCTCGCTGTTTATGTTCGTGCTGGTGCTGAACATGATCGGCATGATCCCCTACACCTTCACCGTGACCAGCCATATTATAGTGACCTTCGCTTTAGCGATTGTGATTTTCCTGGGTGTGACCCTGGTTGGCGTCGTCATTCACGGCTTTGGATTTCTAAAATTCTTCGTCCCCTCCGGGGTCCCTGCCCTGCTATTACCGTTGCTGGTGGTGATCGAAGTCATTTCCTATCTTACGCGGCCTGTCAGCCTCTCGGTGCGGCTCTTCGCCAACATGATGGCGGGGCACACCATGCTCAAGGTTTTTGCCAGCTTTGTGGTTGGCCTTGGCTTCCTCGGCGGATGGGCACCGCTTGCTTTTATGGTGGCCTTTACCGGTCTTGAAGTGTTAGTCGCCTTCCTGCAGGCCTATGTGTTTGCAATCCTGACCTGTATTTATCTCAACGACGCGATCCATCTGCATTAGGCAGCCGGGCGCAACCAGAAACCAACTAATCAAATAACGAAGGAGTTTTAAAATGGAACCAGAAGCAGCCAAATTGATCGGTGCAGGTCTTGCCTCTATTGCCCTTGCGGGTGCTGGTGTTGGTATCGGCCACATCTTCGGCGCTTACCTTTCCGGCGCATTGCGCAATCCGTCAGCCGCTGCGGGCCAGTTCCCGAACCTGCTGCTCGGCTTTGCTCTTGCTGAAGCAACTGGCCTGTTCGGTCTCGTTATTGCACTCATCCTGCTGTTCGTTATCTAACGAACAAAGTTGAATTTCGGGCCGGGGTTAGCAGAGGCGGATATCCGTTCGCTGTCACAATCCCGGACCGTGTGCATATTGTCGCCAGCGCTTTTGCCGGTGATGCAAACCATCAGGTGAGGCCTCATGCCACAGCTAGATTTCTCCACCTTTGCGCCACAGATTGTGTGGCTGGTGATCAGCTTTATCGCTCTGTATTTCTTGATGTCGAAGCTGGCTTTGCCACGCATAGCAACCGTTCTTGAAACCCGTCGCGACCGGATTGCCAGCGATCTGGACGAAGCCAACCGGCTGCGGACAGAGACCGAGGAAGTCATCCAGGCTTACGAAGCTGAACTGGCTGAAGCCCGCGCCAAAGCTCATTCCATCGCCACCGAAATGCGCGAAACATTGAACGCCGATATCGCTGAGAAACAGGCTGAAATCGACGCACAAATCGATGCCCGTATGGGAGAAGCCGAGGCTCGCATCAGCGCCATGAAAGATCAGGCCATGGGCGAAGTGAGCGCAGCAGCCGTTGATACCGCTGACGAAATCATCCGCAAGCTGGTTGGTGGGAAACCTGCCAAAGCTGCGATCACAAAAGCCGTTGCAGCAGCACGCGGCAATTAGGAGCCAGACAATGTTTTCCACTCCGGAATTTTGGGTCGCCGTTTCTTTCGTCGGATTTATCGCGCTCATCATGTATATGAAAGCGCCGCAAATGATCGGCAAGGCGCTGGATGATCGCGCTGACGGCATTCGCAACGAATTGGAAGAAGCCAAGAAACTGCGTGAAGAGGCGCAAGCTGTCCTCGCTGATTATCAACGCAAGCGCCGGGATGCGGAAAAAGAAGCCGGCGATATTGTGGTACAGGCAAAAGAAGAAGCCGAACGGCTCAGCGTTGAAGCGCAGGCCAATATGAAAGACATGCTTGAGCGCCGCCTCAAACTGGCTGAACTGAAGATTACCCAGGCCGAACAACAAGCCACCAACGATGTCCGGCTGGCCGCTGCGGATGCCGCAATTGCAGCCGCAGAAAGCGTCATTGCAGGCTCGCTTACAGTCAAAGCCCAGGCGGACCTGATCGCCGACAGCATCAAAAATGTAAAGGCCGGGCTTAACTAGGCTGGATTACAACATTTATGAATTAATCACTCATGTATATGAGCATACACTTTATAAATTGGAAATTATCGGCTGAAGTCCCTCATACCGCAATCGTGGTCGATTAAGTTCCTACGTGTTTCTGAGTTTAATCGCCTAAGCTCTCTCAGTCTTCGCGACAAACTGGTATGTTCCCTTTCAAGATTTCGGATGGTGTTATTCAAGCTCGAAATATCTCTCTCAAGTTGATCGGCTTGGCGTGCCGCATTATCCCTGTCATGGCAGAAACACCCTCCCGAAGTGCGCGTCCAGCCACTCCACCCGCGATTGGAAGACTTGAAATGGCGTTGGCGGTATTGGCAATAGATCGCTGAATAGATAATTCCCGCTCCTTTTCTATCAGATCCCGTTTCGCGTTTTCCAAATCACGCTCCACAGCCGGCGCGCGCGAAGACAAGCTCCGCTCTTCCTGTTCAAATTCCTGCAGGTCGCTATTTGCTCTCGCGCAAATCTGCTGTCGCTGATTTTCACCTATTGATTTGATGTGCATGTTCATGATCGTTTCTCTTTTTTAATAAAAGAACATTGTCTCACGGCTGCAGCTGGCGGGTATAACTTTTTCAGAATTTAGAAATCCTTGATTTAAAACGATTTTCTGGCCTACCCTTGGGTTATGTATTTATTTTTTTCATACAACCTTCTATTTATTCTATTGTCCGGGTTGCTGGTCATGAACACGGCGATTGCCGATGATGGTGAGAATTCCGGTTCAGGATTTTCAAATGGCCGTCAACTCCATTACAGATCGGACCGGGACTTAGGTCTGGAAAAGCTTTTTGATGAAAGCGAAATTGAAGCTTATCGCAACGCATTGAGTGACGGTGAATGCGACCCTGCCTATGCTTTGTTGGCCAACGCATATTCTGAATATTATCCCAACGAACCTCATCCTGGATCAGGAAATACACCCAGACGAAATTGGGAAATTTATGTTGTCCATGATCATTATCCAGGCTTGGCGCTTTGCCTTGAATTACGTGATTTAGCTGAATTGAGAGCTAAGCTGGTGCGGGACGGGATTCAGATGGAGCCACTTTCTCAAAGTGATCTGGCTGCACCGCAGAACAACGACACGATACGATTCATCATCAATAGAATCCACATTCTAGGCGGTTTGGCACAGAACGGATATGCGCCAGCCGCAATGGCTATGTTGCGACTATCAGAAGAAGGGGAAGTTATCCGTTTCACCTCTGCGTTCCGCTTTTATGTGGCGAAAAGGCTGCAGGAGAGAGGGATAGACACTGAAGAAATAGCAAACATCACAGCGCGCGCTGCGGCGCGGCTTGGTGCTGAGGCGATTGCTGAACTAACCCATCAGGCCGAGGACGGCCATTTCACCTATTCCAGCGAATGGCTGGAATAGGTATCCCTTATTCCGCTGCCTCTGCGGCCACTGGCGGCGTCCAGCGCAGGATTGGCTGACGGGCGGCGCGAGTTTCATCCACCCGGCGCAATGGAGCCAGATGCGGGGCACCGGTGAAGCGTTCCAGATCGCCTGCTTTCGCTGCAAATACCAGATCTCTGAGCGCCGCGACAAACAGATCAAGCCCGGCTTTGGATTCTGATTCTGTTGGCTCGATCAGCATTGCGCCATGCACCACAAGCGGAAAATACATGGTCATCGGGTGATAGCCCTCATCGATCATGGCTTTGGCAAAATCGAGCGTCGTGACGCCGCTGCCCTCCAAGAATGAATCATCGAACAGGGCCTCGTGCATGCAAGGCCGCTCGCCAAACGGCAGGCTCATAATGTCCTGCAAGCAGACGCGCACATAGTTTGCGTTCAGCACGGCATCTTCGGAAATCTGGAGCAAACCATCCGCGCCGTGGCTGATCATATAGGTGAGCGCACGCACAAACATACCCATCTGGCCGTGGAATGCTGTCATTCGGCCAAAAGTCTGGCTGCCTTCGCCTGTGCCTTTTGCCGCTTCAGTGACATCCTCCACCAGCTTGCCATCAAGGATGAAAGGCAGCGGCACGAAGGGTGCGAGGCGTTCTGAAAATACAACCGGTCCGGCACCCGGGCCGCCGCCACCGTGAGGTGTCGAAAAAGTTTTGTGCAGGTTGATATGCATGCAATCAACGCCAAGATCACCGGGGCGAGCCTTGCCCATGATGGCGTTCAGGTTGGCACCGTCGCAATAAAAATAAGCGCCAGCCGCGTGTACCGCGTCGGCAATTTCGACAATGTCTTTTTCAAACAATCCGCACGTATTGGGGTTGGTCAGCATGATCGCCGCTACATCATCAGAAAGATTTTCTTTGACCACTTCCAAGTCAACCGTGCCATCTTCGCGGGCGGGAATAGCTCTGATCTTGTATCCAAGCAAAGCCGCTGTGGCTGGGTTGGTGCCATGGGCAGATTCCGGCACCAGCACAAATTGGCGGCGCTCGCCACGCGCTTTCAGAGCGGCGGTGATCGCCATCATGCCGCATAATTCACCATGCGCACCCGCCTTTGGCGACATGGCGACCGCCGGCATCCCGGTCAGAACTTTCAACCAATGAGCCAATTGCCCGATCACCTCGATCGCGCCGGGCACCGTTGATTGCGGTTGCAATGGGTGAATATCAGCGAGCCCGGCGAAGCGAACAGTTTTTTCGTTCAGACGCGGGTTATGCTTCATGGTGCAGGACCCGAGCGGGTAGACGCCCATATCGATGGCGTAATTCTTTTGCGACAGGCGCACATAATGGCGCATGGCTTCGGGTTCGCTCAATCCGGGCAAGCCGATCTCACGTTCACGTTCCAGCCCGCCAAGACGGCTGTCAAAATCACCAATGTCTTCCAGATCAACGCCGCAATTATCCACCCTGCCAACTTCGAAAAGCAGTGCTTCCTCGATCTGCAATCCGCGATTTCCCGTAAAGGTCTTGCGGCCAACCCCCTGGCTTGGCGCTGATGGCGCGGTGGGGCGTCCTTCGCTGTTCATGGTCATATCTGTTTCCTCAAATTGTCTGTTCAGCGCCAAAGCGCTCGACAATATTTTGCGTGGTCACGACAGCACCTCGTTGAGAGCTACAACAAACGCCGCGCGATCTTCGTTTGTATTGATCTCGGTTGCAGCAACCACGATTAAATCTGCAAGATCATCACGGCCCGGTTCAAGACGACTGACCGGGATACCGCCAAGCACGTTTTTGGCTGCCAGCGCTTCAATGATTGTCGCCGCGTTGCCCGGCACCTTGATTGTGAATTCGTTGAAGAAAGCCCCCGTCATGAGTTCAACGCCGGAGATTTTTTCGAGCTGATCGGCCAGCAGGATCGCGTTGCGATGGTTTAGCTGAGCCAGTTTCCGCAATCCGACTTCTCCAAGCAACGACATGTGGATCGAAAATGCGAGACAGCACAGACCGGAATTCGTGCAAATATTCGAGGTCGCTTTTTCCCGGCGAATATGTTGTTCGCGGGTCGACAAGGTGAGTGCAAAACAACGTTGACCATCGGCATCAACCGTTTCACCGCAAATCCGCCCTGGCATCTGGCGCAGGTATTTTTGCCGTGTCGCAAACAGGCCCACATATGGCCCGCCGAAACTCAGACCGTTGCCGATCGATTGGCCCTCTGCCACCACAATATCTGCACCCATTTCACCGGGAGACTTTATCGCGCCGAAGGAAATCGTCTCGGTCACGACCGCGATCAACAATGCGCCCGCTGCGTGGGCGGCTTCGGCCAATGGCGCGAGATTGACAAGGTCGCCATAAAAACCGGGCGATTGCACAACAATACAGGCGGTCTGGTCGTCGATCAGAGAAATAATGTCCTCTACCGCGCCCGGTGCACCTTCCAGAGACACAAGATCATGGCCGGAAAACTCGGACATGTTTTCAACCACAGCCCGGTAATGCGGATGCAGGGTTCCTGACAGGATCGCCTTTGGTCGCTTGGTGATGCGTTGCGCCATCAACACCGCTTCAGCACACCCGGTGGAGCCGTCATACATAGAGGCGTTAGCGACTTCCATACCGGTCAGCAGGGCTACCTGGGTTTGAAATTCATACAGGGTCTGGAGTGTCCCTTGCGAAATTTCAGGCTGGTAAGGGGTGTAAGCAGTCAGGAACTCAGACCGCTGGATCAAATGATCAACGGTCGCCGGCACATGATGGCGGTAGGCACCGCCGCCTACAAAAAACGGGACTGATCCGGCAGCAACATTTTTTGCGGCTAGCGCAGCGAGTTGGCGTTCAACTTGCAATTCTCCCACCGCCAGCGGCAGATCGACCAGATCCGCCAGCAATTTGTCTTTGGGGATATCTGCGAACAGGTCGTTGATTTGATCGACCCCGATGCGCTCAAGCATCGCCTGTCGATCACTGTCGGTTAGCGGCAGGTAACGCATCAATCGAGGCCTTCGATAAAGGATTTATAGGCGTCTTCGCTCAGGAGATCATCAAGTTCGGAAGGGTCGGAAATCCGTGCCTTTATGAACCAACCTTTGCCGAGTGCGTCTTCGTTGACGGTGGCAGGCGTCCCATCAAGCTCACTGTTGACCTCAATCACTTCGCCCGAAACCGGTGCGTTGATTTCACTGGCGGCTTTGACGGATTCAACGACGGCGGCTTCTTCACCCTTTGCAAGCGCCTTGCCGACCTCCGGCAATTCCACATAGACAACGTCACCCAATTGTTCCTGAGCATAAACGGAAATACCGATGGTGGCGATATCACCCTCGACGCGGACATATTCATGGTCCTCGGTATATTTTACTTCGCTTGCAGACATGTTTTTCTCCCTCTAAATGAAAACTGATTGGTTGGATCAGGGCTATTTCCCGCGGTAAAAGTTTGCGGGCACAAATGGCATCGGCACAACTTTGGCGGGGCGTATTTTGCCGCGCACGATCAGATCGAGCGCGGTACCTGGTTTGGCAAATTCAGCTGTCACATAGCCCATGGCGATTGGGCCGCCGAAGCTTGGGCCAAATCCGCCGCTTGTGATCATGCCGATTTCACCTCCGCCAGAGGCGTGGATAACCGTGCCTTCGCGCGCCGGTGCCGGGCCGTCCGGCAGGATGCCGACGCGCTTGCGAGCCGGGCCATCGCTCAATTCAGCCTGAATGCGCGCGGCTCCCGGGAAACCGCCTTCTGCGCGGCGGCGCTTGCTGATCGACCAGACCAGACCAGCTTCGATTGGTGACGTGGTTTCATCAATATCGTGACCGTAAAGGCAGAGCCCGGCTTCAAGACGGAGCGAATCCCGTGCGCCGAGGCCGATCCATTCAACTTCCGCCTCACCAAGTAATTGTTCTGTGAACCGGACCGCGACATTATTGGGAATTGAAATCTCGTAGCCGTCTTCGCCGGTATAACCGGAGCGGGTGACGAACAATTCTGCGCCCTCCCAATCTACCGATTGCCATGACATGAACGACATATCGGCAACGCCCGGGATCAATCTATCAAGAACGGCAAAAGCCTCCGGGCCCTGCAAAGCGACCAGCGCCCGGTCTTCGAGACGGTCCAGTTGGGCGTCACCAAGGGAGGTCGCAATATGAGCGAAGTCATCTTCTTTGCAGGCCGCGTTGACCACAAGGAACAGGCGCTCCCTGCCCTCCTCATCTGCCATTTTGGTGACCATCAGATCATCGCGAATGCCACCGTCATCATACATCAATTGGGTGTAGCGGGTCCGGCCCACGCCAAGCGCGGCGACGTCACCCGGCACCAGGGCTTCGATTTGTGGCGCAATTGGTTTTTGCGAAGACAGAAAGGCCTGACCCATATGGGAGACATCAAACAATCCGGCTTTGGTGCGAGTATGTTGATGTTCACCCAAAACCCCAAGAGGATAGCTGACCGGCATATCATAGCCAGCAAACGGAACCATTTTGGCCCCCCCCGCTACATGAAGGTCATGGAGAGGTGTGCGCAGCAAAGGCGCGTCTGGGGATTCGCTATTTTGAGCCATTGGTTCTGTCTTCCATCACTGAGCACCTTGAAGCTTTTCAGCCTCGCCATGCCCCATCTGTCGCAGAACCTGAGAGAATTACCCGGAAACAGGTTTCCGGTTTTACCCCCTTCGGTGAGCTACCCCGCAAGAGGTGGCTGCTTTCCAGAGTTCCGTCCTTTTGCGGTCCATTTGCCTGAGAGTTTCCGGGGCGGTTGCTCCTTCGGCGCCGGTAACCCGGCTCTCCCGCAAAAATCAAACGGAGATATTGTGAAGCAACGTGCTTCACCTGATGTTGATAGACCGGTTGGCGTTAAAACGTCAACCGCAAGCTCAGGTCAGGCTGTTCACAAAATCGCGAATAGATCTTTTGAGCAACAGCTAAAATTTGATCAGTTTGAAGCCCTGGTGGAGCCCGCTTCGGTGCTGGTGCCGTCAAACCCGATAAAGATGGTGTAATCCGACATGCGGTGCCCGACAGGGACCGTGTATTCAAAATTTTCTTCCACATGCATGAAGAACGTAGAGTTTTCGGTCCCTGAAATGTTTACCGGCACATTATAGAGTTTTGTCCAGGCGACTTCGCCTTCGCGATAAGACAGAATTGCGCGTACGGGCAGAACTACACTACCCGCGCCGCCCATGGGCCCGATCAGGACGCGACCTGAAAAACCGATTTTAATATGTACGGAATTTGGACCAAATTCGCATTCCCGCGCTGTCTTGGTCAATGTTCCCTGAAACTGCACGTTGCGCGGACGCGGATCCTGATTGGCCGCATAGAATACATAATGCGCCGTTCCGGCTCGCACTTCGGTTGGGGGGCAAACAATCGAAAGCTCGGGCAAGCCTGGCCGTGTTTGCGGGCCTTGACCGGGTTCCGCTTGTTCCACTTGATCTCTGGGGCCAAGCCCGGTTACTTCGCGCAACATCTGATAGATGCCAGACGTCGTGCCGCGCGCGGTATTTAAGGCTGTGTTATCGGAGCAACCCGCCAGAAACAGGGCCGTTAGCGCCAGGGAAATATAACGGAGCATTGCCCCACTTCGCTTTAGATCATGACAATAATCACAACGCACAATAGATATCCTCGTACAATTTCCGGGCTTACACCACATCGCGCCCAGGTCGACGGGTTTATACCAGCAGAAACCGGATTGGCGAAAGCCTGTATGCATAATCTGCACAAATTCGGTTAACCCGTTAATCCGACAATTAGGCGGTTTGGCGGCAGGTCTTGACAGAAAGCAGATGCGCGGTCCTATAAGGACTATGTCATACTGGAACTTTCTGGCCCAGCAACCTGATCCAGTAATGTAATCACGGAGAATTACAATGTCTCGCGCCCGCGAACGGCCATCCAAGAATATTCTGCTCTGCGCGCCGCGAGGGTTTTGCGCTGGCGTTGACCGGGCAATACAGATCGTGGAACTGGCTCTGGTCAAGTTCGGGCCGCCGGTTTATGTGCGCCACGAAATTGTTCATAACCGCTACGTGGTTGAAAGCCTGCGCTCGAAAGGCGCGGTTTTTGTCGAAGAGCTGGATGAAGTTCCGGAAGGTGATGCGCCGGTAATTTTTTCCGCCCACGGCGTTGCCAAATCGGTGCCGGATGCAGCGCGGGCAAAGGGGATATTTTATCTGGACGCCACCTGCCCGCTGGTCTCGAAGGTCCATATGGAAGCTGAACGTCGATTTGAGTCCGGTAATGAAATTCTTCTGATCGGACATGCCGGGCACCCGGAAGTTATCGGTACGATGGGGCAATTACCGCAAGGAACCGTTAGGCTTATCGAGAATGTAGAAGACGCAAAAACCATTCAGCCCGCGAACTCGGAAAAGCTGGCCTATATCACCCAGACCACCCTGTCAGTGGACGACACAAAAGAAATGGTCGGGATTCTCCGTGACCGGTTTCCCAATATCCGATCGCCCCACAAGGACGATATTTGTTACGCCACCACGAACCGCCAGGAAGCTGTGAAGAAAATTGCGCCAGAATGCGACGCCATGATTGTTGTCGGCGCTCCGAATAGTTCGAACAGCCAGCGGTTGCGTGAAGTGGCCGAACGCTCAGGGTGCGAAACGGCGATTTTGATACAGTCAGCAAACGAAATTGACTGGGATATGTTTGACGACAAAAAAACTGTCGGCATAACCGCTGGCGCGTCGGCGCCCGAGATCCTTGTGGATGAGGTTATTGAAGCATTTCGCAAAAAATTTAAAATCAACGTGGATGTACGGGTGACCGCCACTGAATCGGTTTCTTTCAAACTCCCACGCGAACTTCGCAGCGCCGCCGCGGAATAAATCATGGCAGTTTATACAGAAGTCGCTGACGAAGAGCTTGCCGGATTTCTGGCTGATTATGATGTGGGTAATCTGCTGTCATATCGCGGTATTGCCGAAGGCGTGGAAAATTCCAACTTTCTTCTACACACAGACTCCGGCCCTTACATCCTCACCCTTTATGAAAAACGCGTGGCGGTTGGCGACCTGCCGTTTTTTCTTGGTCTGATGAACCATCTGGCCGGTGCCGGGATCACCTGCCCTGTCGCCATTGCGGACCGGGCTGGAAACACCCTGCGCACGCTGGCTGGAAAACCTGCCGCTTTGATCTCGTTTCTCGAAGGCGTATGGGCCAGGAAACCGAGGCCGATGCATTGTGCCGAGGTTGGCGCGGCGCTGGCGCAATTTCATCTTGCAGCCGAAGGGTTTTCCATCACCCGGCCCAACGCCCTTACGCAATCGGATTGGCGCCCTCTGTTTCAATCCTGCCGGGACGGCGCAAACGATGTTTTGGCCGGGTTGGAAGATGAAATCGACAGGGAACTGACGACACTTGCGGAGATATGGCCTAAAAATCTGCCCAGCGGCGTGATCCATGCGGACCTGTTTCCGGATAATGTTTTTTTCCTCAACAACAAATTATCCGGCATCATTGATTTCTATTTTGCCTGCAACGATACCCTCGCCTACGACATTTCCATATGCCTCAATGCCTGGTGTTTCGAGCCCGATAATTCTTTCAACACCACCAAGGCCCGGGCGCTTTTGAGCGCCTATATGAGGGAGCGTTCCATGAGCCAGGCAGAGCTTGCAGCGCTGCCAATTTTAGCCCGCGGGTCGGCCTTGCGATTTTTGCTGACCCGGCTTTACGACTGGATCAACACCCCGGAAGGCGCGTTGGTGCAACCTCACGATCCGCTCGAATATGTTCGCAAACTCCGCTTCCACCAGAAAATTTCAACCGCAGGTGAATATGGCATCGACATCTGAAACTTCCTCCGGCAATGACCGCGTGATTATCCATACCGACGGGGCTTGTTCCGGCAATCCCGGCCCTGGCGGGTGGGGCATTTTGCTTGAATATGGCGATACAGTCCGCGAATTGTCCGGCGGGGAAGCCGAGACCACCAATAACCGAATGGAACTTATGGCGGCCATTATGGCCATGGAGACGCTGAAACGCGCCTGCACTATCGAGCTGTATACAGACTCAAATTATGTCCGGCACGGCATTACCGACTGGATTGAAAACTGGAAGCAGAATGGGTGGCGGACCGCTGCCAGAAAGCCTGTCAAAAATGTGGATCTTTGGCAGCGGCTTGACGCCGCGCGCCAGCGCCATGACGTAAGCTGGCACTGGGTCAAGGGCCATGCTGGCGACCCAAAAAATGAACGCGCAGACGAATTGGCCAGAACCGGGATGTTCCCGTATCTGGAAGCAGCCGGTCAGATTTGATCCAGCAAAGCTTCAGCACCTGAAGCTTCAGCACTTCCGGGTACGTCTTCTACATTCAGGGATTTGACGATCCCGTCATCCACCAACATCGAATAACGCACAGAGCGGATGCCCATACCAAGCGCGGAGCCGTCCAACACAAGATCAACGGCTTTGGTAAAATCGGCGCTGCCGTCGGCCAGAAAATCAATGCCGTCCGAAGCACCTCCGGCTTTCGCCCAGGCATCCATGACAAAAACATCGTTCACCGAAATGCAGGCAATTTTGTCGATACCCTTGGCTTTGAATTTCTCTACATTGTCGACAAATCCGGGTAAATGCTTGGCGTGACAGGTAGGGGTAAACGCACCGGGAACCGCGAAAAGCGCGACTTTGACGCCGCCAAAATATTCATCCGTTGATACGGCTGCAGGACCATCCGCTGTCATAATTTTGAAGTTGGCCTCAGGTAATTTTTCACCGACTTTGATTGTCATAAATTTCCCTCTCGTTTTTCTCAGGTTCTGGAAACAGACTTTCTGACCAAATTTTTAGTCGGTCAGGATTTTATTTCCGGTGACTGGATTTCCACCGCATATATTTTGCCCGGGGTAGCGCAAGGAGTCTATTCGACGACCCATGGCTGCTCCACAGCGGAACCGTCTGTCGCAAGCGTAAACAAAAGCGGGGCGCCGGCAATTGACGCGTCTTTTGGCAGGGCATTGAGGCTGACCCGATAATTTATCACCATGTTCTGGCCTTGCTCCGACTGGCTGATGAATTCTGGCGCAGGCAGGAACCATCCCTCCGGCCCCTCAACAAAGGTGTCGGAAATACTGGGGCCGTTGGGAAACCGGGCAGTTACATCAAGCCAGGAATTTTCTGGAGAACCGGAAAACTGAACGGAAACGATATGCGGATCATCGGCTCCATTTGCAACCGGGACCAGTGCCACACTGTCCTGCAATCCTTGCGAAAGCCCAAGAGATATATTGGTGGGCAATTCAAGTGACAGATTCGCCTGTACCGGGACGCACAATTTCTCGCAAACGGCGTAATCAAGTTTCAGTTCCAGAACCACCGGTTGGTCCGGGTCGATGACAACAAAGGATACCGGAAAAATTACTGATTGTTTGTAGCCCATGCTGGTCCCGTAGGAATCCTGATAGCGGTGGGGAACCGGGAAAGAGACATCCGCGCCCGAAATATTTTGTGATCCCAGCCAGTTAAACACAGGCGGGATGCCACCAGCGCCCGGGTTGCGCCAATAGGTTTTCCAGCCCTCTTCGAGCACAATTTCAATGCCTGCCTGGTTGCCGTTTTCAGTTGCACCGGCAATCAGCCGTGCTTTCGCACCGAGCCCAACCGACCATTCAGACACCAATTCCGCACTGGCCGGGCTTGATATCAACCCTGCAACGGCAATAGGCAAAACATACAAAAAGGGCTTCGTGATATACAAAATGGCCTACTATCAGATGATTTTTGAACTATTTTAGAGGCAGTTGCCCGAAAAGCGAACGGTTTTCGACGAATTATAGATCAAGCCTGCGTGAAGGCCTCGGCAAAAATTATTGCCGAGACATTGCGAACCTGGGTCAGTTTTGAGATGATGGGGCATGAACAAAAAAGAACAAGATGACGGATTTTTGTGCGGCCAGATGCTTTTGGCAATGCCCAATATGGAGGATCCCCGGTTTTTGCGATCTGTCATTTATATATGCGCTCATTCGGAAGAAGGCGCGATGGGCATTATCGTCAATCGCCGTTCAGAAGGGATTGAGTTTGAGGAATTACTGGAACAATTGGGTTTAAACGATGAGAAAAACCAGATTTCATTACCCATACATCAATCCTCACCTCCAATTCTTATCGGAGGTCCTGTGGAGCCTGGTCGCGGATTTGTCCTTCACAGCGAAGATTATTTCGCCAAGGAAAATACGCTTATTATTGATGGCGGAATTTGCCTGACTGCAACTCTTGATATTTTGAAAGCCATTGCCAGTGGCCGCGGGCCAGACGAATCTCTGCTGGCGCTTGGCTATGCCGGTTGGGCAGCGGGACAATTGGAAGACGAGATACAGGCCAATGGCTGGCTCAATTGCAAGGCTGATTCAGAGCTGGTTTTTGGGACTGATCTGAAAGGAAAATACGACGCTGCCCTCAAAAAACTGGGCGTTAGTCCTGGTCAATTGAATAGCGAAGCCGGTCACGCATAAAACCTATTCCACCATTTGAACTTCGTGCTCGCGCAGCAGTTTGGTCGCCTTTTCTGCCGTCATTGGTTCAGCAAAGAAATACCCTTGGGCATATTGGCACCCGATCTCAAACAGATCATGGGCATCATCATCGGATTCCGCCCCCTCCGCCACGACTTCCATGCCGAGATCATGCGCCATCGCAACAATTGAGCGGAGCAATACCGGGCGCCGTCCATTATTGTTTGTCTGGACAAAGGATTTGTCGATCTTGACGGTATCGAACGGGAAGCGCTCCAGATATGAGAGCGACGAATATCCGGTCCCGAAATCATCCATCGACAGCCCGGCACCCAGATCACGCACGGCTTTCAAAACGTGGGCAGCATATTCAGGGTTCTGCATCACGATAGATTCTGTGACTTCAAGTTTTAGCGTACCCGGCTCAACGCGACTTCTGGCCAGCACGGATTTTATATCACCAAGCAAATTTTGCCCGACAATCTGGCGCGATGACATGTTGACGCTGGCAAACAGATTGCGCCCGCTAGCCTCTCCGTCTTGCCATTTTTTCAATTGACCTGCGGTTTGTTCCAAAACGAACATGCCGAGTTCTGCGATCAGGTCTGCTTCTTCCGCAATTGGTATAAAATCGTCAGGCTTCAACAGGCCAAGCCGTGGGTGTTGCCAGCGGGCAAGAGCTTCAAACCCTGCCACTTCAAAATCCACCAGCCGGATAATTGGCTGATACATGATCTTGATCTGGTTGTCTTTTATCGCCTTGCGAAGATCATTTTCGAGCCTAAGGCGATCTTCCCGGTCATACGCCATGTGAGGCTTGTAAGCTTCGATGGTATCCGGCCCGCGTCGCTTGGCATGTTGCAGCGCCGTCTCGGCTTCCTTGAGCAGATCATGGGGCTTTGAATGGCTGCTCTCATAGAGAGCAATGCCAATGCTGGCGGTCAGAACAATTTCGCGACCAGCAAAGGTGATCGGTGCCTGGAGCGCGCGGCGCAATAATTCCGCAAATGCGGCGACGCGTTTAGCATCGCGTTCAGACACAAGGATAAGACCAAACTGATTTCCTGACAATCGTGCCAGGGTATCCTGTGGCCGCAAATTACGCGCAAGCCTGCGGGCGATCGTCAGCAATACGCTGTCGCCCGCCGCGTGTCCGATGCTCTCGTTAACATTCCGAAAGCGGTCCATATCGATCAAAAAGAGATTGGGTGGTGCGCCGCCATCGCTACGAGCGCGAAGCATGGCTGAATTTAGCCGGTCCAGGAACAATTCCCGGTTGGGCAACCCTGTCAGATTGTCATGAACCGCATCATGCAACAAACGTTCACGAGCGGTCCGCTCCTCATTCACATCTGATACCGTACCGACGCAGCGTACGACCCTGTCATCAGCGCCAATCACCGGCCGTGCTCTCACCCTGAACCAGGTATAATGACCATTTTCCTGACGCATCCGGATATCCTGATCGACACGTCCGCCGTGCAATTCCACCGCCGCATGGAGCGCAGTTTTAAAACGATCCCGATCCGAGGGATGCAGATGCTCGAACCAGGCGCGGCTTGAACAGGTTAGTGTTCCTTCGTGTACAGACAATAGACGCTCTGCCTCTACACCGGCATAAATAGTGTCACGGTCGATGTTCCATTCCCAGATAGCATCGCCAGCGCCAGTCATTGCCAACGCACGCCGACCGGAGTCGGTTTCCTTGGTGCGCAAAGCCGCCCCGCCGGAAAATGCGTGTTGGAGTACAGTGAAAGCGATAACCAGTACGATTAGAACAAGGCCGCCGGCGAGCGCTGGCGGGACAAAATCACCCACTAAGTGACCGGTAACGGTAACACCTGCTCCAAACAACCAGACTAGCAACAACATCCATGTCGGGATCAACATGATCGCCCGGTCAAATTTCCGAAACGACCAATAAAGGATAAGTCCAAACCCGAGAATGCCGATTGCGGCTAGCGAAATCCGCGCCAGACCAGCGGCAACCGGGGCCTGATAGGTGGAAAATATAGCCAGACCAATCATTAGCAAGGTCGACAATGCTACTGAATGAGACAGGCTCACATGGCGGCGGTTCAAACTCAGATAGGCAAACAAGAATAACAACAAAGTAGCGGCCAACATGGATTCTGAAGCAGCCCGATAGGCCTGGTCTCCTTCGACCTGAATCCTGAACACTTTTTGCCAAAAGCCAAAATCGATACTGACATAAGCAAGCACAGCCCAGGCGAACGCCGCTGCGGCGGGGAACATCAGGGTGCCGCGCACCACAAACACAATGGTGAGGAACATGGCCAGCATGCCGCTGATCCCGATCACGATGCCTTGAAACAGGGTGATATTTCTGATCTTGTCCTTGTAAGCGTCCGGTTGCCACAAAGTCAGCAACGGCAAGGTCGGACCGCGCAACTCAGTCACGAATGTAACGGTCGCACCGGGGTCGATTGTGATCTGGAACACATCGGCGCTCTGGCTGACCTGACGGTCCGGACGAAACCCTTGCGAAGGTGTAATAGCCGCAATTCTGGAGGCGCCAAGATCCGGCCAGATGATCCCTGAATTCACCAACCGATGATGATCAGCTACCAGCAGACGGACAATTTGCTGGTTGGAATTGTTGGTCAGACCAAAGACCGCCCAATAGGAAGATCGCCCGGATTCAGTGGCATGCACTTCAATGCGGCGAACCAGGCCATCATTTCCAGGGGCTGTAGAAACCTGAATTTGATCATCCGCGGATTCGCGCAATTCGATCAGATTGGTGAGATCGATAGCAGGCGTTTCCGGCGGGACCGCAATCGCCTCAAGCGCATAAACAGAACCAACGTTCGCAAGGAACGCAGCCAGAAGCGCAATTGTTGCAAAAATTATTGATCGCACGAAAGTCACAACCACCTTCAAAATTCAAAATCCCGTAAACCCAAAACCCGGTCGCTCAACACGAACACCAAATCTTGCGCTCCAGAATATACAAGAGGACAATCCTACACCATTCAGCTGATCGGATCACCTTCCAGACGGGCGAAAAGCCTGTGATCTTGCCAAACATCGTTAATGCACAAATAGCGCCGCGCCAGCCCCTCATGTTGAAATCCTGTGCGCTCCAACAGACAAACCGAACGATGGTTTTCCGGCAAACAAGCAGCTTCGATCCGGTGCAGGCGCAAAGACCCGAAAACATAGGGAATGATCGCCAAGATTGCGGCGGTCATATGGCCCTTGCCGGTCTTGTTCACACCTAACCAATAACCGAGCGAGCAGGACTGGGTCACCCCGCGCCTGACATTGGCCAAGGTCAGGCCACCCAGCAACTCGTCGCCATGGGCGTCAAAGATAAAAAACGGATAGGATTCGTCCAAACGGATATCGCGGGCATAGCGGCGGATCCGGCGACGAAAAGCGTGGCGGGTTAAATCATCCTTTGGCCAGGATGGTTCCCACGGCGTCAGGAAAACCTGGCTTTCGCGGCGTAGTTGTTCCCATTGGACGTAGTCACTCATTTGGGGAGCGCGCAGAAACACGCCTTCGCCATGAAGTCCGGCTGGTATTTCATTTTTTGTGTTGTTACGCAGGAACGCCATTTCATATCTCTTCCAGATCAGCCAACCAGCCGATCCTTGATTTTGGCGCAGCTTTCGACGCCGGACAAGTCTCCAATTACGGCAAGCGTCAATTCTTCATTCGCGAACAGGCGCCTGGCGACCGCCATAACCTGTTCCTCGTCAATCTTTTCGATCTTGTCGACAATTTCCTGAACCGAAATAATCCGGTCAAATAGCATCATTTGGCGGGCTATTTGACCAGCTCGCGTACCTGACGATTCGAGGCTCAATGCAATCCCGGTTCGGACCTGGGCCCGGACCCTGGCAACTTCTTCCGCCGTAATATCCGACATTGTGCGGCGCAATTCCTGACAAAGCACGGGGGTCAGTTCGCCAAGCTGATCGTTGCCGGTTGCGGCATAGACGCCGAACAATCCGGCATCATGAAATGCCCAATGAAAGGCATAAACCGAATAACAGAGGCCGCGCTTTTCCCGCACTTCCTGAAACAGTCGGGACGACATGCCACCACCCAAAATGCCGGACAGTACCTGGGTCGCATAAAAATCATCATCTTGATATGGCAGACCTTTGAAGCCGATCAGAATATGGGTCTGTTCCAGATCGCGAGCAAGAAGTGCTTCGCCGCCCTTATATGCTGCCTTTGACTGACCCACCGGATCGGCTTTCTTGGACGCTTTGAAACCGGCAAAATTGCGCTTGGCCAATTCGACCAATTCGCTATGGACTATGGCACCCGCCGCAGAAATGACAGTGGAGCCGCCCAGATAATGTTCGCCCATATAATCGCGCAGATCATCAGCGCCGAAAGAACGCACTGTATCCGGGGTCCCCAAAATCGGGCGACCAAGAGGTTGATCCGGGAAGGCTGCTTCCTGAAACATATCAAATACCAGATCATCAGGTATGTCGCGGGCGGCACCGATTTCCTGGATAATAACGCCGTGTTCGCGGGTAATCTCTTCATCTGCGAACCTGGGGTTGGAGAGAATATCTCCAAGGATATCCATGCCGAGCGCCACGTCATTCTTCATGACCCGTACGGTATACGCGGTGGATTCAAAACTTGTCGCGGCGTTGATATCGCCGCCGACCGTTTCCACCTCAAACGCTATGTCACGCGCCGAGCGACTTGTTGTGCCCTTGAACGCCATATGTTCGAGCATGTGGGAGATGCCATGCTGATCGGCGCGTTCGTGTCGCGACCCGGCACTAACCCATACCCCAAGGGATACGGTTTCAAGATGGGGCATCTCGTGGGTGACGACCCGTATGCCATTATCCAACGTTGTAACCGATACGCTCATACAGATGTTCCATTTCCAAGTATTGCAGCATGATTACGCATGAAGGCTGCCACAGCGTCGGCGTCGTTTGGCAACGACGCACATTTTTCTTCGCGCGTGTGAATATCGTTCATATGAGCCGGTAATTCAGGTCTTATCCCGGTTGCAGCGACCATCGCATCAGGAAATTTGGCGGGATGAGCAGTTGCGAGCGTGATGATCGATACATCATCAGCAATGACCCCCTGCTCTCTTGCCTTCTGCGCGGCAACCAGCCCGACAGCGGTATGCGGGTCGGCCTGGTAATTCATCCGCGCATGCAGATCGCGGATCATGGCAAGGGTCTCGGTCTCATCAGCCCGGAAACCTGCAAATCTGGACCGGATATCAGCAATGGCTGTATCATCAAGTGAAAAAATTCCGTTTTCCGCGAGCGACGTCATCGCCGCGTTGATGCGAGCGGGATCACGGTTGAAAATATCGAACAGGAGCCGTTCGAAATTGGATGCGATCTGAATGTCCATGCTCGGGCTATGGGTCGCGACCACTTCATTCAATTCGTACCGGCCGGATGCTAGCGTGCGAACAAGGATATCGTTGACGTTGGTCGCCAATAACAGGCGGTCCATTTTCAAACCCATGCGGCTGGCAATATAGCCCGCGTAAATATCGCCAAAATTTCCGGTCGGGACTGAAAATGCGACCTTGCCGTCCGTGACGCCCAATGCCGCAGCGCCGGAGAAATAGTAAACCGCCTGAACAACCACCCGCGCCCAATTGATCGAATTAATGCCCGACAGCGATAGCTGGTCACGCAATCCAAGATCCTGAAACAGACGCTTCACGATTGTCTGGCAATCATCAAATGTGCCGTCAATTTCGATATTATGCACATTTGGCTCAAGCGCTGTGGTCATCTGACGGCGCTGGACCGGACTGACACGTCCCTTGGGATGCAGCATAAAAATATCGATTGCCTCGCTGCCGCGAAATGCCTGCACGGCAGCAGCACCGGTATCGCCCGAGGTGGCGCCGATGATCGTAATCCTTCCGCCGCGTTGTTGCAGCAGATGATCGATCAACCGCGCCAGGAATTGCATGGCAACGTCTTTGAAAGCGAGCGTTGGTCCATGGAATAATTCCATCAGCCAATCATTGTCGCCTATCTTCACAAGGGGCGCGACTTCAGGAGTTGAAAATGTTTTATAGGCTTGCGTCGCGAAATCCTTCAATTCAGCGTCCGAGATTGACCCTTCCATGAAAGGCGCCAATACCCGGCAGGCAATTTCCACATAGGAAAGGCCCGTAAAATTTTCGATCTCGGCAGCATCAAGTTTTGGCCAAGAGGCTGGCACATAAAGTCCGCCGTCACGCGCCAGCCCGCTCAGGGCGGCGTCAGCAAAGGACAGTTCGGGCGCGGTGCCGCGCGTGCTGATATAACGCAATGAAATCTCCTGACTGGCTTTGCCCGGTTTGCAAAACGTTTTCCGAGCGCGGCAAACTACGTCGCCTTCATGGTTACTACAACAGGTTTGTGATCAAGCCAGATAGCGGTTTTTCAAATGCGTCAAAAAGGCATCTGTGGCAAGCGATTTTCCCGTCGCCTGCATGAGCAATTTGTTAGTTGAAATACGGCTTCCATTCTCGTGAATGTTTGTCCGCAACCATTCCAACAAAGCTTTGACTTGTCCACTGGCCAATTGCTCGTCCATATCTGGAACCGCATCCTGTGCAGCCTGAAAAATCTGTGCAGCCGCCAAAGCGCCCAGCGTATAGGTCGGGAAATAGCCGAACGCGCCGGAATACCAGTGGATGTCCTGCAGGCATCCCTCCCGGTCATTATCGGGCGTAATTCCGAGCAGGCGCGTCATGGCTTCATTCCAGGCACCCGGCAAATCAGCGGTTCGCAAATCGCCTGACAACAGCGCACGCTCCAGATCAAACCGCAGCATGATATGCAGCGGATAGCTGACTTCATCTGCGAAGACGCGGATTGTGCCTTTTTCAACCCGGTGATAGGCGCTGGCAAAAGCGTCGCCCTGCCATTCCGGACCATCCCTGCGAAAATTCTTGCGGGCGATTTCACCCAGATAACCGATATAGGCCGGGCTGCGGCCCGCCTGCATTTCAAATAATAGCGACTGGCTTTCGTGCATCACCATGCCGCGCGCCTGCCCAACCGGTTGATCACGCCATGCTTTTGGCAACCCGGTTTCGTACATGGCATGGCCGGTTTCGTGGATTGTGCCCATCAGCGCCTGAAAAAAATCATCTTCGTGGTAACGGGTCGTGATGCGGCAATCATCAGGAATGCCGCCGGTGAACGGATGATGGCTTTCGTCCAGCCGCCCGTGACCGAAATCAAAGCCAAGGTCAGCCATGATCTCAAAGCTCAACGCCTTCTGGTCAGCTATGGGAAACGGCCCTTTGATCTCGGGCTGATGAGGAGCCGCGGCCTGGGCGGAAATCACTTCATCAAGAAAATCCGGTAAGACAGAATTCAACTTTGCGAATAACCCTTCGATCTCGGTTTCACGAAGCCCCGGCTCAAATCCATCCAGCAACGCATCATACGGAGCGAGGTTCAGAGCTTCACCGAGACACGCGGCTTCTTCGCGGACCAAATCAATCAGACCCTGAAGCGGCTTAGCGATACTTGCAAAGTTATCGTCTTCACGTGCCAACCGCCACGCCATCTCTACGGCTGTATTGCTTTGAGCGAGGTTCCTGACAAGAGCGGGGTCAAGCGCCGTCGCTCGGATATAGCTCCGTTTGATTTCTGCCAGATTGGCTTGTTGCCAAGTGTCCAGTTCGACCGAACCATCTTCTGCCCTGACGATCAGATCGGCGCGGACCGGGTCTGTTTTCACCTCGTGCAGAATGAGACTCAATTCAGCCATCTGCGTCCCTCTGGCCTCTGCCCCGCCAGGCGGCATCATCACCGCCTTGTCCCAATGCAGGATGGACATGGCACCGGACACAGCCGAAGCGCGGCGCTCTTGCGCTTCAAGTTTTTGATAGGCTTCAAGAGGTGTCATTAGGAAACTCTGCGCATTTTCCTGGCCAAAATCAGATAAATAATCAGCAGCGCAGCAGCAAGGCCATACCATGTATAGACATATCCCAAATGGCGGTTTGCGATTGAAACCCGAGTCACGCCCGCTAGCGGCACCCCGCTTGCTGGCGTCGGCGTTTGCAAATCAAGTGAAAACGGGATGATTGTTCTCGGCCCGGTATCAAGCGCCTCGGCCATGGCGGCTATATCGCGCCAATACCAATTGTTTGTGTCCGGTTCATTATCCGGAACAAACAAAACAGGAAATTGCGCCTCCCGGACCAGCCCTGTAATCACTAGGTCCTGAGATGCCATTTCATCATTAGCTTGCCGGGTGGCGGGGTCGCGGTTTGTATCACGGACAAAGCCGCGATTGACCAGCAATATACCTCCAGCCGTTTCAAACGGCGAATAGACGAGCCAGCCGACCTGGCCTGAAATGACCGTAAAATAGTATAATTCCCGATCGAGATTGAAGGTGCCGGTGGCAGTGAGTTTCAGGTAATCCACATCCTGACCGCCATTGGCGCGTGTTACCGCTTCTTCCAGAGTCACCGGCACATCATGGATGCGCGCTTCGATTTTGGCGATCAGGTCGGTCTTCCATTCGAGCCGCTGCAATTGCCATGTGCCCAACCATACCAACACAGCAAAGGCAAATATGGTGGAGATTGTGAGCCAGATTAAAGCTCTGGAGTGGGGTGCCGCCATGATCTGATCAATCGGCGAGACGGCCGGGAGCCGCGTCTCTGCCAAATTGCAGCGCTATAAAAAGCCCTTTGGCGGGACGCAGCAACAATAGCGGCAATAGAATGGACAGAGGCAACCATACAATTGCATGGAGCCAATAAGGTGGCTGATAAACGACTTCGACGAAAAGCGCACCGCCGACAATGATAAATCCGACAATCATCATGATGAATATGGCCGGACCATCTCCGGAATCTGCAAATTCATAATCCAGATTGCAGATGGAGCATTGTTTAACAACGGACAAATAGCCGCTGAACATGCGGCCCTGGCCACAGCGCGGGCAGCGTGCTTTCAACCCTGTACTTGCGGGAGACAGTGGGGGATATTGAGCATCGTCAATCATTTAGTCCCCCGGTAAAAATCCGGGCATCCCGCGTACTCGAAATGCCCGGTATTCAATCTGTGTACGGCTGGCTAGTGGGCGGCTGGAACGCCTGCGCCCCAAACATAGACGGAGCAAAACAGGAACAGCCAGACCACATCGACGAAATGCCAGTACCATGCGGCTGCTTCAAATCCGAAATGCTGGGTGGATTTAAAATGCCCAGCCAAAGCCCGGAACAAACAGACGATCAGGAAGATTGTACCGACCAGAACATGGAAACCGTGGAACCCGGTTGCCATAAAGAATGTTGAACCATAAATGCTGCCGGAAAAACTAAACCCGGCGTGGCTATATTCATAAGCCTGGACACAAGTGAATAGCGCGCCAAGAATAATGGTGCAGATCAGGCCCCATTTCAAACCTTCCCGGTCGTCGTGGAGCAACGCATGATGCGCCCAGGTAACAGTTGTGCCGGAGGTGAGCAGGATCAGGGTATTGATCAGCGGCAAGTGCCAGGGGTCGAATGTCTCCGTTCCCTGCGGAGGCCAATGACCACCGGTAAAGGCCGTGCGTGCTTCTTGAATGGTTTCGCCAGCATATAAGGATGCGTCAAAATAGGCCCAGAACCATGCAACAAAAAACATCACTTCGGACGCTATGAACAGGATCATGCCGTATCGCAGATGCAATTGCACAACCGGGGTATGATGGCCCTGATGTTCGGCTTCATTAATCACGTCACGCCACCAGACAAACATGGTATAGGCGACACCAACCAAGCCGATGATCATAACCCATGCCGTGCTTCCATGGAACCACATTACGGCACCGATTGCGGTAACAAACGCAGCCAGCGCGCCTAACGCCGGCCAGGGGCTCGGGTCTACAAGATGATAATCATGATTTTTTGCGTGAGCATCGGCCATTTGGTTCACTCCCCGGTCTTCATTGTCTGGTTGCGCGTTGAGATTTGCGCGTTGAATTCAAAATCTCCGGCAACCCGGATCAAACTTTGTTTGGTATCATTTTCGGATACGCGGACAGGTTCCGAAAGCTCTTCCGGAAAAAACGTGTAGGAGAGCGTAATCGCGCTCAAACCTGGAAATGACGGGTCATCGACAATTTCCGGATCAACGTAAAACTCCACCGGCATATCAGCGGTCTCGCCAGCTGCCAGTTCCTGTTCGCTGAAACAGAAACATTCGATCTTGAAAAAATAAGCACCGGCCCAAACAGGTGTCACGTTGAATACGGCTGTACCCGCACTGCGCTCACTCGATTGACTGGTGGCCGTATAACGCGCAGTCCTTGTTTCGCCGATACGTATCGTCATCGGAGCCTGGGCAGACTGGAATGACCAATTGAGGTCATTAGCTACATTAGCATCAAAACGAATGATCAGGGTTTCTTCAATCACAGCTTCCGATCCGATATCGGCGACCTGGGTTGTGCCACCATATCCGGTGACCTGACAGAAAATACGGTAAAGCGGTACGGACGCATAAGCCAGACCGACCATGCCGACAACGACGCCAAGACAGGCAGACCCTATCATCCGGTTGCGGCGGGCGTTATCCGGGGATGCGGTTTTAATATCCTGACTTTCAGACTTCATACCAGCTTCCGTATTCCAATTTCGAACCCATTTGCGGTCACGCCTAAAGCGGCCTATCTAGAATTCCAGGTCCCAATTTCACAATCGTCACTACATAAAACAAAACAACAAGTCCCAACAGAATAGCGGCTATTGCGTATGATCGTGCACGCCGCCGTTGAAAAAATTCTTCTCCAATTTTATCTTCGCTGTCCTGTTGTTTCCCGGCCAAAATCAAAATCCTATCGTCATCGTTTCCAATCCCAGCACCTGCTCACCGAGCAAAATTGCGAAAATCAAAAACAGATAAAATAATGAACAGGTAAAAAGTTGCCGCGCCGCAATTGTTGTTGGTTTGCCGGTATCGCTGACAAACACCCGCCATGCAAAACCGAAAAAGACAATACCGAGAATGCCGGAAAGAACGCCGTAGACGATTCCGGCAAAACCCATCATCCAAGGCAGCGCTCCAATCGGTGCCAACAATGCTGCATAGACCAGCATTTGTTTTTTTGTGGACTTCTCACCGGCAACAACAGGCATCATCGGGATACCTGCGCGGGCATAATCGCCCGTGCGATACAGGGCCAGCGCCCAAAAATGCGGCGGCGTCCAGATAAAAATAATCGCGAACAGCACAAGGCTTTCAACACTGACCGTGCCAGTAGCGGCCGCCCATCCGACAACGGGCGGCAATGCACCAGCTGCACCGCCGATCACAATATTCTGCGGCGTGTTCCGCTTGAGCCACACTGTATAGACGAGGACGTAAAAGAGAATTGTGAAAGCCAGCAAAGCCGCCGCAACCCAATTCACCAAAATTCCAAGGACCAGAACCGAGCCAACCGCCAAAGGCATGGCAAAAGCCAGCGCTTCTTGACGCGAAATCCGCCCGGACGGAATTGGCCGCCCGGCCGTGCGGCTCATCTTGGCGTCGATATCCGCCTCGTACCACATATTCAGAGCACCCGACGCGCCTGCCCCAATGGCGATACACAATAACGATGCAAAGGCCATGACCGGATGCATATTACCGGGAGCTACAACAAGGCCAACCAGGGCTGTAAACACCACAAGCGACATCACACGCGGCTTCAGCAGGGCGAAATAATCCGCTACCTCACCAAGGCCAGAATCGGCTGTGGCATTCTCTGAAATATCTACCGACGTGTCAGACATCGCTGTATGGCTTACCCTTCGCTCTGCAATTATTTGATCTTGGGCAGGGTACTGTATTGATGGAATGGTGGTGGAGATGACAGCGTCCATTCCAGAGTATTTGCACCTTCGCCCCAAGGATTGTTTGCAGCTTTTTTCTTCACTTTGAAGGCCCAGACCATCGAGAGAAGAAACACAACCGTACCGGTCGCCGAAACGAATGATCCCATGGATGAAACATAATTCCACCCGGCAAAGGCATCTGGATAATCAACAAACCGGCGCGGCATGCCCGCGATCCCGAGGAAATGCTGCGGGAAGAAGACGAGATTCACTCCGATAAATGTCAGCCAGAAATGCAGTTTCGCAAGAGCTTCGCTGTACATGTAACCGGTAATTTTCGGGAACCAGTAATACCAGCCTGCAAAAATGCCGAAGGTGGCGCCCAGTGACATGGTGTAATGGAAATGCGCGACCACGTAATAGGTATCATGCAAGGCCCGGTCAGCGGCCGCATTGGCCAGCACAACGCCGGTTACACCACCTAGTGTGAACAGAAAAATGAGGCCAAGAGCCCAGATCATCGGGGCGCGAAATTCAATTGATCCGCCCCACATGGTTGCGATCCAGGAGAAAATCTTCACCCCTGTCGGAACCGCGATCACCATTGTGGCGGCCACGAAATAAGCTTGGGTATCGACGCTAAGACCGACCGTATACATGTGATGCGCCCAGACGATGAAGCCGACAACGCCAATCGCGACCATGGCATAGGCCATGCCGAGATAGCCAAATATCGGTTTTCGCGAAAATGTCGACACGATCTGACTGATAATGCCAAATGCCGGCAGGATCAGCACGTAAACTTCCGGATGGCCAAAAAACCAGAATAGATGCTGGAATAATATCGGGTCGCCTCCTCCGGCAGCATCAAAGAAGGTTGTCCCGAAATTCCGGTCTGTGAGCAGCATGGTGATGGCGCCAGCAAGAACCGGCAGCGACAACAGAAGCAGAAATACGGTGATCAGAATGGACCACACAAACAAAGGCATTTTGTGCATGGTCATGCCGGGCGCGCGCATATTAAAAATTGTTGTAATGAAGTTCACGGCACCGAGGATCGAGGAAGCGCCAGCCAGATGCAGCGCCAGAATGGCAAAATCCATTGCCGGACCCGGTTGGCCACTTGTGGAAAGCGGTGGGTAAACGGTCCAGCCGCCACCAACTCCCACATTGCCGGGAGGGCCTTCAACAAACATTGAAATGACCAACAGGCCAATAGCGGGCGGGAGCAACCAGAACGAAATGTTGTTCATGCGCGGGAACGCCATATCCGGCGCGCCGATCATCAGCGGAACAAACCAGTTGCCAAAGCCGCCGATCAAGGCAGGCATAACCATGAAAAAGACCATGATCAGACCATGGGCCGTGACAAATACGTTGAAGGTGTGCGGATTGGTAAAAATCTGCATCCCCGGCTCGGTCAACTCCATGCGCATGCCAACCGACAACAAACCACCGATGATCCCAGAGACAATCGCGAAAACCAGATACATGGTTCCGATGTCTTTGTGGTTGGTCGAATAAACGTAGCGCCGCCATCCGGTTGGGTGGTCGTGATGATCGTCGTGAACCGCCGCGTCATTTGCCATTGATATATCTCCCGTTGTCACCCGCCATGATTCAGGCGGTGAAATTATTCGTTAGTTCTGGATTTGCGCAATCTGTGTCGACTGGGAAACCGCAGGATCTGCCGACGCAAATTCTTCTCTTGCCCGCTCTATCCAAATGGCGAAATCGGCTTCGCTCACAACCCGCACAGCGATCGGCATGAACGCATGGCGGACGCCACATAGCTCAGAACATTGGCCGTAATAGACACCAGTTTGTTCAGCCATAAACCAGGTCTCGTTGAGCCGGCCCGGAATGCCGTCCATCTTGATGCCGAATGCAGGCATCGCCCAGTTATGGATCACGTCGCTGCCGGTGACGATCATGCGGACAACCTGTCCAACAGGCACAACCACCTCATTATCAACGGCCAGCAAGCGCAACTGACCCTCTTTCAGATCTTCGTCTTCGATCATCAGGCTATCAAAAATGAAATTGCCATGGTCCGGATATTCATAAGTCCAATACCATTGGTTGCCGGTCGCCTTGATGGTCATGTCAGCTGGCGGAATTTCACGCTGTAAATAGAGAATTCTGAATGATGGAATTGCAATCACAACCAGGATCAAAACTGGAATGATTGTCCACGCAACTTCAAGAAGAGTGTGATGCGTTGTTTTCGACGGGACCGGATTGGAGCGACGGTTGAACCGGATCATCACAATCAGCATCAGTGCGCCGACGAACAGTGAAATCACGATTATTATCGGCAAGAGAAGCTGATTATGGAACCAGACAATCTCATGCATCACCGGCGTGACAGCTTCCTGAAACCCGATCTGCCAATCTTCTGCCGGGCCACCTGCAACTGCCTGCAACGGTAGGGCCAACAGGGCCGAAATTCCGGCTACCAACGATCCACCAAGACGAAAAATTCTGTTCATCACGTCTTACTTCCTTAGCTTTCCTGTTATCCCTTTTTGACGTCCGCCCTGCATTGCCGGTACTAGTTTCACCTGTTGGCAAAACACTTCCGACCTAATCATGCTGGATACGTCAATCACCCCTATTCGACGGGTTTTGAAGTCCCGCCTATAAATTTTGAATATAGCTGCCCCGTCCATGCGACTCGCACAACTCCGCTTAATAGAGGACAAACCATAATTTGGCTGTGACATGCAACAGGAAAGAGGTTTTTTTACCTGCGGCAATTTTACCCAACGATCATTTTCAGAAATTCCATTTATCCACGGAAATCGGTTTTGCCTGGACCATATTCGCGGCTATACCGGTATGGACTCATATTTTGGCCGCAAAGATCGACAATCACTGGCAATTGCGGCATTAAATGCGTGTAATCCTGTTGCTTGACAAGACCTTGAGGTCTGGTACCAGCGGACAGGATCAAACGGGAGATATTAGCTTGCTGGAACAGCTTGAAATTTTGCAAAGACGAACCGGCCATAAAACCCGTGCCGTGCTTATGTCCTTTTTGTCCGTCTTTTTGCTGGTGTTTTTTGCAACAATCCAGCCTGTTACGGCACAAGGTGAAATCCGGGCGACCCATGGAGCCTGGAATCTTTTTTGCGACACCCCTCCCGGTGCCCAGAGCGAACAATGTTCGATGGTGCAGAATGTAGTTGCCGAGGATCAGCCGGATGTCGGGTTGACGGTGGTAATTTTGAAAACAGCCGACGGACAAAACTGGCTGATGCGGGTTTTGGCACCGCTCGGCGTATTGCTGCCATCCGGGCTAGGATTGAAAATTGACAATGAAGATGTTGGTCGCACAGCTTTCGTTCGATGCCGCCCCAATGGCTGTATTGCGGAAGCGATCATCCAGCCGGAATTGATGGAAAAATTGAAAAACGGTGAGAACGCCTTGTTCATTGTATTCAGAACGCCGGAACAGGGAATCGGCGTTTTTGTCTCCCTGTCGGGCTTCAATGAAGGCATTGCAGCAATCAATTAGTGTCGTCTTGGCGCACCCGTTTCGCCCAAACAACAAACAGACAAATCATGGCAACCCATTGTTGTTTGCCAAAGGGTCACCTATTTTATTGCCATGACAAAAGAAACACAATTTCCAGAAGAACTTGGTGTGCCCCGCGAAACCGCGCACCGGATATTGGCTGACGCGGTTGTTGGGGCCGATGACGGCGAACTTTTTATTGAACAACGCCAGAGCGAAAGCCTGTTGTTCGATAATGGCCGGCTAAAATCCGCCAGCCACGATATCGTCCAGGGCTTTGGCCTGCGCGTAGTCGCTGACGAAGCGGTTGGCTATGGTCACTCTTCAGAAATTTCCGAAGCCGCGTTGTTGCGCGCTGCCGATGCCGCTAGTGGCGTCAAGCGCGGTTATAAAGGCAAGCTTGCAGATAAGCCGCGCGGCACAAATGCCCGGCTTTATTCTGATACTTCGCCGCTTGAAGCGCCGGGCTTTGCCAGCAAGGTAACATTGGTTGAAGAAATCGACGCCTATACCCGCGCCCTCAACCCGCTGGTGAAACAGGTCACGATTTCGCTTGCTGGAGAAATACGTAAAGTCAGCATTTTGCGTGCTGACGATTCCTTTGTTGGCGATGACCAGCCGCTGGTGCGGATCAATGTCTCGGTCATGGTGGAAAAGGACGGCCGCCAGGAAACCGGGTCTTCCGGTGGCGGTGGCCGGTTTGCATTTGAAACAATCATTACGCCAAATGTCTGGCAACATCATGCCAAGGAAGCACTGCGCCAAGCGCTGGTAAATCTCGAAGCGATCCCCGCGCCCGCTGGCGAAATGGATGTGGTGCTTGGCGCAGGTTGGCCCGGCATCCTGCTCCACGAAGCTGTAGGGCACGGGCTTGAAGGCGATTTTAATCGCAAAAAAACCAGTGCTTTTTCCGGATTGATGGGAAAACAGGTCGCGTCGAAAGGCGTCACCGTGATTGATGACGGCACCATGCCGGACCGGCGGGGATCGGTTACCATTGATGATGAAGGAACCCCTAGCCAGTCAACCACCCTGATTGAGGATGGCATTCTGGTTGGCTATATGCAGGACCGGCAAAATGCCCGCCTGATGGGGGTTGCCCCCACCGGCAACGGACGGCGGCAATCCTACGCCCACGAACCCATGCCGAGGATGACCAATACCTGCATGCTTGGCGGCGACACCAACAGCGAGGAAATCCTCTCCTCTCTGAAGAACGGCATTTATGCTGTTGCCTTTGGCGGTGGTCAGGTCGATATCGTTTCCGGCAAATTTGTCTTTTCCTGTACCGAGGCCTATCAGGTCTCGGACGGCAAAATCGGTGCGCCGATCAAAGGTGCCATGCTGATCGGCAACGGCCCGGAAGCGATGCAACGGGTTTCCATGATCGGCAATGACATGAAGCTTGATCCCGGCATCGGCACCTGTGGCAAAAACGGTCAGGGCGTCCCTGTCGGTGTCGGCCAGCCAACCATCCGCATCGACCGTCTCACGGTCGGCGGCACGGCGCTTGGTTAGGTCCGGATATTGACCGAGAAACCGGCAGACACAAAACCTGAAAGTTCGGGGCAAGGCGATCGTGGTAAATTCGTAACCGGATCGACCATGCGCCATGTGGTCGTCATGACACTGACAGCATCAGTCGGCCTGATGGCAATATTCATCGTGGATTTCATTAATTTATTCTACATCAGCCTGCTTGGGGAAACCGAGCTTGCGGCCGCGATTGGATATGCGGGCACGGTATTTTTTTTCACATTTTCCCTTTGTATCGGCATGATGGTAGCAACGGCGGCGCTTGCTGCCCGTGCGCTTGGGCCCGGCAACAGAGAAGAAGCCCGACAGGTTGGGGCTTCGGCGCTCGTTCTTATAGGCATCACCACAACCCTGATTACGGTGGGTCTGTTTCCGATGCTCGGGTCGGCGCTGGATTTGCTGGGAGCAACCGGGCGCACCCATGAAGTCGCCCTTCGGTTTTTGCAGATCGTGATCCCGTCATTACCGATTTTGGGCCTCGGCCTCGGCTTTTCCGGTTTGCTGCGCGCTGTTGGTGATGCCCGGCGCGCAATGTTTGTCACCCTTGCTGGCGGGATCACCGCCGCAATAATGGACCCGATCCTGATATTTTGGGCCGACCTCGGCGTTGAAGGTGCAGCTTATGCGTCTGTACTTGCGAGGATGACCATTTTGATAGTCGGTTGGTATGGGGTTGTTTGTGTACATAACCTTGTCGCCATGCCCAATTTAACCCGGTTCAAACAAGACCTCCGCCCGCTCCTTGCCATTGCGGCTCCCGCTGTCATGACCAATATGGCGACGCCGTTCGGCAACTCTTATGTTACTGCCACCATGTCGTCCTACGGCGACACCGCGATTGCCGCCTGGGCGATTATCGGGCGGTTAATTCCAGTGGCCTTTGCGGTTGTGTTTGCGCTTACCGGCGCAATCGGGCCAATTCTTGGACAAAATCTGGGAGCAGGAGAAATCGGCCGGGTCCGTCAGGGATACCTAGATGCCCTTAAATTCACCTTCATTTACGTTCTGGTTGTATGGGCTGTGCTCTGGCTCGGGCAGGATTTCATCATCGCCGCATTCGGGGCCACCGGCCAGTCGGCCTATCTGATCGGATTTTTCTGCACCTGGGTTGCAGGATCATTCCTGTTTAACGTGGCGCTGTTTGTCTCCAACGCCTCCTTCAACAATCTGGGATTCCCGGCCTACGCCACCCTTTTCAACTGGGGGCGTGCAACACTTGGAATTATTCCTTTTGTCTGGATCGGGTCAAAATGGTACGGCGCATCAGGCGTATTGGCCGGACAGGGATTGGGGGCGATCATGTTCGGGATCATTGCGGTTGTGGTTTGCTACCGCAAAATCGCCGCTCTCAAGGCGCCTGAAAAACCAGTTGAAGACGCCGTTACCACTCCCGGCGCTGCCCTTTCCCCGTTTACAACCGGGAAAGGAGGAACCGCAGGATAAAACCGGCTATTTGACGTCAAACGTTACTTTAAACTATTGCCCGGAAATTTTTCACTTCAGCGTCGCCCCAGACCGAGCGAATGTTTTTCTCTGATTTCGCGGACTGTTTGACTGCGCTTTTGGTGGCTTTTTCCCAGGAATTTTCGAAAGCAGCCATCAATTCAAAGATTTTGAGTGCACCTATAATTCTATCTCCCATTTTACGCGTCGGAGGCCTGACCGGCCTCGGAGATGGTTCCGGGATCGAGATATGGCAATCTACGGACATTCACGTGAAGTTGTTTGCGCTCAGCCCCAACCAATGCTTCAATCATCGGAAACCTCGACGTAAAAGGAGAAACAGGTGCTCGATCTCAACGATATCATGAAACAGGCCCAGGGCGGGCAGGCGATGGCCAACATGGCGCAGATGTTTGGTATTTCCGAAGAGCAGGTAAAAGCTGCCGTGCAGGCAACGCTGCCTGCATTTTCGGTGGGTTTGCAGCAAAACACATCGGAACCGGATTATCTGACGCAATTCATGGACGCCCTCGGATCAGGCCGTCACGCATCTTATTTTGACGATGCAAATTCTTTCTCCAATCCCAATATGCAGATGGACGGCAACGGCATTCTCGGCCATCTGTTCGGATCGAGAGACGTTAGCCGGATGGTTGCCGAACAAGCTTCTGAGGCTACCGGCCTGGGTGCATCCATCATCAGACAGATGCTGCCGATGATTGCCTCCATGATCATGGGGTCGCTGTTTCGGCAATCGCAAGGTTCGGGAATGCAGGACATGATCACCGAGATTATCCGCAACATGACCGGCGGCGCGGCGGCACCTCAACAACAGGCCCCCACTCCAGCTCCTGAACCAGCACCTGCCCCACAGCAGCAACCGACAGGTAACGATAATCCGTTTGGCGATATCCTGCGTGATATTCTTGGTGGCGCTTTCGGAGGCGCGACGGGCGATAGCACGAGCGGTGGAAGTGCCGGTGGCGGCATGCCGCAAATGCCGCAATTGCCCCAGACCGGCGCAGATTTCTTTGGCAACCTGTTTCAACCCGGCATGGAAGCGGCACAACGCATTCAGGACAGTCAGTTGCAAATGACCCAGGACATGATCCGGGCCAACAAGAAACGCCGTGGTGGCGGGCGCAAAGTTGACCGGTAAAAACGGAAACTCTTAGCCTGACATTGCAGCATCAAAATGCGTGACCGCTGTCTCAAATTTTTCCTTGCAGCCCGGATTGCAAAATCCGACAGTTTTACCCTTGTAAATGGTGAGACTGTCGGCGCTGACCGGCTTGCCTGACCAAGGGCAGGTTTCGTTGACGCAATCTTCAATTTTCGGATCATTTGTCATATCAAAATTCCTCTCGCTGGCCTTAGCGGCGCATGACGATGATATTGCCGACCAGAATGATTGCAAGACCGGCCAAACCCCACATGGTCCAGGTGAAACCCTCGAATATTGTCGATAAACCCAAGGCAACAACAGGAAAGACTATGGTTGCGTAGCCAACACGAGCCGCACCGATATTTCGCATCAGCATTACGTAAGCTCCAAACACGATTGCGGACGCAAACACCGACAATCCGATCAGGGACACCACATATGGCATGGAAAAATCAAATGCCGGCACTTTGCCAAGCGCTAACCCCAGCACGAACATGATGATCGCGCCGAACATCATTGAATAGGCGTTTGAGGAGAAAACCGGGATACCGCGATTGCCATAACCGGATGTTATGATGTTGCCGAGCGAAAAACTGAAAGTGCCCGCCAGCGCGAGCGCAAATCCCCTGACCGGATCTGACCCGAAGCCGGATATCTCAAGGCCGGGCAGAAAGATTGCTGCCAGGCCAACGACTCCAAGTCCCGCACCCATCCATATCCGACCTTCGGCCCGGTCGCCACGAAACAGGAAACCGTTGAACAGGTTAAAAACGCTGACCATGGAAAATGAGAGAGCCAGCATGCCGGACACGAGATATTCGGAGGCGTGATAAAATAGCAGGAAATTTGTCGAGAACATACAAAGACCAGCAGCCGCAAAGCGCAGATAGTCGCGTGGCGCAAAGCGCAATGGTCGGCCCGTTGCCAAAATCCAGCCAAACATCAAAGTAGCGGCGATGGCGAACCGGTAGGCGACCGAGAATTCATGGGGTACAATTCCGATCTGGTATTTGATCGAAATCCAGCTGCCGCCCCAAATGACGACAACCAGAAGATAAAGAATTGTGTTCTGGCTGTTATTCCCCGAAGGGCTTGCCTGGCTATTGCCCGGCGCGGTCACGGCTAATACGCCTCTTCGCCATAAATCGGTGAAATATCTTCGCCCCATTGGCCATGGTAGCGTTCCAACAAAATTTCGGCGGGCGTTTTGCCGAGACCGATAATGTCCTCAACCGCGTCCAGGTACATGGCTTCATTGTCACCCATACTGTTGAGACGCGTGCGACGCTCCAGCCCTTGCCGTGACAGGCTAACGATTTCCTTGCCAATATCCGCCAAAGTGCCGGTGCCAAGCGGAGCGTTCAGGCCAAGTTTTGGCACGTCATCGCGCAGGCTCTGGCGGGTTTCCGCCGACCAATTGCGGACCAAATCCCAGGCAGCATCCAGGGCTTGCTGGTCGTAAAGCAATCCGACCCAGAATGCAGGCAACGCACAAAGACGCTTCCACGGGCCTCCATCAGCACCGCGCATTTCCAGATAACGTTTCAAGCGCACTTCCGGGAAGATCGTGGTCAGATGGTTTTCCCAATCATCAAGGGTCGGCAACTCGCCTTCAAACCCTGCCAACCGACCGGCCATGAAATCCTTGAAGGAAAGGCCGGTAACATCGTGATATTTTCCATCGCGATAGACGAAATACATGGGAACTTTGAGGGCATAATCCACATAGCGCTCAAACCCCATGCCGTCATCGAACGCGAATGGTAACATGCCAGTACGATCTGCATCGGTATCGCGCCAAATCTCGGAACGGTAAGACAGGAAGCCGTTTGGCTTGCCTTCGGTGAAGGGGGAATTGGCGAAAATTGCGGTCGCCAGCGGCTGCAAAGCCAGGCTGACGCGGAGCTTTTTTACCATGTCTGCTTCGTCAGAAAAATCCAGATTAACCTGCACCGTGGACGTGCGATACATCATGTTAAGGCCGAGATTGCCAGCCTTTGGCATATATTCGGTCATGATTTTGTAGCGGCCCTTGGGCATACGCGGCACATCTTCAAGCTTCGTCATGGGGTCAAACCCAAGCCCCAGAAACCCGACGCCCAGCTCTTTGCCAACCGCAATCACCTGTTCAAGATGCTTGTTCACCTCAGAACAAGTTTGATGCAGGTTTTGAAGGGGCGCGCCGGAAAGTTCCAATTGACCGCCGGGCTCTAGAGAAACCGTCGCGCCATTATTCGGATCTTTGAGCGCAATAATATTGTCGCCTTCAAATTCCGGGATCCATCCGTGCATGTCTTTGAGCGTGGTCAGGATGGCACCGATGCCGTCCGATCCTTCATAAGTCAATCGCTCAAAACTGGACTCACAGAAACAGAATTTTTCGTGCTCTGTGCCAATAAGCCAATTTTCGCGGGACTTGCTCCCACTGGCGAGATAGGCCGCGAGATCGTCGCGGCTCTCTATCCCGGCCGTGTTTTCGGTCGGTTTTGCAGACATTTTTTCCTCTTATCCTCTATCACGACCGGAGTTTTAATCGGTTCGCGCGGGTCAACTTGATCAATTCGGTAACATTTGAAATGGCGCGAAGCAATCAGGAATAATTGATCGGACGCCCCTACCCTTTTGTCCGAATTAATCTGTCCTCCAATCACCACACACAGCCTGCACCAGAGACATGGCGGCAACGCCTGCCGTATCGGCGCGAAGAATGCGGGGCCCGAGCGAAATTGCGGTGACAAAATCCAGCTTCATGAGTTGGTCGCGTTCTTCATCAGCAAACCCACCTTCGGGGCCGATCAATAAAGCAAGCGGACCCGGCGGGATGTTTGATAGCGCCGAAACTGGGTCTGAAATGGCTGCGTTTTCATCACAAAAAATTATGCGCCGGGCCGGGTCCCAGCCATCCAGCAAAGAGCTGAGCTTTTCGATTTCACCCAATTCCGGCACCGAAAGAACGCCGCATTGTTCAGATGCTTCGACTATATTTGCCTGCAATCGGTCTGCCTTTATCTTGGTGGAATTGGTATAGCGGGTTTGGACCGGCTGGATAAATGCAGCGCCAAGCTCGGTTGCTTTCTGGACAATATAATCAAGCCTGCCCCGCTTTAACGGCGCGAACAGGAACCAGATATCGCCTGATATTGATTGTACGCGGGTTTGTTCTGTCACCGTCAGGTCAAGGAACCGACGACTCAAATTGCTGACCTTGGCTAACCATTCCCCGTCGCGGCCATTGAACAAAATAACCGTGTCATCTATCCGCAAGCGCATGACATCGCGGAGATAATGGGCCCGGCCCTTATCCATTTGAACTGAATTTCCTGCCACCAAATCAACGTCAACGAACAGACGCGGTCCCTTTTTGTCCTGTCCTGATGTGGTAAAACGGTTCATGGGTTGCAGTCTTAGAGATGAGCCGATACTGGTCAAGACCAATGGCAGAGATAGACAAAACAAACGGCACAGTCGCCGACGCGGTACGCGACAATTGGGTTGACCGGTTGGCGCCAGCCGTTAGCCGTCCTTATCTCAGATTGATGCGCGCCGACCGCCCGATTGGCACATGGCTCTTGCTGTGGCCAGGGCTTTGGTCGGTCGCTTTGGCCGCTGATTTTCGCGGCGATACGTTTCCGTCTTTGTGGCTTCTCGCGTTATTTTGCATTGGCGCATTGGTCATGCGCGGCGCGGGATGCACCTATAACGATATTGTCGACCGCGACATTGACGGGCGGGTTGCCCGCACCCGCTCACGACCGATCCCGAGCGGACAGGTCAGTACCCGACAAGCTGTCGCTTTCATGGTGGCCCTGTTTACCATCGGATTTCTGGTTCTGATCCAGTTCAACCTTTTTGCGATTTTTGTCGGCATCGCGTCGCTCATAACAATCGCAGTCTATCCGTTCATGAAGCGGGTGACGTTCTGGCCGCAATTGTTTCTAGGCTTTGCATTCAACTGGGGCGCGTTGCTTGGATGGGCGGCGGTGATGGGCCGCCTGGATGCTGCCCCCCTGGTACTTTATCTGGCAGGGATTTCATGGACCATCGGCTACGACACCATTTACGCCCATCAGGACAAGGAAGACGATGCCCTTGTCGGGGTTAAATCAACAGCGCTCAAATTTGGCGTGGCAACGCCTTATTGGCTCACCGGGTTTTTTGCAGGTGCGATTATTCTGATGGCAGGTGCCGGGTGGCTGGCGGGTGCGGGGTTGCTCTATTTTACCGGCCTCGCCGGGGGCGCGTTACATCTGGCATGGCAAATAGCCCGGATCAAAATTGATGATCCGGACATATGCCTGATGCTGTTTCGCTCCAACCGGGATTTTGGCTGGATCATCTTTGCTGGCATTCTCGCCGACACAATTCTGACCGGAGCCGTTTAATCTGATTAATGGCGTGCCATAAGTTCGCGGCATTCCATGCGGCCACGGCCTGCGGCGATAACCACATTGGCACGACGCGCGGAACGGGTGCGCTGGTTGTGTGTTTTGCTGGCACGGTAGCCAATTGCACGCTTGGAAGACGGTGTGAAATCCACGCCGCAAACCTTGCCGAGCGGCTGGTGGCTGGTTTTGTCGAGGCCACGGACACGGGCAGGCAACCCAAGGGCCTGCGCCCAGGATTGCCATTCTTCGACAACATTATCAGATTCCCATGCCACATAGAGCGGCACGGTCAGGTCTGGATTGCTGTGTTCAAGCAATACCATCATGGCCGGGTGATCCTGCTCACCATTTTCGTCGCTGGCAATTGCAAGCGCCATCGTGACACCCATATAAGTATCCAGCGCGACCATGGCTTCGATCTCGCGGCACCCGCTTTCAAGTTCGCGGGACAGCGCAACATTTTCACCATCGATCGAGACGGATATCCGTGCACCAGACTCCTTGCCTTCACGTCCATCAGCGATGGACCAGGACACAGGTAATTCGTTTTTATCTGTCTGCAGTTCCTCTGCAGCCCAGCTGGGCAAATGCCCATCAGCCATTTCTTGACGCTTCACAATGCTCTCCATTTGCCCGATTTGTTTTTTTATGTGGGCTTCCTGTTATGTGGAGAGATTGCCACATCACAATTGTAATCCGCTTAAAGGACTCGGTTAAAATTTCGTTCGATCAAAATTGGTGAATCAATCTGAAATTTGGCGGAAATCCTGCTATATCTGGCGAATCCCAGTAGGAGATTTTTAATTTTATGCCTTATGAACTCGATCAGAAACCTTTGCTTAAGCACGCCCGGAAACTTGTCGAGGCCGCGTTAAGTGCTGGCGCGGATGCCGCCGACGCTATTTGTGTCCAGGGTCAGTCGCAAACTGTGACCTGTCGGTTGGGCAAAGTTGAAGCCGCTGATCGATCGGAGCGCAACGGTGCCGGGTTGCGGGTCTTTGTCGGCAAGCGCCAGGCGATTGTTTCCTCAAATCACCCAAACGAAAGCCTGATCGGCGATCTCGCAAGACGCGCGGTCGAGATGGCCAAGGTGTCGCCTGAAGATCCGTATGCCGGTCTTGCCGATAAAGACAGGTTGGCAAAATCCGTTCCTGATCTCGACCTGTATGACAGCACAAATGTTTCTACCGAAGCGCTTGATACCCGCGCCCATGAGGCAGAAGAGGCAGCACTTGCGGTATCGGGCGTTACCAATTCCAGCGGCGCGTCTGCGTCCTGGTCGGCTTCGGGCATCTGCTTTGTCAGCAGCGCCGGGTTTGCCGAAAGCTATGCCGGCACCAGCCAGTCGGTATCCTGCTCCGTTGTTGCAGGCAAAGGCACGGCCATGCAAACCGATTATGATTATGGCATCGCCACCCATCTGGATGATCTGAAAGACGCAGCAAGCGTTGGCCGGGAAGCCGGAGAACGGGTCGTAAAGCGGTTGCACCCGAAAATTGCCGATACCGGACAAGTGCCGGTTATTTTTGATCCGCGCATTTCTGCCAGCCTGATCGGACATTTTGCCGGTGCCATTTCAGGCAGCGCCATTGCGCGCCAAGCCAGCTTTTTGCGCGAGTATATGGGAAAGCAGATTTTTCGGGATGGCGTAACAATTGTCGATGACCCTTTGCGGTTGCGCGGCGCAGCATCCCGGCCGTTTGACGGTGAAGGCGTTGGCGTCAAAAGAATGAACCTGGTTGAGGATGGCACCTTGCAGACCTGGTTGCTTGATAGCGCCACCGCACGGGAACTGGGTTTGATAACAACCGGACATGCACGCCGCGGGGTCAGCAGCCCGCCCTCACCCGGCGCTGGCAATCTTCATATGGAGCCCGGCAAAGACAGCCCGGAAGACTTGATCAAATCCCTGACCACTGGATTATATGTAACCGATCTGATTGGGCAGGGGGTCAATGCTGTGACCGGCGACTATAGCCGGGGGGCATCCGGTTTCTGGATCGAAAACGGTGAATTGGCGTGGCCTGTGAGCGAAATAACCATTGCCGGCAACCTGATTGATATGTTCGCGGTTTTGGTGCCTGCCAACGATCTTAAATTTCGCGTAGCGCAGAATGCGCCTACGATTTTGATCGAGAACATGGTCGTTGCCGGAAAATCATAAGATGGACCTTGGTGCAGAACAGACTCTATTGCATGACATTTTACGCGAAGCAGGCGACATCGCGCTAAAGCATTTCCGCCAATCAATCGCCGTTACAACGAAGGACGACAACACGCCGGTTACCGAAGCGGATTTTGCGGTTGATCGTCACCTCAAGAAACGACTGCTTGAAGCTTTCCCGGATTATGGCTGGGTATCGGAAGAAAGTCAGACCGAGCCGGACCGGGAAACCGGGCGGGTGTGGGTTGTGGACCCGATCGACGGGACGCGGGCATTTGTCCATGACCGCGACGATTGGTGCGTCAGCGTTGCGCTTGTCGAGAATGGTAGCCCGGTGCTGGCCGGTATTTACCGTGCCTGTACAGACGACATGTACGAAGCCCGGATCACTGCTGGCGCTACACTCAATAATAAACCGATGAAAGTGACGGCCCGCCGCAAACCGGATGGATGTCGCGTCGTTGCGTATGAAGACGCACTACGCCGCCCGGAATGGCATGAACCTTGGCCGGAAATGAGCTATCAAAAGCTGAATTCCATGGCGCTCCGCCTTGCTGTAGTCGCGAGCGGTGATTGTGACGCCGTTGTAACGTTGAGCGGAAAATCCGACTGGGACCTTGCAGCAGGTGACCTTTTGGTGCATGAGGCAGGGGGAAAAATTACAGATTTCAGTGGGCAACCTTTTGATTATGGCGGGGCCTTCCTGCGCAAACCAAATATTGTCGCAGCGGGAAGTTTACTACATTCAGATCTTCTCGACCGCACCAAAAAATGGTCTCAATCTGACCATAGCTAATCTAGGCAGTGAAGGGTTTTGAGCCATGAGCGAAAAAGAAAACGAAGACCAGCAATTGCTGCATTTGGTATTTGGCGGCGAACTGGATAGTCTCGACGGAGATATCCATTTTCGTGATTTGGATGAGCTGGATATTGTCGGTATTTTTCCGAATTACGCGTCGGCTTACGACGCCTGGAGATCCGCAGCACAAGGGTCGGTAGATAATGCCCACATGCGCTATTTCATTGTCCACACCCATCGCCTGCTGGACCCTGATAATAACGACGAAGGCCACCATTAGGAATAGCAGGTTGAAGTTTTCAGCCTTGTCTCCTTCTGTTTGCTCCAGGTAGCTTCGATTGAACAAATCAATTTTCAAAGATCACGAGACCGAAGATCAGGGTCAGGATTCTCTTCAGGATCATTATTACGGTACGCGCGAAGTGGTGCGCCGGGTTATTCGTGATCATTTGCGCCCGCGCATAAAACTGATCCTGCTGTCCATGATTTCAATGTTTGTTGTAGCAATCACAACCGGCGCGGTGCCATTTGTGATTCAGACCGCAACGGATGAAGTTTTCGGCAATCACAACGTGACATATCTTTATTTGCTGCCGGCCGCTGTGGTTGGCGTGACGTTGGTTAAATCGATTGCTGAATATATCTCCAAGGTGACCCAAGCCTATATTGGCCTGAGCATTGTTGCAGACCTTAGAACTCAAATGTTCCGGAAATTGACCGATGCCGATCTCGGCTGGTTACAACGCACCCATTCGGGCCGTTTTGTTTCAAGCTTCCTGAACGATGCCAATATCATCCTCAATGCAGCCGGGATCGTGTTGGTGGCGATCGGACAAAACATACTAATGGTTTTGTTTTTGGCTGGCGCGATGGTCTGGATGGATTGGCGGCTCGCCAGCTTCACCGTACTTCTTACCCCGATCGGGGTATTATTGATCAACCGGCTACGCAAAAAGGTGCGCCATTCCACAACCCGCTCATTGCAGGAAATGGGCGACCTGGGTGCGCTCATCTCCCAAACCCTGTCCGGAATCCGGGTGGTCAAAGCCTATCGCCAGGAGAAACGTGAAAATGCTCGCGCCAAAGCAACATTGGCGCGCACCGTTGAATTCGCCATGCGCGGCGTCCGCGCCCGCACCATGTCGTCACCGATCACTGAAACCCTGACAGGGATCGGGCTTGCTGCTGCCATTTTCTATGCCGGTTACCAGGGCATCCAGGGCACGGTATCGACAGGCCATTTTGTTGGCTTCATGACTGCTGCCATGTTAGCCTATCAACCGCTCAAAACCCTCGCAACGCTGCAAACCACGTTGCAGGAAGGGGTCGCTGCGGCCAACCGGGTTTACGGCATTATCGACGAAGAAATTCTTGTGAGCGAAGACGCCGATGCCTTGCCTCTGGTGGTTGGGGATGGTGAAATTGTTTTCGACAAGGTCAATTTTTCCTACGAAGACGGCACAAGCGTGCTGCGTGATTTCTCTCTTACAATTCCAGCGGGCGCGACCGTCGCCATTGTCGGTCCGAGCGGCGCCGGGAAAAGCACGATCCTAAATTTATTGTTGCGCTTTTTTGACCCGCAATCCGGCAGCATCCGGATCGATGGCCAGGATATTTCCGGGGTCACAATTGAAAGCCTCCGCGAAGCCACTGCCCTTGTTACCCAGGAACCGTTTCTGTTTGACGATACTATTGCCGCCAACATTGCTTACAGCTCTTCTGAACTGGATATGACGGCGATCAGGGACGCCGCAAAAATGTCTGCGGCAAACGATTTCATCGAGCGATTGCCAGATCAATATGACACAGCGGTTGGCGAAGCCGGGGCGCTTCTCTCTGGTGGTGAACGACAACGTGTAGCCTTTGCGCGTGCGATGTTGAAAGGCGCACCCATTTTGCTGCTTGATGAAGCGACCAGTTCGCTGGACGGAACAGCAGAGCGCAAAGTGCAAAAAGCCTTGACCCAAATTGTAAAAGGCAAAACCGTGCTGATGATCGCTCATCGGCTTAGCACCGTGCAAAACGCTGACATGATCTGCGTTGTTGACCGAGGTAAAATTGTTGAACTTGGTCATCATACAGATCTGGTTGGTAAAGACGGGGTCTATACCGAATTGTATAAATCTCAATTTGCAGATTCACCCGATATCGAAAAGACACCGAAACCAACCAAACGCAGGAAGGCCGTTACCGCCTCCCGCAAACGTTGAACCGGCACGATATGTTGAAACGGTTTTTGCGCTCACCACCAATCCAGCGATGGCTGGGGCGCATGATTGGTCGTTATCTCAAACTTGTCCATGGCACGACCAAGTGGCAATTTGATCCGCCGGATTTTTATGAACAAGTCGATTCCCAATGGCCTGCCATTCTAGCAATGTGGCATGGCCAGCATTTCATGGTCACAACATTCAAGCGGCCGGACGATAAAATACGTGCTCTTATTTCCCTGCACCGCGACGGGGAAATCAACGCCCAGGTGGTTGAGTATTTTGGTGCCTCAGTAATCCGTGGGTCGGGCCTCACTCCTAAAACTGGCTCACCCAGGCAAAGCGAAATTTTGCGCAAGGGTGGCAGCCGTGCACTCCGCGCCATGGTGCGTGAGTTGGAGGGCGGTGCTACAATTGTGGAGACGGCGGATGTACCCAAGATTTCACGAGTTGCAGGGCGTGGAATTGTCGCTTTGGCGAAAGCCAGCGGACGACCGATCTTTCCGATCGCCATCGCAACCAGCCGCAGAATTGACGTAAATTCGTGGGACAAATCCTCTCTCAACCTCCCTTTCAGCAGGGGGGCATTTGCAGCAGGCGAACCGATCATGGTGCCATCTGATACGACACGCGAAGGGATGGAGATTTTCCGCCAGCAGGTGGAAAACGGATTGAAGGACGCCACCCGACGCGCCTATGAAATTGTGGATGGCAAGAATGACAAAACCTGATACGCCCCTCCCAATTCGCATATACAGAATGGTCGGCACTGTCTTTCGCCCCCTGACTCGGCCTTATCTGCAACGACGGGTAGACCGGGGCAAAGAGGATGAAACCCGCCTTGGCGAGCGTTCAGGGATAACCAATATACCGCGCCCTGAAGGACCATTGATCTGGATTCACGCGGCAAGTGTTGGTGAAACTACCGCCGTTCTTCCCCTTGCCGTCCGCTTGCTGCAAGACAGTCCAAGCAAGTATATTCTACTGACCACAGGCACAGTCACATCTGCTGCTATGGTGGAACAGCGGGCTGTACCCAACCTCATTCACCAATATGCGCCAATTGATATTGCTGCATGTGTCAGGGCCTTCCTCGGGCATTGGAAACCTGATCTGGCATTGTATGTGGAGTCTGAGCTTTGGCCGACAATGCTTGAGATGCTGGATGAAAAAAATATCCCGGTGGTTATGGTCAACGGTCGCATGTCGGATCGGTCCTTCCGCCGCTGGCAAAGCGCACCGCAAACAATTCGGCATCTTCTCGGGCGGTTCGATCTCTGCATCGCTCAAAGCGAGCAGGATGGCGCTCGGTTAAGCCAGTTGGGCGTGCCGAACCTGATGGTCTCCGGTAACCTGAAATTCGATGCGCCGCCGCCGCCAGTAGATCTGGTTGCTCTCAGCGATTTTAACCTCCGGGTCGGGAGCCGTCCGCTCTGGGTCGCGGTCAGCACCCATCCGGGCGAAGAAGACATGATGGCGGACGCCCATGATATTGCACGCCGGAACATGCCCGACCTGTTGACAGTTATCGTGCCCCGACATCCGGAACGAGGCGACGATATCACCAAAAACCTGAATCGCAGGGATTTCAGAATCGCGCAACGCTCCCTGAATGAACCGCTCGAAGACGATATTGATATCTATCTCGCTGATACTCTTGGTGAGTTGGGCCTTTTTTGCACGGCAGGCCACGCGGTCTTTATGGGCGGGTCACTGGTCAGTCATGGGGGACAAAACCCCATCGAGCCGATCAAACTTGGTGCAGCCGTTATACATGGTCCCCATATTCATAATTTTGAAGCCATATATACGGCCCTCGACCGGGCAGCGGCAGCCATTGTGGTAAAGGATTCGCTTGAACTGGCTGACGCGATACGTCAAATGCTGGCCAAGCCCGCGTCCCGGCACCGCATAGCGCGCCAGAGCCTTGAAATCGTAACCAGATTGACCGGGGCTCTGGAGTTTACCTTGAAAGCCTTGCGTCCGTTTTACCCGGGCAAGGTTTAGTCCTGCCATGCGTGCCCCCTCTTTTTGGTCAAGGCCTGCCGGGCCGCTGACGGGTTTGCTGGCGGTGGCCGGAGCGCCCTATCATTTGGCAACGCGTTTGAGGTTTGCCTTTGCGAAGCCAAAAGATACCAAAATTCCTGTGATTTGCGTTGGCAATTTCACCGCTGGCGGCGCTGGCAAAACACCGACTGCGATCGCGATCGCAAAGCATTTAATTTCTCAAGGCTATAATCCTGTCTTCCTTTCCAAAGGATATGGCGGCAGTGCCATTGGCCCTGTTTTGGTGGATGTGGCCCGACATCAGGCACATGAAGTTGGTGACGAGCCCTTGCTGCTTGGCCGCACCGGACCTGTCATTGTTGCAAAGGACAGACAGGCGGGGGCGCAGGCGGCGATTGAGACAGGTGCTGATATCATCATCATGGATGACGGTTTGCAGGACCCTTCCCTGAAAAAAACCATTACAATCGCAATCGTGGATGGTCAGACCGGTATCGGCAACGGGCAGGTTATACCGGCAGGGCCATTGCGGGCCCGACTTGGATTTCAATTGAGTCATACAGATGCGGTTTTGTTGGTGGATGCAGGCAAAGCCGGGGCGCAGGTTTCAGCGCAAGCCAAATCCGCCGCGATCCCCTGTTTCCAGGCTGCGATCCAGCCATCCGCTGATGCCCCGCAAATTTCGGGAAAAAAGATATTGGCGTTTGCCGGTATCGGGCGGCCTGAAAAATTCTTCCAGACCGTTCGAGAAACCGGCGCTGAGATTGTGGATACGATTCCCTATCCTGATCATCATGTTTTTAGTGATGCAGATGCGCGGTATTTAATTGGCCGAGCTAAACTATTGGACGCGGCTTTATTCACAACTGAAAAAGACCTCGTGCGGATTTCAAATGAAAGCGTACAGAAAGAACTGAAAAAATCAGCGACCGGCCTACCCGTGGAATTGGTGATTGAGGGCGACGGGCTGGCGGCTCTGATCCAGACCAAATTAGGAAAATAGAATCGTTAGTTTTTGTCGGACCGAAGTTCAGAATAACGTTTGAAACCGATATCTGCCGTCGCATAGGCTTCCTGCAAATCAACGCTCCAATAGCGCAATTCGTCCAGCGGGATAATTTTGTCGGTGACCGCGCAGCGAACAAAATTGCCGTTGCGGACAATTTCGAAATCACCGTCGCCATAATGCAACTTTGCTTCTGTGCCTGCTGGAAATGTCGGTTCAAACCGGTTCATGAATTCAACGCCTGCTTGCTTTTGTCTTTAGATAACGCGGATTGAAGGATGATTCCAGTCCGGGCTTAAAACAGATTTCCCTGATTGCCACCAACAGGCTTGCGCGCTTTGGGTTTCGCAGCTGGCTTTTTGGTTGTTTCAGCAGCCCCATCGCCGGGCGAGACAATTGCCTGCGCACTTCCGTCCGCCACTTCAATCGCAATCTCACGGCCCGGTGTAAGACCTGTAATTGAGCGGATCACACCCCCCGCCTCATCGCGAATAAGGGCGAACCCGCGTGCCAATACCCCTTGATGACTGAGAGTTCTCATAAGGCCTGCCTGACTTTTGAGAGCATTGGCGGCTTTCTCCAGTCGCTGACGTATGGAGCGAGACATCCGCCCACTCAGATCAGCAATCTGTTGTTGATGGATAATGATACCGCGCAACAGCGTTCGCGACGACAGGCGGGCGGTGATCACCGACAGGCGGTTACGGTGCCCAGAAGTGAATAGCTTCAACGATTGCCCGATGCGTGTCGCCGCTAAATCGAGGCGTTGGCGCGGCACCGCGAGCAGATCAACAAGTCGTGGCAGCCCGCGCGTTGCGGCTCGCAACCCGGCGCGGTGTTCTTCCAGTTGACGCACCATGCCGCGCCTGCGCCGTCGTTCCAGATCATCGAGATTGGCCATCAGGTCTGAACGCACCGGCACCGCCGCTTCTGCCGCCGCTGTCGGCGTTGGCGCGCGCATATCCGCCACATGATCGAGCAGGGTCCAGTCGGTCTCGTGGCCGATAGCTGAGATTAGAGGAATATTGCTTGCAAAAGCGGCGCGTACCACAATTTCTTCGTTGAACCCCCACAGGTCTTCGACCGACCCGCCGCCCCGGGCGACAATCAACAGATCTGGCCGCGGCACCGCGCCTTCTTCGCCGAGTTGGTTAAATCCGTTGATGGCGGCGGCGACTTCGCCGGCGCTGGTCTCCCCCTGGACCCGAACGGGCCAGACCAAAACATGGCGCGGGAACCGGTCGCCCAAACGATGTAGAATATCGCGGATCACTGCACCGGACGGAGACGTTACGACACCAATCACATCCGGCAGATAGGGGGTCGGCTTTTTGTGGGCATCTTCGAACAAACCTTCGGCGAGGAATTTTTTGCGTCGTTCCTCCAGCAGAGCCATCAGCGCACCGACACCGGCTGGTTCAATCGATTCAATGACAATCTGATATTTGCTCTGGCCGGGATAAGTGGTGAGCCTGCCGGTCGCGATCACTTCGAGACCTTGCTCTGGAGCGATGCGCATTTTTGTCGCCACACCCTTCCAGATCACCCCGGCGATAACAGATTTCTCATCTTTCAAATCAAGATAAATATGGCCGGAACCCGGGCGCGAAATACGGCCAAGCTCGCCGCGCACCCGCACATGGCCATAAGTATCTTCGACCGTGCGCTTCAATGCGTTCGATAATTCGGAAACCGAATATTCGACCAGGTTTGTAGGTTCACTATCTGTCATGAAAATTGCCGGAATAATCTCGCTCGATCAGGTTTAGTCATATTCCGGACAATGCTACAAGACGAGAAAGGATTCTTCACCCCCGAAAACAGAACGGAACAACACCGTGATGAATGTCCTGATCATTGGGTCTGGCGGACGGGAACATGCCCTTTGCTGGGCCATCGCCAAAAGCCCGTCGCTGAACAAACTTTTTTGTGCGCCGGGAAATGGCGGCATTGAAAACCTGGCCGAATGCGTGTCGCTTGATTCTGGCAACCATTGTGCGGTCGTTGATTTCTGCAAAGAAAAAAAGATCCAGCTCGTAGTGATCGGTCCAGAAGACCCGCTTGCCGACGGGCTTGGAGATGATTTGCGCCAAGCCGGTATTCCGGTATTTGGTCCAAGCGCTGCCGGTGCCCGGCTTGAAGCGTCCAAAGGCTTTATGAAAGACTTGTGCGCCGCCAACAATATACCCACCGCCGACTATGCCAGATTTAGCGAACAGGCCCCCGCCGAAGCCTGGGTCCGCGACCACGGCGCACCGATTGTAGTCAAGGCTGACGGCCTGGCTGCGGGCAAAGGCGTGACGGTTGCTGAAACAGTTGCCGAGGCCATTGCCGCAATTAGTGAAATTTTCGACGGGCGCTTCGGCAAGGCTGGCAATGAAGTGGTGATTGAAGAATTTCTTGTGGGCGAAGAAGCGAGCTTTTTTGTCCTCTCGGACGGCAAAACGACCGTGCCGCTGGCAACAGCTCAAGACCATAAACGCGCCTTCGACAATGATGAGGGACCGAATACCGGCGGTATGGGTGCATACTCTCCGGCACCTGTCATGACCGACGCCATGATCGCGCGGACTATGAATGATATCATCGAGCCAACCCTCGCCGCGATGAAAACAGCCGGGACGCCGTTTGAAGGCATTCTCTATGCGGGTCTGATGATCACCGATGAAGGACCGAAACTGATCGAATATAACGTGCGCTTTGGCGACCCGGAATGTCAGGTGCTAGCGATGCGTCTTAAATCCGATTTGCTTGAAATCCTCGCCGCGACAAGCGAAGCCCGGCTCTCACCCGACATGGTAGAATGGCACGATGACCCGGCTCTTACCGTTGTGATGGCGACAAAGGGCTATCCGGGAGATTATAAAAAGGGTAGCCGCATTGGAGGCATTGATGACGCAAGCGATGATGTTGTGATTTTCCATGCCGGGACAAAACGGGACGGCGATAATATCGTAGCAAGTGGCGGGCGCGTGCTTGCGGTAACAGCGCGCGGCAAGACCGTCCGTGCAGCGCGTGATTTGGCCTATGCCAGAATCATAGACATTGACTGGCCGGAGGGTTTTTACCGCAACGATATTGGCTGGCGTGCAATCGAGCGCGAAAAGGTGGATAAAAATGGCTGAACTGATCGACCTGTTTCCAAGCTTTGAATCCCACCTGATAGACACCCCTGATGCAACCATTTTTGCGCGTAAGGGCGGGTCTGGCCCGCCGCTTTTGCTGATCCATGGTTATCCGCAAAGTCATGTCATGTGGCACAAGGTTGCCGCTGAATTGAGCGAACATTTTACGTTGGTGATCCCTGATTTACGGGGCTATGGCGAAAGTTCGTGTCCGCCGGCAGATCCGCTCAATTTCACATATTCAAAACGCGCCATGGCGAACGATCTGGTCGAAGTCATGGGATCGTTCGGATGTGATGATTTCCGCATCGTTGGTCATGATCGCGGCGGACGCGTCGGGTATCGCATGGCGCTAGATTATGCCGACAAGGTCAACCGCCTTGCGGTGCTGGATATTATTCCAACCCATGCCATGTGGCATAATTTTACCGTCCAACTGGCGATGAAAACCTATCATTGGCTGTTTCTGGCCCAACCGTTTCCGTTGCCCGAAATGCTGATCGAGAAGGCCCCTGTAGAATTCCTCGAATATACAATTGCAAGCTGGACCAAGAGCAAAGACCTGTCTGGATTCAGCGATGAAGCGCTGGCTCATTACCGCCACCATTTTTCGCAAAAACAGCATGTGCGGGCAACCTGCGAAGATTATCGCGCCGGGCAAACCTATGATCTGCGTGCCGATGAGATGGATCGCGAAAAGGGCAATCTGATCAATTGCCCGCTATTGGCGCTTTGGGGAGATGCCGGAATTCCTGGCGAAACCGACGGCCCGCTGGCGGTCTGGCAGGAATGGGGCAAAGATGTCAGCGGTCAGGCGATTGATTCAGGACATTTCATGGCAGAAGAAAATCCAACAGATACCCTTGAAAACCTGCTGCCTTTCCTTAAAAAATAACCTATGGACAATTCCCCTATTGATCGTCAGGAAACTTTCTCCGGCACCCGCGAGGTCAGCGACGCCTTCAAATTCGATGAGGCCCGTCTGGAAGCCTATCTGAAATCCGAAATACCCGGATTTTCCGGGCCGATTAGGCTGAGCCAATTCAAGGGTGGGCAATCCAATCCCACCTATAAAATTGAAGCGGGATCAGGCGCCTATGTGTTGCGGCGAAAGCCCCCCGGAAAATTGCTGCCATCGGCGCACGCGGTGGACCGCGAATACCGGGTTATCAGCGCCCTCAACCAGACCAATTTTCCAGTGCCGAAAGCGCATATCCTTTGCGAGGATGATGACGTTATCGGCACGGCATTTTACGTAATGGATTTTGTCGCGGGACGGGTAATCTGGGATGCCCATGTGCCTGGCGTCGATAAAGCCGAACGTCGTGAAATTTTTCACGAACTGAACAAAACCATGGCCAAGCTTCACACCACTGATATCGACGCGGTGGGATTGAGTGATTTTGGCAGACCGGCAAATTATGTAGCGCGTCAGGTGGGTCGCTGGTCAAAGCAATATAAAGCCTCAGAAACCAGCGAAGTTGCCGAGATGGAGCATCTCATTGCCTGGCTCCCGGAAAACCTGCCGGAAGAAGGCCCGGCGGCGTTGATCCATGGCGATTTTCGTCTCGATAACGCCATTCTGGCTCCCGACCGCCCCGAAATTCTGGCGGTTCTGGATTGGGAATTATCGACGCTTGGAGACCCGATTGCAGATTTCACCTATCATCTGATGCAGTGGATTATGCCGGAATCTGAAACCGGGGTTGGGCCGGGCAGCCTCGTCGACCTTGATCTTGAGGCGCTCGGTATTCCAGGCATTGACGAATATGTCGCCGAATATTGCGAAGCGACTGGGCGCAGCGGCATTCCTGATATTGACACCTATTTTGCCTATAACCTGTTCCGCCTCGCCGCCATTTTGCAGGGCATTGTTGGCCGGGTCCGTGACGGGACGGCGGCAAGTTCGGTTGCCGAACAAATGGGGGCGCGGGTCCAGCCGCTGGCAGCACTTGCATGGCAATATGCCATACGGGCCGGGGCCAAATGAACACGGTGCGACGTTCCGGGTCTGACAAAGATATCCAACTTGTGCTTGGCGGCGGCGGTGCGCGCGGGCTTACCCACATTGTGGCGCTGGAAGCCTTTGACGAGCTTGGTTTGCGACCAGCCCATATTGCCGGGACCAGCATGGGCGCGATCATGGGGGCGGCCTATGCGAGCGGGGTTTCGGGCGCTGAAATTCGCGAACACACAACCCGCATCCTGAATAATAAAGGCGCGTTGCTCGCTAAAATATGGGGCATCCGGCCAAAGGTCACACTCGGGTGGGGAACGGCGAAACTTGGCCAGTTTGACGCCGAGCAGGTTCTTGAAACCGTTTTGCCGCCAACGGTTTCCAGCCTCATTGAAAATACTGAAATCCCGCTGACCATTGTCGCCACCGACTATTTCGGATGGCACGAAACATTGTTCCGCAACGGCGACATGCGGTCGGCCGTTGCCGCATCCATCGCGCTTCCAGCCATATTCAAACCGGTGGTCATTGATAGCCGTGTCTTGATCGACGGCGGGGCGTCCAACGCGCTACCGTTTGATCATGTGCCAAAAACAGGCATCACAATCGCCCTTGATGTAATGGGTGGTCCGGTTGAAGAAGAGGATGAACCCCTACCCTCGCCGACCAGTGTTGTGTTTGGGGCGATGCAAATCCTGTCTCAAACCATAACCGCCAAAAAGCTAGAGGATTTCAGCCCGGAAATTTTATTGCGCCCCCCGACGGACAATTTCAAGGTGCTGGATTTTCTCAAGATCGATGAAATTCTCACTGCTGCTATCCCGTTCAAGGATGAGTTGAAACGGAAAATCGAAGAGATTCTGGCGAGAGCCGATTAGCGCCGGGCAGCGAAGAAGGATTTCAGCAATTCGGACGCTGCCGTTTCGCCAACGCCACCGTAAACTTCCGGACTGTGATGACAGGTGTCGGCGTTGAAAAACCGCACGCCGTTTTCAACCGCCCCGGCTTTCACGTCGAATGCTGCGAAATAAAGCCGGCGGATGCGGGCAAACGAAATCGCCGCCGCGCACATTGTGCAAGGTTCCAGCGTTACATAAAGATCACATCCAGTGAGCCGTTCGGAACCGAATTTCTCAGCCGCCCGGCGGAGCGCCAGGATTTCCGCGTGACCCGCCGGGTCCGAACCGGAAATCACCTCGTTATGGGCATCTGCCAGAAAATCTCCGTTTGGGGATACGACAATCGCCCCAACCGGCACTTCACCAAGGTCGGCGGCTTTTTTTGCCAATATCATGGCGTGATCCATCCATTGCCCCTTGCGGGTAGCAGATGTTTCTGAAAGTTTCGCCGTCATGACGCCTTCACTGCCGCGTCGAACCTTTGAGGTCAAGAGACGATGTCTGACAATTCAGAACCTGTCATCCCAACGGGCGAACGGATCGCCAAAGTTATGGCGCGTGCGGGGGTTTGTTCCCGGCGCGAAGCTGAGCGCTGGATTGTAGCCGGGCGGGTTGATGTCAACGGCGTCACATTAAAAACCCCGGCTGTTCTGGTCGGGCCGGACGACGTCATCACATTTGACGGGGAGCGGATCAAGCGTGCCGATTTTACCCGACTGTGGCGGTACCATAAACCGTCCGGGTTGGTCACAACTCATTCTGACCCCCAGGAACGGACCACTGTATTTGATAAATTGCCCGATGACCTGCCCCGGTTGATTTCCGTGGGGCGTCTGGATTTAACGTCTGAAGGCTTGTTGCTTTTGACCAATGACGGGGCGCTGTCGCGCATGCTGGAATTGCCGGATACCGGCTGGACCCGGCGCTACCGGGTCCGGGTGCATGGCCGGGTATCGGAAAAAGCGCTGGAGCGGCTTGCGAATGGTACAATCGTTGAGGGTATAAAATACGGACCCATTGAAGCCAAACTGGAGCGCCAGCAAGGCCATAACAGCTGGCTGATGGTGACCCTCAAAGAGGGTAAAAACCGGGAAGTCCGGAATGTTCTCCGCAGCCTTGACCTGACCGTGAACCGATTGATACGGATCTCCTACGGCCCTTTCATTCTCGGCGGCTTGAAAGTTGGAGAAGTAGAAGAGATCGCACCACAAGTATTGCGGGATCAACTTGGCAAGAAGCGCATTCACGATGCCGGGCTCAAGGTCCCGGCGCGCTAATGCGGGTCGTGGGCGGCACATATCGCGGGCGCAGTCTCGCCAGTCCAGCGGCCAAAGATCAACGGTTGCGCCCCACCAGCGACCGGTTGCGCGAAACGATTTTTAACATTCTATCCCGCGGTCAATTTGATGATCCGGTTCCCGATGCGCGGGTTCTTGATTTATTTGCAGGAACCGGCGCACTTGGTTTTGAAGCCCTTTCGCGGGGGGCAAAATTTGTGTTGTTTGTCGATGATGCTGCCACATCGCGGGGCCTGATCCGGCAAAATATCGAGACTTTTGGAGCCGGTGGCACAACACGACTTTTCAAGCGCGACGCCACTAAATTGGGAGAGGCTGGAAAATCTGGTCAATTTTCGATTATTTTCGCCGATCCGCCTTACGGCCAAAACCTGGCGACCAAGGCCCTCATCGCCTGTCGCGAGGGAGGCTGGATCGCGCCCAATGCTATCATCATGGTGGAAGAAAGCGCGGCTGCGGAATTCGGTTCCCCGCCCGGCTTCACAGAGCAGGACCGGCGCAGGCAGGGGGAAAGCGAAATTATATTCATGACGTTGTCGGACGAAGCATGACAAACTCCTAGCCCCGCCTACCAAATAACCGCTCGATATCCGCGAGTTTCAGTTCCACATAAGTCGGGCGGCCATGATTGCACTGGCCGGAAAATGGCGTTTCTTCCATCTGCCGCAATAGCGCATTCATTTCCTGACCATTGAGCCGTCGCCCGGACCGGACACTGCCATGACACGCCATGGTGGCGCAGACGTCTTCCAGCTTTTCCTTTAACCCGACCGTCATTTCGATATCGGCCAGATCAGCGGCCAGATCTTTAATCAAACCGGCAATGTCAATTTCGCCAAGCATCGCGGGCACTTCACGCACACAAATTGCGCCATTGCCAAAAGGCTCAATCACCAGACCGAGATCGGCCAATTCCGGAGCCCGCGCGGCCAATTGATCCGCTTCTGCCGCATCAAGTTCTACAATTTCAGGGATCAAGAGCCCTTGTTTGGCAACGCCGGATGCTGCCAATGATGCTTTCATCGTTTCAAAGACAATGCGCTCATGGGCGGCGTGCTGGTCAACCAGGATCAGGCCATCGCGGGTCTGGCTGACGATGTAATTTTCGTGGATTTGCGCCCGTGCCGCGCCCAATGGCCGATCAAGCTGGTCTGCCGCCGGGGCGGCGAGCGAAGGCGCGATATCTCCACTGGATGCCTGAGGCCCAAACCCAAGGGTTTCGGCTGTTTGGATCCCGCTACCGCCTTCGGCAAAGCCAACCGGATTGCCCCCTGCCGGTGACCAGCCCGATGGATAAGTCTGGCCAGTAAAACCCGATTCTGGCCGGAACGCCGCCAGAGACGCTGAAGCGACACTTGTGGAGGCGCGGTGACCGGCATTGTGCAAGGCAGCCTTCAGCGCCCCGACAATCAACCCGCGCACAAGGCCCGGGTCACGAAACCGCACCTCGGCTTTTGTCGGGTGCACATTCACATCCACATCGACCGGTGGCAGGTCAACAAACAAAGCCAATAACGGGTGTCGGCCATGATGCAGGACATCGGCATAGGCCCCGCGCACTGCGCCAAACAACAATTTGTCGCGCACTGGTCTGCCATTCACAAACAGATATTGCATCCCGGCATTGGCCCGGTTGAGGGTTGGTAGTCCGGCATATCCGGACAACCTCAAGCCCTCGCGCGTTGCATCAATTTTCAGAGCATTATCAGCAAATTCAGCCCCCATGATCCGCGAAAGACGGGCCAGGCGGGCGTCATCAAACAACCCGGTTGTTGGCGGCAGAGTGAGCGATATACGCTCTCCCGTCGTCAGCGAAAATCCGGTTTCCGGATTGGCCATTGCAAGGCGCTTGACTATATCGGTAATAGCTGCATTTTCCGAACGTTCAGATTTTTGGAATTTAAGCCGGGCCGGAGTTGGACGAAACAGGTTTTCTACTTCAACTCGCGTTCCCCTCGGCAATGAACCTGGCCGGATCGGAGATTTGCGTCCAGCATTCACGGTCAATTCCCAACCATGGGGAGCATTCTTAGCATGGGTGGTGATGGTCAATTTCGCCACAGAAGCTATTGACGGCAGCGCCTCGCCCCGAAACCCCAGCGTGTTGATCCGCAGCAATTCTTCATCATTGAGTTTTGATGTGGCATGGCGCTCAACCGACAAAGCGAGATCCCTCTCGTCCATGCCGTGGCCGTCATCGATAATCCGGATCAGCGCGAGGCCTCCGACCTCAGCAACGATTTCCACATTGCGGGCACCGGCATCCAGCGCGTTTTCGACCAGTTCCTTGACGGCGCTGGCCGGGCGCTCGACCACCTCACCGGCAGCGATGCGGTTGATAACTGAATCCGAGAGTTTACGGACGGCCAAACCAGCCACTCCTTACGGGCAAATTTATAAATCGGTGAGCATTTCCCGCGCCAGGGCTTTGCTCTCTTCAACAGCAGGTTGATCAAACGGATCAACCCCCAGCAATTCAGCGGCGATAATTGTTTCCAACATGAAATGCATCATCAACCCGCCCATTAATTCTTCATTGAGAGAATCAATGAAGAATTCTCGCACCGGTCGGCCATTCCGCGCAAGGGTCTCGATGGTGGCTCGTTGCATCGATTCGACCAGATCACCCAATGCGTGCCCGGCAAGGTTTGCAACCCCGGCTTCCTGCGCCAGATCAGGATCAATGATCTGCCCCTTACCACGCGCGTTGGTTGCCAGAATGGTATAAAATTTATCACCTGGTCCGTCGAGAAAGAGCTGGAACTGGCTATGCTGATCGACCGGTCCGAGCGCTGCCAGCGGCGTGGTGCCCAGCCCGTCTTTGCCAACACTCTCGGCCCAAAGCTGAACATACCAGCGAGTGAAGCGCTCCAACCGGTCGCCATAAGCAAACAGAACAGAACAGCTAATTCCAAACTCCCGTGCCAAAGCAACTGCCGTCGCTGCACCCAAGGCCGGGGCTGAACCGATTGGCGCAGAAACATCCAGCGCCATGTTCAGGGTTTTGGCCGCGCCGCGGCGTATGGCGACAATATCAACACCGGCTATGGCGGCCGGGAGTAATCCAACACAGGAAAGCACTGAAAACCGGCCGCCCAAATCTGCAGGATGATCAATCATCAACATCGAAAATTTTGCAGCTAGTCTCCGGAGCCCGTTATCCTTGATGGCATCGGGTTTTGTGATTATGCAAAAATGTTCGCCGATTTTATCACCAAGGCCATGTTGCTGAAATTCGGTCAACAGCAAAATTGCCTGGGAAAGCGTTTCAGCGGTTGTCCCGGACTTGGAAATTACAATCACATGGGTTGTTGTCAGATCAAGCTTGCTAACCAGATCATCAAAACTCGACGCGTCGATATTATCCAGAAAATGCAGATAGGGACGCCCCTGCAAAGCTCTAGTTTCAGAACCCGCCGGTGTGTGCCATCCGGCAAGTTGAGCAAGCGCCTGGCCGCCAAGGCTCGAGCCCCCGGTCCCGCAAATGATCACGTCGCTGGATGACGCCCGTATTTTATCAGCCGTTGCTATAATCTCGTCTAGATCGTCGATATTTGACGGCAATGACAGCAGTGGCATTGAAGCGCTGTCCCGGGCATCCCGCAACCGCGCCAGAATATCGGCAGTCCGCGAAACTTCGAAATTGAGATCAGCTTCTGTCAGGCCGCTGCTGCCAATAGAAGTTTCAAGACATAATTCGATGGAATGTGTATATAAATCTGACAAGGCCGCTCCCGCTCGCGGTTTACGTCAGCCGTCTATATTGATCTCGGTGACGCCGACAGGTCTTCCAACAATAGTAACAATTAAATTATCAGCCGTGAGGAGATCGCGAGCCACCCGGCGCACGTCTTCAATTGTCACAGCTTCAATCATACCATTACGATCATTGATGTATTCTATGCCAAGATTCGCGTTCTGAATACCAATAAGCTGCTCCGCGATTTTTTCTCCGGTATCAAACCGGAGCGGGTAAGACCCGATCAGAAAGGATTTTGCGCTCGCGAGTTCTTCTTCGGTCGGCCCTTCATCGGCCATTCGGCGAATTTCATCCTTCAATGTCGAAATTGTTTCCCCCACACGCTCATTCTGTGTGGCAACACCGCCGGAGAAAAAAGCCGCGTGATCCAAAGGAAAAAGATAAGAATAGACGGAATAGGCCAAGCCCCGTTTTTCCCTGACTTCGGCATACAGCCTGGACGAGAAACTACCTCCTCCAAGAATATGATTGACGATATAGGCCGGGATAAAATCCGGATCGTTGCGAGCCAGACCAGCATGTCCGAAACGCACAATCGCCTGCGGGATGTCCATTTCGATGATATCCAGTACAGGTCCTGAAACCGGGGTCGCATCTGTCACATCGGCAAGAGTGGCTGCGTCTGGCAGATCACCAAAAATTTCATCAAGGAGCGGGGCCAGGCGATCGGCATCAATATCACCGACCACTGAAATCATCAGGTTATCTTTAGCTAAGACCCGGGCAACATAATTATGCAAATCGTCATTGGTTATGGCGTTCACACTATCGATAGTGCCGTTCAATTCGCGCGCGTAAACATGACCTGGTACGGCAATATTCATCCAGGCGTAACTGGCAATCTCGTTGGGACTTTGCAAACTTGCACGGATGCCGGTCAGCACCTGGGCGCGGATACGCTCCACCGGTTCATCATCGAAACGCGGCTCGTTCAACGCCAGCCTCAATAGGCGAAAGGCTTCTTCACTATGCTCCGTCAAGGTCTTCAGGCTGCCTTCAAAAGTGTCCCGTCTTGCGTGAAAAAGTAGGCTTATAGCAAGTTCCTGCAATCTACCCTGAAAGGCTTGAGACTCCATATCCCCGGCCCCTTCATCGATCAATCCGGAGACCAGATTGGCGAGCCCGGATTTTCCGTCCGGATCCTGCGCCGCGCCGCCTTCCATCGCAAATTTGAAGGTAATAAGCGGAAGCGAATGGTCCTCTACCAGCCAGGCCTCGATGCCGCCGGGACTAACAACTCGCTCTATATTTGTAGCGTTGGCATCGCTGAATTTTGCAAAATTGAATGAAATTGCGATTGCTAAAATGACAACGAGGTTCCGGGCCAAACGTGCCAGGGCCGGTTGCTCAAAATTTAGTTTTGAATTGGATTCAGTCATGGTTTGGTAAAATCCTAATTCGCACTGGAAGTAATTTGGAGAAACCCGGTTGCTGACCTAATTGGGTCCAGATATTGTTCCGCTACGCGTTGAATATCAGAAGCCGTAACCTGGGCTACTCGGTTCGGCCAGTCCTGTACATCCTCCACAGTCTGTCCGGTTGTCAGCGCCACACCGAACACCCGGGCCAGCGCCGATTGACTATCCTGTGCAAATACAGCCGCCGCGACCATGTTGGTGCGGGCCTGCACAACTTCCTGTTCCGTAACGCCGTTCGCTCTTATATCGTTGACAACTTCAAGAATTGCGTTTTCCAGATCAACAAGTTCGGTGCCAGGACGTGGTGACGCATAGAAACCGAATTTCCCGGAATCGAGACCTGAAGAAGAATACCAGGCCGATGTTCCGGTGGCGACGCGTTGATCAATTATCAAAGCCCGATACAGGCGGCTTGTGGTGCCACCTCCCAATATTTCGGCCAGCATATCAAGCGCTTCGGCATCTCCTGCAGGTGCCGTCGTGTAGCTTGGTACATCATGCAAGCGCTGTACACTCGGTTGGCGGACCAATTCATTGTTGATTTCAATTCGCCGCGGGCCGCGGTGAGTTGGTTCAACAGCGCGCGCCCTAGGGCCAAACTCGGCGCGGCGTTCAAGTGGGCCGTAATATTTTTCAGCCAATGCCCGAACTTCCTCCGGCTCGACGTCACCTGCTACAATCAGAATCGCATTGTTTGGAGAATAATAAGTATCATAGAATTCAATCGCATCTTCTAGATTGAGTGCAGCGATCTCATGTTCCCATCCGATCACCGGGCGGCCATAGGGGTGAGAGCGGTAGAGCGCCGCTCGCAATTCTTCGCCAAGTTGCGACCCTGGATTATTGTCCACTCTGGAGCGACGTTCTTCGCGGATTACATCACGCTCGCTTGCCACTTCGGCATCATTGAGCACCAGATTAGCCATCCGGTCGGCTTCAAATTCCATCATCAGAGGCAGCCATTCTTTGGCCACCCGCTGAAAATATCCGGTATAATCCGTCGAAGTGAACGCATTTTCCTGACCACCTATCTGGGCAACCCGCGCGGAAAAGGCGCCGTCTGGATTGTTAGTCGTCCCCTTGAACATCAGATGTTCGAGAAAATGCGCGACGCCGCTTTTTCCAGACGGTTCATCCGCCGATCCGACCCGGTACCAGACCATGTGGGTTACTACAGGTGCACGATGATCAGGAATGGCGACAACCTGCAATCCGTTTTCAAGATTGAAGGTAACCGCATCTGGCGCAAACCTTTGAGATTGCGCCCTTGCAAAAGGAACATCAAAAAATAAGAAAATAGCGAGCAGACAGAGCGAGGCCCTCAACATTTGACGGTAAGTTTTCAAGTGATTTCCTCCCTCAAGGATACACGTTGATTGCGTGCTGGATGCCAGCCGAAAGTGAGAATAGTCACCGCAATCGCGCTGTCAAAGACAGAATTGATTTTACAAAAAATTCGATCAAGAATCGTCGCGCCAGAACTGCATCCGACGCCAAACACTAGGGCGTTCCTGCTCTACAACGCCTGCACCAGCGGGAGGCGCATCCTGCATATTTGGCGGTACAACCAATTGCCGCTCGGTGGGATTTGCCGGTGTTGCCGCTGTCGGAATTAACGCACCTTGTGTCGCAGCATCCTTGATCGGAGGACCCGGGGGTTGCGGCTGTCGGTTCGACCCTCGACGTCGTTCCAGCAATTCTTCAGGGGTCATAGCCCGAGAGGCAAGCTGTCGGTTTGTCACTTCTTCGGCGGAAGAGTAATTGGGATCGCGCTCAATGGTGCCCGCTGCCAGTTCATCAAGAGCCAGTGGCTCGGATGTAGCGATGCCACCAGGAAGCCGTGTTTCCTCCTTGATATTTCGCACTGCATCCAACTGCGCCTGTTCCTCGGCTTCGCGGCGTGCGCGCTCGTCAGGATCATCCGGCCATTGTGATGTCAGAAGGGCTGTATCACGTTCCTTGTCTGCTGGCGCTTGCAAGCGGCCACCAGGCGGCAATACCAGTGGCGAACGTGGGTCCAATTGGCCATCTCTTGGCCCATCATCATCCACAATATCCACGCCCATAATCGCGGAAAGCGCGTTGGTGGCCGATTGTGTAATATCACCACCCACAACATTATCAAATTGCTGTCGCGAGCAGCCGCCAAGCATTATTAAAGACACCCCGGTCAGGGCCAAAACCAAGCCCGTCTTGTGATTTCGCATACTGAATTTACTCATTACCATACTTGGTTCCACTGGTGCCGCGCTGAGCCTAAATATATATATTCCGCAGCTATTGGTCGTTTGCGGCACTTTTGTGACGAACAAACAATGATTCATAGATCAGTCCGGCAACGCCTACAACTATTGCCGTATCAGCAAGGTTAAAAACATACCAGCTGAAACCGAAAGCGTGAAACGAGAAAAAGTCGGCAACCGCGCCATATATTATTCGATCCGCTAGATTTCCGGCAGCACCACCCGCTATAAATGCCAATGCAAAGGCAGTAAAATGCGAAGAAGTGCGAAACATCCAAATCAGAATTGAGACAATAGCAAGGGATGTCAGAACAATCAGAATGATCCGCGCTGTCTCACCATTGCTGGAAAACAAGCCGTAGCTGACGCCGCGATTCCAGACCAGCAAAAGATCGAAGAAAGAATTTATTTCTACCCGACCCTTCTGCGCGATATCGAAGATATGCAGCATCCAGTATTTGTGCAGTTGATCGAGCCCGAACATTATTCCGGCAATCAGAAGGCACCAGACTCTTGTTCGGTCAAACATTCGTGCCGGCTCGCTCATCCCACAACTGTAGCGCAGCGGGCACAGATTGTGGGGTGGTTGGTGTCTGATCCGACATCTTCAAGAACCATCCAGCAACGGGCACATTTCTGACCATCTGCATGCTGCACAATAACAGCAACCTTGTCGCTAGCCTCAGCCAGGCGATAGGCAACTGTCGGTGCGTCTTCGAGGGGTCGAATTTCCAGACCAGAAGTAATACATAATTCGGCCATATCGAGACCTTCGAGCGCGGCCAGTAAACCGGGATCTGATACATACATGACCGGGTTTGCTTCGAGACTTGATCCGAGCCGCTTGTCAGCTCGTTCAATTTCCAGAGCGCCGGTTACAACCCGGCGGGCGGCGCGAATTTCGCGCCATTTATCTGCCAGTTCGTCGTCGCGCCACCCTGCCAGGATTTCACTATCGGGAAATTGTTTCAAATGGACGCTATCATCTTCGTCCGGAAACCGGGACTGCCAGGTTTCTTCCATGGTGAAGCACAGCATCGGTGCCAGCCAGAGCACGACGCAGTTGAACAATTCGTGCAGGACCGTACGACAGGCGCGACGCTCCAGCGAGGATGCCGGCTCGCAATAGAGCGTATCCTTGCGGATATCGAAATAGAATGCCGACAGGTCCAGCGTGCAGAAATTGAATAAGGTTGTGAACAATTTCTGATAGGCGAAATCGCGATAGCCGTCGCGAACAGGCGCATCGAGGGTGCTGAGGCGATGTAAAATCCAGCGCTCCAGTTCCGGCATTTCGTCAACCGGGACGCGCTCGGATTCGTCAAAGTCCGACAGATTGCCGAGCATGAAGCGGATTGTATTGCGCAGACGCCGGTAAGCATCGGCATTGGATTTGATGATTTCCGGACCGATGCGCTGGTCATCGGCGTAATCCGTATTCATCACCCAGAGGCGCAGAATATCGGCACCATATTGTTCGATGATTTTTTGCGGAAATACCTGATTGTTCAGAGATTTGGACATCTTACGACCGTCTTCGGCCATTGTGAAACCGTGGGTTAGAACGGCGTCAAACGGTGCCCGGCCACGGGTGCCGCAACTCTCCAGCAGGGAGGAATGGAACCAGCCACGATGCTGATCTGACCCTTCCAGATAAAGCACATAATCGTCACCGCCATCGGCAGGGCGGGTCACTTTCAAATCGTCGCGGGCTTCAACCACAAATGCGTGGGTGGAGCCTGAATCGAACCAGACATCGAGGATGTCGGTCACCGGTTCCCAATCACTTGCGGAATGGTCCTTGCCGAGAAAACGTTCCCTCGCGCCATCAGCAAACCAGGCGTCGGCACCCTCAGACTTGAAGGCGTCGATGATGCGCTGATTTACGGCGTCATCGTTCAGAATTTCACCATCCTCGTTGACGAAAACCGAGATCGGCACACCCCAGGCGCGTTGCCGGGACAAGACCCAATCAGGCCGTCCCTGGATCATGCCGCGAAGGCGGTTCTGGCCAGCCTTTGGCACAAACCGGGTCTCGTCAATCGCCTTCAGGGCACGGGCGCGCAAGGTATCGCCTTCACCCTCGATATCGCGGTCCATATAGACAAACCATTGCGGGGTGTTGCGGAAAATGATCGGCTTTTTCGAGCGCCATGAATGGGGATATTGATGTTTGAGGCGGCCACGTGCGAACAGATTGCTCCGCCCGATCAACTCCGAGATGACGGCCTCGTTGGCGTCGCCCTTGTCGCCCTTGTCGGTGATGACGCGCTTGCCCACAAGGCCCGGCGCGTCTTCGGTGAAATAACCGCCGTCGTCAACGGTGAACGGGATTGTGGAATCAATGTCACGGTCTTCGAGGTCGCGGGCGGCATCCATCCAGGCTTCAAAATCTTCCCGGCCATGGCCGGGCGCGGTATGCACAAAGCCGGTGCCGTCTTCGTCGGTGACGTGATCGCCGGGAATGAGAGGGACTTTGAAATTGTATTCGTCCGCTAGCCCCTTGAGTGGGTGGTCACAGGTCCATTCTTTCAGGTAATTTGAAGAAATACTGAACATTCGCTCAAGCTTAATTTTGGCTTGCGTTGCACATTTTTCTGCAAGGGAATCAGCAAATATCAGTTGCTCACCTGGTTGAGGACCAAAACTATTCTCGGCGGTTAATACTTTATAGAGTCCGTATTCAATCTTCGGTGAAAACGAGATCGCGCGGTTGCCTGGAATGGTCCAGGGAGTTGTTGTCCAAATAACAATATGTGGTTCCTTGACCGATAGAATCTGCTCAGCGGTCAAATCATGCAGAGGCATTTCCTGATTAGGTTCAAGTTTGGAACTTCCTTCGAACGGGAATGTTAAATCCTTCACCGGGAATTTCACCCAGACCGTGTCGGACGTGTAATCGTGATATTCGATTTCGGCTTCGGCGAGGGCTGTGCGTTCGACCACCGACCACATGATCGGTTTGGAGCCCCGGTAGAGCTGGCCGGATTTGGCGAATTTCATCAATTCGGCGGCGATCACGGCCTCAGATTCAAAGGCCATGGTGGTGTAGGGATTTTTAAAATCACCGATCACCCCGAAGCGCTGAAATTCTTCGCCCTGGACCTTGACCCATTTGGCGGCGAAGTCGCGACATTCCTGTCGGAATTCGTTGACCGGGACTTCGTCCTTGTTTTTGCCTTTGGCGCGATATTCTTCTTCGATTTTCCATTCAATCGGCAGGCCGTGGCAATCCCAGCCCGGCACATAATTGGAATCATACCCAAGCATTTGCTGGGAGCGGACTACGACATCTTTCAGGATCTTGTTGAGCGCGTGGCCGATATGCAGATGCCCGTTGGCATAGGGGGGACCATCATGAAGAACATAGCGGGGGCGTCCGGCGGCGTCTTCGCGCTGGCGCTTATACAGGTTCATGTCCTGCCATTTGCGCAGAATTTCCGGCTCTTTTTTCGGCAAGCCGGCACGCATGGGGAATTCTGTCTGGGGCAACAGAATTGTGGATTTGTAATCCATCTCACCGTTATCGCCTGTATTTTTATTCTTCTCAGAAGTCATGAAATTTTACCTGATCAAATCCGGGCTTCCCGGTCCGGGCCTTATTAGCAACCGCACGTGCAACAATCCAGCACGACATGCCAGAATTTATGGAGCAGAATTTGCGGGTCAGAGTTTACGGGTCCGGGCGTTAAGATTTTGGTCGAGCGACGTGGATTTTCCGGCCGCCTCCACCAAAATGGCTTTGGCTTCAATGCTGTCTTTATGCATTTGCTCTACAAGCGCATCGACACTATCAAATTTGGCTTCAGGGCGGATAAACCCGACAAGCGCTACTTCGACGGTTTCGCCGTATATGTCTTCGTCGAAATCAAACAGAAATGTTTCAAGCAATGCCTTGCCGCCACCAAAGGTGGGGCGCACCCCGTAGCTTGCTACGCCGTCATGGATGTTCATACCATCTGGTCCAAAGCGGCGCATACGAACTGCGTATATTCCAAGTTGCATCCGGCATGATTCCGGCATTGCCATATTAGCGGTTGGAAATCCAAGCTCGCGGCCACGCTTGTCTCCATCAACAACCTGGCCGCGCACAAACCAGCGATAGCCTAAGTTGTTTGCTGCTCCGGCTACATTGCCAGCTTCCAGCAACACCCGAATACCGCTTGATGAATAAGGCTCACTGTCCATCTCAAGCGGCGCAACGATGCTTGTCTCAAAACCGAAAATTTTTCCCTGCTGGATTAAAAATTCCGGATTGCCCTGACGCTTGTTACCGAAATGGAAGTCGTATCCGGCAACTACATGCTTGACGCCGAGCCTGGCCACCAGATCTTCAGCGACAAAATCTGCTGCTGATTGCTGTGAAAATTCCTCGTTAAAGGGAACCACTATACAATAATCCAGCCCCAACGCCTTGAATACTTCCAGTTTTGCCTCAATCGGCGTAATTCTGAAAACCGGGCTGGACGGGTTAAAAAATTCGCGTGGATGGGGTTCAAAAACCATAACCCCACAAGGCACACCCAACTTGATAGCGGCATCCTGCGCTGCGCCTAATACGGCTTGATGCCCCTTGTGAACACCGTCAAAATTGCCCAACGCCAATACGGTGCCGCGCAGCTCTGTTGAGATCGCGCTCAGTTCGCTGATAATTTTCATGGGATAACGTGCTGGTTGTCAGGGATACCGGATTTAAATTTCAGTTTGTTACTTAGCATCAATTGAGGCGCTGCACGACTCCTTCAAGCGCTTTGTCACCAAAATTGAGATTCGAACCTGCATTAACCTATTTTTTAAGCCATGGCGCTATTTTCTTGATTGGAATGTGAGATTCTCTGGAATTCATATTTGGGTGGGCGCTTGGCGCCTTATGGCAATAGGCGGAATCCATTTTGGGTCCACCGCTTGATGGAGTAAAAAAATTGGCGATAGATCCCACAATGCCGATCCTCGTGGTCGACGATTATAAAACCATGATCCGGATTATCCGGAATCTGCTGAAACAGCTTGGTTTTAATGAAGTTGATGACGCCGCTGACGGCACCGAAGCCTTTGCAAAGGCCAAGGAACGCAAATACGGCCTCATCATTTCCGATTGGAATATGGAACCCATGACCGGCTATGAGCTGCTCAAGGAAGTACGCGGCGACGAAGATATTTCCCGCACGCCTTTCATCATGGTGACGGCTGAATCCAAAACCGAGAATGTTATTGCTGCGAAAAAGGCTGGTGTGAACAATTACATCGTGAAGCCTTTCAACGCCGCGACGCTAAAATCAAAAATTGACGCCGTATTCGGCGAATAGCGGTTCAATTGCCCTAAAAAATCATGGGTCGTGCGGAACCGCACGGCCTGTTAAAGGGCACGCGCAAAAAGGATAGGGGGGAACCATGTCCGCAAAGCCAGTAGAAGCTAAAAACCGCGATGCCATCGCCGCGATGGGCGATATTGTTGAACAATTCAACGGAAAAACCCGCGAAGACCTGTCCCTGATGGATGTTATGGCGCTTGCAGAAGCCATGACCCATTCGGCACATAATTTCTTTGATACCCTGGATTCCACTATTTATGCGGAATTCAAGGATATCAGTACGCATATCGCTAACATGCGCACCGAAATTGGTGCTCTTCGCCCGAACGATATCAAAAATGGCCGTATCCCGGATGCCGGGCACGAGCTTGACGCTATCGTAGAGACAACGGAAGCAGCCACCGAGACTATCATGACCTGCGCCGAAGCAATGATGATGGCGGATACATCAGACAGCGATGCGTATCAGGCAGAAATCAACGATAACGTTATCAAGATTATGGAAGCCTGTTCGTTCCAGGATTTGACCGGACAGCGGATCAGCAAAGTTGTTGAAACCCTCAGCTTCATTGAATCCAGGATCAGCAAATTTTCCAACGCCATTGGTGCCATGGACGGCGACCCGGAATTGTCTGAAGAAGAGCAGCGCGAAGCCAAGCGCCGCGAAGACTTGATCCTGCACGGACCGCAGGACTCGAAAGACGCCATCCAGCAAAATTCAATCGACGACATGTTTGCAGATGATGGTGAGGAAGAGCCGAACCAGGACAATATCGACGCTTTGTTTGGCTAAAAGGTTTCCGGTGTAAATTACCAAACCAGACTTTTTTGAACGCCAACTGGTCTAATTCCTGCCTCTGTAAAAACGGCCTCGATTGTCTTGCCGTCTTTTCGCTCCGTTGCTGAAATTACGCCTTCGATAAATAAAGCATCAAACCCACAATTGTGAGCACCCCGCATATCTGTGCGGATTGAATCTCCAATCGCCAGCACCCGGTCGCGGACGATATTGCCAGCTATCTCCATCGCCATATCGTAGATCGGCCGCCACGGCTTGCCAGCATAAACTACTGCGCCGCCAATAGTCCCATATAGTTCTGCCAATGCGCCGGCACAGGGGACAAGTGTTCCGCCTCGGTCAACCATCAGATCCGGGTTGGCACAAATCATTTCCTGCCCGGCGGCCAGACATTCTTCGAATATCGTGCGGTAATCTTCCGGCGTTTCGGTGTCGTCCTCAAACAGGCCGGTACAAAGGATCACTTCGCTTTCCTGGCGCTCACACAGGTTCACGGATAATCCGGCATAAACGCCGTTGTCCCGTTCAGGACCCAAATGCCAGATTTTTTTGGCGCGGCGCTCCTGCAACAATTTCCTGGTGACATCGCCTGATGTCACTATCGCATCTCCGCAATCATCTGGTGCCCCCAGACCAGCCAATTGCCGCGCGACCGAAGCTGCTGGCCGCGGTGCGTTGGTCAATAAAATCACCCGGCCGCCACCGGTTTTGAATTTCTGAAGCGCCTCAACCGCCTGCATATCGACCGTGACGCCATCATGGATGACACCCCAAATATCGCACAGGACACAATCATAGTTTGCGGCCAAAAGCTCAAAATGGGCAATATCTGGTAGCACGATTTCTGTCATCTGATCTGGGAAATAGCTCAGACGGCTTTGCTGAGTTGTTCGTCACTGGGACCATCTTTGAGCGCGTCACTACGTACCGGCTTGGGCTCAGAAAACAGGAACCCCTGCCCCAGTGTGACATCGTAATCCAGCAAGTTGACGACGGTTGCCTCGGATTCTATTTTTTCAGCAACAAGCTTAATGCCGTTGCGCCACAGCAGATTGCTCAGGTCAGCGGGATGGATTTGTGCGCCGTTATCGTCTCCACCGCTCAGCAGCAGATCAGCAGGAATTTTTACAAACTTGAAACCGCGTTCGGTCAGGTCCTTGGGATCGAAATCGAGCGCCGTGACATGATCCATTGAAAAGCGGAACCCGTGGCTGGCAAGCGCCGACATGCTTTCCACTTCAACCGGCCCCAGTCCTTTGACAACAGATTGGGCCAGCTCGAAATACATGGAACCGGCAAGAGAGCGGTTATGCTCCATGAAATCGACAAATTGCGGGAAGAATTCAGCATCCACCAACGAATGGGCGGAAATATTGCAGAAGACCCCTATCTCGCTGTTTCGGCGGGTCAATTGCCGGACTATCTGGACGCCTCTGTAAAGCAACAGATTGTCTATCATCGGCATGATACCGGCAGGCTCCGCTACGCGGATATAGTCCGACGGGAAAATCAGATTGCCGTCATCTGACCGTAACCGTGACAGGGCTTCATAATATCTTACCTTGCGCTGCGGCAGGGTCACCATCGGCTGCAGATAAAGATCAACCCGGTTATCTTCAATCGACTTGCGGACCATATCTAAAACATCGCTGTCATCCATATGGCCAAGCGGAGTATCGATGACAGGGGGCTCAGCATCGGCTCCATTCAAAGCGCCGTTTGCTGCTGGTCTGATGGCAGCGCCGGTTTTAACCCCTTCGGCAAGCTGTTTGACCAGGGTCTCGATCATTTGTATTTCGCTGACGAGCGTTGTTTTGACGTCATCAATGCGCATGTCGATCAGGCCATCAACACTTTCGACGACATGACGGTCCACCAAATCTGCGACCCGGTTTTCCAAATTGGCTTCGTAGGCTTCCAGACGCTTCTCAAGCTGATCGATATCTTCAAGGCGTTGGTGCACTTCCTGCATGGCTTTGCCAAGACGGGTATCGGTATGGAGCAGGTCGCGAATTTCGCCGCGCACTTTGCGCCGGTCTCGTCCGCGCGCCGCGATCATGTGTATCATGCCAATTGCGAGCGCGGTCGTGATGCCCGCCAGAGCGGCCACTGGAACAGTGGCCCCGAGACGCAGATGCAAGACAATCGCAAATGAACCGGCAATCGCCAGCACAAATAATGCGATCAGCAAACTCATTATCCGGCTCAAAATTTTTCCTCGTACCAGCGTCCGCCGCCCCGAATTTCACCCAAGCTGATTCGGTGAACTCATTCATTATTACGCCGCGCAGCGCCGAACCGCAATCGGCCACATGTTATCAGTCGAGATTACTCAGCAATTTTCCAAGTTTTTCGAAAATTTCTGCAATCTGTCTTTCCTCAATAATCAACGGCGGCGAGAGCGCAATCGTATCGCCTGTGACCCGGACCATCAGGCCCTCTTCGTTATAGGCGCGCTCCATCAATTCGAACCCTCTGGCTCCAACCGCGTCCTTGCGCGATTCCAGATCGATCCCTGCAACCAGACCAATGGTGCGGATATCGACCACATGGGGTTTGCCTTTCAGGCTCATGGCTGCATCGGCCCATTGATCTTCCAGCGACAAGGCCCGCTCAAACAAGCCTTCTTCCTGATAGACATCCATAGATGCAATTCCGGCTGCGGCTGCCAGCGGATGGCCTGAATAAGTGTAGCCATGGAACAATTCGATAGCGTGTTCGGGACCATTCATGAAGGTTTGATAGACATGATCGCGCACCAGAACGCCACCCATCGGCACGGTGCCGCTGGTGACACCTTTAGCAAAAGTCATCATATCGGGAACCACCCCGTAGCGTTCGGCAGCGGTCGCAAACCCGAGCCTGCCAAAAGCCGTGATCACTTCATCAAAAATCAGCAGAATGCCATGCTGATCGCAAATTTCGCGGAGACGCTTGAGATAGCCTTTTGGCGGCGGCAAGACGCCAGTGGAACCCGCCATGGGTTCAACGATAACAGCGGCGATTGTTGAAGGGTCGTGCAGGGTGACAATATCGCTCAGCTTGTCAGCCAGATCAGCACCCCATTCGGGTTCACCTTTGGTGAACGCGGTTTCGGCGCGGTTATATGTATGTGGCAGATGATCGGTTCCAGCCAGCAAGCTTCCAAAAAATTTTCGGTTGTTGACGATACCTCCGACAGAAATGCCGCCAAAGCCTACGCCGTGATATCCGCGCTCCCGCCCAATCAGGCGGGTCCGGGACCCGTTGCCAGAAATGTTGTGGTAGGCAATCGCTATCTTGAGAGCGGAATCAACAGCCTCCGAGCCTGAATTCGAGAAGAAACAATAATCGAGATCACCCGGCGCCATCATGGTCAGGCGGGAAGCGAGCTCAAAGACTTTCGGGTGCCCAAACTGAAACGCCGGTGCGTAATCCAGCTCACCTGCCTGCTGGCGGATGGCTTCGACGATTTTCGTGCGCCCGTGACCCGCGTTGCAGCACCACAGACCGGCTGTACCGTCGATGATGGCGTCGCCGGAAGTGGTATAATAAAACATCCCTTCGGCACGGGAGATCATGCGCGGATTTTTTTTGAAATTCCTGTTCGGGGTAAACGGCAACCAAAATGGTTCCAGATTATTGGGCGTCGCTTCCCAACCGGCATTCTTGTTGAATGCTTCCGTCATTCGATCTCTCCCTCACGCTAGTCCTGTTGCCGAATATTTTCGGTCTCAGGCAGAATTCAACAGTTTGCACAAAATGCAAATCCGCACACCCTTTCTTTACCCTGTTTTGCAAGAATTTGATAACCGAGTTTTAGTTTCATGTTCGCGTAAGGGGTCAGTCGGTCATGAGTACAGATTGCCGACGGAGTTTATCCGATAAAATTATCGTCGTAGATGACGATCCAGTATTTCAGCGCCAATTGCGGGAAACCGCCAAGGGACGCGACAGCCAAATTGAAATTACCCAAATAGCTGCTTCTGAACTTCTGACCATGTCAGAAGAGCACCCGGACGCCACATTCATTCTGGATCCGGGATATATTGGCGAGGCTGAAGCGCTCATCGGGAAAATTCGCAATGCCGGGCATCAGGGTAGAATTCTGATCGCCGCCGCAAATATTTCGGTCCGCAATGCGGTACTTCTGGTCAGAGCCGGAGCCGATGACATTATGATCAAACCGGTTGGCAAAGACACAATCGCCAAAACCCTTTCAGAAATTCAGGACCGCGCTTCGGGCAGTGCGGATGGCAATGATATAGCCAAGCAGCCAGCTGCAGATTTTGACGAATTTATCGGCACAAGTCCGGCCATGAAACACCTTTACGAGATGATTGAAGCGGTCGCGCCGTCTAGCGCGCCGGTATTCATTACCGGTGAAAGCGGGACCGGAAAAGAACTCGCCGCCAGATCAGTTCATGCAAATAGCCCACGGTGCAATAAACCATTTATAGCACTAAATTGTAGCGCCATTCCCCGTGATCTCATGGAGAGTGAAATTTTCGGCCACATCAAAGGAGCCTTTACAGGTGCGGAAAGCGACCGGGCAGGCGCCGCGGAACTGGCCGACGGAGGGACTTTGTTTCTTGACGAACTATGCGAAATGGATTTTGCGCTTCAAGCTAAATTGTTGAGGTTCATTCAGTCCGGGATTATCCAGCGGGTCGGCGACAGCCAACCGCGTACTTTGGATATCCGATTCATTTGCGCAACCAACCGAAATCCCGTTGAAGAAATTTCAGCCAAGCGATTTCGCGAAGACCTTTATTACAGATTGAATGTCCTGCCTCTCAAGCTTGTGCCATTGAGAGATCGCTGCGATGATATTTTACGGATCGCGGAAGCCTGCCTGACTAGATTTACTCTGGAAGAAGACGCTGCATTCTTAAAATTCACCGACGATGCCGTCGCCCTGCTCAGCGCTCATCCCTGGCCCGGCAATGTGCGCCAATTGCAAAATACCGTCAGACGGGCTGTTGTTCTCAACCATGGTGATGAAATAACAAGCGGTATGTTGCAGGCTACCCTTGCCGACAGTTCATTATCGATCAGTTCTGATATCGCTGCCTCCATGGCGTGTGACCTGTCGGAGATGGCACCCGATATTTCTGCATCCGGCATACAACCGCTCGCCATTCAGGAACGTGGTATTATTGAAAATGCCATTCGCCTATGCGGCGGTAATATTGTGGAAACCGCTCGGGCGCTGGCCGTCAGTCCTTCCACCATCTATCGCAAAATGAATTCCTGGCCCGAACAATTTGGAATCTAGGGTCAGGACCCAAGATTTCAAACCAGGGGCGTTGAATGATTGTTCATGCTTCCATCCCGGTTTCAGATTTGTGTAAAAATGCAGATTTTTACACAAAAATTCTGGACCCTCTTGGTTTGTCGCCATTGGTCAAGTGTCCGGCCACACGGGGGATTGGAAAACACTACCCGAAATTTTGGCTGAATGGTGGTGGGTGTGATGGCAGGCCCGGAGACAGCCAAGGCACGATGACAAATTATATTGGAGCATTCATTCTAGAACCGGACGGAAACCGAATCGAAGCAGTCACTTTCCCGTCTTGAATTCGCTCATGCTTGGGTCTGTTAATTTAAAAAACTGGACGATAAACAGTTTTCCCCTACTCAAGTGATAACGTCTGCGTGATCTCACCCCCCCCAACCAGGTGAGTAATTTACAAAATTTTTAATGCTGGTTATCCTTTCCCTAGGGAAACCGCTCTTTTGTCCAGGCTCCCTGAGTGTAATTTATTTGAACGTTTATTATCGATGGAAATCTCTGAAAATGCCGTTACGTCAATTTAACTATTTGATATACATAGGTTTCTTGTAAAATTGACAGGCTCCGTAAAAACCAATATTCCGTAACAAGAGGGTTTAAATTGCGATGCCTGGCAGGCAGACTTGGTTTAATCACGCCGATAATAATAATGTGGGTTCAGGTCAACAAATATGGCTGATCAGACTGAAGGGAGAGACACGTCCAACAACGACGAGGAGGCGCCTGTTCCCGGACAGGCGCGACCATGGACGATCTCAGAGATGGCTGACGAGTTTAACGTCAGTTACCGGACGCTTCGCTTTTACCAGCAGAAGGGTCTGCTTGCGCCCGATAGGCGTGGCAACGCACGGCTCTATTCCCGGCGCGACTTTGTTCATATGCAAATTATCTCCCGCGCACGGCGGATCGGAATGCCATTGGCCGAAGTAGGTGAAATCCTAAACGCCTATCACCAGGCGCGAGGCAAAGAAATTCAGAAAGAGATGGTTGGTCTGAGCTTGACCCGGCATTTGAAACAGCTCCAGGATCAGAGCAACCTGTTGAACGAACAGATTAAAGAGACGAACAGGTTTCTGGCCGACCGGGACAGCATTTCAAGTTGAAACATCATACGGACGCATGAAATATATGGACGTATGAAATTTTAAGGCAACGCACTGGCCTTACCCAACATCACGAATTTTATTGCTTTCCATCTGAATTCGCTGCCCCGGAATTTGTGCGACGACGGACGTACCGACCCCAGGCTGGCTTTCGATATCAAGTTTCCCACCATGCATTTCAACTAGTGACTTTACCAAGTGTAACCCAAGTCCTGTGCCTGCATGTTTGCGCGTAGAATTGTTGTCTAACTGGATAAATGGCAGGAACGTTTTCTGTAGATCGTCCTGCGCAATTCCAATGCCGGTGTCGGTCACTGCCAGCCGGAAATTCCCGCTGGGATCAATCCCCGCACTGATTGTCACTTTGCCACCTGAGGGGGTAAATTTAGTAGCGTTCGAGAGTAGATTAAGAAGGATCTGTTTAAGCGCTCTCTCGTCAGCCCAAAGAGTAGGAAGATCGAACGGAACATCTACCTCCAATTCCAGACCCTGATCGTTCGCCCGTTCTTGGATCAAACGAACACAGACTGTGAAGATGTTCTCTATCTCAACCCACTCTTCTCGCAATTCAAAGTTGCCCGCTTCGATTTTTGAAATGTCCAGAATATCGTTGATCAAATCCAGTAAATGTCTACCGCTGTTAAAAATATCACCCGCATATTCGGCAGTTTGCTCCTGAGTTAGAGCTTCAACCTGTTCGAGTTGCAACAATTCCGCAAAGCCAAGAATGGAATTCAGCGGCGTCCGCAATTCATGGCTCATATTGGCAAGAAATTCTGATTTTGAACGATTGGCAAGTTCCGCACGTTCTATCGCCTGAAGCATACGCGTTCGCGAACGCCGGCGGTCGTTGGCCTTAAGAGCCATTCCGGCAATATCCGCCAAACCGGAAACAAATTTAATCTCTGCCGAGTTCCATTCCCGGCATCCTCCCACATGGCAGATGGCAATTATACCTTCGGCGAATCCCGGGCCTTTAATAGGCGCATAAATCAGCGAATGAATGTCGTGCGGATGCAAAACACCTTCAAGCAGCTCTTTGACCCGTTCATCTTTTTCGACGTCATTTACGGCGATCGTCTTGTTGTTGTTGATCTCAGCAAAACAAATTGGGAATTTTGTCACAAGCAATTCAGGACCGATATTGTGTGTGCCGGGAGTCTTTTCATACATATTTTTGCATTGAATCACGGCATGACCAACATCAAACAACCAAATACTGGCCCGTTCGACTTTCAGCACATTAGCAGCGACTTCCGATATTTCGCGCAGCGAAGTGTCGAGGTCACCTGTCAAAACCGCTTTACTGTGCGTCAATTCCATAATCACGTCATTCAACAGATCGGCGTATTGCTCGTTTCGCTGCATTGCAAATTCGCGTTGCTTGATTTCGGTAATATCCGTGAGGATGGCGACGATGCCCCCTTCGCGGGTTTTCTTTTCACTAATCAAATACCAACGCCCGTCGTGCGCCTGATTTGCGGACGGTATATCTGGGTTTTGATGACGGTGCAGTTGCTCTTTGAGTGTTTCATCCAGGTCAGGATCTCCGCCCTCAGCGTCACGCTGCAAATCCTGATAAACTCTCAATATCTGCTCAAATGTCTGCCCCAGGGCAATTCGGTCCGGCGTGCCTGGGAACAGGATATCCTGATATTGGCTGTTGAAGGCCAGCAGCCGGTCATCCGGGTCATAATAAGCGAAACCCATATCGAGTTCATTGATGGCTTCGAAATGCCTGGCTTCAGCCTGGATCCGGGCATTGGTCTCTTTTTCTACATCGAAATGCAAATTGCGCATTTCGTCTGACATCAACCCGACATTCTGCATTGCCCGGTTACGATCCTGCTCAGCTTTCTGATACGAGTTGCTGACCATCGACAATAGATTGCGATAATCAATTTCACCGGATTCAGACTGCTCGATCGACAAATCGATCTGCTCCTGGAGCAAATCATGCAGTCCATCTTTACATATCTCAGGCATCATTGCTCGCTCCGTGCACGGACATTCCACATGCTAAAACGGGCGCAACAGGGCGCTATCATAAATCCGAAATTTTCGTCGCAGTAATTCAATTTTGTATTCCCTGACTCTATGTCAGCTGTATTTGAAGACACAAAAAAATCGCGAACATTCATATCTGAAATACAAGGTCACATTGATCTATTGAAAAGGCGTTAAAAACCCCCACAAATGCTGACGTAAAGTAAACCGAGAGACGGCGTGCTCCGTGAATGTGTTTCCAAGCTCACCAGGTTTATGCAATACGTCTTGATGAACCTCTGGCCTGACCGGGACGCGCCAAATTGCCATGCTGAGTGTTATCGTCATTACCAAAAATGAAGCGGACATTATTGCCGACTGCTTGCAGGCGGTTGAATGGGCCGACGAAATTGTCGTGCTGGATTCAGGTAGCGATGACGATACGGTCAAAATCTGCAAGCAATTTACAAACTTGGTTTATGTCACCGACTGGCCCGGATTTGGTCTGCAAAAGCAACGCGCGCTGGACAAGGCAAATGGCGATTGGGTTTTATCCATCGACGCCGATGAGATCGTCACGAGTTCCCTGCGCACGGAAATAGAGGCTGCGATCAATTCTACTGAATTTTTTGCTTACCGATTGCCGCGCCTCTCCAGCTATTGTGGGCGTGAAATTCGCCATAGCGGCTGGTGGCCGGAGCATGTTCTCCGGCTTTTTCGGCGCGAGCAAGGAGCATTCACGCCGGCCCTTGTCCATGAAGCGATTGAAGTAGATGGGCCGGTAGGAACGCTCACCAGCCCTTTGATGCACGATACCGCCCGCAAGATTGATGATGTAGTTGCCAAGATGAACCAATATTCAACGCTGGGCGCTGAGATGTTGTTCAAGGCTGGCAAAAGATCATCCATGCCCAAGGCTCTCAGCCGCGGGGCATGGGCATTTATCCGCACTTATTTTTTAAAGCGCGGGTTTTTGGATGGCCGCGCTGGTATGATGATCGCGATCTACAATGCCGAAGCCTCATTTTATAAATATGCAAAACTTGTCGAGTTGCAGCATCAGGCTGACCGGCGCTGATATTTGAATCCAGCTTCGCAGACTTGGGGGCAGGATCCTAATCGCGCATGCGGGCGATCGTTGCCGTCGTGCTGGTCTCGGGAATAAGCGGCAGCAAAATTACTTCGCCGCCATTTTTCTCCACTATGGCCGCGCCAACAACTTCCTTGCCCTCATAATCCGCGCCTTTGAAAAGGACATTGGGGAGCAATTGCGCGATCAGATCCTTCGGCGTTTCATTGTCGAAAATGACAACAAGGTCGCACATTTCGAGGGACGCCAAAATGCGTGCTCTGGTGGCCTGGTCCTGGATTGGGCGCCCTTCCCCTTTAAGGATTTTTACTGAGCTGTCCGAATTCACACCCACAACCAGCTTGTCGCAATGTTTTCGTGCTTCCTCCAGCGAGTGCAGATGGCCCAGGTGAAGGATATCAAAGCAACCATTGGTAAATCCAATTCGGTTGCCGGTCTCGCGCCAGATACCGACCCGGTCAATTGCTTCCTCAGTGTCCACCGGATGGCGGTGTGAGGTGTTGCCGAGTGCCACCCGCAATTCCCGCCTCGACACGATCCCGGTCCCTACTTTACCGACCACGATTCCAGCCGCACGGTTGGCAAGTTCAACGGCTTCAGGCAGAGCAAGGTTGGAGACCAGCCCAACCGCAATCGCTGAAATCACCGTGTCACCAGCGCCTGATACGTCGTATACTGCCTGGGCGCGCGAGGCGATATGGATCGCTGATTTCTGGTCTCGCTCAAGCAATGAAATACCGGCCGCACCGCGGGATAACGCAATTGCGGATATATCAAACTGATCAAGGACAGCCCGACAGGCCCGTTCGGCCAGATTATTATCTGTTGCTTCAATTCCGGTGACAGCAGCCATTTCCAGGGAATTCGGACAAATCAGGTGAGCACCTCCATAGACCGCGAAATCCGGATTTTTCGGATCAACCAGAATTTTTTTTCCAGCTTTCCCGGCGCGGTCGATCAAATCGTGGCACATATCAGAGGTGAGCAAACCTTTGGCATAGTCCGACAGGATGACGATATCCGTCGCCACCAGTAAATCATCATAGGCCGCCAGAATGTCGTTATGCGCGGTACCTGTTACCGGATGGGAGGTTTCCCGGTCGACCCGCAACAATTGTTGAGATTGTGCAACAAACCTGGTCTTGACCGTAGTTGCCCTGCCGGGGTCGCGAACAAGACGCGCATCAAGACGTCCATGTTCCTGGCAAAAAGCTGTTACCTGATCCGCTTCCGTATCGTCTCCGACCAGACCTATCAATCCGACATGAGCACCAAACGACAACAGGTTCATGGCAACGTTGGCCGCGCCGCCCAGCATGGAATTCTGCCCTTCACGTGCCAATACGGGGATTGGCGCCTCGGGTGAAATTCGTGTTGAGGAGCCATAGACAAAATGATCCATCATCACGTCGCCGACGACAAGAATCCGGGCTTTGGAAAAATTGTCGATTGCCTCAAGAAAGTGATTGAGGGGTATCTCTTTTGACATATTTGCAAGTTTATCCGTTAGGCTTGTTTGCAGTCTTTTGGCCGAACATAATTGTCCAAGCCTACAATTGTCATATATATGGCACTTAACGTGCAAACCAGCCAAGAAAATCCGGAAACATGGTATCCGTGGAAATATACGAACAACAAATCGATGATCATCTGGCGATGATTGAGAAATGCCGAAACCTGCTCCCCCTTGTCGGCGACCTGATTGACGCCTGCAACAAGGCGTTCAGGGAAGGCAACAAGGTTATGCTGTGCGGCAATGGTGGCAGCGCTGCTGACAGCCAGCATATTGCGACAGAGCTGACCGTGCGGTTCGAGGTCGAGCGCAAGGGCTTGCCTGCCATCGCCCTTACAACGGACACTTCAGCGCTGACGGCTGCGGGTAACGATTTCGGCTTTGAGCGGATTTTCTCCCGTCAGGTCGAAGCGCTCGGGCGCAGCGGCGATATATTGATCGGGCTGACCACATCGGGCACGTCACCAAATATCATGGCTGCATTTGATGAAGCCGGTCAGGGCGAAATCGCTACATGGTGCCTGACCGGGCGGGATGGCGGCATAAGCGGCGCACATTCTGACCATCAAATTATCGTGCCCTCAAACAACACCGCCCGAATTCAGGAAGCTCACATCATGATCGGACACATGCTGTGTCATGGTATCGATCATGGACATTAATTCCGGGGCATAAAACCCCCTATATCAGCGCGGAAAAATGCCGTTTACACCTGATCATCATTGGTACGAATTCAACCAACGCTCCATGAAGGATCGACGTCCAGTGCTGTTTCTTGATCGGGACGGCGTTATTATTGAAGACCGACAATATATTCGCGACCCCGCCGAAGTTGCGATCATTTCCGGCAGCCACGAGACAATCCAGCGGTTTCGCGATGCTGGTTTCCGGATCGTGATCATTTCCAATCAATCCGGTATCGGGCGTGGATATTATGGTTGGGACGAGGCACTTGCGGTGCAGGCGCGGGTGCAGGAACTCGCGGCACAAGACGGCATTATTTATGATTGTGTCGTTCTTTGTCCGCACCATCCTGAAAAAGGAAAAGGCGAATTCAATAAAATTTGCAACTGGCGCAAACCGGGTGCCGGGATGCTCACATTCGCATTGGAGAAATTTGATGTGGACTTGCGCCAATCAATATTGGTCGGGGACAAACGATCCGATATTGAAGCAGGGATTGCGGCGGGTGTTGGTCGACTGATACATGTTGCAACGGGGCATGGCCAAGCTGAACGGTCGCGCGTAAAAGAATTCGAAAGCGATTATAAAATCGAGTTTGCCGACTGTCTGGGCGATGTTGAACTTTAGGCGACGGGCTTGAAAAAACCAAAAATGGCAGTTCTGATACTTTGCGCATTCTTTTGATCAAACTCACCTCACTCGGCGATATCGTACACGCCTTGCCGGCGCTTTCCGATGCACTTGCGGCGATCCCTGATCTTCGCGTGGACTGGGTGATTGAAGAATCTTACGCTGAAATGGTAAGCCAGCATCCGGCTGTCGAAAATGTAATTCCGGTCCCCTATCGAACGATCCGCAAGCAGGGTCTTGGCGGTCTGCCGATGGCTATCAGCCAATGGCGAAAGTTGCGGCGGCAATTACGCGGTGAAACTTATGATTGCGTCATTGATGCGCAAGGGCTTCTGAAAAGCGCCAATCTGGTGTTTATCAACAAGGCTCCCACTTTCGGTTTTAATTTTCAGAGCGCCCGGGAACCCTTGGCTGCAGCGCTCTACAAAAACCGTATCCAGGTTTCCAAAAACCAGCATGCGATAGAGCGACAACGCCAGCTTTTTGCAAAGGCCCTGAATTATGCTCGTAACGATAACCCGGCGCGATATTCCCTCGAGGCGCGGAAATGGAAATCGGAAGCATCTGAATTTTTGCAACAACACGAGTTGCCGTCTGATTATCTGATGTTTCTGCACGGGAGTGCGTGGACAACCAAGACATGGCCGGAATCGCGATGGCGTCAGCTTGCGGAAGAATTTAACGAGCGCACGGTTGATGTTCTGATCCCCTGGGGCAGTAACGACGAGCATGACCGGGCGCAGCGGTTAAGCAAAAATCTGGCGCATGTGCATGTGTTGCCAAAACTCTCGATTGTCGAAGTTGGAAAAATCATCGCCAACGCCCGGGCCGTTGCCGGGGTTGATAGCGGGTTGGGCCATATCGCCGCTGCTTTTGATGTTCCTGGCCTGGTACTGATTGGACCTACTGACCCGGAACTGATTGGCCATTATGGAAAATTACAGCGCATGATTGTCTCCACATTTCCGCTCGCGCCCTGTTACCGGCGGCAATGCAAAGAAGCAGATAATGAGAAATGCTGCATGGCGGCTATCAATGTTGACCAAGTTTCACGCGAGTTGCACGATATGCTGGCAAACCATGATAGGAACCAGCTTTCAACGTCTGGTCGAAATGTAAAATGATTATTGTTACCGGCGGCGCCGGGTTCATTGGCTCAAACATCGTTCGCGGATTAAACGCCCGTGGCATTGACGACATTCTCGTTGTGGACGATCTCAGCGATGGCCGGAAATTCCGCAATATTGCCGATGCTAATATCGCAGATTTTCTGGACGTTGAAGCGTTTCGCGAAAAAATAAGAGCCGGCCAATCATTCGGCAAGCTCAAAGCAATATTCCATCAAGGTGCCTGCTCGGATACGACCGAGTGGGATGGCCGCTTCATGATGGACAATAATTATGAATGCTCAAAGGAATTGCTCTGGTATTGCAACGAAAACAAGGCGCAATATATTTACGCCTCGTCGGCTGCCACTTACGGCGCAGGCACTAATTTTGACGAGAGCCAGGACACCAACCGACCGATCAATGTGTATGGCTATTCCAAATGGCTTTTTGATCAATATGTCCGCCGCCACCGCGACCAGATTGAAATTCAAGTGACAGGGCTGCGTTATTTCAACGTTTACGGGCCGAATGAAAATCACAAAGGCAGCATGGCGAGCGTCGCGTGGCATTTCAACAATCAGGTTCGCGATGAAGGTGAAGCGCGTCTTTTCGAAGGCACGGACGGCTATGCCGATGGTGCGCAACTCCGTGATTTCATCCATGTGGATGACGCCGTCAAGGTTAATTTATGGTTCCTTGATAACCCGGAAAAGAGCGGCATTTTCAATGTCGGCACCGGCAAAAGCCAGACCTTCAACGATGTCGCCAACGCGGTTATCTCTTGGCACAATAAGGGGGATATTCGTTATATTCCGTTTCCTGACCATTTGAAGGGGTCGTATCAAAGCTTCACCGAAGCCCGCCTTGGGCTGTTGCGTGAAGCTGGGTATGAGCCAGAATTTATGAATGTTGAGGATGGTGTCGCCAGCTATCTCGACAAATTGAATGTGGGCAATCGGGAAAAATAATGACCCGAATTCTTGTGATTGGCCCGTCATGGGTTGGCGATATGGTCATGGCCCAGAGCCTGTTCATGGCCCTGAAAGCCGATGAATCGGACTGTGAAATTCATGTCGCTGCGCCCACTGCTGCCTTACCAATTACGATGAGAATGCCTGAAGTAAAAACCGGATGGCCGCTGGATGCCCGCAGTGGTCGTATCGACATCAGTGCGCGGTACAGACTTGCCCGATCCCTGAAAAACGAGAATTTCGATCTCGCCATCATTCTTCCAAATTCGATCAAGTCGGCAATTGTGCCGCTGCTGGCCGGCATAAAACAACGGCGTGGATATAAGGGTGAAGCTCGCCATTTATTTGTCAATCAGATGCACCATCTGGACAAAAACCTGCTGCCACTGACGGTCGAGCGTTTTGTTGCTTTGGCCCAGGCGAGACCCTCGTCACATCGTCCTGAATATGCGCACCCAAAACTGGACGCGGACCAATTATCAGCAAAGCAATATGTGAAGCGAAACGGCTTATCTCTGGCCCGACCAATAATTGGGCTTTGTCCCGGTGCCGAATATGGTCCGGCCAAGCAATGGCCGCTTGAAAAATTTCAGGCACTTGCCGAACAGATTTCCGGCCAGAATCATCAGGTCTGGATTTTTGGTGGTCCCAAAGATGTGGCGAGCGGAGACAGAATCGCCAACGGCCTAGACCCGGATCGGGTGAAAAACCTTTGCGGCAAAACTTCGCTTCTTGAAGCAGTTGATCTGATGAGCCTGACTAGCAGCGTGGCCAGCAATGATTCCGGTTTGATGCATGTAGCTGCGGCACTTCAATTGCCGCTGGTGGCGCTTTTCGGGTCGTCGAGCCCTGCCATGACGCCACCACTTTCAGAGGATGCCAAAATACTGGAAACAGAGCTTGATTGCCGCCCCTGCTTCAAACGCACATGCCCGCTTGGGCATCTGGACTGCCTCAATCTGATTTCCGTCGATCGGGTTGCGCAAGCTCTTCAAATTTAGGGCGGTTTTAGTGAGCTACCCTGGCCTGGCGCTTATCAATTGATGCCTTCAACTTATCTAGCCATCGTTGCATAACTTTTCCTGAAAAAATGAAACGCATATTTGTGTTGGTCGCGAAAAATTCCCGCATTCTTGCTGCGTGTTCGGTTGCGAAAAACCAGTTTGGATCTGGTGCATCAATTTTCCTGAAAACAACAGTTGTGGTGCCAGTCTCAAAAATATCGGCTTCCTCATAACCGGCCTTGAATGCCATCATACGCAGTGTTTGCGGGGTGAAATTATACACATGCGCAAAGTGAAAGCGGGACATTGGCGTATTTGCGGCATTGCAAATATCAGGCACGGAAATGTACAGATGGCCTCCGGGTTTAAGCCATTCCCGGAAACGTATCAGGGCCGCGCAGGGGTCGCGAAAATGCTCCAACACATGATGGGCTGTCACAAAATCAAGACTGTCTTTCTCTATTTTCACGTCCGGCCACATGGCACTGATAACCGGAATGTCATAGGTTGTTCGTGAGTAATTCGCGAAACCTTCATTGGGTTCCAGACCCGAGGCATCGACGCCGTTTTTCTGCAGGCAGGCAACGAACTCACCGCCACCAGACCCAACATCCAATACTTTGGCTCCCGCTGGCATCGCTGAAGAAAGCGCAGCATAACGTTCCACTGCACGGGCCGAATGCGCACGCACATCCTTTTCTCGCGGCGCCTCTATATTGTGGTAGTGCTTGCGATAATCACGGGTATAATATTTTGTGACCTCTTCTTCCGTTGGCATCGGATCGGTCGCAACCAGACCACAATCCGTACACATTGCAGTGTGTAACGGATTCAAATAGCGGTCCCGCGTGCCAACGGTTTCACGCCTGGAAGAGCCACACAAATTACACAGCACATTTTGGCCGACATATTTGTATGGCTTCAGGCGCGTGAAAACAGATAAAATCTGGTTGAACATCATCTACCCTATTGTGGTCTTTGAAATTACGAGGAAGCCGGAGCAGGCGGTGGCATTTTATCAAACGACGCAATGCTTTCGTCAGGCTGGTCCCAAGATGGCGCACGACAGGTATAAACGTTGACACCGGGTGTAATCTGATCCGGGTCATCAAGGCTTGAGGCACGCACGCCGACCATATGCGGTCTTACGGAATTTCGGGTCATAATCGCTGACCCGCAATCGGGGCAAAACCCGCGGCTGATGACGTTGCCACTATCTGCCGGTTGATCAAAGAATTTCAAATCTCCGGTGACTGATACACCATCCGCCTGCACAATGATATTGGTGCAATGGCCGGTTCCGCTCGATTTACGACAATCCTCGCAATAACAATTGCCTACAAATTTTGGCTCCGCAGAAATTTCAAATTCAACAGATCCGCAAAGGCAGCTTCCCTTGATGCTGGTCATGTTACAGGCTTCCTACTTCTAATTTCACGAATTCTGATTGAACCGTCTGGTGATGTGTTTCTTCATAATAGATATTACCTTGTTCAATCAACTGACACCTTTGTTCATTACAAAAAAGATCGATTGGATCGACAAAAACAGCGTCTGGCCATGCCGCTAGAGAGGATCACTTCCATAGCCAGAATGGTGATGCTCGCCGACCATCTACAAATGGGGGGTAACCCACTTCAGGAGGCTTTGAAATAGATTGCCCGGATCTGGACAATTACGCTCCCTTATTCGAGTTCGATATAATTACAGCGCCAGTTGGAACAACCTGCCCAGGCCATCCATTTTATCCGTGACACCAGCAAGTCGCAGGCAATGCCAGGCCATGGCGTGGTTGGAGGATGTAATCGGTATATCCAGATCGGCTTCGATATCAGCAACTGCATTCACAAGGCGGACTGAGGTGCAGGAAACAAATACGCAATCCACGTCCCGGTCTTTGGTGATCGTCTCTACGGCGTTGCGCAGGCTCGCTGTATCGATCGCAGCAACCGTCGGGTCATGCTCTTCATTGAACGAGCCAAAGACAGGAACTTGATAGCCGCCCGTCTCGATATAATTCTGGACGATGTCGTTGACGTCCTGGCGGTACGGGGTCAGCACCGCAATTTTCTTTGCGCCAAACGCATCAAAAGCGGCGAACGCGGCGCTGATCGGATTGGTGGCTTTGGTGTCAGGCCGGGCGGCGTGGATGCGTTTGGTGATGGCTTCTGCCCCCATCACCATTGATGCCGAGGTGCAACCAAACGCCACCACGTCCAGCTTGTCGCCGGGCAGGATCAAATCAACCGTATCTGTGATCAGCGGCCCCATGGCGGCAAGGCTTTCGGGCGTAATTGCGGTGGAGTTTTTAATCCGCGCTTCGTAATAATCCACATCCGGGATTGTGAAAATTTTCCGGAATTCGTGCTCAACCGTATAGTCGGTCGCGAGCACTACGACGCCAATACGTGCCCGCGCACCGATCCCGGCATCGGTGGTGAAGGGAATATTCTCGATTATTTCGCATTGGCTCATGGCCACATCTCCCTCAGGCGTCATACCGCATTCCATCCCGTGCGACACTTGGCTGTTTCTGTGCGACCAAATCAGCGAGAATACGAGCCGCCCCGTTTGACATGGTCCAGCCCATATGGCCGTGGCCGGTATTGATCCATAAATTCTCAAATGGTGAGCGGTCGATGATCGGCAACCCGGTTGGCGTCATGGGCCGCAAACCCGCCCAATATTCAGGCGTATCGAAATCCACCGCGCTGTCGAACAAAGCTTTGGCTTTCGACAACATGGCGCTGAAATCAGAAGGTTTGAAGGATGTCGAATAGCCAGCAATTTCTGCCGTTGCGGTCAGACGTAACCGATCACCCATCGGGCAATAGGCGAGCAGGTTCTCTTCATCCACGCCGCCAATTTGCGGCGCTCTTTCCGGGTCCGAAATCTTCAACGTCGCCGAATATCCTTTCACCGGATAGATCGGCAGATCGATATTCAACTGGCGCGCCAGATGGGGGCTGTATACCCCGAGGCAAAGCACATAAGCGTCGGCGGATAATTCGCCCTTGCTGGTGACGATTGACGTAACCTCGTTGCCCTTGGTGCGCACGTTTTTGATCTCTTCGCCGTAGCGAAATGTGCATCCGGCATCGGCGCATTTTCTGGCAAGCGCGATTGTGAACAGATTGGAATCCCCACTGCCATCGGTCGGTGCCAGCAAAGACCCGACAATCTGGTCGGCGGCGGGTGCAAGGCCAGGGTCTTTGGCGACGGTCTGGTCCCGGTCCAGCACATCGATCTGTAACCTGTTATCACGCAATATTTGAGCGCGGGTCACGGCTGCATCAAATGCCGCCTTAGTCCGGTAGAAATAAATCAGTCCGCCATCAAGGCCGTCATATTTCACACCGGTTTCCGCGACCACTTCGTTGAGCATCGCTTGTGAATAGATGCAAAGTTGAGATTTGCGGGCGGTATTCAGCGCCGCGCTTTCGGCGTTGCATTGTTTCATAAATTTGCCGATCCAGCGCCATTGGGCAACAGAGAATTTCGGCGAAAAGCGGATTGCCTGATCCCGGTTCAACAATGATTTAAACATCATACCCGGTGCCACGGGCGACGACCAGGCATAGGAATGACCGGGCGCGACCAGCCCGGCATTGCCAAAACTGGTGAAAGTCGCAGGTCCATCTGCCCGGTCAATGACCGTGACTTCATGGCCGTCCTTGAGTAATTGCCACGCGGCAGCAACCCCAACGACACCCGCTCCCAAAACCATAATTTGCATGGCTCGTCTCCGGCGGATTATTCGACCGCGGCTGTGATCGCGATCTCTACGTTGAATTGCGGTGCGGCCAGTTTAGATTCGACACACGCACGACCGGGCGCATTACCGGGCGAAACCCAAGCGTCCCAGACTTTGTTCATCTCCGCAAAATCCGCCATATCGGTGATCCAGATCATTGCCGAAATGGCTTTTGATTTATCGGTGCCCGCTTCCGCCAACAATGCGTCGATGGCCTTCAAAATATCAGCCGTCTGCTCGGCCATGGTGCCGCCGGGGGCGCCCTGGGCCACCTGACCTGCGGTTGCGACAACGCCGTTATGGATAACGGCCTGGCTCATGCGGTCGCCGACTTTGATGCGTTTGAGTGTCATTGTTTTTGTCCCCTTTTTGATTGCCACAAGTTTCAGCGACCCGACCGGCAGGGTCAAGGGGGTGGATAAATTTACCTGTGACTGCTTTATCGGGGCTTTGCGGATTTGCTGGCCTGACGAGCAATAAAGGCGGCGCTCGCCAGGATGACAGCAAGACCGACAAGGCCCTGCCAGGGCAGACGCTCGTCCAGAATGAGCGCCCCGAGGCCGACCGCCACCAAGGGGATGAAGAGGGTTACGAGGGACGCATTTATAGCGCCGGCGTTGCGGACCAACCAGAACAACAACACCATCGGAATGGCGGTTGAGAACAATGCCAACCCGGCAAGGCTGGAGAGGGCCGCGATGCCGGGCGTCAGGTTCCAGGGTTGGTCCGCAATCAGGCTGAGGGGAAGAAGGACGAGGGTGGCGACAAGCAATTGGGCCGCTGCAATGACGGTTGGCGGGGTCGATATCTGTCGCCGCGCCAGGATTGTCCCAAGGGCATAGGCCAGAGCCGCGCACAGGGTTACCGCCGCGCCAAACAAATGCTGATTCAAACCAGCGAGCGCCGCCGGGCCGATAACGATAATCACACCCAACAGACCGACCCCGGCACCTATAAGCCGAGGTGTTGAAAACCTCTCTTCTCTGGTGATCAGGGGCGTCAGGATGACACTGAATACGGGGATGGTAGCGAACAGGATGCCGCCAAGACCGCTGGAAATGTAGCGTTGGCCGAGCGCTATGGTGGCAAACGGAATGGCCCCGGCAAGCAGCCCGATCAGGATCAGCGGTCCCCATGTTGCACCCGGAGGCGGTAGCCGAAGGTTTTTCAGTTTCATGAATCCCCATACCAGCGGCAAAGCCAGACCCGCGCGAACAGCGGCGATGGTCAAGGGTGGAACTTCATCAATCGCAACTTTGGCAAACAGGAACGCGCTGCCAAGCATGGTCGCGGTGGCCAGCAATATCAGCCATTCGACAATGCCCATGGAGAGATTGGCTTTCGGCGGGTTATCCGGGACATTTGCAGATGACATTCAGGTCTCCATACTCAAAGTTGTAGTTACAACTTGTTGGGTAAAAAATTTTCTATTTAAATTCCAGTGCTGTGACCATCCGGTCGAGCATGGTCCAGCCATCGTCGCCAATAGCCTGATGGGCAGCGGCCTGGGCTTTTCTCCATTTTGGCATTGCCCTGGCCAGTATCTTCTCACCCTTTGGCGTCAGGGTCAGCGGCGCTCGGCCCATTTCATCAAAGGCCAGGGCAATGAAACCCAGCTTTTTCAGAACCATGGCATTACGACTGAGGGTTGATTTTTCCAGATCAAGGATATTCGCCAGATCACCCGCATTGATTGGGCCGCGGGTGCCCAATATGTTTATCATCGAGAATTGCTGGACGGTCAGGCCGGTGCCTTTTAGTTCACGTTCATAATAGCGGGTGGCCAGCCGCGCCAACCGGCGCAACCGGAAAGCAATGCAACTGATCTCGCGATCAACATGATTTTCTTCTGAAACCTCTGAAACCATTGAATTCTCTATATACGGCCCAATATTCCTTCAAAGTTGTATATGCAACAAATTTGATAAAGCAAAACCCGCTACTTGTCAAAACCCAAAATAGAAAAGCTAGCGGGTCGAAATCAGGACGCCTTGCGGTTCATCTCCAGGCGGGCATCGACACGAGCGACAATTTCATCGATCAGGTCCCATTGCTTGCCTTGCTGGGCGGCAATTTTCTGAACCAGCTTGTCAACGCGCTCAATATTTGGCGCACCGGCAAACAACGCACGGGCAGCTGACGATGGTTTGGCAAGTCCTTGCGCTGCGTTAGCGTATTTTTCAAACGGCACCTGATCGCCAGCATCCGCTCCGAGTTGGCGGCATAGTGCGCCGACCCATTCATAAACTTCGCGAGACTGGTCCAGATCGGTGTGGACAGCTTCGCGGATCGAGCGGGCTTCATCGACGCCAATGCAACGGTAATTGCCGGTCAGCAACATGCACCATTTGGCAAGCGGCACAAAAACCGACTCGTGAACCTTCAACTTGACCGGAAGTTCTACTTCGCCGTTGCCGGTGTCATACCGCAGCGCTTCAATGTCGCTCTGGATCTGGCGGATCATGGCAGTGTCGTCATCAGATTCAAACCGAGCCACTTTGAAATTTGTTGGTAGTGCAACCTGCAAAACGTTGGCTGGTTCTTCGGGCGGACGGAATGCCTGAGGGTCGGGGCTTGCAAGCGTGATCCGGCTCGGGTCAAAATTCTCCCAGACCGTGGCGTCGGTATAACAATCTGTCAGGGCGGAGGTATCGAGGCCCGGAATGCGCGCAAGATATGGCAGCGGCGGCATGTTCATGATCGACATGCAAGGCTTGCCGGATTTGGCAACCTTGTCGAGCAATTCGCGGACACCAGGTGAGCGGTATTGAGGTTCCTGCATGGCCAAGGCGACCAGATCATAGTCTGCTGGGTCAACATTGTCCGGGCTGGCGGCCGATACCTGACCAGCATAATCAGATGATTTAATCTCAATAAGTTCGTCCTGACCACGCACCGGCAGACGGACCGTAATTCCTTCGGCATTGATCAGATCGGCTTCTTCGGGCAAGCATACAAACTTGATGTTATGACCCGCCATCAGCATCTTGATGCCTAGCAGAGATCCGTAAGATGCGCCCATTGCGAGCATGTTGTATTTAGCGGACATGGTCTTCCTCATTCCTGATTTTTGCACCCGGATAAAATTTTCCAGAGCAACATTCACCTAAAGCAACTTGCCTGATTTTCCCAAGATCGGGGCAAGCAGACAATGCCGGAAAGGGACATACAGTTTTTACAATTTTGCGCTTTCAGCGAAAAATGCCCGGAAACAGTCAACTGCCCCGGTAAGTTGTGTAGGACCAGGGCGCGACAAGCAGGGGAACGTGGTAATGCCGGGTCAATTCAGAAATTGAAAACCGGACCGGGACAATATCCAGAAACGGCACGTCGTCTTCGTCATTGTTTTTGGCAGCAAAATAATCGCCGATATGAAACCGCAATTCGTAGACCGCAATCGTGGTTTCTTCAGGTTTGAGGATCGGCTCATCGGTCCGCCCGTCGACATTGGTCACCAATTCACGGACCATGTCCCAGGTCTCGCCGGATTGCCGATATAATTCTACGCTCACCCCGGTAGCGGGAATTCCTCCTGACACATCCAGAATATGTGTGGTGATACCGGCCATGCCGCTGTCTCCCTAAAGATCCAATCCGAAAGACGGTTAAACCCGCCTTTTCCGGTCCTTACCATTTTCGGCGGCGAAGTGAATGCCTTTCATGTCTGCAAAAACGAAATTCGCTTCATGAGTGTGACATTTTTATATTTAAGATATTGAATTTATATGTCTTTTTACGAAAATCCACAAATCAAAGCAGGATTACAGCAAATTAGACGAAAGTCGTAAATTGTCACATAAACGTCGCTCATTGATCAGTTGCCCCGGTTCGCCACATTTATTTTATTATACCGTAGGCGCACGAAATATTGCCAGTTTTTGCCTGCCACAAAATGATAGATGCCGGAAAACCGGCACGCTAATTGATTCAATGGGAGGAGCCAGACATGGCGGACTCATCTGATACTTCCGAGCAGGAAGCACCACATCCGGTTGATACAGATTATGAAACCGGGCAACACAATATTACTCCATTCGGTCTCGACATTCACAATCCAGTCTTTTTGATTTCGGGCTTGTCGATCATCGCATTCGTTCTTGTAACCCTGATGTTTCAGGAAGGTGCCACCGAATTTTTCGGCTGGCTGCGACCGTTCCTGACATCTAACTTTGACTGGTTTTTCCTCGGTTCAGCCAATATTTTTGTGCTGTTTTGCATCTTTTTGATGGTCACCCCGATGGGCAAAATCAGATTGGGTGGTAAAGACGCCAAGCCCGATTATGGCTATCTGGGCTGGTTCGCGATGTTGTTCGCCGCTGGCATGGGCATTGGCCTGATGTTTTTCGGCGTTTCCGAACCCATGTCGCATTATGCCTCATCGATGGGCGGTATCAGCGTTGTAGACGGTGCACGTACCGACTGGGCTCCGCTTGGGGCGGCTGTTGGTGACCCGATTGCTGCGCGCAATCTGGGCATGGCTGCAACAATTTTCCATTGGGCGCTTCACCCTTGGGCGATCTACGCAGTGGTTGCGTTATCGCTTGCATTCTTCACCTATAATCGCGGCCTGCCGCTTACCTTAAGGTCGGCATTCTATCCCCTGCTCGGTGAACGGGTTTGGGGCTGGTGGGGTCACGCCATCGATACCCTCGCCGTATTTGCCACCCTGTTCGGCCTTGCCACATCATTGGGCTTTGGTACCGAGCAAGCGCTTGCGGGTCTCAACTTCCTGTTTGGCTGGGGCACCGGCAATGTTGCGAAAGTAGTGTTGATCGCCATCATTACAGGGATGGCACTGATATCAGTTCTGCGCGGGCTTGATGGCGGTGTGAAAATTCTTTCCGAGATCAATATCGCCCTCGCAGCTTTGTTGCTTTTGTTCGTCATCATCGTTGGCCCGACAGGTGCCATCTTCGATACGATCGTATCCGGCGGCATTGCATACGTGAAAGAAGTCATCCCGCTCTCGATGCCGTTTGGTCGTGAAGACGCCAACTTCAGCCAGGGCTGGACATCGTTCTACTGGGCCTGGTGGATTTCATGGTCGCCATTTGTCGGCATGTTCATCGCCCGCGTATCCCGCGGTCGCACGATCCGCGAATTCATTTTCTGCGTGATTGTCATTCCAACATTCGTATCGGTTTTGTGGATGGGTGCATTTGGCGGTACGGCGGTAACCCAAGTGATCGCGGATGCTGCTGCTCCGGTCAAAGACGCGGCTCTTCCATTGAAGTTGTTCGTGATGCTGGAACCGTTGCCGCTGGCAACAATCACTTCGTTCCTTGGGATCATTTTGGTGTTGGTATTCTTTGTTACCTCATCAGATTCCGGCTCGCTGGTGATCGATACCATCACGGCTGGCGGCAAGACCGATGCGCCCGCAGCGCAACGGGTCTTCTGGTGCACGTTTGAAGGCATCGTGGCAGCCGTCCTGCTGCTGGTGGGCGGGTCGCAAGCCCTGACCGCGTTGCAGGCCATGGCGGTGTCAACGGGCTTCCCGTTCACGATCGTCCTGCTGGCCATGTGTGTCAGTCTCTATATGGGGCTACGGCAAACCCTGAAGGAAGGCTGATCGATATCGCTCACTTGGCGACATCAAGCTGATCAAGAATGCAGAAGCCCTCGCGCCATATCGGTGCGGGGGCTTTTTTTTTAACAACCCGGAGCGGGAAAGCCAAATCAGAGCGGGATCGATCTGTTGTCTTTGACGATCTCCATGGCGACAAAAGAATTGGTCTGTTGCACCCCCGGCAGTTGCCCGATCCTATCTCCCAGAACATTCCGGTAATGAGCGATGTCCGTGGTCCGGACCATCAACATGTAGTCAAATTGCCCTGCCAGTAGAAAACAACTCTGAATTTCAGGAATGCTTTTAACAGCATTGTTAAACTGCTCGAACGCATCTTCACTTGTCTTGGCCAAGGTCACATGCACAATAATTACAAACCCGGCTCCAAGGGCTTCTGCATCTAGATCAGCCCTATATCCCTTGATAATTCCCGTTCTCTCCAACCGTCGCACCCGTTCGGTACAGGGCGTTTTTGTCAGGTGAATCCGGCTTGCCAATTCAACAATCGATAAACGCCCGTCCAATTGCAGCTCAGCCAGAATGCGTCGGTCAATTGAATCTATTTGTGATTTCATTTAGTCTTTTTTCCTTCATATTTTCATCTTTTAGGGCTTTTGACCAATATTACTCTGAGAAAAGAGCCTTTTACCAGTTATATTGCCTAGAATACTAGGCAGAAGGATAACTACAAAACTAGGTCGACGTTGTCCGACCTTGCCGTTTGAATCGCACGATATAAGTGCGCTGGATCCTTCTTTCAGGCGGTGCTGGCAACGCCGAAATGGGGAGAAATCATATGGCCGACGTTAATATCGTAGGTTTTGATGGCTCAGGGCATTCAGGCCGGGCCGTCGATTATGCGCGTGATCGCGCCAAGAATTCGGGTGCACATTTGCATCTGGTTCTGGTGCTTGAATGGTCGCCTTACAGCTTCCATACACCTGATGAACTGGCAGAACGCCATAAACGGCGTGAGCAAGAACTCGATCGTGCCTACAAAATCGTGCAGCCGGTTACTGATGATCTGAACAAAGCGGGGGTAAACGCCACATGCGAGGTTCGCCACGGCCATGTTGCGGACAGCTTGTGTGATATCGCCAAGGAAAAAAGCGCCAACCAGATCGTTATCGGACGTACTGGTGATTCCGCCATTGCCCAACGGATATTGGGTGGATTGGTTTTGACGCTGGCGCAGATGGCTCCGGTGCCACTCACCATCGTCCCATAAGGCATCAAGCCAAAATTCTATAAGGGGGAATTCCCAATGTTAAAACGTATTCTATGGGCAGGTGCGAGCCTGCCGTTGATGACGACTTTGGCTCACGCTGAAGGTGGCATCGACCAGATGATCAGCGACTTTGTCGGGCCGATCGTCAACCCGATCGTCAGCACGGTATTTTATTCAGTGCCGATGTTCGGCGCCAATGTTCCGTTGATCGTGGGCTGGCTTGTCATCGCCGCTTGTGTGTTCACAGTGTATTTTGGTTTCATCCAATTTCGCGGCTTCAAACATTCCATTGAAATTGTCCGGGGGGACTATTTCGATCCGAAAAATGCCGGTGAAGTGACGCCATTCCAGGCGCTTGCAACGGCTCTATCGGGAACCGTCGGGCTAGGTAATATTGCCGGCGTGGGGGTTGCCGTTTATATCGGCGGGCCCGGTGCTACATTCTGGATGATCCTGGCGGGGTTGCTCGGTATGGCGGCAAAATTCACCGAATGTATTCTCGGTGTGCATTACAGAAACGAATATGAAGACGGAACCGTTTCAGGCGGACCAATGTATTACCTCTCGAAGGGACTGTCTGAGCAAGGCAAAGCCTCGCTTGGCAAGTTTCTGGCGATCTTCTTTTCGATCTGCTGTGTTTTTGGCGCACTTGGTGGCGGGAACATGTTCCAGGCCAATCAGTCGTTCGTGCAAATCTCCAGCATCCTTCCTTTCTTTGAAGGCAAGGGCTGGTTGTTTGGTTTGATCATGGCAGCCGTTGTTGGCTTCGTGATTATCGGCGGCATCAAATCCATCGCCCGGGTCACCGAAAAGGTCGTTCCCGGCATGGCGATCCTTTATGTTGGCACAGCGTTGATCATTATTCTGCTCAACATCACCGCCATCCCTGAAGCCATCGGCGCAATCTTCACTGGTGCTTTTGCACCGACCGCAGTTGCAGGCGGCGCAGTTGGTGCCCTGATCCAGGGTTTCAAGCGCGCAGCATTTTCCAACGAAGCCGGCATCGGGTCTGCCTCCATCGCCCATTCAGCGGTGCAAACAAACCATCCGGCAACAGAAGGTTATGTTGCTTTGCTGGAACCGTTCATCGATACCGTTGTGATCTGCACAATGACATCGTTGGTGATCATCATCACGGGCTCCTGGGCACCAGGCAGCGGAGTAACGGGTATTGCTCTAACATCACAGGCGTTTGAATCCAGCTTTTCAGGGTTCGGATACATCCTGGCGATCGCAGCCGTGTTGTTCGCTTTCTCCACCATGATTTCCTGGTCTTATTACGGCCTGAAAGCATGGACCTACATGTTTGGTGAAGGCAAAACGAAGGAACTTACCTTCAAGCTGATCTTCTGCATCTTCGTCATAATCGGATCGTCCATGAGCCTTGGACCGGTTATCGACTTCTCGGATGCGATGATCTTTGCAATGGCCATTGCCAACATTATCGGCCTCTACTTCCTGATGCCGAAAGTGAAAGAGCTGGTTAAAGATTACCAGGCCAAATTGGCAAGTGGCGAAATCACGAAAGTCGAGAAATAATCTGATTTCGGGAAGTAATTTCCCATATCAAAAACGACTAAGAGAGAGCTGGCATTTGTTTGCCAGCTCTTTTTTATGCAACGCAACACATCACACCGCAAGTGCCGTTGTATCCTTGATATCCTCCATCACGAAGCTCGCAGATACATCTGCAATATCCACCCGCGCGATCAGGTCCTGATAGAAAGCGTCATAGGATTTCATATCCTCGACCCGCACCCGCAGCACATAATCCAGATCCCCAGTCATGCGATGGGCACCGAGGATTTGCGGCATGGTCCGCACCGCGTCGCGGAATTTACCGAGCCAGACTTTGTCGTGTTCGTTTGTCCGGATGAGGACTATGGCAGATAATCCCAAGCCGAGAGCATCGGGGTCAACCAGCGCTACGCGCCCACGAATAACCCCCTGCTCTTCCAGACGCTTGACCCGACGCCAGCAGGCATTGCGCGATAAATGCACTTTTCCCGCCAAAACCTCGATTCCCGCTGACGCATCATTTTGCAACTCTCGCAGGATTGATCGATCTATTTTGTCTAATTTATTGGGCATAATTGGGAAAAAATCACAAAATATTCGTATAGTAAAGGATATTTGGGAAACAATTTCATACAACCACAGCTATTCTTCTGCCTGAAACCAACCCTTGCACCAAGAAGGAAGTCCCTATGGTTCAGACACTGAAACGTCTTTTTATTGATCATCCATCTTCAGTCGAAGAGACCTATTTTCAGCATTTGCGGTTTGCATCCTGGTTTTCTGTGCAATTGCTGACTGCCGGAGGGGCAGCTTTGGTGCATGCTTTCATTCCGGCTCTATTTGAGAAGACAGCGAGCAAAATTACACGCGAACTTTATACCCGTACCGCCAACCGGGGTTAGCCATCAAGATTTCACGCGCTGAATCAGCAGCAACCCGCCAGCAACGATGACTGCCGCCCCGATCCATGTACCAGCGTCAGGCAGTTCACTAAAGAACAGGTAGCCAACAATCGCGGTTGCTACCAATTCGACATAAACCAAGGGAGCGAGGGTTGATGCTTCTGCGTAGCGGAAGGCGGCGATCGAGAGCAGATGGCTAAACGCGGAAAAGAAACCCATGCCAAGAAACAGATACCAATGCTCCCATAACGGTGCCGACCAGGCCCACAATGCTTGCGGTGTTAATATGATCGTGCCGACCAGGCATTGAAATGCGAGGGTCCTGATCGGATCGCTTTGACGAGATGCGCGCCGTGTGGCGATCATGTAGAGAGCGAATAAAGCCCCGCTTAACATCGCCAGTAAGATGCCCGGCTCAATATCACCAGTTGGCCGAAGGATGATCAACGCACCGCAAAAACCCAACAACAACGCAAGAATTTTTCTGGTTGTAAGTCGCTCGCCGAGAAAAAACACAGCCAACAGCGTGGCGATCACCGGCCCGATAAAATAGGCGCTGATCGCCGTGGCCATCGGGATCAAGGAAATAGCAAAGAAGTAGCATGTCATCGCCGCCATCAGAAAAATGGTACGCAGGAAATGCGCGCCGCGTTGGGTCCTGGGCAAAAAACTTGCCCGGTGCCGCATCAACGAAATCGGAATGACAATCAAACATGCCGCCGCATACCGCGCCCAGCTAATGAAAAAAGGGGAATAGCTTCCACTAAGATATTTCGCCTGGCCATCTACCAGAGGAATGATCAACATCGCCAACGTCATGAGGCCAATCCCCAGAAGGAGATTGGGTTTCGCGCTGTCAGTATTCTCTGAATTTACGGAAGACATGGATATGATTTTCATTCGCGGATTATGAAATTTTTGAGATGTGACTGCAGGTGGAAAGTTCAAGCAAAACCCCTCATAACAATGCCTGATTTTTGACTTCGCACAACCAAATAAGTTGATCTGTCTCAAGTCACAGAGAGCGAAGAACAGGTATATGTAGCCTATGACAAAATTCATCTCCAAATACGCGACTGCTGCGGTCCCGCGCTATACCAGCTATCCGCCAGCCACCCAGTTTCACGACCGGGTGGATGAACACATCTACCGGAGATGGCTTGAAAGCATATCGTCAGACGACAGCCTGTCACTTTATGTCCATGTGCCATTTTGCGAAACCCTCTGTTGGTATTGCGGGTGCCACACCAGCGTCCCCAACAGCGAAGACCGGGTGGCGCAATATGTTGAAGCATTGCACGCGGAAATTTCCAGAGTGGGCGAATGCGTATCTGGCTTGGCAAAAGTGAAGCATCTGCATTTTGGCGGCGGAACACCGAATTACCTGAAGCCCGATGTATTGATAGCGGTAATCGAACGGTTGATGGCCGCATTCACTTTTGAAAGTAACGCCGAAATTGCTGTCGAAGTTGATCCGCGAAGTCTTGATGACGGTCATATCAAGGCGCTTGCAGGCTATAAGAATGTACGTATCAGCATGGGTATTCAGGATGTCTCGCTGGACATCCAGAAAAACGTCAACCGGATCCAACCTTTCGATCAAGTCGTCAAATTGGTCGGGCAATTGCGCGATGTGGGCATTTCCAGCATCAATATGGATTTGATGTACGGCCTGCCCGGCCAAACAGTCGAGCATGTTCGCAAATCAGCCATGATGGCCGCCTCACTGAAGCCTGACCGGTTTGCTGTATTTGGCTATGCCCATGTGCCGTGGTTCAAAAAGAACCAGCGGGCGATTGATGAAAAGCTGTTGCCGGGCGGACAGGAACGCCTGGACCAGGCCGATGCGGCACGGGATACGCTGGTTGAATGTGGCTATGACCGAATTGGTCTTGATCATTTCGCGAAGCCTGATGACGCCATGGCACGCGCCCAGAAGGGTGGTACGCTAAGGCGTAATTTCCAGGGCTACACAGCGGACCCGGCCAATATTCTGATCGGCTTCGGGGCGTCCTCAATCGGCTCGTTCACATCCGGGTTTGTTCAGACCGAACCGAACGTAAAAAAATACCGCGAAGCAATATTTGAAGGCAGATTACCCATCGTGCGGGGCCTGGAATTTTCCGGGAACGACAATCTGGTTGGGTCCATCATTGAAAAATTGATGTGCAATTTTGAAATTGATCTGAACGATTTCGATCAGGAAACTGGCAGAGCCAAAGACAGGTTCCTCCCCGTCCTTGCCGCACTCCAACCATTGCAGGATGACGGCCTTGTTGAAATTTCCTGTTCCGTGGTCAAGGTGACAGAGACTGGTAAGCCATATATTAGAAACATCGCAGCCTGCTTTGACGAATATTGGGAAAAGAGCAGCGCCCGTCACAGTCGCGCCGTTTAAAACCTGCATTCACGGACCTATCCAAAAAATTTGTTTTTCTGATCCTGTCAAAAGTGATATTAGATATTGCTAATAAATGATATTGGGGAATCGTGTTTTGCAAAATATAATAATTGGGACAAATTGCTTGTGCCACGGTCGTTCAAGCGTTCCCCGATCTGACCTGCCCATCCGGCAGGTCGCAGCATGAATTTTGAACCAAAACTTGATCTCGATAATCCGGTGGGCGACCATGTTGCCACAACGACCTGTTATATGTGCGCCTGTCGGTGCGGCATCAGGGTTCATCTGAGAGACGGCAAGGTTCGCTACATCGAAGGCAATCCTGATCACCCGGTCAACAAAGGCGTTCTATGTGGCAAGGGTAGCGCCGGGATCATGCAGCATTATTCGCCGGCCCGCCTGCAAGCTCCGATGAAACGGGTTGGGCCACGTGGTTCCGGCGAATTTGAGGAAATTTCCTGGGACGAAGCGATGGAACTCGCTACAAGTTGGCTGGAGCCCATTCGTGCCAAAGACCCCAAACGGCTGGCGTTTTTTACTGGACGTGACCAAAGCCAGTCCTTAACCGGCTATTGGGCGATCCAGTTCGGGACCCCTAATTTTGCCGCCCATGGAGGCTTTTGTTCGGTCAATATGGCCGCTGCAGGGCTTTATACATTCGGCGGCTCGTTCTGGGAATTTGGCGATCCCGACTGGGACCTCACAAAATATCTACTGATGTTCGGCGTTGCCGAAGACCACGCATCGAACCCGATCAAGATCGGGATCGGCAAGATCAAATCTCGCGGTGCCAAATTTGTCTCAGTCAACCCAATTCGCACCGGCTATTCGGCTGTTGCTGATGAGTGGGTTGGTGTACGGCCCGGCACCGATGGTCTGTTTGTCGGAGCCTTGATTCATGAATTGTTCAAGGCGCAGAAGATCGATCTCGACTATCTGGTGCGTTACACAAATGCGCCCTGGTTGGTCATTCAGGACCCCGGCGCTGCTGACCACGGATTGTTTGCCCGCGACGAAAACGGCGACCCGCTGGTCTACGACCAGACAAGCGCTACATTTGCCAGCGGCATGAATGTTGATATCGCGCCGGCGCTTGTTGGCTCCCGTACCCTGGCCGATGGCCGCACCGCGCGTCCGGTATTCGAGCTGATGGCGGAGCGGTATCTGGAGCCTGAATATTCCCCGGATGCGGTCGCGGAAGATATTGGAGTCCCGGCTGAAGATATCCGCCGGATCGCGGCTGAATTGGCCGAAGTTGCCTTTGAGCAGGAAATCATACTGGACCAGCCCTGGACCGATTGGGCGGGGCGCAAGCACGACAAAATGATCGGTCGGCCTGTATCGATGCACGCGATGCGCGGCATCTCGGCCCATTCAAACGGTTTTCAAACCTGCCGGTTGATCCACATCCTCCAGATTCTGCTGGGTTCGATCGATTGCCCGGGCGGGTTTCGTTACAAACCACCTTATCCAAAACCGGCTCCGCCCGGATTGCGGCCCCACGGCGCGCCGAAAGACGTTCACGCGGACGAACCCCTTGGTGGACCCCATTTAGGGTTTCCGCTCGGGCCGGAACATCTTTTGTTTGACGGCGAAAATGCTGCCCGCATCGACAAAGCATTCACCTGGGAAGCGCCGATGGCCGCCCACGGCCTGATGCATATGGTGATACATAACGCCGCCGCCCGCGACCCCTACGGGATCGATGTCTTGTTCATGTACATGGCCAACATGGCATGGAATTCGACCATGAATGTGGCCGACACCATCAGCGATCTGACAGCGAAAAACGAAGACGGCACCTATACAATTCCAAAAATTATCTATTCCGATGCCTTTTATTCCGAGATGGTGCCGTATGCCGACCTGATCCTGCCAGATACGACCTATCTGGAGCGATGGGATTGCATCTCGCTGCTTGATCGCCCGATTTCGGAAGCGGATGCCGCTGCTGATGCAATCCGCCATCCGGTTGTTGAGCCTGATCGGGACGTGCGGCCATTTCAGGAAGTGCTGATCGATCTTGGTGCGCGGCTCAAATTACCGGGCTTCACCAACGATGACGGCACGCCGAAATATCCTGGCGGCTATCCCGATTATATCGTCAATCACGAACGCGCCCCTGGCGTTGGGCCGCTGGCCGGGTGGCGCGGCAAGGATGGTTCAAAATTTGGAACCGGCGAGGTTAACCCGGACCAATTGGATCGCTATATCGAAAACGGGTCTTTTTTCGTCCAGCATCTGAAACCGGAACAGGCCTATTTCAAGCATGCCAATCTGGATTACCTGAACTGGGCGGTCGAAGTTGGCTTTCGCCCGACTGCAACGCCGACAATATTTCAGCTCTACAGCGAACCGATGCAAGTCTTTCGACTAGCTGCGGAAGGCCATGGCGAGATAACTCCGCCGGAATTGCACCGGGACAGGATCGCGAAATATTTCGACCCCCTGCCCTTCTGGTATCGGCCCTTTGAAGAAGACATGGTTTCGACCGCAAAATATCCACTTCACGCCATCACCCAGCGCCCGATGCATATGTATCATTCGTGGGGCAGTCAGAATGCATGGCTCCGGCAAATCACCGCTGCGAACCGGCTCTACATCCACCATTCTGTCGGCGATAGCATCAATGTGAAAGACGACGATTGGGTCTGGCTTTCGTCCAATCAGGGACGGGTCAAATGCCAGGTGCAATTGATGGACGGGGTCAATCCAGACACGGTCTGGACATGGAACGCGATTGGCAAACGGCGCGGAACCTGGGGACTGGATGATGATGCCCCTGAATCCAATCAGGGATTTTTGCTAAACCATCTAATCTCTGAATTATTGCCGGAAGGCGGTGACTATCGCTATTCAAACTCTGATCCAATTACCGGCCAGGCGGCGTGGTTTGATTTGCGGGTCTCGATTGAAAAAGCCGACGGGTCTGGCGAAACCTCGCCAAAATTTGAGCCAGTCGGAAATTCAAGCCAGCCGACATCACTAACCAAACTTGCTTATGGGGCAGATTTCAAAAGGCGCAGCAAATGACCAGTCTCCCCGCTCCAACATCCAAAAAGCTTGGTCTCGTTATCGATCTGGATATCTGCGTTGGTTGTCAGGCCTGCGCCACCAGTTGCAAGGAATGGAATACCGGCGGCTATTCCGCCCCCTTGTCCGACCATGACCCATATGGCGCGGACCCGTCCGGGGCCTGGCTGAACCGGGTTCATTCCTATGAGATTGGCGAAGGTGAAGACAGCCGGACATTACATTTTCCCCGCGCCTGTATGCATTGCGAAGAACCAGATTGCGTCACCGTTTGCCCAACAGGCGCGAGCTATAAACGCCAAGAAGACGGCATCGTTCTGGTCAATCCTGATACCTGCATTGGCTGCAAACTGTGTTCATGGGCTTGCCCGTATGGGGCGCGGGAATATGACCATGACGATGGTGTCATGAAAAAATGCTCCCTTTGCGTCGACAGGATTTACAACGATACACTGGCCGAGAGTGAGCGGATCCCGGCTTGCGTCCGGGCCTGCCCGACCGGTGCGCGCGCTTTTGGCGATTTAGGCGACGCCGACAGTGACGTTTCAAAAAGCGTTGCCAGCCGCGATGGCTATGGCCTGCTCGAAGATTTTGGTTACAAGCCGGTCAATAAATATCTACCGCCGCGCCCGCGCCGGAATTCAAATATCGAAGCTGGAACCCAAGCCAGCGAAACTATCCCAGCCGCCGATAATTCCGCTACCGAAAAACTATTTGCCTGGGCCGACCGCGTCCTTTCAAGATAAGAAAAACCAGTTATGCACCCAGCCTATTCCGTCATCCTTTTCACAACCGCATCCGGGGCCGGATACGGATTGTTATTCTGGATATCGCTCGGATTATTGAGCGGACAGTTGCCCCTTGATCGCTGGAGCGGATTGACCATGCTGGTTGTAGCGCTGGCGCTGGTCACAGTCGGGCTGTTATCGTCGATGCTGCATCTGGGGCACCCGGAACGGGCGCACAGGGCGTTTTCCCAATGGCGTAGTTCCTGGCTGTCGCGAGAAGGAGTTGCGGCAATCCTGACCTATATCCCGGCTGGCCTCATGGGTCTGATCTGGTTGTTTGATTGGGATACAAAATCCCTTCCCTTGCTTGCCATTCTTGCTGCATTAGGGGCGTCGGTGACAGTTTATTGCACCGGCATGATTTACGCGTCCTTGCGCACAATCCGCCATTGGAATTTGGCCCTGGTCCCTGTTTTCTATCTTGCCGCCGCGGCCGCAACGGGCACATTACTATTTCTGCTGATCCTGGCAATTTTTGATCAAGTACCTCTTTGGGTGGCTATATCGGGTGTCGGATCGCTGTTTGTAGCTCTCATGATAAAGCGCAGCTATTGGTATCGAATTGACCGCGATAAAGGCAATTACACGACTGCGATGGCGCTTGGAATAGAGACCGAAGCCAAGGTTCGACCGCTTACGCCGCCTCACACCATGCCGAATTTTGTTATGCGGGAAATGGGTTTCCGGGTCGGGCGCAAACACGCTACCAAGTTGCGCCGTGTTACGCTTGCTTGCCTGTTCATCTTGCCGATGCTGTTTGTTGCGCTCGCCATGACTATGAGTTGGGCGCAGCCGCTTTATACCTTAGCACTGATCTCGGCGGCAATTGGGATCATCGTCGAGCGCTGGCTGTTCTTTGCCGAGGCCGAACATGTAGCGATGCTCTATTACGGCACCGACCGGGCTTGATCGCTGCTTTTCCCCTAACCAACACCGCCAAAGCCAACGCCGGACAATTCCGCCATTTCTTTTTTCCAGGTGGTCAGGTCTTCAATATTGAATTGTGAGAGATGGTCATGGCCGCAGGCGCGGGCCATCACTTGCATCAGCTCTACCGAAGCTTCGAAAAAATTCTTCAATTGATTGGCTGATTTTTCAACAACCAGCCGGTTGACCAGATGGGGCTTCTGGGTGGCTATCCCGACCGGGCAATTGTTGGTGTGGCAGGCGCGCATGGCAACGCAGCCGATGGCCTGCATGGCCGAATTGGAGAGCGCCACAGCATCTGCCCCAAGCGCCAGGGCCTTGATGAAATCGGCTGGCTTGCGCAAACCTCCAGTGATTACCAGCGTGATATTGCCGGGGCCGTTTTTGTCCAAATGCCGCCGGGCGCGGGCCAATGCCGGAATGGTAGGGACAGAAATATTATCCCGGAAAATTATCGGCGCGGCACCAGTGCCGCCGCCCCGACCATCAAGGATAATATAATCGACGCCAATTTCCAGCGCGGCGTCGATATCTTTTTCAATATGCTGGGCGGAGAGCTTGTATCCTATTGGAATGCCGCCTGTGCGGTCTCGCACTTCGTCGGCGAAATCCTTGATTTGGGATACCTCCGTCCATTCAGGAAATCGTGGCGGGGATACCGCAGGCTCGCCTTCATTCAAACCGCGTACTTCAGCAATTTTACCTTTGACCTTGGAACCGGGCAGATGCCCTCCTGTGCCGGTTTTAGCGCCTTGCCCGCCCTTGAAATGAAACGCCTGGACCTTCGATAATTTGTCCCAGTCAAAGCCAAACCGTGCTGATGCCAGCTCATAAAAATAACGCGAATTGGCTTCCTGCTCTTCCGGCAACATGCCGCCTTCACCGGAGCAAATGCCGGTGCCCGCAAGCTCCGCGCCGCGCGCCAATGCCACCTTTGCTGAAGCCGAAAGGGCACCGAAACTCATGTCAGATACGAATAGTGGAATATCCAGTTTCAAAGGCTGTTGTGCGTTTGGCCCGATAACAATTTCGGTTCCAACCGGATCATCATCAAGCATTGGAGGTTTATGCAATTGGGCCGTCAAAATCTGGATATCATCCCAATCAGGCAACTGGGTCCGCGGCACGCCCATGGATTCGACAATGCCATGATGTCCGGTTTTCGATAACCCGTCACGCGCGTAGCGCTGGATCATTCCGTTATATGGTTCTTCCTCGGTGCCGTGGCTGGTATCGGCGTAAAGTCCAAGATACTTATCGCGGTTGAATGGCTGCGGGTTGGCTTCGGCCCATGAATTAATCTCGTCCTCGTCGACCAATACCTGGCCATCTTCGATCCAGGATACGAATTTGGGCAACACTTCCTTGTTGGCATATTCAGATACGCCCGTATCCAGCCGGTAATCCCAATAGTGGAGGCCGCAAATCAGATTGTCGCCGCTCACAAAACCGTCCGCCATTAATGCTCCACGATGGAGGCAGCGGCCATAAAATACCGATGCTTCATCATCAATCCGCACGACCACCAGATCAACTTCGCCTACAAGCGCATATTCTGGTTTGCGGTCTTTCAAGTCGTTAAATTTTACTATTGAAATTTTGTTCATTTCGTTGCCCACCCTTGCCAGGTTCAAAACTGCCTGTTTGCGCAGATTTGCTTTTGGAGAACTTGGGGCCTTTATTGGATTTAGTCAAAGCAAAGCAACCGCACATAAGAGCGAAGTTTCATATGGGCATGCGTTTCTGCACAATCCTGTAAGCTACATTTGTCAAAGCGGTAGCAAAAAACAACGAGATTGAGAACAGGATTGGCCAAAAGGCATCTGCCGTCCAATCATAGAGCCATCCGGCGATCGCGGGCGCTGGCGCCTGCACTACAAAATAGCAAGTAAAGAAAAGCCCCATGCCGAGCGCCCGGTTTTCCGGCTTCATCGCGCTGGCAGTCAGGGCCATGATAATTCCGGCGGGTGCCACCCCCATCAAGCCAAATAACAGACTTGACGGGATCGCGAGGGGTGCCACAAACAACATCATCAAAGCTAGCATCGCTGCTGCAATACAAATATAGAGAACCGCATCGTGTCGGCCGCTGCGATCTGCAATTTGGCCGCAAATTGTGCCCGAGAAAATCATGACCCAGCTCGCAAGGCTTACAATTCCTAACGCGGCGACAATTTCATACCCATTGCTCACCAAAACGCGGGGCGCAAAACTTAGATAAACCACATATCCGGCATTGAAGAATGACCAGACCAAACCGGCAATAATGGTGAGCACGACCTCATTCCGATTTAGGGTGAACTTGAAACTGAGTTTCGCTTTATTGGTCTCCGGAGCCTCGCGGTAAAAAAACATGACCAACAAGGCACCCACCAGACAATAGAGCGATGCCACGATAAAGGCCCAACGCCAATCGTAATTGACCGCCAACCAGCCATGGCCAAGCTGCCCCATTGCAATACCCAACGGCCAGGACATCACCAACACGCTCATCGCCGTTGCCAATTCTTTGCCTGAGAACCAGTCCGCCACGATCTTGGTCAAAAACATTGTCGAGACCACGAAGCCAACACCGCAGATCATACGTCCGATTGCGAAAAAATTGAAACTGTCTGCAACCGCAGCCAAACCTCCGCCAGCCGCCAATGCCAGAAGGCCGGCCCCCACAATAAACCGATCCGACATGAAACGACCGGCAAACCCCGCTGGCAATGCAAGGAACATTCCCGGCACCATGAAGAAACCGATCAGGCTTCCTATCTGGGTGTAGTTCAAGCCTAATTCCCCAACCAGTTCGTTGGCGACGGAGCCCATGGTTTGAAATTGAAATCCAAGGCCTATACGGGCGATAAACAGCAGGAAAAGTATGTGCCAGCGCGTGGTTTTCATTTTTGAATTTTCCGTTGGTGAAGACGCTGATTGCAACAATGATTCATAAAGAGACTAGTACACACAGAGTTGCACGGATATCGGGCACATGCTGTATTTAGCCATGATATTTGTAGTATTTGGTCTACAGCATTTGCGGTATTGCCACCCGACCAGACAGGCCGCAAAATCGGAGTATTTGAAACACTGCTCTGGGGAGAGCCGTCGTTGAGCGAAGATCGCCTAAGTCCACGAGAGCTTGAGATCGCCCACGCCTATGCACGAGGTGACAATTATCACCGTATTGCCGAACAGCTCTTTATCGCGCCCTCCACCGTGCGAACGCATCTGGCTACGATTTACCGAAAATTGGAAGTGTCCTCAAAGCTCGAATTGCATAAGATACTTGAAGGGGGCAAGCCGCAGCGAAAGAGCCAAACTGACCAGACGGCAATAATCTCGGAACTTGCACTGAACCTGGAGGAAGCAATCAGCCGCGAGCGTACACTCAGCGAGGTGCTCCGGATAATCAGTGGGTCTGAAGGCCGGATCGCCGAAGTCATCGAGTCGGTGCTCGGATATGCGCTCGAATTGTGTGACGCCGAATTCGGACTGTTGCTGGAATATAAGGGAAAAAGCGGTTTCAGCGCATCATATACCAAAGGCATTCCACCGGTCTTTCACCAATGGTGGGTTGAGCAGGGTGATTATAAACCCAGCCCGCAAACCGCTATTGGCCGCATGGCAGCCAGCCACGACATTGTAAACATCATAGATGTATGTGCCGAAGAGATCTACAGAACAGATGACCCCTTGAGATATGCGACCGCAACTTTGGGGGGTGCGCGGTCATTTGCGGCGATCCCGATGCTCGCAGGAAAACGCCTGATCGGTGCCTTTACAATCTACCGGCAGCAACTGCGGCCGTTCGACAAAAAAACCATGCAGTTGGCGCAAATATTCGCCGATCAAAGTGTCATCGCAATCGAGAACGCGCGTATGGTGAGTGAATTGCGTTCAGAAGCCAGACAGCCAACACTAAAATGATCTTTTGTCTGGAAAGACAATTTTACCGGTTTGGTGGTTGATAGGGAGTTTTGGGATGAAAGGCACATCAGAATTCAGGCGCGGGGGACCGGATGACCCGTTGGCTAACGAGATTATGATACAGAAAGGTCTATCGGAAATTCCATTGTTTCGGAAAGACAGCCCCAAGACCCGCAAATTTGATGTCAATGCTGTGATGCATCGATGGACCGCCTATACGCCACTCCGCGATGGGCGCGTGAATGACACACAACCTGAAGGCAGCGACCCGGCTCAAATCTCGGCACTCATCAAGGCCAAAGGGTTGGAATTGGGCGGCAGCGATATTGGCTTTGCTGAACTAACCTCGACCATGATCAATGTGGGATCAGAATTTAAACCCCGTTACATTATCTCAATCGTCGTCGCGGAAGACTATGGCAAGGTATTGGATGGAGCACTTGCGGTCGAGCGGGAAGCGTTTGAAGTTTACGTGGAATGCGCCCGTATCTCGACGGAGCTTGCCGCCTATATCCGGTCGCTTGGATTTTCCGCCATCGCCGATCATAATGGCACCGGAGAAATAATGGCGATCCCGGCGCTACTTGCATGTGGCATGGGGGAATTGGGCAAGCATGGCAGCTTGATCCACCCTGATTTTGGAGCCGGTTTCCGGCCAGGATTTGTGGTCACTGACGCGCCTATCATCGCAGGCAAAGCAAATATTTTCGGCGTGCAGGATACGTGCGAAAAATGCCGGATTTGCGAACAAAATTGCCCACCCGGTGCTATCCGCTCAAGTGAGGATTATATCGTTACCGAAGGCGTTAAACGCTGGCAGGTCGATACCGCCACATGCTACGAAGCGTCGCGGTTCCGGAATGAATATTGCCATATCTGCGTCGATGTTTGTCCCTATCAGCACAAGGTCAATCGCGACCCGGACAGAAAATCCATCTACAAAACGTTGATGAAAAAACGCAAAATTGCAGGGTACCGGACACCCGCCTGGTTCATCGAAGACGAGGAAACGGTTCTTGGTGCCGGGGACTAACCCCACAAAAAAAGGATCCGGGACTAATGTCCCGGATCCTGAAGCTTTGTCCGGTTAGAGATTGTTTGTGAACCGGGCAATTGGGGGGCATCCATCAATCGGGGCGCCCGTTTGTGATGTGACCAGATCACGGTCGGTGACGGGGGTCATCGACTGTGTTCCGGTCCCGGCCAGTGCTGGCGTGCTCAGTGCCAGCA
>JAJFHA010000017.1 GCA_021775875.1 Hyphomicrobiales bacterium | reverse complement strand
ACGGTCGAGACCGCCCACAACCGTCACAATACCTGTATTGCCATCAATCGTGAACAGCCCGCCCGCATCATCGCTCAGGCTATACGTAACATTGTCCGTGCCGTCCGCATCTGTCGCAGAGGCCGTAATACCAACACTCGCACCAACCGAAGCATTCTCGTCAACACCGTTGGCACCGGCATCAACATCCGATACCGCGCCAACATCCGATTCCTGGATAACTGGGGATGTGGTGGGAGGCAAAGACGGGTCACCAACCTCGGGCAAGGTCTCAGGTTCGTTTACGAGCGGTACTATTCCAGCCGCCTCAATATCAACTGGGGTTTCGGTCTCGATTATTGGGAGAAAAGAGCTTTGCGTCACGCCAAGGCCCGCACCCATAGAATCATTATCTTCAGGTATCACCGAGACCGATATTTCGTTGGCGTCGTTAACTTCAATCAGAAATTTCCGTGTCGCAACCAATTCGCCTGAAGAAGTAGCATTTGCTTCAATCGTATGCTTGATCTCAGTTCCAGTTTTAAATTCATCAGACAGCCCAATGACACCGCTATCCGCATCAATTGTAAACTGGCCGTCCGCATTGTCGTCAAGGCTATAGGTAATATGGTCTTCGGCTTTTCCAAATTGAGCATCCGCTTCGGCGCGGTCGAAAGCAAAGAACAATGACATACCCGAGGCCATAGCAACAGCATTGCTCAGTTCTGCGTTGACTGTGGCCGGCTGCAATCCATTCTGCAACTGGAACTGAACTGTTTCTGGAAGGACGTCTGCACTATTCGATAGTGAAACCTGTTTCTGTTGGGCTCGGTTTGTTGACGAATTCTTATTTTCAGACATGTCTGTCACTATCAAACTCTTACTGGAAAAATCGTATGAGTTATAGCAAGATCAAATTTCAAAACCCTTAAGCCGATGACGGACTTCCGGCATTTCAATAAAACTGGGCCATTTGACGAGGAAAATTTATTGTAAATTCCTATCTGGTCAAATTAAATTGTTCTGAAAAAAGAACGATTTTGGCATTCATTTTATACTATCTGCAGCCTGAACCGGTATTTTCCTGTTTCCGATCAGAATTCCCTGCTCTTTCACATAGTTTCCTTGCTGATGTTGATCGGCCCCGGTTTACTGGTCCTGTTTGAATTTTGGATTGAGGGTAATACTGGCGGAAACTGGTAATATCACCGCCCTGCCGGACCGTATGGAAACCTGACAATTGACCGGACGGTGGGCCAGCCCCGATGACCGCCGAGGCTATCAGGTTCGGATGATCTGAGCAGTCCTTAGCCAGCCAGCTCTTTTTGATGTGCTTCAGCAAGCTCTGCCATGCTGTTAAAGACGAAATCATATTTCGGCATATCGCCGGGATGCATGGTGGCGCCAAAGCCCTGTTTGTCGTGACGCCTATAGATCCAGCAATTGGCGAGGCCAAATTGATTGGCCGGGGCATGGTCATGAAACATGCTCTCGGCGGTGTGTAAAATCTGCTCTTTGGCGACACCGATGCGGGGCAGGTTTTCGATCATATACTGGAAATTTCGTGGGTCTGGTTTGTAGGAACCGACATCTTCCGCTGTGTAGGCCGCGTCGAATTCCACCTGCAATTTTTTATTGCTGTGGGCAAAGCTGTCATTGTCGATGTTCGACAAAACCACAAGCTTGAAATGCTGTTTCAGATATTGCAGCGATGCAGCGCTGTCTTCAAAGGCGGGCCAGTGTTCGACCGAGTGACTATAGGTCAGGCATTCGTCCCAATCGACAGAGATATTCCATTCTTCCGCCAACCGTTTGTAGACAATGGGCAGAATGCGGGAATAGATTTTCTGCGGGGTTTGGGCCTGGGCCGCAGATTCATAAATTGCGTGAGCTTGCAGGATTTTATCACGCGACAACTCGGTTTCCAGTTTGTCGGTCAGGGGTTTCAAACCGGCAATCATGCCGCTTTCCCAATCAATCAAGGTGCCGTAAACGTCGAATGTCAACGCCTTGAAATCTGATAATCTCATCCTGGATCTCGCTTTTTGCCTGCCCGCTTATCCAATATGCTGGTTGAACAAATCCATTGACCGGGCCCAGGCTTTTTTTGCCGCTGCCGGATCATAGCTGCCACGGGCATCGCAATTAAAGCCGTGACCAGCACCCTCATAGACATAGATGTCGCATTCGGGGCGCTTGGCGCGCACCTCATCCACATTGCTCATGGGGATGCCCTGGTCCAGTTCGCCGTAATGTAGTTGAACCGGGCAATGAGGCACTGCATCGGCAAATTTCTGAATGGCACCGCCATAAAACCCGGACGACGCCGCAAACCCTTCAAACCGCGTTGCCGCCAGAAACGCTACCGTACCGCCAAGGCAAAAGCCGATAATGCCGACTTTGCCGGCTTCCGCCGCGACTGCACGGGCCGCATCGGTATCGTGCATATAGCCTTCCCAATCGGGGTTGGCGATAAACGAGCGAGCATGCTCAATTTCTTCCGACGAATAACCGGACTGAAAATTCCGCTCCGTGCGATCAAACAAAGCAGGCGCAACAGCCACGTAACCCGCTTCGGCCAACCGGTCGCAGACCGACCGGATATGGGAATTGACGCCAAAAATTTCCTGGATAACGACAATCCCACCGCGCGGAGCGCCTGTCGGGTCAGCGCGATACGCACCAAGGGTATGGCCATCAGCCGCCGTCAAGGTCAGGTCGGTCATTGGTTTATCACCTTTTTAATTTGGGAAATATTTATTGCAATATTGATTAAACGCTTATCCAAGCCTTGGCTTGAGAGCGGATAAATCATGACCAGCTTCAGCGGCTTTTTCGATCCGCTCGTCTGCCGACAGAGACCCATTGTTGGATAATGCCCACAACACTGACACCCGTTTTCCAGTACCGCAATGAGCCAGAACGGGACCAGGTAATTCGTCCATCACTTTTCCAAAATCGGCGACATTCTGATCTGAAACCTGATCGGGAATAACCGGGATATGGCAATAATTTATGCCGCTTTCGCCGGCTATATCGCTGGCTTCCTGGGCAGTCATATAATCACCCTCTTTTTCGCCGTCAGGACGAACATTGATGATGGTCTTGATGCCTTTTTTTGCGGCGACCCTGATATCGTCGGGTGTAATTTGCCCGGTAATATGCAGGTCAGTATCCAGTTCAATTGTTTTCATCGGTATAAATCCCTGTAATTTTTGATATATTGATTGTTAATGACGGATGACTTGGACCCACTCAGACCCTAGCTGGCGACTGATTTCAGCACCACGTCTTCATCCCGACAATAGAGGTCGTAGAGGGCATTCATGATGACGCCTGCCTCATTACTGTCGAGAGAATAATAGATCGATTGGGCTTGACGGCGGGTTACAACAAGCTTTTCCCGACGAAGAATTGCAAGATGCTGCGATAAAGCAGACTGGCTTAGTCCGATCAGTTTTTCCAGTTCGTGGACAGGCAATTCAGACTGGGCCAGATGGCAAAGGATCAGCAATCGCCATTTGTTGGACATGATTCGAAGAAGCATGCTGGCCTTGGTGGCATTTTCCTGTAATAGGGCAATATCCATTAATTATCCTCTATATCCAGAACCTCTAATGCCCGTTCTGGGAATGCAAATCAATTGCTGGCACCAATTATTCGCAACCGGCGAAACCGTCTGCATCCATTTTTACTTCATACGGAGAGGTCACGTCACTTCCCAAAACCAGTGAAGGCTTCACTGCATCCCAGTTTTCGGGCTTCAAAATTACCATCCAGCCCTGATCGTAAGGATCATCATTAGCGATACCTGGACTGCTGACCAGTTCATCATTCACCTCTATTACCTCACCACCTGCAAGGGATTTTGCAGGGCCTACCCATTTACCGGATTCAACGGTCGCGCAAGAACGGCCTTCCTTGACTGAACGACCAATTTTCTTTGGTGTAAAAGCTACCAATTGCCCGGCCATGGCGGTTGCTATTGCGGTCATACCCAATTTGACATTGCCGTCGCCGGTTTCACGAAACCAGATGTGATTTTCTACGTCATACAAAAGATCGTCCGGTAAATGACACCCTCTGACTGTCGGCATGGCTCTGGTTCCTCAAATTATACCGGGTTTAACCGGCTTCCTGGCGAATGCCGCGTGACGAACAACAAAATTCGCCCAGACCTTCGACCTGCATCTTCCCATTTACAAATAAATACAGGTGCATGGCAACAAGCCGCATCATTTCGACGCGCTTTTCCGTATCTGCGTGGTCGGGTTCCATTGTTACCAGGTTAAAATGATAAACAAGTTCGCGGCAGGTTTCGCGGCAGGCATTGAAACTCGGGTCGCCCTTGGCGCCCTGACGATGGAGTGCTAGCAGACGAAAACCTTCCTTGCGGGATTGTGTCGGCTCAAAACCTTTGGCGCTGTTCCAGAATTCAAGCACCTGTTCACCGGCCTCCAGCATCAAACCTGCTTTCTGGCTGGCATCAAAATTGTCCGGAAGGTCCGCAAGCCTGGTGCCGACATTTTCCATGTTCCTCACGCGATCCCCTTTTCGCGCAGCAGGTCGGTGGAATTCGAAATATTTTCATGCAGGCCCACGGCCTTGGGCTTCAAGCCAAGCGCGAGACCGAGCAATTGGGTGAAATAAACGATCTTGACATTGGACTTATAGCCGAAGTTCTTTTCAGCACGGATCTGATGCATTTCCAATCCGCTATGACAGGTCGGGCATTCGGTCGCGATTACCTCGGCACCTGACGCTTCTGCGGCTTTCAAAATGTTTGTCACCAGCAAAGTGGAGGTATCTGAATCAGACAGGGTATGGGCGCCACCGCAACAAGCGGTTTTTAGGGGGAAGTCTACATTCTCGGCCCCGGCCGCTGCCAACAGGTCATCCATGAAATGCGGGGTCAGGGTTGATTCAGACCCTTCGCCCTGATCCTTTTCCGGGAAAATATGCCGGGGGCGGGTATACATGCAGCCATAATAATTGGCGACCTTGAGGCCTTTCAAAGCGCCTTTTGTGCGTTCCCGCAAACCTTCTTCGCCAATTTCGTCCCTGATCCAGTCGAGGGCATGGATGGTCTCGACCTGGCCTGCCTGATAGGTATCGTGGCCGGCTTTGGTTGAAATCCGGTCGACCACTTTGCGGGATTCCTGATCGTTTTGCAGATCATATTCAGCTTTTTTGAGATTGTGATAACAGCCGTTGCACGGTGCCATGACCACGTCATGGCCCATCTCGTTAGCAGCGATCGACATGACCCGAGACGACAGATAGGTCTGGATTTTCGGATCGATGTTTTTAACCTCCATCGCCCCGCAGCAATTCCAGTTCTTGACCTCTTCCAGTTCCAATCCGAGCGCCTTGCCAACTTCCTTTGTGGAGCGGTCGTAAGCCTGCGCCGTGCCTTCAAGGGCACAACCCGGATAATAGGCGACTTTTTTGTAGTTTTTGCCTGATGACATTATCTGCTCCTATTCACCCGCGGGGGTCGATTTTGACGTGACTTCCTGCTTCGCCAATTCAACAAGATCATCCAAACCCAACGCGGTCTGGTGCTCGTCTTCTTTCTCGGCTACATATTCATTGATCGCGGAACGCGCCCGGGCCCATTGGCTGGTGCGCGGCCTGAAAATATTTGCCAGGCCCAGATGGATCAGCATTTTGAGGGGCAATCCGAAAACCATGCGTTTGACCATTTCAACCAGCCAGGGCTGAATCATGGGCTGGCCGGTACGTTTCAAAAAATGCCGCAGAACCCGGCCTTCCTCTATTTTACCGGTCTCGATAACCTGGCCAGCAAACACCTCGTCGAAAACAGTAGACGGGGATTTTGGCGTATGGCCTTTCAATTCGAGCCAATGGGCAGTCGCCTTCATGACCCCTTCAGGCATTACATCGCGCGGACACGCATAGGTGCATTTATTGCAGGAAACACATTGCCAGATGATATCCCGGTCGCGCAGTAATTCGCTCTCCATGCCCATGCGGATCAGGTAGATCCAATAGCGCGGATTAAATTCCGGGTTGACCGCGTTGACCGTGCAGGAATTGGTGCAGGACCCGCATTGCCAGCAACGGTGAATAAATTCGCCGCCAGGCAAGCTGGATATCTCTTCTTCGATTGCTTCGTTGTAATCGGTGACCACACGGGATTCGATGAACGTGCTCCAGTGGCCCGATACATCAACACCGTCAATTACAAGATTTTCATGGGTCTTGAGATTTTCGGGACGGATCAAATGTTCTTCGTGGATTGGCATTGTTGTCCCTCAACCGAGATGTTTCACGTCATCGAGGACAAAAGCTTGGCCATCGATGGATTTGAGACGGGTGCGGGTTGAACCGGGTTTGACCCCGTCCAGCCCGAGAATTCTGCGGGTATGTTCCATGGGATCATCGGCCGAGGTAAAATCAGCCTTTAGATACGAGCCTCCCTGGGCCGAAATATAATTGGCGTAAACATGGGCGCTAAGCAGATCGGCATATTGCAGATTGTCGCGGAAGATACCGTTTGCTGTCAGGAACTGAGCCAATTCACGGCGCAATTCCATATAGGTCTCGTATCCGTCAGGGACGGGAATAGTCATGTGATCGACATTGTCACCGTGCCAGATTTCGCGGATCACGCCGGTATTGGCTTTTGCATCCCACACCCAGCGGCACATCAACGGATAGCGCTCCGGATCGCTGTTGTGCAGAATTTCAGCGGCCAGATCGCGAACCCAGCGGTGCTTGCGATCAACCGGGAACCGGGCGCAAAATGCGTCCCACCGCTGGTCGGTTGCGGCGGTGGCTTGAGCGTCGGCAAGCAATTCTGTAACGGCGGATTTGATGGTGGCGAACCCTGCCGGATCAAGGTAAGGCGCGATCCGTCTGCGCACGGTCGCCATGAAAGTGCTCAGGCCCATAAAGGTATCCAGATCGAGGTCTTCGGCCTTACCGTCTATCAGGGCATCGGCGAACATTTTTGACTTGAGTTTGAGAGTTTCGATATAGCGTTCGATACCGCCAAGGGGCTCGCATCCAGTGATCAATGTTTGAAACGCGTTGGTCAAAATCGGGCCACTCAGGTCCAGACGCACCGCCTCCGGTACATCAATTCCGCCTCTCAATTTCTGGAGCAAGGTGGCCAAATCGAACCCCTATTCCGCCGCCACTTTGCCAGCGCCCTGCGCCACCGCATAGGCAGACATTGCGGCGGCGTGGCCCTGGGCGATGGAATCGTCGATTGATTCAGGTCCGGTCGCAGCGCCGGCGATAAATACACCCGGTCGCGAGGTTGCACCAATATCGCCATAGCTATTCTGTTTGCCGATAAAGCCGTGGGGTTCAAGATCGATCCCGAAAATTGTGGAGATCAGCATATTGTCCACATTGGGGTCCATGCCGATGGCATGCACCACCATGTCGAACGGAATTGTGATCGGGCGTTTGACCAGAGTATCTTCACCTTTGACGATCAGCTTGTCGTCTTTCTGCGTCACTTCGGCGATCCGGGCCTTGATATATTTGACCTTGAATTCTTCCTGACTGCGCCAATAATAAGACGTCTCATAGAGTCCGAAGGTACGGATATCCATATAATAGATATAGACGTGGCAATCTTCCAGCTCTTCGCGTATTTCCATTGCCAGATTGGCGGATACCGTACAGCAGATTTTTGAGCACCATTCGCGCCCGATCTGGCGATCACGGGATCCGACACAAAGCAAAATTGCAACCCGTTTCGGCTTGCGCCCGTCGGACGGGCACCGCACCCCCTGTCCGGACGAGATCATCTGTTCAACCTGGGTCGTGGTCACTACATTTTCAAAGGTGCCGAAGCCCCATTCGGGCTTGTTGACGGAATCAAAATGGGTGAAGCCGGTGCTCAAGATAGCAGATGATGCCTTGATGGTTTTGCCATCTGATAGTTTGGCCGAAAAGCTACCCGGATTTCCGGAAAATTCATTAACAATGGTGCCGGTTTTAATTTCCACGAGCTTGTTGTTTTCAACCCGTGAAACCATTCCGCCAATGGCATCTTTGGCCCATTCGCCAGATGGCACCAGTTTGGCGTAACCGGACAGAATGGGTGCGCCTCCGAGTCGGTCTTCTTTTTCAACGAGGATACATTTCTGGCCAATGCTTGCTAACGAATGGGCTGCAGCCAGCCCGGCTGGACCTCCACCGACGATCAGAACAGGTTTGGTCATGGCTGTTTTTCTATCCTTTTGAAACCGGGTCCTGATGTGAACATCCGCCGCGGGTCATACAGGTTTTCCTGTTTGCCGGCTTCAACCTCTTTCAGGTAATTTTCAAATTCAGCCTTTTTGGCCTGCCAATCGATCCCCATTTTTTCCATCAGGGTTTCTGTCGAAGATGCGTGCCAGTGAGACTGAACAATCTTGTAAGGGTGGGCGCCGCAAGCGAGCGCTGCGAACTGGCAATCGGCGAGTACGGGCAAATCCACGTCCTTGCCGTCGGCTTTGCCAATCCACTGGTTCTTGTCCAGAGTCGTGATGCAGCCGGTATCATGACCGATCATCACGTCGGATTGCGCTTCATCAATGGCAACGCTGATTTTACGGTCGATGGCGAAGGAGCGGGTAAATTCTCGTTCCGAAATAATGTGCCGGAAGCCAAAACCGCAACAATCGTACCAGGTGGAATAATCAATCACCTGGGTGCCCAAAGCTTCCATGATCCCGGTCGAGACCGCGACCCTGTTGCCGCCCAGGATGTTGTCGTCGTAAATCGCATCCTGGGGCACCATCTTGTAGACGTGGCAGGCCGGATGGATGGTCGAGCGGATATGAGAACAATCGATCGTCTGGCGGTTGGCGATTTCGCCGCGCATCACATGGACCCATTCCGAATAATGCACGATCTCCTCCGGGATCAGCAATTTGCCATCGACAAGGCGATCCAGTTTGGCGAGAATTTTTTTCACCCGGTCACGCAATTCAGCCGATTGTAACAGGTATCCGCGCACTTCTTTATAATTGCCAAACGACGTGCCGCAATGAACCAGCGGGTAATAATATCCCTCCGGCAAACCCTCAGCCTTGGCCGATACATAGGCCTGATGGAAATTGCGCAGGAAGACGGCGGCCAGGCTTTCAAGGTTGCCGATGCCGGAGCCATGATAGTTCCAGGCGGTGCAGGAGGTCTGGTCGGTTTCATCCAGATAGCGGATGTCCATCTGGTTCATGAGCCATAGCAAGGACGCCGGATAGCCCGGAATATTGCCGCATTGGCCGCACGATTTATGGTGCCATAATTGATTGGTGGGGATTTTCTTGTCCCAGCCATACAGGGTTTTGACAATGACCGGTTCATGCTCGTCATGGATTCGATGGACGACAATTTCGCCATCCTTTTCCAGCTGCCACATGATATCGCGGACGTCTTCGACCCGGTCCTTGTTGGTCAACATCGAGCGGCGGTCGATTTTCTGTTCGACCCAGGATGTGGCAACCCGGGCGTCTTCGGGTGATAGATTTGCGTCCCGCCATTCATCTCCGTGTCCGGTGAAACGCCCGCCGTCATTATTGTTTGAATTTGTCATGCAATCTCCCCCAATCGAAGCAAATCTGAGCGGTGTAAATGATCAATCATCGTCGTCTTCCTGCTCTTCCAGAAAATCGTCCCAGTCTTCCCGTTTCTCGTCCATGATGTCCAAAATGACATCGAACAAATTCTCGTCGATCGTTTCCAGTTGATCGAGAACACCGGTCATTTCCCAGATTGTGTACAATTCCACCGAGGTCTTCAAATTGACCTCCCAAGCGGTTGCTGTGGTGTTCAAGGTCGGCATCGGGATCGCCTTGCGCAAGATTTTCAGAGGCGCCTTGACCTTGGAAATATTCGGACCCCAATCGGCGAAATGTTCGGGGCTGATCATGTCAGGCGCCAATTGGTTGCCGGTTGATATCAGTTTCAGCATCACGCGGCTGAAAGGGCGCAGAACATTTTTGGCCGATTCCATACCGTGCTTGATCGCAGTTTCGCGCATCAGCATGACAAGTCCACCAGGTGAATTGCCAAACGGACAGCGTGCGGCACAGGTATAGCATTGGGCGCAGGCCCATATTTTTTCCTGCATGGCATCGTAAATGCCTTCGAGATTCTCGGTCCACAACAATTGGACGATCTCGCGCGGGCTGAAATCGTAATAATGAGCTGCGGGGCAGGTTGCGGTACAAATGCCGCAATTCAGACAGCCGTTCAATTCATGGTCGTAACGAAGGTCCGACTGGATATCTTGGAATATCTCTTCCAGCTGGTCACGATCCACAACCGATGCGTCGGAGACCGGGTCACCGATATATTCCTGTACGCGGGAAGCTGTGGAATGAGACATTAATTCTAGCCCTCAAAAATTCCAGATGATCAATAGGTCAGGACCTTGCAATCTTCTTCCATCACCTCTTCGATCAGGTGGGCACCGCCGACAATCCCTTCGCATTCAGGAATGAGGTCGTCGGTTGTCATGTCGAACAAATCGAGATTGGGGGAGCAGCAGTAAAATTTAACCCCGGCACCATGGGCGTCCTTGATAAAATCATAGACCGACTTTGGCGAACCTTCCTTGACCACCAGGCTTTCTGCAAAACCCTTTTTCATCAGGATACCGGACGTAGCGGTGCAGATAACATCGACCTCATATTCCATTGCCGCTGCAACGGTGGCCTGAAAAATCGGCGCGCCTAATTCCTCGCCATTGCGCGGATCAGAATTTGCCATCACGATTATCAGCTTATCAGCCATTGCCCCATCCTCCTGAAACGTCTGTTTTTAATTATTCCGGTGAGTATATTAGTTTTTTCTAAAGTAAGCAATCGTAATAGGGGAAATTGATTGTCAGCAGAAAATCACACTTCCCATGCAGACCGGGCCACGCAGGTCGGGATCAAGCCCCCATCAGGCCGGTCAACTGGACCAGACCAGTCATGATGGGCACTAAAGCATCTTCGATTTCGGTGCGGCTTTCACGCAAATTCTGCAACGCGGGGCCGGGATTTTTCGGAGATTCCTCAAATTCCATTATCAGGTCTTCGGCCATGGCCAGCTTGAATCCCGGATGACCGGAAAATCCGAATGCGGATTTTCCAATTTGAAAAATTACGGGCCTTTCGTCCTCGTCAACTGCCAGAATTTCAGCATAGTCGGGCGGGACGGGACGGTCGCGCATATACGTGACGAAGGGAAAGGATTGCGGCAAATACCCGTTTAGGGCGTCCTTTGTGATCCGGGTTGCTTGTCCAATCTTGAATTCCAATTTAGCAGGTTCGGATTTGCCGCCCGCAGCTATCGCCAAAATCTGCGCCCCCAAACCAATGCCAATAATTGGCAAATCGTGCATCAGACAAGCCCGGGCCAGGCTGATTTCTTCTGCCAAAGTCGGCACGTCGCGCTCGCCTGCACTGCCCCAGGGGCCACCACCAAGCAGTATCAACCCGTCACCAATCTGATCAAATTCAGGTGGCGCAACACCTTCAGTAAACGGGCGGACATATTTGAACCTGATCCGGCGACCTTCGAAATGGTCTTCCATCAGACCAAGAAAATCTGCCGACGTATGCTGGATGATTGTCAGGGATTTCATATCCGGTCAGGCAACCGTTTCAAGCGCATTTTCGATTGCGGTCGCAAAATCTTCCGGTGCCGCGGTCATCAATCCGACATTGGTTTTTGCAAAAAATTCAAGAACCGTTTTGCGGGTGTCATGCGTTAGCGTCCCTCGCAGGGCCGCTTCCAGATCAAGGACAATTCGCGGCGGCGCCACAAAAAAATCGCCGGCAATCAGGATTTCACGAAACCGGTCCTGGTTTGCCCCTTCCAATCTGATATGGGCAGCGACCCGGCCACCCGGCCCGGCATGATTACCGGTCAGGATACCGGTGGCATTTGCCGGATTGTCAATTTCCGCGACAAATTCATCGGCGCCGATTTCTTCGTCAAACAATCTTTTGGCTTCCGCCTCTTCGCGGTCTGAAATATTGCCCGCGACCGGGTCGATGCCGAGGCTTTCGCCAAACCCGTCCATCAGAGCTTGCTTGATCACCGCCATGTCGGGTGCTTTTCCCAAACAATCCTTGAGGGTGACGATGCGCTGGGCGGCGGCCTCGGTAAATTGTTTGACGAGCGCCGGGTCTGGAATATTCAAGGTGGCGATCATGTCCGCCGGGTCCATATCAACCAAAACCGTGCCTTGATAAAACAACGTATTGCCGTCAAAAAACCCACCACCGCCGGATATTTTACGCCCCTCCACTTCGATATCATTGGGGGCGCGGTAGCGGGCATCAACACCAAGTTTTTGCAACCCCGAAGCTGCCGCTTCGCAAATCATGCAGGCAAGGTCGCCAAGTGATTTCCCGGCAAAGGTGGCGCGGTGAAACAGCAATTCCCATCCAAGCTGCCCCTCATCAAAATAGAGCGCACCGCCGCCGGTAATACGCCGCACGGTGCGGATATTATTGTCGTGGCAATAATCGAGCTTGAGCTCCTGGCTGAGCGCCTGATGACGTCCGATCAGGGCGGTTGGAGGAAATTGTAGAAACCGGATTGTATCCGGAACCTCACCATCCTTATGCAGATCGATCAACGCTTGATCAAAAGCAATTTGCGCCCGCCCGTCCCGGATTCCGGTATCGATGACACGAAATGGTTTTTGCTCAGAAACCATCGATCATTTCCAGATCATCGCCTTCTTTATAGGTTTCGCCGGGGCGTTCGCGATCCAGTTGCTGGCGAATTTTCCGGATGTCAACGGCTTCGGGCTGGAATGGGTAGGAAGCAATGTCGCTGGCTGGCGAATCTCCATAAGGCCGGTCGCAGGCGGAAATATCGTCAGCAAATTTACCGGGGCAGCCAGATGTTCGAAAGGCGATGCCCGAATCAATGGTCATATCAAGTTCAGATTTGGAGACCCCAAAATCAATCACCCGCCCTTCCTCGTCGAAGGTCATGTCATCAACGCGCCGTCCACCATAATCGATCAGGTAGCGGCCCAATTGAACCCGGCGCCACTGGTCGCGCGGGGTGGCCGGCAGATGATCCATAAGGGAGCCTTTTTCCGGGAAGAAGCAGAACATGTGACTGTGCCCACCAAGGTCAACCAATTGTTGAACGAGGCTGAGCGAGTCATATTCGGTTTCCCCCATGCCGACAATTATATGGGCGCCGAATTTCTGCGGCCCAAAAATATCCCGGGCAGCGAGCAGAATTTCCCAGTATTTTTTCCAGGTATGGGGTGACTGGACCCCGGTGCCGCGGGTGCGGTCAAAAATCTCCGGCGTAGCAGCATCAATTGCCACGGTGAAAATATCCGCGCCCAGGTCTTTCAGAGTAACAACATCATCACGGGTCATGGTTGTCGGGTTTGAGAGGATGGAAACCGGAATCGCTTTTGGGTCAATCCGGTCGGTCCAGTTTTTCAGAACAGATACCGTATCGCGATCAGAACAAGGGTGCGTGATCATGGAAATACACATGCGGTGGAATGGCGAATTTTCCGGATCCTTGGCGACAATGTCGATGATTTGATCCATGGGCACGGCGGGCCAGTCAACACGAATGAAATTGCGGTCGGCATAGTCGCGGTCCGCTTCGCGGTGGCGGGCCAGGCCGCAATAGGCGCAATTGGCGCGGCAGCCCTCAGGATAAGTCAGCAACAGATTAAGGCACCGGGTGCAGGCGCAGCGGTGCATTTTGCCGTTCATGATGCCGAGCGTTATGGACGCAGCCGTCGATAGCTGGACATATTCCGGCGAACGCATATTCGGTGTCTGGATATTGTTGTTGGGTAAATAGACACCCGTTGGGGTGACATCATTTTGTTTCACCCTGCCGCCATTTTTCAGATCATTCTTGATCCGGTCCGGGGCGCGGGGTTCCATCAGCGCGGCGGAATTATAATCCATACCGTCATGGCCTTTTTCGGCCGGTTGGGCATCTTCTGATTTTACGCAGGACATGTCTTTCTCCCGTTGCGAGCCGTCAGGCGGCCCAATATTCCGGATAGGCAATCCAGTTGGTTCGTAATTCCTCGCGGCTCGGCCCGCCATTCCTGAACGCGTTCAGGATTTGCTGGCGCCGCTTGCAGGCCCGGTCCAGCCCGGGCTTGAACAAGTCTTCAAGGTCTTCCTGATAATCTTCCAGCGCATCCCCGTCGCCGCCTTTCAATGCGGCGGCACAGGTGCCTGCATAATGCCCGGAAATGACCGCCGCATTGATGCCGGCCCCGGTCACCGGATTGGTCAATCCTGCGGCGTCGCCAGCCAGAAGGACCGCGCCATCACCAAGCCTGCCGGTGCATTCAAGCATTCCGCCAACCGGGATCGCGCCGCCGGTATGATAAAAGATTTCGTTGCCGACCCGACCCTGGCGAACCAGATCCTCGTGCAAATTATCCAGCAAGGGTTTGAGCCGGTGTTTTTGACCGGCATCTACTCCCAACCCCAGATTGGCGGTATCGCCTTTGGGAAACAGCCAGCCATAGCCACCCTCGATATCGGCTGAGAGAAAAATATCGGTCGCGCTTTGAGGATGCAGGAGCGGTACTGAAATCTGGCGGGTCTCAACCAATTCATGGTTGATCTGGCCGATTGCCGCGCCGATGCGAGACTTTGGCCCATCCACCCCGATGATTATTTCAGCCTTGAGAATGCGTCCGTCGCTGAGGGTCATTTCACCAGCTTTCGAAACGGATTTCAGAGAAACGCCAAAATGGCACTCAACCCCGGCGTCGATTGCTATCTGCACCAATTGGCTATCAAAGGCCTGACGGTCGATCATTTGACCGGGGAAATTTGCCATTCTGTCTGGCGCGTCGTGTTCCACAAAAGTCATCATCGAATCTATCGCCTGGCGACAGGTATCCGACAGACCGGCGACTTCAACGCCAACCATGGACGGGACAAATTCGGCGCATTGAACCGGTGTCCCGGCAGCCGCTTTCTTCTCAATTGCCATAACGGTGCAGCCGGCTTCAGCGGCTTTTCTGGCAGCGCAGGCACCGGCCGGCCCAAGACCGACAACGATAATGTCAGGTTGGGAAAATTTACTCATGCGGCATAAGGCTTTGATAATTTCGTTGTCAACGACGCGCCTATTTTAATCGAACAACAGGCGTGTTCCTGATGGTATGTGCGACCAATGCTGTCTGCCACTGCCACCGCGCCGTCGGCTGGAAATGCGATACCATCAAGCCCGGCCAGAACTGCGTACGTATCGGTTACGCGCTTGTGCATTCCCGGCGGGCGGGCGCATCCCAACAGTACCTGGCGATCTGGAATTCGGATACGTGCTTCAGCGAAAATCTCGCCAACCGCCAAAGTCTCCGGAGTCACAAAGGTCCCCTCTTTCGCGTAAAACGGCATGATCACTACCAGCACGAGGGACTGGATTTTATGCCGGGCAACGATATCCAGCGCGTTGGCCTCGCCAAGAATTTTGCCATAGTGAAGACCAACTACAATGTGCGGCACGATCTCCATGGAGGTTGCACACAAGGCGTCGAGGGTCGCTTCAAAGTCATCCACCGACCGGTCCAGATGGTAGACCTGTTTGATTGTTTCCTGCGCACCGATCACATCCATCATGGCGGTATCGACGCCTGCAGATTCCATTGACCGGGCACGTGCTTCATCCAGCAAGGCGGTGTGGATGGCAATTTTCAGATCAGGGAAATCACGCTTTAACCCTTCGACCACTGGCATGAAACGTTCATATTGAATTTCGTTGTGCCGGTTCGAGCCTCCCGACAAAAGAAAGCCCTGCAAGCCCTGAAGCATGATCAGGTCACGCACCTTCTGGTCCAGCATTTCAGGGTTGGTTGCCGGGATCATCGGTTCCAGAATTTTGGTCTGGCAATGATCGCAATTCAGGGCACAGGCACTTGCTGTGATTGAAAAAGCCGGAAAGCTGTTTTTATTGCAGCCGCTCAATTCAGTGCTGGAATATTCCTTGAAGGTCGGGGTTGAGAAGCGGATCGGGCGCGTGGTGGCCAAGTTTGCATTTTTCTCGAACGTCGCAACCAAACCGGCATCGAGCGGCGCATCTTCCAATTCCTCGATGTCTCTGACTTTATCAATCCAGCTCATGCAACATCCATTCATTCGTTATCTCTAATATAAATGACAGGATGCTCGTCCGGTTTCAACGGGAATTTATTCTACATCCTATTATGGTGCCGTCACGATGCCTGCCAATTGCCTGACAATGTCACGAACCGGCGCCGTCCCAAGCGAGCCAAACGGGTCGGCCAGACGGTCAATCCATTGCGGCAAGACCTCGTCCTCATCAATTAGGTCGCTCTCAAGCGCCGCTAAAATTGCGCAGGCTTTCGCGGGCAGTTTATCCGGCTCTGAAAACCCCGCCAATCGCCCCCAAAGACCCGTCCAACACCGGGCTACGGTCCACGGATTATAACCCCCGCCACCTAGAATTACAGCGCTATCGGTAAGGCCGGTCAGCTGCTCGACCGCATTCCACAAGGCCGTGTTACTCAAATTCATCGACGATAATGGATCACCGGCCAGTCCGTCTGCTCCACAGGTGACTACGACCGCGTCCGGCGCAAATTTTTGCCCCAGAGGCAGGATTGCCGTCTCCATCAAAAAAGCCAGCTCTGCATCATTGAAGCCGGATGGCACCGGTATATTGCGGGCCTGACCGGCACCGCGATCATCCAGTGTGCCGGTATAGGGCCATTTGTCGATTTCGTGAATCGAAATGGTGAAGACGTTGGGGTTGTGCTCAAACGCCGCCTGAACACCGTCACCATGATGGGCGTCCAGATCCACATACAATATCCTGGTGCGATTGTGATCCAGCAGGGTCAGAATCGCGAAAACAACATCGTTGAAATAGCAAAATCCGCTTGCGCGGTCGGGCATGCCATGATGGGTGCCGCCGGAGGGATGGTAGGCAATTCGCCCCTCGGCCGCTAATTCCGCGGCGCGGATTGAACCGCCCACCGAGGTGGCGGCGCGCTGGAAGAGGCCCGGGAACCAAGGATTTTCCATAGTGCCGAAATGAAACCGTTTTCTGTCTTCAGCCGAAACCCCGGTCTGCATCGAGGCTTGAAGCGCCGACACATAGTCGGGCGTATGGAACCTGGTTAGTTGCTTGAAACTGGCGATCGGGCTATCCGAATAGTTTTCTTTGGTCAGCCAGCCCAATTCTTCGCAAAGATCCAGAACCGGCGCGATTCTGTGGATCGCCAGAGGATGATTTGTTCCATATCCTGTTTCCCGGTAAATTGATGCGCTGACGAATACGGATTTTGATTTCATAAATGACCGATCTGGCACAGCAATTTTGGGCGGCAGATTTGAATGGAGGTTTTTGGATGGCAAAATCATATGCCCACCACCCTTGACGCCACCAGTGACATAGTATTCATTTATGCTAATATAATGCTCCGACAAATAACAGGGCAATTTTGAAGGGAAGATCATGACCGCAAATGCAACAAATGCCGGGCTGGAAAATGCAAAGAGCATGTCCATTATTGTAACCAAGGGGTCTTTGGACTGGGCGTATCCGCCCTTCATCCTGGCAACAACTGCGGCCGCGATGGATATCAAGACCACAATGTTTTTTACTTTTTACGGGCTGCCCCTGCTTTTAAAGAAACTTGATCTGCAATTGACTGCATTGGGGAATGCGGCCATGAAAATGCCGATGATGGGGATGCATATGGGAATGCCCAATGCAGCCTCCATGATCCCTGGTGTCGACGCTGCCTGCACCCGCATGATGAAGAATTTGATGAACAAAAAAGGCGTGGCTTCGATTGAAGACCTGCGCGAAGCTGCTGTTGATCTGGACGTCAGAATGATCGCGTGCCAGATGACCATGGATCTTTTTGAATATTCACTGGACGATATGATTGAAGGACCGGAACTTGGTGGCGCGGCAACTTATATGGAATCCGCTACCCAGTCCGATATCAATCTGTTTATCTGATCCGGGCGCGACAATAATCCAGAACTTTTATGAGGAAATTTATGGCGGAACATATTCTTGATGCAAAAGGGCTGAATTGCCCTCTTCCCATTTTAAAAGCCAAGAAAGCGTTGGCTAGTGTACCGGACGGGGAATTTTTGGAAATCTTGTCGACAGACCCGGGTTCGGTGGCTGACTTTGAAGCTTTTTGCCGTCAAACTGGCAATGAATTGATGGAAACGGGCCAGGATGGGGATGTTTACAAATTCAAGATTAAACGGGTCACTTGATTGCAATATGCGGATTCAAAATCCAGATTCGGATCGTTGTATTTTTATCACGGGTAATTTTACATATTAGAATCTTGTAATATTTGCATCGCAATTCAATGAAGGTTGCGGTAGATCTAGTTCAGAATACGGGCAGAACCGTAATATGGGGGGAACCATGGCTGAAGGTAATTATCGTAAAGGCGTCAAGGCAGCAGGGATCGGCGTAGCCTTGCTTGGATCTGTTCTGGCAGGACAGGCGCAGGCGACCGAGGGGTATTTTTCTCACGGGTTCGGCGCACGAAATTCAGCACTTGCCGGTGCTGGTGTCGCTGATTCTGCCGATGCCATGTCGATCGCGGTCAACCCCGCCGGCTTGGTGGATGTAGGACGCCAGTTCAATATCGGTGTCACGCTGTTTGCCCCGGTCCGTGAATATACCGCTACCGGCACCGCCTTTGTTGCGCCGGGAACCCATGGCAGTGCCCGCAGTTTGTTTGGCATCCCGAATATTGGTTACAGCCGACCAATCGACGCGGATTCAACCATTGGCATTGCGCTCTACGGCAATGGCGGCATGAACACCACGTTTAACGATGTTATCAATACAAGTATTTCCTGCCCAGGTGCACCGGGCGTATTTTGCGCCGGCGGCACAGGGGTTGACCTGATCCAGGCCTTCCTTTCGGTGGCCTATGCTCGCCGGTTTGGCAATTTCAGCGTCGGCATCGCCCCGATCCTCGCAATCCAGGTTTTTGATGGAAACGGCCTTGGCGCATTTGCCGGAATTTCCTCAAATGCTGCAAACCTGACCAACCGCGGTGATGATTATTCCGTTGGCGGCGGCATTCGCATTGGCGGCCAATTTGATGTTTCCGAAACTTTCCGGATCGCAGCCTCCTACCAGTCACAGATTTACATGAGCGAATTTGACAAATATAGCGGTCTGTTCGCTGATGGTGGTGATTTCGACATCCCGCAAAATTTCACGGTCGGGATGGCATTTGATATTTCACCAGATGTCACAATCATGGCCGATTATAAAAGGATTTTTTATAGTGATATCGGCGCGATCGCCAATTCCAGTTCCGCGCCCGTTCCGCTCGGACTTCCGGGCGGGGCCGGTTTTGGCTGGAACGACATCAATATTTTCAAGCTTGGCGTCGAATGGCATCAAAACGACCAATGGACCTGGCGCGCGGGTTATGCCTACAACGAAAATCCGATCACGGCAGCAGACGTCACTTTCAATGTTCTGGCACCCGGTGTCGTCATGCATCATTTTACCGGTGGTTTTTCCTACACTTATAATGAGCGTGATGCTTTCGATTTTGCCTTCATGTATGCACCGGAAGCGACCGTCAACGGGCCGGAAGTTACTCCGGCGGGCGTGACGCCGGGCAGCAACATTGAACTTGCCATGTACCAGGTGTCGTTCACGTTCGGCTGGACCCGTAAATTTCCCTGATAATCGATTCAGATTTTCATCAGGAAAGCCGGCCCCCTTAGGGGTCGGCTTTTTTTATTTCTGTTTTTTGAGCCCATCGGTATCGAGATATTCACAACAGATTATGTGATTGTCGCCAACGACCAGATGAGGCAATTTCTGCCACCATCCCGGCGGATACAAGGCAATTTTGATGGACAACTGGATCCACCAATATCCTGGTCTTGGCCAACTTTTTATTGCCCACCAGAAAACATTTATAGAGCGCAACCTGATCATCGAAATGCCTTCTGGTAGGGTCATCTTTAGCCTCGGCAAAAACCCCGAAGACCTGTTGTTATTGCTCGACAGGGTAGTGCGGGAGCAACAGGTGTCCGAGAATGACCGGGAAAGCCGCGAGCTTGCAACCGCATGTTTACTGGCCTATGAAAATTACGATGGGACGGGATAGCGGAAACCTATATCCGGTCCGGGGCCTGTGGATTTTTGATGTATTTCAAAACCTCTACATGGTGACAGGGCGCCTGCGTCAAGGTACATTCATTTCACCTGCATGATCGGGAAAGGATACGCTTCATGACCGGATATCCTGTGAATATGAATGTCACGCCGGACGTGAAAAGTTTTTTTGATCCGGCAACAAATACAATCAGTTATGTGGTCAAGGATCCAGGCTCACAATCCTGCGCGGTGATCGATACCGTGATGGATATGGATTATGCCGCCGGGCGCATCACCCACGAACATGCCGACGAAATTATTGCCTATTTTAGAGACAACAAGCTCGATCTTGAATGGTTGATCGAAACCCATGTGCATGCTGACCATTTGTCCGCCGCACCCTATATTCAGGAAAAAATCGGCGGCAAAATCGGCATCAGCAAAAACATCACAGTCATCCAGGATACCTTTGGCAAGGTGTTCAACGAAGGGACCGAATTTCGTCGTGATGGCAGCCAGTTCGATAAATTACTCGATGACGGCGACAAATATATGATCGGCACGATGGCGGTGTTTGTGATCCACACGCCCGGCCATACCCCCGCTTGCATGACCCATGTAATTGGCAATGCCGCTTTTGTCGGCGACACCCTGTTCATGCCTGATGGCGGTAGTGCGCGGGCAGATTTTCCAGGCGGCGATGCTGGCGAACTTTACGATTCGATCCAGAAAATTCTCTCGCTGCCAGACCATCTGCGGCTCTTTATCTGTCACGATTATGGCCCCAACGGGCGCGACATTCGTTGGGAAACCAGCGTCGCTGAAGAAAGAGCAAACAATATCCATGTTGGCGGCGGGACAAGTCGGGAAGATTTTATCGCAATGCGCACCGCGCGTGACAACACGCTTGAAATGCCAACGCTGATCATCCCGTCATTGCAGGTCAATATGCGGGGCGGCAAAATGCCACCCGAAGATGAGGACGGCAACACATTTCTCAAAGTTCCGGTTAACGGCCTTTGAGTCAGGTTTAACTGGCAAGTCGCAACAATTCGACCGCCAATAAAGCCAGCGATAACGCGGCACCTGCAAGGCCCAGATACCGCCAGCGTTTCAGGACCGGTGCGGCATCCGCACGGCGGCCGATAAACCAAAGCGCCAGATTGACGAGGATAAATACGAGCAGGGTGACGATACTTGTTGCCTGCGCTAATTGCAGCAACGGCAGGGTCAAGGCGAGCGCTAAAATAATGCCGGTAATCAACATGATCGCTCTGCCCGGCGTGCGTCTTTTTCTGTCCAGGACCGCAAACCATCCGGGGATCAGCCGTTCCCGCGACATGCCGTAAAGAACCCGGCTAGCCATCACGATTTGGACCAGGATGCCATTTATCATGGCGATTGTCGCCAGCACCGCGACTGGCGTGCCCGAAAATCCGGTCAGCTTGTGGAACAGAACTGCCAGCGGGGCGGAGCTTTCCGTCATCGCAGCCCGGTCGGGCAAAGCCGTCGCGATCATAGAGATCGAAACATAAATCACAATGGTGATGCCAAGGGTGAGAATGATTGCCAACGGCAAATTCCGGTGCGGATTGATTGTCTCTTCCGCCATGTTTTCGATATCTTCAAACCCGATAAACGCAAAGAAAGCGACAAGACTGGCGGCAAAAACCGCCGACCAGCCAAGGCCGCCATGGGGCAGGCTCACAATCCAGGACCACGCTTTCGCCTCCCCTAATAGGGGTGCGCCGGCGATGGCGATGATGATCAATGTCCCTACTTCCAAAACGGTAATGACGGCAGCGAAAATAACGCTTTCGCGCACCCCAAGCCAGGCTATGCCACCGAGAACAAGCACCACCGAGACAATTGCCAAAGCTTGCGGGATCGCCACCACAGCACCCAGATACCCGGCAAAGGCGACCGCGATCACCGCGCTTGAAATGATGGCAGTTATGACAACACCGATCCCGGCAAACCGCCCGGCGGTCCGGCCTATTCCGGTTGTGACAAAAAAGGCCTCCCCCGCTGCCCTTGGATAGACGCTGGCGAGACAGGCGTAAGAAAGCCCGGTCAACCCGGCAATGAACCCGGCCAGCAGGAATGCCAGCGGGGCATGGTCTCCAGCCAGTCCGGTAATTTCGCCAATAAGGGCGAAAATACCGGCACCGATGGTGACCCCAAGGCCGTAAAAAACCAGCAGGGGCAGGCTAATAACCCGGCGCAGGGAAGGCTGTTGTTCCGGCATGATCACGGCAATTCCACAAATATTGACCAAACCCTGAAACCGGGTTCGCTGTCCTTACAAAGAAATGTATATCTCAGCGGAGCCGGATCAATGCCTTGATCTTGATCAGGCCAACTGCATCTTTATCATCAGGCTTCCCGCATGTTACCAAAGACCACGCGGTGGCCCATTGGGGTGGCAAATTTTTACCCACTAAACAGAATTTAGAGACAAAGCCCTTGAGCCAGACCGCTGATCAAATCCTCCATGATATATTTGGCTTTTCCGCGTTCCGGCCCGGTCAGAAAGAAATTGTAAACCTGCTCGTCGCCGGTGAAAACGCGTTGGTGGTAATGCCGACAGGGGCGGGGAAATCCCTTTGCTTTCAGATTCCTGCTCTTCTGATGGATCGCCTCACGGTGGTTGTATCGCCACTGGTGGCATTGATGGATGATCAGGTTGCAGGCTTGCGGGCCAACGGCGTGGCGGCGGCTTGCGTCCATTCAGGCTTGTCGCGCGATGAACAAGTGGCCAATTGGCGGTCGGTGGCAAGCGGGGAAAGCCGATTGCTCTATCTCTCTCCTGAGCGGCTCATGACTGAGCGCATGCTGGATGCTCTGGCGCGACTGGAGCCTGCCTTGTTTGTCGTCGATGAAGCCCATTGTGTTTCCAAATGGGGGGTTAGTTTCCGCCCGGAATATGAGCAACTTTCGGCACTTCAGGAACGGTTCCCAAATGCGGCGATCGCCGCCTTCACCGCCACAGCGGATCAGGCGACCCGCGAAGATATTGCTGAAAAACTCTATCACTCAAATGGCCACACCATCGTGCACGGGTTCGACCGGCCGAACCTGACGTTAGCAGTTTCTCCCAAAACCGAATGGAAAAGCCAGCTATTGGCTTTCCTTGAAAACAAAAAAAATGATGCAGGTATTGTCTATTGCCTGTCGCGAAAATTCACCGGCGAAGTTACAGAATTTCTCTGTGCAGAAGGGTTCACAGCAATTACCTATCATGCCGGACAGGAGGCGCAAATTCGCCGCGCCAACCAGAACCGGTTCATGAGCGAACAGGCGGTTATTATGGTCGCAACAATCGCCTTTGGCATGGGGATAGACAAACCCGATATCCGTTTTGTCTGCCACCTCAACCTGCCTGCCAGCATGGAAGCCTATTATCAGGAAATCGGCCGCGCCGGGCGCGACGGCCAGGCATCTGAGACCATGTTGTTTTATGGCATGGCGGATATGGCGCTACGGCGAAGGTTTATCGAAGACGACGGCGAAGACGATATTCACAAGATGCGCGAACATAAACGCCTCGACGCCCTGCTCGCCTATTGCGAAGCGCCGGGATGCCGACGTGCAGCGTTGCTGGCCTATTTCGACGAAGATCACGCGGCTTGTGGTAATTGCGATAATTGCCTGAACCCGCCGAAACTGGTCGATGGAACCAGCCACGCTTTGAAGCTGTTTTCTGCAATTCAGAATAGCGGGCAAATGTTTGGCGGCGCGCATATCATTGATATTTTGCGCGGTGCCGCGACCCAGAAAATTCTATCCCGCGGCCATGACCAATTGGATGCCCATGGGGCGGGTTCAGGCCAGCCAAAAGAATTCTGGCAGGCCTTTATTCGCCAGGCCGTAGCGGGTAATTACCTGACCATCAACATCCAGAAATATGGCGCTTTGCAAATTACCGCGCGTGGAAACGAAGTTGCTTCGGGAATTGAAGGATTTGAGTTTCGTGAAATTAAGCTTCGGAAAAAATCGCGAAAAGCTAAAACTCCAAGATCTGGCCAACCGGCAATTTCGGATCAGGACCAAAGCCTTCTGGCCGCCCTCAAAACGCTACGGCTGGAATTTGCCAAAGCCCGCAATGTCCCGGCTTACGTGATTTTCCACGATGCGACTTTAATGGAAATGGCTGCGATGAAACCAACCTCGCCCTCTCAGCTGGCAGAGATTAACGGCATCGGCCCCCGCAAGCTGGAAGATTTTGGCGATGATTTTCTCAAAGCTATTGCGGCGCATGAGTGATACCTGATTTCGATCCATTTTTCAGGAACGTCGACCGAGACAAATGATGTCTCTATCGTCGGGACAAAGTGTACCCGTTACTTGACCGATACGTACCGTCATCCCCCAAAATTATCCGGACACACTGTGTCGCCGGGCTTCGACTTTCGTAATTGGTACATAACTGGCTGCTCTCGATCCACCAGGTTCCGGTATCTGACGCGACAACGCTCACATGATAGGTAACCGACCCATTATTTCGATACTGGATCCAACCAGTATATTGGCCTGCAAAATTGAAACTTTTACCGCTGATTTGGGTTTGAATTTCGGCCCCGGACAACCTATCCGCAAATGCCGTTTGGGGAACTGCCAAAATACCCAGCAAAAATAAAAATGATATTCGTATTTTGGTCGAAATTTTTATCATTATTTATCTCCCACGAATATTTTCCCGAAATCATCATCTACAATACCGATGAATGTTACTACGTTATTTATATTATATTGATCAGTTTTTTAGTTAAAATAACTTATCCGTGAAAAAAAATTATAGTTATTTGATCAGTAATCAGATGAATGTTGCCTTTACGGATTCTTGCATGCTACCAATATTTCATGCGAACCACAGTCGGGCTGCTCGCCCTCATTGTTTTGACCTTTTTCACCCCCGCTATGGCGCAGGACCGGGCTCCGGTGGAGCGGGTGTTTCAATCATGGCTGGCTGGCGACCTTTGGCCTCTGGCGCGGCAACGCGGAATTTCGCGAAACCTTTTTGATACGTCCTTTGCCGGTGTCACCCTCAAATGGACGCTGCCTGATCTGCGCCCGCCGGGATTTCCGCCACCCACAAGCGAGCCGCAATCGCAGGCTGAATTTCGCGCCCCGGCACGATATTTTCGCGAAGCGCGGATCGGAAGTCAGGCTGTGATCGGGCGGCGACTTTATCTGGAATGGCGCGAAACGCTTGATCGTATCGAGGCGCGATTCGGGGTTCCCGGTCATATTCTAATCGCGATTTGGGGAGGTGAATCTGATTTTGGCGCTGCCAGTCTGCCCCATTCAGCGATCCGGGTATTGGCAACGAAAGCCTTTATGTCAACGCGCCGCGACCTGTTCCGGGACGAGTTGCTGGCAGCTTTGGAGATTATCGAACGCGGTGATATTGGTGCGAATGCCATGATGGGGTCATGGGCAGGGGCGCTCGGGCAACCGCAATTCATGCCAACCAGTTTTCTGGAATTTGCCATCGATATGGATGGCGACGGACGGCGTGATATCTGGAATTCGGTTCCCGATACGCTCGCTTCAATTGCCAATTATCTTATGCAAAAAGGCTGGCAACGCGGGCGTGATTGGGGCTTTGAAACAGTTATTCCGGGTAATATTTCCTGCGCCCAGGAAGGTCCCGATCAGGCGCGATCTATCAGTAACTGGGTGGCGGACGGGATCAATCGCATATCCGGGCGGCCCTTCCCGGCGCATGAGCTAACAGGAGACGGCATGATGCTGGTTCCTGCCGGGCGGCGGGGGCCGCATTTCATTGTGACGCCGAATTTTTACGTGCTGAAGACCTACAATAATTCAGACCTGTATGCACTTTATATGGGTAATCTTGGTGATCGGATCGCCTATGGCAGCGCCGCATTTCAGGCGCCCTGGGCCGCGCAACCGCGCATGCTCCGGTCAGATATTGCTGCCATGCAACGGGGCCTTGAAGCCCTTGGTCACGATGTAGGCGGGGCCGACGGTTTGCCGGGTTTCAAGACGAGGCGCTCAATTGGCGCATGGCAATTGCAACAGGGGTTGGCGCAGACCTGTTTTCCTGATCCGGCGACCATCCAGGCGCTGCGTTAAATTCTCAGTCGATCTGAAGCGCTTCTTTGAGCCGGGCCAAATGCTGCTCGTAATGTCGCCACGCGCCGATCGATCCTTTATAGACCGGTTGGCGGGCCTGCCAGACGCTGGCCGTTGTAACAGCGCGGTCTGATTTGAAAAATTCAAGACAGGCCGGATCCCATTCAAGCCCCAGATGGGCAATGAGGGCCCGGCTTTCCTGCTCTACGTTTCCGACCATATCTTCATAAACCACGTCATGGATTTTAATCGGCAAGACCGATTGCCAATGATCCATCAGACGCTGATAGCCCCGGTAATAATGCCCCAGCGCGACAAGATCATTTGTGAAGGGCAAGATTTCTGAAAAATTCTGGAAATAGCAGGAAAGACACGTATCCAGCGGGTCGCGACGGCAATGGATGATATGGGCGTTGGGAAACATCATCGCGATTAATCCGAGATTGAGAAAATTTCCCGGCATCTTGTCGGTAATCCGCGTTGCCTGTCCGGCATTGGCCCCGATTGCGCCTAGATAATTCGCGGAGAAATCCTGCACGATACCGGCGGCAAGCTGTTCGGGGACCTTATCGCCAACTTCGTTGCGTACAAAGCGGACAATTTCCGAACGCTCCCCCGCGCCATAAGCTTGTGTGTGGCTGGCAATGATCTGTTCTACAAGGGTCGTGCCGGAGCGTGGCATGCCGATGATAAAGACCGGGCGGGTATCCGGGTTGGCCCATGATTTTTCCGTGAAATCGGTGCGCGAAAAATTCTCGATCTGGTGATTGATTTTCTTCTCATAAGCACGAATATCAAAAGGATGTGCGGCGGCACGGATTTCGTTGGCCTGTCGGTAATGGCCAAAAGCCTGCTCATATTTTTCTCCTTTTGCCTGGAGACGGGCAACAGCGAAATGCAGAACCGCACGGGCCGGGTCATCGCTTTGGTGGGTTTCCAAAGCTGTTTCGATCAATTCAATTCCTGCTGAAACCCCGCCTCGCCCTTCACCCATCAGGGACATCTGATAATGGGCAGCGGGGAGGTTCGGATCTATAGCGAGCGCTGTATCAAAATTCTCGCGTGCTTCATCAAAGCGGCCAAGGGTCTGGTTGGCGACGCCCAGATTGACAATCGCTGATGTGAATTCCGGGCGTAGCGTAATCGCTTTTTCAAATGCCGGGATGGCCTCTTCGTTACGGTCCGCTTCGTGCAATGCGTTACCGAGATTGAACCAGCCCTCAGCAAGCGCCGGGTCAATTTCAAGCGCTGTCTCAAACGCCTTTATTGCTTCAAGAGGGCGCTCCTGTTCGGCCAGAACCGTACCGAGATTATATGGCGCCAGCAAAAATCCCGGCTCGTCCTGCATCAACCGGGAAAAAATCGCTTCGGCTTCATCAAGCCGTCCCAACCCCTGAAGGCAGGCACCATGATTGAGGCGTGCATCGATATAATTCGGGTCAGCCGCGACCGCGCGCTCATAAAGGCGAAGCGCCTTTGCAGGCTTATCCAGCTCTTCATAAACGGTTGCCACCGCGAACAGCAATTGGGGATGGTCTGGTGCGCCTTTGAGCGCCCGCAAATAAAATTTTTCGGCCGATGAAAACCGACCGGCCTTATAATGTGCGGCCGCCTTGTCAGCCAGCATTTGCAGATTTTGCGGGTCAGATTTCATAAATTGGCACCATTCCCCTGATCATATGTTAGAGACACCGGTCGGATAAATTGTGGAGATACACCAAGTGAGCATCAACGACCATATAATCTATGCTTTGCTGTGGCTTTCTTTTGGCGCGCTTCATTCAATTTTGGCAGGCAATGGCGCGAAATTTTTCTTTGCCAGCGTGTTGGGCGCCCGATACCGCTTGGCTTATAATATCTTTGCGGTGTTCCATATCGGTCTGGTGATGGTCATCGGCAAAATTTTTCTCGCGATCAATGTTACCAGCTTTGTTTTTGCCGGATTGCCGGGGATGATTTTTAATGTCGCCCTCGTACTTGGTCCGCTGATTATTTTTACGTCGCTGCTTGAATATGATCTGGGCCGGTTTTCAGGCATGTCGCAAATACGTGCTGCCCGCGACCACACACAAATATCAGATAACGAACCGCTTCACGTCGAAGGCCTGCACCAATATGTGCGCCACCCGCTTTATGCGGGTGGGTTCCTTTTATTGTTCGGTCTGATCAGCGACGAATTTAGTTTGGCAACCGCGATCTGGGGGTCATTGTATCTATTGATTGGGACCTGGTTTGAGGAACTAAAATTGCTGGAAATTTATGGTGCCGCCTACGAGACCTATCGCCGCCAGGTGCCAGCATTTTTTCCGTGGCGGGGGAAAGTCACCACCGCCAGCCCGTAATAATTTTCTGGTCAATTCACGGCGCGGCCTTTGGACGACCAAAATTTTCCCCGCAGCACTTTTTTATCCGGCTTGCCATACGCCGTCAGCGGGATTTCTTCTATCATTTCAATGCTTTTTGGCACCTTGTATTTGGCAAGCCGTTTCTTGCAAAAAGCAATCAGGTCCTCGCGGTCCAACATCCCATCTGTGGGCACCACAAAGGCGGTCACAGCTTCACCCCAATCATCATCAGGCAGGCCGATGACCATCACCTGCGCGACTTGCGAATATTCCTGAACGACATTTTCAACTTCGGTTGAATAAACATTCATGCCGCCAGAAATGATCATGTCCTTGGCCCGGTCAACGAGATAAACATGACCGCTATCCGACTGATAGCCCACATCGCCGGTGCGGAGCCAATCGCCGAAATGGGCTTCCTTGGTTTTTTCCGGATCGTCATGGTACCGGGCAAGCGTATAGGGGCTGCGCAAGGTTATTTCACCAACTTCGCCATTTGCCAGATGCGCCCCGTCTTCGTCCCGGATTGCCAGATCGCAGAAGATTACCGGCTGGCCGCAAGAGGCTTGAAAAGCTTCAACCATATGGTCTGATTTGGAAAGCGTCGTGATGAAATTCGGCGCTTCGGATTGACCGTATAATTGCAGAAATATCGGGCCAAATACTCCCAACGCTTCCTGAAGCCTGGCTGTTGTGATCGGCGACGCCCCATAGATCAATGTCCTGAGCGACGACAGGTCACGCTTTGAGCGATCCGGAGAATCGAGCATGCGGTAAATCATGGTCGGCACCATGAAGGTCCAGGTTAAGCGTTCTGTTTCAATCGCCGCCAACACGATTGCCGGATCAAATGATTCCATGATGGTGGTTCTGGCACCCTGTGAAATGCCTGCTTCAACCAGAAATTGTGCCGAATGAGGTAACGGGCTGCATAGCAAAAGCCGCTCGTCCTCGCGCACTTCGCCATTCATCACCTGGCTCAACAGATTGACGGCCAAGGCCTCCTGCACATGCAACACACCTTTTGGGCGGCCCGTGGTGCCGCCGGTATAAATGATCAGGCCCGGGTCGGACGCCTGTAATTCTGGTCGGGCAGGAAGGGTTTCAGGAGCCGCCGCCATAAGGGTTTGATATGGTTCGAAACCATCCAGATCATTATCACCATTCTCAACTGAGATTCGGCAAGGGACATTTGAGATGGCCTCCGCCTGCTCAACGACAAGATCGGAAAATGATGAATGGGCCAGAACAGCTTTGGCGGAAGAATGGCCCAGCATGTAGCCCACATCCAGGCCGGACAACATCTCGTTCAAGGGGACTTTGACTGCGCCAATTTTAGCAATCGCCATATCCGCAATCATGAATTCAAACGAATTTCGCAACAACAATGCGATCACGTCCCGGTGGCCAACGCCGCGCTCCAGAAAAATATGAGCGAGCTTGTTGGAAGCCAGATCAAGCTCACGGTAGGTCATGACCTGACCCTGGAACGACAGACATTCCCGGTCTGAGAACCGGGCAAAGGCCCGAAGATAAATATCCCTGATCATCAAAGGCCGGAAGCTCTGTCCATGGTCCGGCCCAATATCCATTACTGACGACATTCGATTTTCTCCCTGGGACACAGATAGCAATTGAATCGATCGATTTAGCGTGGGGCGCGTTTCGCCAAAATCCGTTGCAAGGTGCGGCGATGCATATCCAGCCGTCTGGCTGTTTCTGAAACATTACGGTCGCATAATTCATAGACCCGCTGGATATGTTCCCAGCGCACACGATCTGCCGACATCGGATTTTCCGGCGGCGGCGCGGCGGTGTTTGGACTGGCCATCAGGGCTGCGTAAATATCGTCGGCATCTGCTGGCTTTGCCAGATAATCGGCAGCACCGCGCTTTACTGCGGCAACGGCGGTCGCGATATTGCCGTATCCGGTCAGGATGATGGCACGAGAGTCCGGGCTTTGTTCGTTCAATAATCTGATGACATCAAGGCCGTTGCCATCTTCGAGACGCATATCTACAACAGCGTAATCTGGGGCGGATTGTTTAATAGCGTTCAATCCTGCTGACACGGATTCCGCCAGATTGACAATAAATCCGCGCTGCTCCATGGCGCGCCCAAGACGATTGAGAAACGGCAGATCGTCATCGACGATCAGCAAGGTTTTTTCCCCAGAATTATCCAGCATTGGCATGGTCCCGCAAGTGTGGTGCTCAATATCGCATCCCGAAACTACTTTCGGCAAGCCCCGCCTGAACTGAAGAGCTGTAAAATTCAATCCTGATCCATGAGATTGCGAGGCCATATAATATGGACAATGGCGCCACTTTCCGGGGGGACCCGGTTGCGAAGTTTGAGTTTTGCGCCAGAGCGCTCAAGCAGTGTTTTGGCTATGAAGAAGCCAAGACCAAGCCCGGATTCTGAATCATCTTCCGCAGCCTGCCCACCATGGGCACGAGATGATACGTAAGGATCACCCAACCTGCTCATAATATCAGGCGCTATTCCGGGGCCGTCGTCGGAAATCAGAATTGAAACTTCGTCGTCATTCCAGTCTGACAATATCCGTACCCGGGTTTTGGCAAAATCAACCGCGTTCCCGACCAGATTATCAAGGCCATACAATATCGACGGATCGCGTTTGCCGACAGGTTCCGGGGCCTGGTTCGGGAGATCAAGGGGGCCGGTGACCTCGATATCAATTGCACAATTTGACTGCCGGTACGGGGCCACGACTTCTTCCAGCAACAAACCAAGGGGGATGTGGGCGAAATGGATATCCGGATCATCACCAAGACTGGTCAATTTGGCCAAAATATCGCGGCAGCGATCGGTCTGGCTTTTGAGTAGTTTGATATCTTCAGAATGCGGGTTGGTATCGTCAATTGCCCTCAACATTTCTTTGGCAACAAGCGAAATGGTGGCAAGCGGGGTCCCCAATTCGTGGGCTGCAGCCGCTGCCAGACCGTCAAGGGCATGGAGCCGCTGGGCGCGGGCAAAGACCTGCTCGGTGGCGGCCAAAGCGGCGTTCATCTGGCGGGCGTCATTAGCAATCCTGTGCACATAAATCGCGATGAACCCAAGGCCCGCCATCAGCGACACCCAGATCCCGGTTACGTACAAAAATGGTACCCAAAGTGTCTGGTCCGGATACCAGGGAAGCGGGAAATGCTGGAACGCCAACAGGCTGGCGCTCGCCATTGTGATAATAGCCAGCCCAAAAATATGACCGAGCGGCAGGGCCGATGCGGCGACAATAACCGGTACCAGCAACAGTACGGAAAACGGGTTTTCAAGGCCACCGGTCAGGTAAAGCAGCCCCCCCATCTGGCAGATATCGTAAGCCAGAAGCCCGGAAGCGCGTCGTGCCGAAAGCCGCATTCCTTCCACACGGCGCATATGGAGAAATATATTGAGCCATGCAGACAGGCTGATCAACACCAGACAAAGTCCGAGCGGCAGATCAAATCCGAGCCCGTAGAACACCCCGACCACGGCAATCAACTGGCCGGACACCGCCAACCAACGCAATCGCGTCAACGTTCTCAACCGGAGCCAGCCGGCACTTGCTAATTGCAGTTTCGGCATGGACCCGCGCTTTGCAAAAAAGACTTCATGAGGGGTAAATTATCACTCAGTGGGCAAACCGCCATAGAGAATTCGCTCTACCAATTTTGCTTGCATGAACGGCAATTTGCTCACCACCCACAAAAGCGAGAACCATAATTTTCGCCACTAGGCCAACACCAGATCATGGCGCATTCTGTGCATGTTTCCCATAGCCCCTTGCTTTTGGGAGCGATTAGACCTATTTTGCTGCACCGCACAATATCCCACCCGAAGGAAATTCCTTGCTTTATCACATGTATGAAATGAACCACGCAGCTGTTGGCCCGGCCCGGGCACTCGCTGACGCTGGCAGGGCCTATTTCCGCAACCCCATGAACCCGCTTTCCTTCACCCCTGTCGGGAAATCTATGGCGGCGGGCTTTGATTTGTTTGAACGCGCGACCAGGCGTTATGGCAAACCTGAATTCGGTATTTCCAGCGTCGAGGTAAATGGCAAATCCGTTGCCGTGACCGAGCGGGTGGTTTGGGAAAAACCTTTCTGCAAACTGCTGCATTTCTCGAAAGAGGGTGTTGGCAACAATCAACCGAAACTTTTGATCGCAGCTCCAATGTCGGGGCATTACGCGACCCTGCTTCGCGGCACGGTTGAAACCATGCTGGAAGACCATGATGTATATATCACCGACTGGGTAGATGCCCGGATGGTGCCAATGAGCGAGGGGCGGTTCGATCTTGATGATTATGTGGATTATCTGATCGACATGTTTGCCTGTCTCGGGCCGAACGCCAATGTCATGGCGGTATGCCAGCCGTCTGTCCCGGTGATGGCAGCTGTCTCTCTGATGGAAGCCGACAAAAACCCTAATGCACCCAGCACTATGACCCTGATGGGCGGGACGATCGATACCCGGATCAACGCAACCGAAGTGAACAAGCTGGCCGAGGATCGCGACATTTCCTGGTTCAGGAATAATGTTATAGTCCGGGTTCCCTTCCCGCATCCCGGCATGATGCGCGAAGTTTATCCGGGCTTCCTGCAATTGTCCGGCTTCATGAGCATGAACCTTGATCGCCATGTAACCGCGCATACGGATTTATTCCAGCATCTGGTCGAAGGTGACGGTGATTCCGCTGAGAAGCACGAAGAATTTTACGATGAATATCTGGCGGTCATGGATCTGACGGCGGAATATTATCTGCAAACGGTTGAGACCGTTTTCATGCGCCACGACCTACCCAGGGGCACACTGAAACATCGCGGCCAAAAGGTTGATCCCGGTGCTATCGAGCGGGTTGCCCTGCTCACCGTTGAAGGTGAGCATGACGATATTTCTGGCGTCGGACAAACCGAAGCTGCGCACAAGATCTGCGAGAATATCCCTGCCTCAATGCGCCAGCATTATCTGCAACCGGATGTGGGCCATTATGGCGTGTTTAACGGATCGCGGTTCAGAAAAGAAATCGCGCCACGGATCACGAAATTCATCCTGGATCACGCCAAATCCGACGACCGTAAAACGACACCAGCTAAGTCAGCCAAACGGTCTGCTTAAGAGAATGCGCGTATGGGATTTTTCGTTCCAATCTTGAAAAATAGAAATTTGTTCCCATCTCAGTTGCATCGTTAACAGCAACGGGATGGCAAATGACCGGCACGCAATCACTACGCCCTGCATGGACGCCCCTGACCATTGGCCTGATGGTATTGGGCTTTATTGTATGGTGGCCGCTTGGCCTTGCCATGCTCGCATATATCGTCTGGGGCGATCAACTTCATGACGTGGTTCGCGACGGAAAATCCCAATTTTCAAATTTTGGCGCGACCAAATATGCGCAATCCGGCCACAGGACCCGCCGCCGGGCGACAGGCAATGCTGCCTTTGACGATTATCGCAGCGAAGAACTGGACCGGCTTAGAAAAGAGCGGCGCAAGCTTGATGACGAAGTCAAAGAATTTGAAGAATATCTCTCCAACCTTTCAATGGCCCGCGACCGGGAAGAATTCACCCGCTACATGAAAGAGCGCGATGCGCGACGCAGAAAATCCAAGTCTGATATCGACGACGCGGAAATTATTGAAACCTGATTACCCCCCCTATCCCCCAACCAACTAACAGCCGCCTTCGGGCGGCTTTTTTTGTCCGCAGCGATCCTGTCCGCCCACGCCTGAAACTGACATACTCGACGCAATATTGATTCGAACCTTCAGCGCCCGGAATAGTCCCTCTCATGCCCCTTGCCCTGTTTGCCAAGCAAAAGGCCGCACCGGCTGATGATTTTGACATCGAACTTGATGACAGAAAAATTCGGGTCAATGTCACGCGAAACCGAAATGCGCGACGCTTTATCCTGCGGGTCAGTGCAGCAACCAGATCGGTAAATCTTACTTTGCCTTTACGAGGCTCGATGCGCGAAGCCCGCAATTTTGTGGGCCGCCACCGGGATTGGCTGAAAACCCAATTTTCCCAACTTCCCGAACCGAGGCCATTTACGCCTGGGGCCATTGTGCCATTGCGCGACCTGCCGCACCGGATTTTGAATGTGGCGACCGGGCGCGGCGTTGTACAAATTTCTGAAAATGACAATGGTCTGCCATCGCTTTGCGTATCCGGTGACCCGGCACATTTACCGCGTCGCTTAACCGACTGGCTGAAAAAGCAGGCTCGCGCTGATCTTGCCCGGCAAGTGGAAATCCACGCTGATACACTTGGCGTAAAGCCTGGCAAGATCAGCCTGCGCGATACACGGTCGCGCTGGGGGTCGTGCGCTGCCAACGGGGCACTGTCTTTTTCCTGGCGTCTGGTGCTGGCTCCGCCCCATGTGCTGGACTATGTGGCCGCACATGAGGTTGCTCATATGCAGGAAATGAACCATAGCCCCGCTTTCTGGGCGCTGGTCAAGGATACCAGCGCCGACACGGTGGCCGCAAAAAAATGGCTCAAAGCCCATGGCCGGGATTTGCACGGGATCGGGGTCGCGCCTTGAATTTCGCGCCGCTTAATTTTTCCCCAGTCAACGGTCTGTCGCATTGATGCAATTTCGTGCCGACACATTGGCATTGACGCTGATGCTCGCGTTGCTCACGTCGCTTGGGCCGATGGCGACCGATATGTATTTGCCATCACTGCCGGTAATCGCGTCCAGGTTTGGAACCTCGATTTCAGGCGTACAAATGACCCTCAGCCTGTTTCTGATCGGGTTTGCCGGCGGTCAATTGATATATGGACCGATTGCCGACCGGGTCGGCAGGCGGCCTGTCCTGATCACGTCATTGATGCTGGTTCTGGTAGCGTCGATTGCCTGTACTTTGGCGCCCTCTATCGACATTTTGATATTCAGCAGGTTCCTGCAAGGGGTTGGGATGGCGGGTCCGATTGTGTTGGCGCGGTCGGTCATTCGCGACCTTTATTCGGGAAGACGTGCCGGAGAAGAATTAGCGCGGGTGGCTGCATTGATGGGGTTTGTTCCGGCCATTGCACCTTCGATCGGAAGTGTGATCCATGAATTCTTCGGGTGGCGCATGATTTTCCTGACGCAGACAGCACTGGTCATAGCGGTGCTGGTTTTGGTTGTAATGGCTTTGCCTGAAACCATAAAAAGCAAACGTCCGGAAAAACTTACGTTTGCCAGCTTTCCGAAAATTTATATGGGGCTCACCCAAAACCGGCTTTATCTTGCTTATGTAGCAGGAACCAGTTTCGCCTATGTAGGTTTGTTTTCTTTTATTTCCGCGTCTTCGTTTGTGCTGCAATCCATTTATGGCTGGCCCCCACTCGCGTTTGGGGCGGCCTTTGGGATCTGCTCTTTCGCATTCATTTTGGGAACATGGCTAAGCCGCCGGGTGGTCCGGGCGCGCGGAATCAACGGGACAATCAGGATAGGCGCCTTGATTCTATCGGCGGGCGGTGGCCTGATGGTCCTCCTGTTGGCGACCGGGTTGGACGGACCATACGGGATAACCTTTGCCATGATGATCTATATGGTAGGGATCGGCTTCACCTTACCGCAGAATGTGGCGGGTGGCCTCGCTCTTTTCCCTGACCGCGCCGGTGCAGCCTCATCATTTCTGGGATTTTCTCAAATGATATCCGGTGCCCTTATCGGCTTTATCGTCGGCTATGCGTTGCAAGATACAACCTGGCCGATGGCGATTGCCATTCTGGTTGCAGGATTGCTGGCGGCATTTATTAGCTGGAATTTTCTTGGAACAGAAAACCCGGACCCTGTGGACTGAAATCAACCGCCAAAAATACGCCGGAACAATGTGGGCTGACCATCAGTCTCGGGTTGACGAACTGATGCCCGTGGTACCGGTATGGCCGTCGGATCATTAGTACCAATATTGGCGACCGGGATATTTGATGAAGCTGGCAATTGCGGCGGCATCGGTGGCGGGTAGACCGGCAACGCCACTGGCGGTTGACCTTCATGAGCATCCGCCATGAATAACTGCCAGATTGTGGCCGGGAGATTGCCACCGGTAACCCGGTTGGTGGGTGTAGCGTCATCATTGCCAACCCAGACGCCAGCGACCAGATCGGTTGTATAGCCGACAAACCAGCCGTCGCGTGATTCCTGACTTGTGCCGGTTTTACCAGCAGCGGGCCAGGAAATTGCTGCACGTCGCCCGGTCCCCGACCGGATGGTTTCGCTCATCATATTGTTCATCATCGCCACATAGTTAGGTTCGATGACCCGGCCGGTTCCAGAACCGCTTCGCTCATACAGCACATCACCAGACGCGGTGCGGATACGTGAAATTACATGCGGCAGGATTCCATAGCCACCATTGGCAAAGGGGACAAAAGCCGCCGTCAATTCATACAAGCTGACCTCTGCGGTGCCGAGCGCCAAGGACAGATTATTGTGTAATTCGCTTGAAACACCAAGCCGGCGCGCAACTGAAACCACATTGCTGATGCCGACTTCGCGGGCCAGACGCACCGCGATGGTGTTGACCGAATCGGACAGGGCGGCACGCAGCGTCATATCGCCATCAAAGTCGCCTGAATAATTTCCCGGTGACCAATTGCCATACCGGACCGGTTCGTCGCGGCGAATGGTTTCGGGCGTTAAACCGGCTTCCATCGCGGCCAGATACACAAATGGTTTAAATGCTGAACCCGGTTGCCGCCGGGCGTCGATGACCCGATTGAACTGGCTGTCTGCGTATGACCGTCCACCAATCAGCGCCCTCACTTCGCCGCCGGTATCGATCGCCACCAGAGCCGCCTGACCGGCATTCATTTCAACGCTGCGCTCATCAAGGATATTGCGTACCGCAATTTCCGCCGCCGCCTGAAGATCCAGATCGATGGTGGTTTCCACAATGATGTCTACATCCGTGGAGCCGACAAATCCGGGCATCAGGTCGCTGACCCAATCGGCGATATAATTGCCGCTTGCTGCACGGGTACGGCGCACCAGAGTTGGGGGCTGGTCCACCGCCATCTGCCCGTCGGCGGATGTGATGAAGCCCGCTTCCACCATATTATTGAGCACCAGATAGGCACGCTCTTCAGCTAGATCCGGGTTGCGGGTCGGGGCATAGCGGGACGGAGCTTTTAGAAGCCCGGCCAGAATGGCGGCTTCGGTCAAGGTCACGTGACGGGCAGACTTTCCGAAATAACGCCGGGACGCGGCTTCGACGCCATAGGTGCCAGCACCGAAATAAACCCGGTTCAGATATATTTCGAAGATTTCATTTTTTGAATAATTTGTTTCCAGCCATACCGCCAGGATCATTTCCTGGATCTTGCGGCGAAAGGTTCGCTCGGGATCAAGAAACAGGTTCTTGGCCAATTGCTGAGTGAGGGTCGAGCCCCCTTCCACAACGCGCCCTGCTTGCAGATTTCGGAAACTGGCACGCGCCATACCGATCAGGTCGATACCAAAATGGGTGCGGAACCGCTGGTCTTCAATCGCCATAACGGCTTGCGGCAGATAGGCGGGCAATTCCTCCAGCCGGATATCGTTGCCATGGCCGAAACCGCGCGATCCGAGAATTTCGCCCCCGGTCGCGATGATCACCACATTGGGGGCGCGCCGGGGCACTTGGAGGTCTGAAATTTGCGGCAGGCTGGCGGCGTAATAGATGATAATTCCAGCGACCAGCAACCCACCCCACACGGCTGCGACAGTGCCCCAATAAAGTCCGCCAAATAGCACCCGCCGCCAAAGCGGGCGATTCGCCGCGGTATTTTTGCCGCCGCCACCACGCGTGGCACGACGTCGCGGACTGACCTTTTTGGTGGATTTTCGAGCTGTACCGGATTTGGCCTGGGCTGTGCGGGTTGTTCGCCACCGGGGGTTGGTTGAGAAAGTTGGCTCGATACGCGCACCTGACATGCGTCGGGGCTGGCCGCGTCGCGATGGCCTTTTGCCGTTCCCCGTTGGCATATCGATTCACCCATCGCCTGGAAATTTGACCTGATTGCCAGCTCGTTGCAGCTGGAAATACTTGCGTAAAACCTATCCAAGCGGGTTTAATGGGCCGTTAAGCGGGAAAGCCTGAAAAAATGTCGGATACAGAATTCGACAGCTTTCATAAATCCCCGGAACAACTGGCTGTTTTGTCGAAAATTTGGGGGGATTTTCTAACATGTTTTATAGATATTTTGGGGTGGCGATCGCCTTATTGATGGCTGGATCATCGGCATTGGCCGAAACGCCGCTTGAACGCGGGCGTTATCTGATGAATTCAATTGTCGCCTGCGGCAATTGTCATACGCCGCAATCGCCCGCGGGCCCGGCGCAAGATATGGAACTGGCTGGCCAGTTTTTGATGAGCGTTGAACCGTTTACAGCCTATGCGCCGAACATAACGCCAGATATTGATACCGGCATTGGCGGTTGGACGGATGAACAGATCATTGCTGCTATCCGCGAAGGGCGCAGGCCCGACGGTTCGATTATTGGCCCACCGATGCCGATCGAATTTTACCGCCATATGTCAGACAATGATGTGAAGGCAATTGTCGCTTACCTGCGGTCGGTTCCACCGGTGGTCAACGTAATCGAGCGTTCAACCTACAATTTTCCGTTGCCGGCTTCTCACGGTGATCCGGTTGTATCGGTTGCCGAGGTTCCCCGAAACGACCCGGTTGAATATGGTGCCTATCTGACCGGCGGTCTTGGCCATTGCTGGGCCTGCCATACGCCGCTGGTGAATGGCCAACCTGATCTGGAAAATCAAATGGGTGCCGGTGGGCAAGTGCTTGATGGACCCTGGGGCTTGTCTGTAACCGCCAATATTACGCCTCATAAGGACGGTATCGGGGATTATTCTGATGCTGAGATTGTACAGGCCATAACCAAAGGCTTTCGGCCTGACGGTTCTCCGCTGGCACCACCGATGGCATTTTATTATTACCAGAATATCGCATCGGAAGACCTGACAGCCATTGTCGCCTATTTGCGGACGATTGATCCAAAGCCTCTGCCCTAGAACGTGAACCGGTTAAAGAAGTGCTCAATCTGAGCCACCGTCGGCAACACCAACATCAATGTCCGCAATTGAGGGTGGGACAATCACCAATGTCCACTTGGCGAGAGACAGGTTTCGACCCACTGCGGACGTTTGCACATAAGAGCCACCGGGAGCCTTACGCGCCCGGTTAACCGCCGCAAAGCTTGTCATCGCCAAGACCCCCGCACGCACGCCGGTGGTCCGCAGCGGACAAAGTCATTTATTGCGCAGATGAATTAAACACTTATATTGGCTCTTTTCGAGGCTAAAACAGGCTCGGTGCGTTTTGACGGATTTCTCAGGTGATATTGGGCTTTATCAGCGGCGCGTTGCGGAATGCCCGGGCGGCGCAGCGCAGCGCATGGCGGTTCTCCGATCTCTATCGCTCGAAATTGGACAAGCCGCACTCGATATCGGCTGCGGCGGCGGACATCTGGTTCGTGAATTTGCCATCTCGGTCGGCAGCAAAGGCCGTGCAATCGGGTTGGATGTCAGTGAAGAGCAGGTGGCTTCGGCAAGTGAATATTGCGCCGGATATGAGGCCACCGCGTGTGTCTTCGGCAATGCAACCGATATGGATTTCGAAGATGCAAGCTTTGACAAACTCGCATCAATCAGAACGCTGGAATATATCGACGACGTGCCTGCTGCTCTGGCCGAAATGAGACGCGTCCTGAAGCCGGGAGGCGTGGCCGCACTCGTTTCGGTCCTGTGGGATCATTTCCGGTTCCATGGCCCCGCTTCGTCTCTAAACGAGAGAATACTGGAAGCATTCCGTGTACATTGCCCGCACCAGATGCTGCCAATGGCATTGCCGGGAATGTTGGCGAGGTCCGGCTTCGTGGGAGCGCTGCAAGAACCAGTGACGCTCTTCGAAAGATCCTTTAACGAATATTCCTACGCATTTTGGGTCTCTAAACTGGTTGCGGCTTTTGCGGTCGGCGAAGGCGTTTCGAGTGAGGATGTAGAACTCTGGCTGCAACAGCTTCAGCAGGCTGACGACGAAGGCCGGTTCGGGTTCGTCAGCGTTCCGGTCCTGACCATCACCCATGTATCTGGCTAGCAGAACTAGCTGCTTCAGATGCGGGTGTGAAACTGATACGACGAAGTGGTGGTGGTCAGAGTTTCCGTTCATGACACTTTCTGCCGTTCTACCTTCAAAGCCGGGGCGACCGCTTTGAGGCGCTAACCGGGAATTCAGCACAATGGTTCAACCGATACCGATTTATGAATGCATGGCCCGGTTCACATCCCGGATTTAGACGTCCAGATTGGCAACGGTGAGGGCGTTTTCCTGGATAAATTCCCGGCGCGGCTCAACCACATCACCCATCAGGCGTGAGAAAATCTCGTTGGCTTCATCCAGTTCCCGGATTTTCACCTGGAGCAGGGAGCGCACATTATTATCGAGCGTGGTTTCCCAAAGCTGATCCGGGTTCATTTCACCAAGGCCTTTATAGCGCTGGAGAGATTGTCCCTTGCGACCCTCTTGAAACACCGCTTCGAGAAGTTCGCCGGGGGAGCGGATTGGCAATTCATGATCCTTGCGGCGAAGGGCCGCCACGCCACCATAAATTTCCTGCAACTGCGCGGCCATCCCGTTGAGCTTGCGGGCGTCACTTGACGCGATCAGCGGCCCGTCAATTATATGACTTTCGCGAATGCCGCGCACCTCGCGGGAAAACCGCAAACCACCATCGCCAGTTGATTCGCCGTGCCACCCCCGTTCGGTTTCTTCCGAATTCTGGTCCAGACGCCGCGCTATATTTTCCGCCGCCTCCAGAGCCTGATCTTTGGAGGCAAGCATGTCGGGGTTAAGCGCACCCGCAATCGCCGCTTGCTCCACCACAAACCGGGTATAGCGGCTATGCATGCCATCAAGAATGGATTGCACGACGCGGGCATCATCGACAATCTGGCGCAGGTCGGCCCTTGCACGCTCTTCACCATTATCGAGAACCAGAGTGGCACCTTCGAGGCCGCATTCGATCAGGTAATTTTCAAGCGCCTGTTCGTGCTTGAGATATTGTTCGGATTGCCCACGCTTGACCTTGTAGAGCGGCGGCTGGGCGATATAAAGATGGCCGCGCTCGATCAGTTGCGGCATCTGGCGGTAGAAAAATGTCAGCAACAAAGTCCGGATATGGGCGCCATCCACATCGGCATCAGTCATGATGATGACCTTGTGGTAACGCAATTTCTCGATATTAAAATCATCCCGGCCGATGCCGGTGCCAAGCGCCGTGATCAGGGTACCGATCTCGTTTGAGGACAGCATCCGGTCAAACCGTGCGCGTTCCACATTCAGGATCTTGCCGCGCAGAGGTAGCACCGCCTGGAAAGCGCGGTCACGGCCCTGCTTTGCAGACCCGCCAGCGGAATCCCCTTCCACCAGGAACAATTCGGCACGTGCAGGGTCGCGCTCCTGACAATCGGCAAGTTTGCCGGGCAGCGATGCGATATCGAGTGCGCCCTTGCGCCGTGTCAGTTCGCGGGCCTTGCGCGCCGCTTCGCGGGCTGCCGACGCCTCCACAACTTTGGAAACTACGATCTTGGCTTCAGCCGGATGTTCTTCAAACCAGACTTTCAGCGTTTCATTAATGGCTCCTTCAACCACCGGGCGCACTTCGGACGAAACCAGCTTGTCCTTGGTCTGGGACGAGAATTTCGGATCGGGCACTTTGATCGACAAGACGCAGGTCAATCCTTCCCGGCAATCATCGCCGGTCAGGGAGACTTTCTCGCGCTTGCCGATCCCTGTTGAAGTAGCATAGCCGGTTACCTGACGGGTCAGGGCAGCACGAAAGCCTGCCAGATGAGCGCCGCCGTCGCGTTGAGGAATGTTGTTGGTAAAACAATGGACATTCTCGTGGTAGGAATCGTTCCACCACATTGATGCTTCCACCAACACATCGTCACGTTCGATTTTGAGAGAAATCGGCTCGTCAATCAGGTTGGTGCGGGCGCGGTCGATATATTTTACAAAGGCGGTAAGGCCGCCCTCATATTGCATGGTCTCGACGCGGGGCTCGACACCGCGATTATCGGTAAGGACGATTTTTACGCCGGAATTGAGAAATGCCAGCTCACGAAGGCGGTGTTCAAGGGTTGGAAAATCAAATTCGATCGAAGAAAAAGTTTCGGTACTCGGTAAAAATGTTACCTCGGTTCCGCTCTCGTCGCCAGCATCACCAACACGCTCCAGAGGAGCGGCCGCTACACCATTTTCGAAGCGCATGAAATGTTCACCGCCACCCCGGCGGATGCGCAATTCAAGCCAAACCGAAAGGGCGTTGACGACGGAAACGCCAACACCATGGAGGCCACCTGACACCTTGTAGGAATTCTGGTCGAACTTACCGCCAGCATGCAGCTGGGTCATGATAACTTCGGCGGCTGATACGCCTTCTTCCTCATGGATATCAACCGGGATACCGCGGCCATTATCTGCGACCGTTACAGACCCATCGGGATTGAGGGTCACGGACACCTTGTCGGCATGACCGGCCAGGGCTTCATCGACCGCGTTATCAACGGCCTCATAGACCATGTGGTGCAGGCCCGAGCCATCATCGGTATCGCCGATATACATGCCGGGGCGTTTGCGTACCGCATCCAGGCCTTTGAGGACCTTGATCGATCCGGCGTCATAATCGCCAGGATTATTGTCTTCGGATTCAGAACTATTGGTCTGGTCTTGGTCGCTCATTTATGGCCCGTCTAAGGAGTGGAAACAGAATCATTGGATTATAGATGAATATGGGGAGAAAATCCCAATTTTCCAGCATTTTGCGCCAATGAATCGCCACCCGCTAAAGGGGCGTAACTGAACCGGATTCCACCAAAAAATGCTGGGCATTTTCTTGCAGCGAGGCAAACAGAGCCGGGTCGGTTCCGGTGAACCAGGCCTGCGCCCCCAATTCGAGAATTTCGCCATACAGCGCGTCCCGGTGCGGAGCATCCAGATGCGCACCAATTTCATCCAGCAAGAGAATTGGGGCGACGCCTGCGGTCAACTCGCGAACTAGACCGGCATGGGCAAGAATAAGCGCGACCAGAACCATTTTCTGTTCGCCGGTCGAACATTTTCGAGTTTCAATCCCGTGGCTAGCATGGATCACCAGCAAATCGGTGCGGTGGGGCCCATCGAGGGTACGCCCCGCGGCCGCATCCTGAGGCCGGTTGGCACTAAGGCGGGCACGGAAAGCATCCTCGGCATCAACAGCCGCCAGAAGCGTCAGGTCTTGCTCAACGCTCCCGTGAAGCTCTAACCGGGCTGACGGGAAGGCGCTGTTGGTGCGCCCGACAATTGCCGCCGTCAACAATTCAACCGTTTCCAACCGCGCTGCCGCGATTGAAACCGCATGTTCCGCCATTTGTGCCTCAATCGCGTCCAGCCAGGCCGGGTCGGGCGACAGGCCGCTCAGCAATGAATTGCGCTGGCGCATGGCGGCTTCATAGGCGTTAACCTGACGGCGATGCAGCGGCTGAACCGTAACCACGAGACGATCAAGGAAACGGCGGCGTTCGGACGCGCCACCGGTAAAAAGACCATCCATGGACGGGGTCAGCCAGATGATGCGGCTATAATCAGCAAGCTCGTTCAGGGAACGCGCCGTGACGCCGTCGATACGCACAATGCGCCTGTTCTCGCCAGCATCCGGGGCGAATGACCCTGACCCTGTACCAATTTCGACCGGCCCGTTTGGGCCGGTAAGCCGACCCCAGACCGCCCAACCGTCGCTATCGGATAGTGAAGCGATGTCTGTGTCTGTCCCGATCGTATGTTGTGTAATTTCCTGATATCCAGCGCGGCGCAACCCGCGTCCGTCGCACAGAAATGATACAGCTTCGAGAAGATTGGTTTTACCGGCCCCGTTTCTGCCGGTCAGAACCACGGGACGCGCATCGAGATTTAGCGACAGAGACTTGTAATTGCGGAAACCGGTCAGCTTTAGTGCTTCAATCCGGCAATTTACCAGGTGAGCGGGGTTTGGGATTTCGGCAATTTCCGCCGCCATGCCTAAACCCGCATCGGCATCAGGACATAAATTGCGCTTACATCATCGGGATCGCGAACCAGCATCGGGGATCCTGAATCGGCCATATCGAAACAGGCCTGTCCGCCTTCGAGCTGGCCCATAATGTCCAGTAGATAGCGAGCATTGAAACCGATTTCCAACCCGTCACCGGCATAATCCACATCCAGCTCTTCAACGGCACTGCCGCTATCGGGATTGTTGACCGCCAGTACGACCTTGCCTGCGTCCAGATCAACCTTAACCGCCCGGCCGCGTTCGCTGGAGATGGTAGAAACGCGGTCAACGGCCCTGGTGAAGGTCGCCGTATCCACGGTCATGGTTTTGTCGTTCTCTTTAGGGATCACCCGGTCATATTCAGGAAAGGTGCCATCGATCAATTTTGACGTGAGCACGATATTATCGAACGCAATTCTGATCTGGGTGGTCGACAGGTCGATTGCGACGCCATCCTCGCATTCTTCAATCAGCTTGTGCAACTCAAGTACCGTTTTGCGGGGAATGATGATGCCCGGCATTCCGGCGGCACCATCGGGGGCCGGCAATTCAACCATGGCAAGCCGGTGACCATCGGTAGCGACCGTGCGCAAGGTGGCACTGCCATCGGTTTCAGCTACGTGCAGGTAAATACCGTTCAGATAATAACGGGTCTCTTCGGTCGACATGGCGAACCGGGTCTTGTCAATCAAGCGGCGCAGATCAGCAGCACTTATCTGGAAACTATGGTCCAGATCACCGGTCGAGAGGGTCGGAAAATCTTCCCGCGCTAAAGCCTGCAAATTAAATTCCGAACGCCCTGAACGTAGCACCATTCCGGTGCCGTCTTCGTTGAGCGCGAATTCAAGCTGGGCGCCGTCTGAAAATTTGCGAACAATGTCGTAGCAGATATGTGCGGGTACAGTGGTCGCACCGGGCACGCTAACTTCCGCTGCGACCGTCTCGACAACTTCGAGATCAAGATCGGTTGCCCGCAAGCGCAATTCGTTGCGATCCGCTTCAATCAACACATTGGAGAGAATCGGGATCGTGTTGCGGCGCTCAACAACGCTCTGGACATGGTTGAGGGATTTTAAAAGAGCCGCGCGTTCGATGGTCAGCTTCATGATTGTTTCTGCTGGTTCGTGCCTGTCCAACGCAAAGCAGCCATTTCAACACCACCCGCGATCCAAAAAAATTCTGTCAAACGGGAATATTTGAAATCCGCCTTTGACGCAAGCGCAACAAAACGTGCAGGGGACAAATTGTGCAGGAGATTTATCCCCTGCACCAGGCGTTTCATTCAAAGCCTGTGCGCCAGGGTCCTAACTCTAATCTTTCATATCCTCGATCAACCGGCGCAGCATTTCAACCTCACTGGCTAATGTTGTGTCTTCGGAAATCATTTTCTCGATCTTGCGCACTGCGTGCAGGACCGTGGTGTGATCCCGCCCGCCAAACCGACGACCGATATCGGGGAAAGACCGGTCGGTCATGGTTTTTGCAAGATACATGGATATCTGCCGGGGCCGCACGATCGACCGGGTCCGGCGTGGCGAAATCAATTCCTGCTTGGTCACATTGAAATGTTTGGCAACCAACCGCTGGATGCCTTCAATCCGGATCCGCCTTGGTTCTGGCGTACGCACCAGATCGCGGATCGCATTTTCTGCCGTTTCCACTGTGATCTCATATTTTGCAAGCTGGTTGCGGGCAACAATCCGGGTGAAGGCCCCCTCCAGATCGCGGCCATTGCCGGTGATTTGGTCGGCAACATATTCGAGAACCTGGTCCGGCATGTTGAGATTTGGGAAACGGCGCTTGGCAACAGCCCGTCGCCGACGGAGGATTTCCAGACGCACACCCTTGTCAAATGTGCGCAGATCAGCCACCAGACCAGCCGAGAGACGCGACCGCATCCGCTCATCCAGGCTGTCGAGATCAACCAGCGGCCTGTCGGCAGCCACCACAATCTGGCGGCCTGCTTCGATCAACGCGTTCAAGGTGTGGCAAAATTCCTGTTGCAGGGTCGGCCCCTGCAGGAACTGCATATCATCGATCAGCAGCAGGTCAATGTTCCGTAGCTGATCCTTGAAGGCAACCACTTCCTTTTGCTTCAGTGCCGAGACGAACCGGTACATGAAACGCTCGGCGGTCAGGTAAATTACCCGCCGGGAGCGTTGTTCACGACGCACGGTCCAGGCAACAGATTGCAACAGATGAGTTTTACCGAGACCAACAGAACCGTGGATATACAGTACCTTGAAATCTGCCGTACCCGGATTGCTGCTGGCAACCTGGCGAGCGGCTTCGTAAGCAAGACGATTGGAATCGCCGACCACAAACGAATCGATTGTGAAACGCGGATCCAGCGGTGACGCCAAATCCCCCGAAGACGAATGCGCCCCGATATCGCTCGCCATGAACCCGGAAGAGCCAGCGAGATTATTTGAGGCTGCATCAAGCATCTTGCTGGCGGAAGCTTCTTCGTCATTGGCTTTGGCCAAAACGGTCGGCGTTCTAACCCGGATATCCACCTTCATGACCTTGTCGGTTTCATTTTTCCAGAGCGCCAAAACCCGGTCCTGATAATGCGACTGAATCCAGCTCTTTAGAAATTTGGTCGGCACCGAAAGGCTTAAAGTACCACCGTTCAAATCTTCAGGCTCTACGCTGGCAAACCAGCTTTGAAAAACCTCCTCACCGAGCTCGGCGCGAAGCCGTTCCCGCACCCGTCGCCACATATTCGCCAGACTTTTGGTGCGTCCGCCGCCTGCTGATACACGTCCAGAATCCCGGTTTGCCATTCTTTGTTATGCCCCCATTGGGCCGACTGCCTGTACAGCCAACCCTGTTTAACGCCGCCCGGTCATTGCCGGTATTTTTTCCAGCCCCGGTAATCCGGATCCTGGCAAGCCTTTAGTTCATTTGGCCGGATGAAAGCCCGACCCATAAACCGTCTCTAAAAATAACCTCTATCTATTTCTGTCTCCAAGGTAGACCGGATTCCTTCCAGCCCTCTACTTTTCCGCGCATGCCGCCATCATCACGGCGACCTTCAAATCCACGTAAAACATTATAACTTTTGCTAAAACCTGCCGCCGTCATGGCATCGGCCGCAGCGCGGCTACGGACACCAGACCGGCATATGATATAAATCGGTGTTTCATCCCCAAACCCACGCACACCCAGTTCAGTTTTAAGGGTCGCGACAAAATCCGGGTTTACATTCATATCCGGATATTGCTGCCATTCGAGAAGAATGACGGATTGGCCCAATTCAGACAAATCAGGCACGCCAACGAAATCCCACTCGGCAGTGGTTCTGACATCAACCAGAACCGACCTGGGTTCCGATTTCAGCTTGGCCCAGGTCTCGCTCGGTTCAATGTCGCCAGCATAAACCAGATTGTCCTCAATGGTCATGACGGTCGCCTCTAAACGAGCAAGCGCTATTGGCCATAGGCTCTAGGAAAAAATCCAACGCTTCACACCGGGAAGGGCTGGAAAAGAATGTCGATAAAATAATCTGTGCTATTGTATTTTGCATCATCGCCTTAACCCGGTTTATTTTTCACAACAATACTTAAATTGCGAATTTTCAGTCTTCTTATACCAAGTCAAAGCTCCGCCGTTGCTTGAAAAGCCAAGCATAATCCCGTTAATTTGAGAATATCGGCCGGAGAAGTCGTCCTGATGCTTGAAGACTATACATCTGGTCTGAGGGTGGCAAGCCTGAATCAACCCGAAGGGTCAAGAATCTTTTGCCACCGGGTCTGAAAACCGTACCAGAACAGTCATGGGCTTTTTTGCAAATCGTTGAGATTCAAGCGATTCACGGTTGTGGACAAGCCTGTGGACAGTTTTCAAAAAAATTCCATCCGCATGCTGACTGGAAACCAAATTTCCGCAGAAAACAGCCAATTTCCGCTTTGCTTTTGAGTCATACCCGTAAGCTACTGATATATCGGAAAAACCGCCGTCAGAAAATGTGGTTCACGGTTTGAACCTGGCTAAGGCAACTTGAGAGGCCAGATACCCGGATGCCTGTCGTAAAAACAAAACAGGCGTCGGGAGACCCGACGCCTGAGATTAATTCTAATCTATTCTTGTGCCGTAAAGTCAGGCAGGCATCACGCGGATACGCTGGGACAGGCGGGATACTTTCCTGGACGCGGTATTTTTTGGCAGCAGGCCACGACCCGCTGCGCGCATGATTTCCGGCTCGGCAGCTTTCAGGGCATCCATGGCCCCGCTGCGATCACCGGCGGCGATTGCTGTCTCGACGCGCTTGATGAATGTGCGCATGCGCGTGCGCCGATCACCATTAACAATGGTGCGACGTGCGATTTTACGAATGGCCTTCTTGGCCGAAGATGTATTGGCCATCAATGAGCCCTTGTCTTAAATGCTAGCTGCCGTTGCTCTTGAAGCTTCGACGCTTTTGCCAGAATGAATTAGGTTCCGTGCTGCCGGAAATTGACCGAAACAAAAAAACACGTGAAACCGGGTGCGCTTATATCGGCATGCCGGGCCTACGTCAACAAGTCTTAGGCCAGACTAGCAATACTATATGGGGCAATGCCCGAAGCGAAAAATTAGTAAGGATCACGTTCTGCCTAAAAACAGGTCGCGCTGCCAATCCAAGAAATATCCCGCTCCACTAAATGCAGAGCAAGAAGGTGTCGCGCCTATCGGTTTTTGAATTGCGGGGTACGCTTTTCAGCGAATGCCGCCATGCCTTCTTTCTGGTCTTCGGTAGCGAACAGGGACTGAAACACCCGGCGTTCGAACCTAATGCCTTCGGTGAGGGTGGTTTCATAGGACCGTTTGACAGATTCTTTGGTCAACATTACCGACGGCATCGACATCTGGGCGATTTTGTTGCCGGTTTCGATTGCTTCATCAAGCAACTTGTCCGCTTCAACAATGCGACTGACAAGACCGGAGCGTTCAGCCTCTTCGGCATCCATCATGCGGCCCGTCAGACACATATCCATGGCCTTCGACTTGCCAACAAAGCGGGTTAACCGCTGGGTCCCGCCGGCCCCTGGCATGACGCCCAGATTAATCTCGGGCTGGCCGAATTTGGCGGTGTCGGCAGCGATAATAAAATCGCACATCATCGCCACTTCGCAGCCGCCCCCAAGGGCATAGCCAGCAACCGCCGCGATAACCGGTTTTCTGACCCGGGACAAGCGTTCCCATGAAGTGATGAAATCCTCTTTATAGGCGTCCATATAGGTCTTGGTCTTCATTTCCTTGATATCGGCCCCGGCGGCAAACGCCTTGTCGCTCCCGGTCAGCACAATGCAGCCAATTTTGTCATCGGCTTCAAAGCTGTCCAGAGCTTGTGCCAATTCATCCATCAATTCTCCGTTGAGCGCGTTGAGCGCCTTTGGACGATTGAGGGTGATTAGTCCGACCTTGTCTCTGGTTTCAACGATGATTGATTCAAAAGCCATTTTGTCCTGTCCCTGTTGCCTGATCGCCATTCATCCGGTGAATGGCAAAAAATATCTCTATTTCTGGCATACCGGACAATAGAAAGTCGAGCGCCCGTTCTGGACAATGCGGCGAATTGTTCCTTTGCAACTTTCTCGCGGACAATCTTTCCCAGCCTGATCATAAACCTTGAAGGCATGCTGGAAATAGCCAAGCGAGCCGTCGGTATGGCCAAAATCCTTCAATGACGACCCACCTGCGGCAATGGCCCGGGTCAGCACATCGCGGATTGCGGCGACCAGTGGCGCGATCCGTTTCCCGGGCGCCCCGCTTTTGGTGGTGATCGACCCGGCTGACCGTTCCGGCGACAGGCGGGACATGTGTAACACTTCGCAAACATAGATATTGCCGAGCCCGGCAACAATGCGCTGGTCCATCAATGCCGCCTTGAGGCTTGCGGCGCGGCCCCGGAACGCGTCGTTGAGAAACGGTCCGTTCAAATGATTGCCCAGCGGCTCCACACCAATGTCGCAAAACCGGGGATGATGTTCGAGATCTGTTTCTGGCACCAGCAGCATATAGCCGAACCGGCGCGGATCATTATAGGTTATAAGTGTGCCGTCATTTAGGGTGATAACCACATGGTCGTGGGCGACGTTACGTGGAATTTCATTATGAAATCCGGCGGTACCGGCCTGATTAATTAAAAACCGCCCGGACATGCCCAGATGTGACACCAGCACATTGCCTGACGATAGATGAACCTGAATGTATTTTGCCCGTCGTTTCATCCCGGTGACCGATTGGCCTTCAAGATCGTCCGCAAAATTCTCCGGGAAAGGAAATCTCAGATTTTTACGGCGCAACTCAACCTGATGGATGGTTTTCCCGGTCATTGTCAGGTCCAGACCGCGCATGACGGTTTCCACTTCGGGTAGTTCTGGCAAAGATTTTCCCTCTCAGTTACAAAAAATATCCGGCTTTTTCGCCAGGCTTTTCATTTACGCTTTTCGCAAACCAACATAGCGCTCGGGCCAGCGCTGCGCTATGGTCCCGTTTGCAATTGGAGAGAATTCGTTGAGTAACCAGACCCAAGACGAAAATGCCGGACATTTCGGGTTTCAGGACATTGACCCAAGCGCCAAACAGGGCCTTGTGGATGATGTGTTCTCAAAAGTAGCCAAACGCTACGACCTGATGAATGATCTGATGAGCGGCGGATTGCATCGTCTCTGGAAGGATGCCGCAATCAATTGGCTCGCGCCTAACGCTGCCGGTGGCACCTATCGGCATATTGATGTGGCAGGTGGCACCGGTGATATGGCTTTCCGCATCGCTGACGCGGTCAACGGGCGGGCAGATATTCAGGTTCTCGATATCAACAATAATATGCTGGGCGAAGGTAAAATCCGCGCCCGAAACCAAGCCCATGGCGACGTGATTGATTTTGTCCAGGGCAACGCCGAAAGCCTGCCTTTTCCCGATAAATGGTTTGATTCCTACACCATCGCCTTTGGCCTGCGAAACGTACCGAATATCGGTGCTGCGTTACAGGAAGCGTTCCGGGTTTTGAAAACCGGCGGACGGTTCATCTGTCTCGAATTTTCTCACCCTTCGGTACCGATGCTCGACAAGGCTTATGATTTGTTTTCATTCAAAGCCATCCCGGCCCTTGGCTCTTTGGTGAGCGGAGACGCAGATTCGTATCGCTATCTGGTCGAATCAATTCGCAAATTCCCGGATCAGGAAACCCTCGTTGAAAAGGTTGTTGAGGCCGGGTTTAGCCAGGTCAAATACCGCAATTTATCAGGTGGTATCGCCGCCATTCATTCGGGGTGGCGGATTTAGCAATGTTTTCTGGTCTCATTCAATCATGGCGCCTTGCGCGGGCCGGGTTTGTGATGGCGCGTCATGGAGCGCTTGATCTGGTAACGCCCGAAGAGCTGCCGGGACCGGCGCGGATCGGGTTCAAAATCATTCGGTTTCTGGCAGGTCCTAAAACCGATGTGGCAGGCCAACAATCTTCTGTCAAACGGCTTACAGCCGCGTTGACCGAGCTTGGTCCGAGCTACATCAAGTTTGGACAATTTCTGGCAACCCGGTCTGATATTATCGGGGCGGAACGCGCAAACGATCTCTCCCAGTTGCAGGATAATATCCCTGCATTTTCCCAACCCGAGGCCGAAGCCGCCGTTGAAGCTGCGTTGCACGCGCAGGTCAAAGAAATTTTTTCATCGTTCAGTAAATCCGTTGCTGCTGCTTCGATTGCGCAGGTGCATAAAGCTACGCTTGAAACTGAAGACGGGGACCAGACCGTCGCGGTTAAAATTCTCCGGCCCGGGATTGAGCGACGCTTCGCCCGTGACATGGAGAGTTTCTTTTTCATGGCGCGTGCCGCCGAGCGGCTCCACCCGGCCTCGCGGCGGCTCAAACCGGTGGCCGCAGTCGAGACGCTGGCGCAATCAGTCCATTTTGAAATGGATCTCCGACTGGAAGCTGCCGCGATTTCGGAAATGGCGGAAAATATTGTCGACGATCCGGGCTTCCGGGTGCCTGAAATTTATTGGCCGCAATGCGCCAAGCGGGTTTTGACGATAGAATGGGTCGACGGCATTGCGTTGAGCGACCGCGATGCCTTGGAAGCGTCTGACCATGATCTGAAAGCGCTTGGAGCGAATGTTATTCAGTCGTTTCTGCGCCACGCCATGCGCGACGGTTTTTTCCACGCCGATATGCATCCAGGCAATCTATTTGTTGATGGAAAAAGCGATATCGTTGCGGTCGATTTTGGTATTATGGGGCGGCTTGGCATCAAGGAACGCCGCTTTTTGGCTGAAATTCTGTGGGGTTTCATCCAGCGCGATTATACGCGCATTTCGGACGTCCATTTTGAAGCCGGTTACGTGCCACCCCATCAGGACCGCGCCGCTTTTGCGCAATCCCTGCGGGCCATTGGCGAACCGTTGATGGGCCGAACTGCTGAAGATATTTCGATGGCGAATTTGCTGACGCAATTATTCCAGAATACGGAATTGTTCGAGATGGAAGCCCGGCCTGAATTACTGTTGCTGCAAAAAACCATGATGGTGGTGGAAGGCGTCGGGCGGATGCTCGATCCCGAACTGAACATGTGGGACACTGCCAAACCGGTGGTCAAGGAATGGATGGAGAGCAATCTCGGACCCGAAGGCAGGCTCCATGATGCCGCCGAAGGTGCCGCCAATCTTGGGCGGTTTATGGGCCAACTACCGGGGTTGCTTGGACGCGCAGAAACGATCTCCCTGCAAATGGCTGATATGGCTTCGGGCGGCCTCAGGCTGGATCAGGAAACAGTTGAGAAAATCGCATCCGAACAACGCCATCAGGATCGCTGGAGCCGTCGTGCCTTGTGGGTCGGCGCACTGGCTCTTGCGGCAATCGCCTGGCATTTTGTAGGGTAGCTCATGACCATGACACTCGAAAATAAACGCATCCTTTTGATCGTTGCCGGTGGCATTGCAGCTTATAAAAGCCTTGAACTCATTCGGCTTTTAACGAAAGCCGGTGGGACCGTGCGGGTCATCCTGACCAAGGCAGGCGCTGAATTCGTCACCCCGCTATCGCTTTCTTCGCTGAGCGGGGACAAAGTTTATTCCGACATTTTCAACCTCACCGACGAGGCCGAGATGGGGCATATCGAATTATCCCGCGATGCGGACCTTTTGGTCGTTGCGCCGGCAACCGCTGACCTGATGGCAAAAATGGCCAACGGATTGTGCAACGATCTGGCGTCAACCACATTATTGGCGACTGACAAGCCGGTTCTGATCGCACCCGCCATGAATGTCCGGATGTGGGAACATGCTAGCACCCGACGCAATGTTGCCAGGCTTGGCGAAGACGGCATTCACATGGTCGGACCGAATAAAGGCGATATGGCCTGCGGCGAATATGGTTTTGGCCGCATGGCGGAACCAGACGAAATTCTGGCGGCAATCTCAGCCTTGCTCGGCCCCGGCAAATTGCCGCTACAGGGACGCACCGCGCTGGTGACTTCAGGCCCCACACGCGAAGCCATAGACCCGGTGCGCTATTTGGCCAACCGCTCTTCCGGCAAACAGGGGCACGCTATTGCGGCAGCTCTGGCACATCTTGGCGCAGACGTAACGCTTGTCAGCGGACCAGTGGAAATTGCCGACCCCGTGATGGTAGAGACCGTTCACGTAGAATCCGCCAGCCACATGCTGGACGCCTGCACATCGATATTGCCGGTTGATATCGCGATCTGTGTCGCCGCCGTTTCTGATTGGCGGGTCGACAGCGAAGCCGCGCAGAAAATCAAGAAAGACAAGAGCGGCGAGGTGCCAATTCTGAACCTGATTGAAAACCCGGATATTTTGGCGACGCTTTCGAAAAAATCTCCGAACCGCCCGGAATTGGTGATTGGATTCGCAGCCGAAACGGAAAATATGATCGATCATGCCAAGGCAAAACTCGCAAAAAAACAATGCGACTGGATTGTCGCCAACGATGTTTCGGTGCCCGATCAGGCGGGTAGCACCGGGGTAATGGGCGGCGATAAAAACCAGATACATATTGTCTCGGCCTCAGGCGTTGAAAGCTGGCAGGAAATGAACAAACAACAGGTTGCTGCGGACCTTGCGCAGCGGATTGCTGATCATTTTGCAAATTTTGGCAAAACGGAATGAGCGCTTCCCTCACTGTTGCGGTCAAACGTTTGCCGCACGGGGCTGATCTTGAATTGCCTGCTTATGAGACGACGGGCGCGGCAGGAATGGACCTGCGGGCAGCTGTTGAAGAAGACATGGTCATCGCGTCCGGAGATTGGAGACTGGTGCCAACCGGCATCGCCATCGCCCTGCCTGATGGTCATGAGGCGCAGATCCGTCCACGCTCCGGACTGGCGGTCAAGAACGGGGTTACGGTTCTAAACGCACCGGGTACAATCGATTGCGATTATCGCGGCGAGATTAAAGTGGCGCTGATCAATCATGGTTCCGGGCCGTTTACCATCACCCGGGACATGCGGATCGCGCAGATGGTGATGGCACCGGTGACGCAGGCGACCATGATGGAAATTGAAGACCTCCCTGAAAGCGATCGTGGTTCAGGCGGGTTCGGATCGACCGGGCAATAATTATGGCCAACGACATTTCCCTGAATGATGACGAACTGGAACGATATGCCCGCCACATCGTTTTGCGCCATATTGGCGGACCCGGTCAGCTCAAATTAAAAAGCGCGCGCATACTGGTGATTGGCGCTGGCGGATTAGGCTCTCCAGCACTGATGTATCTTGCCGCTGCCGGCATTGGCACATTGGGTATTGTCGATGACGACATTGTTTCGCTTTCAAACCTGCAACGCCAGGTTCTGCACGGCACAGCAGAAATAAGCATGGCGAAAGTAGAAAGCGCAAAATCAAGATTGGCGCAGCTCAACCCTCATGTAGACGTACGCGCTATTCCGTCCAGGCTGGATGCCAGCAACGCAGCAGAGATCATCGCCGATTTTGACCTGGTGATTGACGGGTCGGATAATTTTAACACCCGGTATCTGGTAAATGACGCTTGTTATTTCGGCGGCAAAATTCTTGTGTCAGGATCGGTCGGTCAATTTGACGGAACCCTTACAACCTTCCGCGCGTTTGAAGCTGGCGCGGATGGCAACCCGAACCCATCTTACCGGTGCCTGTTTCCAGAACCGCCCCCCCGTGAGATGGCGCCAAGCTGCGAAGAAGCAGGCGTTCTGGGCGCGCTGACCGGCATGATCGGTGCCATGCAGGCGATGGAAGCGATCAAGGAAATAACCGGCGCGGGAACATCTCTGGTAGGGCGGCTGCTTTCCTACGATGCCCTATATACGCGGTTCCATGAAATCCGGTATAGCTGGGACCCCGAAAACCCCCTCAACGGGCGGGCTCCAACGATCAAAGATTTATCGATTCACGATTTAGCGTAATCAAAAGGAGGAGTGATTGGATCCCCTCCCTTGAAGCAGGTGCTAAATTTCGGCGCTTTTTCTAGAAGCGGTATCCGATACCAACCCCAACAATCCAGGGATCGATATCGACACTGACCGGAACCAGACCAGCAGTGATGGTTCCGTCCAGTCCCAGCCAGAGCTTTTTAACATCAAGATTAAAACTCCAGTGATCATCGATTGCATAGTCGAAGCCAGCCTGGAGGGCAAAGCCGACGGATGCGTCCCAATCATCAACAAAACCGGCAACCGCCGTTGGGCTGCTGTCGATCACAAAGGTCAGGTTGATCCCAGCGCCGACATATGGCTTAAAATTGCCCATGGGCATGTGATATTGCAGCGTCAAGGTTGGCGGCAGTAACAAAAGATCAGTGACCACTGCACCACCCAGCGTGGCATCGTGCGGTGAGACGGCAAGGATAAGCTCAAGCGCGAAATTGTCGTTCAAAAAATAGGTGATATCCAATTCCGGCATCAGCGAATCATCAGCATCAAATGTAGGTGCCGGAGCCCCACCAATCGTGGCATTGCTGACATCCGGCAACACGCCGATGATCCGTCCGCGGACCAGCCATTTCGTACCTGCCCAGGGATCCGAGATCCCGGTATCATAGGATGCGTCTGCGGCTTCAGACGCGACCGGTGCAGCGAATGTGAACGACGCGGCAGCCGCTGTCGCTATGATTATATTCAGGAAATTGGCTTTCATGATATTACCCCCTGTGGTCATTGATCGACGCACGAGACCAACTTAGAATCTCTGTGTTAACGGTTTGTTAACAGTGATCGGACGTGCAAGGGAATGAACATTTTGATCGGTACTACTGACACAGGAACCCTGTCTAAAACCCCAGTCTAAAGCATTGACGGCAGAACCCGGTCCGGCGGGCGATGACCATCCATGAATGTCTTGATGTTAATGATGACTTTTTCACCCATATCAACCCGGCCCTCAATGGTGGCTGACCCCATATGCGGGAGCAACACTACTTTTCCGGCTGCCGAAAGGCTCACCAGCTTCGGGTTCACCGCTGGCTCATGTTCAAACACATCAAGCCCGGCTCCGGCAATCTCATCGGCTTCAAGCAGACGGGTCATGGCAACCTCGTCAATCACTTCACCACGCGCGGTGTTAACGATATAGGCGTCAGAGCGAATCAGCTTCAACCGGCGTGCCGAGAGCAAATGGAACGTTGCCGGGGTATGAGGGCAATTCACCGAAATGATATCCATCCGGGCGATCATCTGGTCGAGGCTGTCCCAATAGGTTGCTTCGAGTTCCTGCTCGATGGCGGCCGCGACCCGGCGGCGATTGTGATAATGGATTTGGAGGCCGAAGGCACGAGCCCGCCGCGCTACCGCCTGGCCGATACGGCCCATGCCGATAATGCCAAGCCGCTTGCCGGAAATTCTGCGACCCAGCATCCATGTCGGTGACCATCCGGTCCACGAATTTCCCGACGTTAGAACCTGCGACCCTTCGGCAAGCCGCCGCGGAACAGCGAGGATAAGGGCCATGGTCATGTCGGCGGTATCTTCGGTCAATACGCCCGGGGTATTGGTGACGGTAATGCCACGGTTTGTCGCGGTGCCCACATCGATATTATCGACGCCGTTGCCGAAATTTGCAATCAACTTCAGGTTGGGTCCGGCCTGGCTCAAAACACCAGCATCGATCCGGTCGGTTACGGTCGGGACCAAAACATCAGCCTCGGCAACGGCTGCGACAAGATCTTTCTGCGACATCGGAATGTCGTCTTCGTTCAGGCGGGTATTGAACAATTCCCGCATCCGGGTCTCGACAATATCCGGCAGTTTCCGGGTCGCAATTACCAGGGGTTTGGATTTGTGGTCGGGGCTCATTCAGTGTTTCCATTCTGTTGCCGGGCCAATCGCCAAGCGATTGACGCATTGCCAGCGTCGATAGCCAATCCTTATCAGAAGGATAGGGGAAGAATAAAGACTTTCAAATGCCATTCTTATTGAACAATAGAGGAACCTGCGCTAGGTCATGAACCTGTAAACGCTTCTTATAATCGGAAATGATGCTGGCTGGGTCCAGTTTTTGTATCGCTGAGATCAGATGCACCTCCATAGCGACAAGCAAATTTGGCACCAGCATAATTTGGATGTGGAATGGAATTCATGAATAGATTCGCCATCCCGTTCCAGACCCAACTTAGCACAGGAACCGGAATGGTAATCAGACTATTCCTTGTTTTTGGTTTCTTGACCAGCTTTGCTATAACCGCACCGTTTTTTGCATTCAGCTCCCAAGCTCAAACCACCGGTATAACCGGGTCGGTCGGTCAGAGCGGTTTGCCAGTCCCCCGATTTGTCAGTCTCAAATCCAACCGGGTCAATGTGAGGGGCGGCCCCGGCCAGGACCATTCAATTTCCTGGGTTTTCCTGCAACAAGGGTTGCCGGTGGAGATTGTCGCGGAGTTTGAAAACTGGCGTCAGGTGCGCGACAGCGACGGCGAAGAAGGGTGGGTTTTCCATTCGCTGCTTAGCGCCCGGCGCACTATTTTGGTGGCACCCTGGTCTGAAGACGAATTTCTGACACTGAGGGATCGTCCTGACGAGGGTGGGGCGCCAATTGTCAAACTCAGCCCCGGCATTCTTTGCGATCTTGACCGCTGCGTAGACGGATGGTGCCAAATATCGATCAGGCAGTTTGAAGGATGGATCAAGCAGGAACTCTTGTTCGGCACCTATCCGGACGAAGCTATCAATTAAACCCGGATTTTTCAGTGCAGACCCCGAACGCCAATAGCGGATCAGGCGTCTCTGCTGGGGCGCAAGTGAACCACAACATCTATCTGGCTGACTTCCATGCCTTCGGGCGGAACCGGTATGCCATGCACTTCCAATTGTTCATCAGGAATATCGAGAATTGTGTTGCTGCCTGACACATAGAAATGGTGGTGATTTCCGATATTGGTATCGAAATATGTTTTCACCCCGCTCACGGCGACTTCCCGCAACAACCCTGCTTCTGTAAATTGGTGGAGGGTGTTGTAGATTGTTGCCAATGATATCTGCATATTTTTGCCGATGGCCTCATCGCGCAGCATTTCAGCGGTTAGATGACGATCGACACCCGTAAACAACAAGTCTCCCAAATCCAGCCGCTGTCGCGTCGGGCGGAGACCCGCTTTGCTAAGAATTTCCCTGATGGTCTGACTGTTGTTCATTTCGTTTTACCTGGCTACCTGTCAAATATTCAGTTCACGCCCGTAATCAAAAAATTATTTGAAACGCCCATATTATACCGATGTTTTAACACCGTAATCGCACAACCATTCTTGATCTGTCACAAACTTTATTGAAAATCATTCGCATTTGCAACTAAGGAGGTTGCGTCCGTCAACCTTTTCGGAAATCTCCATTTTTGCTGGCAAAACATCCCCTTGGTCAAAGAGCAGCTATTGCGAGAAAGATGAGTATGGTAGATGAATAGAGATTAACAGGGTTATGAATTATAATTGTTGTTGGGAAATACGGCATGGCTGAACGACAAAGTAGCTTTAATTACGAAGAATTGCTGGCTTGTGGGCGTGGCGAAATGTTCGGTCAAGGCAATGCACAATTGCCTGTGCCTCCCATGCTTATGATTGACCGGATCACAGAAATTTCTGAAGAAGGTGGTGAATTCGAAAAGGGGCTAGTACGCGCCGAATTTGATATTCGGCCAGATCTCTGGTTTTTCTCCTGCCATTTCATTGGCGATCCGGTCATGCCTGGATGCCTTGGTCTTGACGGTATGTGGCAATTGCTTGGTTTTTTTCTCGGCTGGGGCGGCTCGCTTGGGCGGGGTCGGGCATTGGCCACCGGCGAAGTTAAATTTATTGGCATGGTAACCCCGGACATCAAAAAACTTGAATTCGGACTTGATTTAAAGCGGGTTATCCGAAGAAAACTTGTCCTTGGTATTGCGGACGGGTGGTTAAAAGCCGATGGCGAGACTATCTTTACTGCCAAGGACCTCCGGGTGGGTTTGTTCACAGACAATTCGTGATCGTGCCACAATTCGGAATATAATAATCCTGTTTGGACAAGAATTACCGACCCCCGGGGTCGTCAAACCCATATGAATTTGGGGTTTTGAAAGGATCAATATGATGCGGCGTGTGGTTGTTACCGGAATGGGTATTGTGTCGTCGATTGGCAACAACACTCAGGAAGTTGTTGCTTCTCTGCGTGAAGCGAAATCCGGCATTATCCGGGCTGAAGATTATGTGGAACGGGGCTTTCGCTGCCAGGTTCACGGTGCGCCCAAGCTGGATGTTTCAGAAATTCTGGACCGGCGCACGACCCGATTTATGGGCGAAGGTGCCGCATGGAACTGGATCGCCGCCCAACAAGCTATTCAGGATTCGGGCCTTGAAGAAGAGCAGATTTCAAACGAGCGGACCGGGTTGATCATGGGGTCCGGTGGGCCCTCTACATCAACAATTGTTGAAGCAGCACGCACAACCGAAGAACGGGGCAGCCCGAAACGGATCGGGCCGTTTGCTGTGCCAAAAGCCATGTCGAGCACAGCCTCCGCGACCCTCGCGACGCCGCTTAAAATCAAGGGCATCAATTATTCAATATCTTCGGCCTGTGCCACATCGGCCCATTGCATCGGCAATGCGGCAGAAATGATCCAGTGGGGCAAGCAGGACATCATGATCGCCGGTGGTAGTGAAGATCTGCACTGGACCATGTCAGATTTATTTGACGCGATGGGGGCGATGTCGAGCAAACATAATGATACGCCTGCCTCAGCGAGCCGGGCCTATGACGCAACCCGCGACGGCTTTGTCATTGCCGGCGGCGCGGGGGTTCTGGTTCTGGAAGAAATGGAAGCCGCCAAAGCGCGCGGCGCGAAGATATACGCAGAACTTGCCGGTTATGGTGCCACGTCCGATGGCTACGATATGGTGCAACCGTCCGGCGAAGGTGCGGTCAGATGTATCCGCCAGGCCCTGGCGACGCTTGATCAGCCGGTGGACTATATCAACCCGCATGCCACTTCGACACCGATTGGGGATTTGCGCGAGATTGAAGCTATGCGCGAAGTGTTTGGCGACAAGATGCCGCGTTTCAGCGCCACCAAATCCCTGACCGGCCATTCGCTTGGCGCGGCGGGTGCGCAGGAAGCGATTTATTCGCTCCTGATGATGGAGCATGATTTCATTTGTGAATCTGCTCATATCACCGAGATAGATCCCGAATTCGCGGATTTGCCGATTGTCCGGTCCAGAATCGACAATGCCGGAATTAACTGTGTTGTTTCGAACAGTTTCGGTTTTGGCGGCACCAATGCGACACTTGCCTTTACAAGAGTTGGCGGATAGCGACGCGGCATTTGCCCGTCTCGAGATACACAATCGGACACAATTGTTTATCCCGGTTTACCATTGCTCTGTGCAAATATGGGCGGAATTTAATGAGCTTTCTGGGGGCAGATGCTCGGGCCAACAACAGGTCTATTCCGGTTTTGGGTTTGTCCGGTTTGAGTGGAATTCAATATGGTTGAAGGACTGATGAAAGGTAAGCGGGGCCTGATTATGGGCGTCGCCAACGATCATTCAATTGCTTGGGGCATTGCTCAAGCGCTCCACAAGCAGGGCGCGGAGCTTGCATTTACCTATCAGGGCGATGCGTTTGGCCGCCGGGTAGCACCGCTTGCAGACTCTGTTGGCGCTGAACATGTCCTTGATTGCGATGTGGAAGATATCGCCAGTGTGGATGCGACCTTTGATGTTTTGCGCGATTCCTGGGGCTCGATTGATTTTCTGGTTCATGCCATCGCCTATTCCGATCGCAACGAATTAAAAGGCCGGTACGCAGATACCAGCCGCGATAATTTTGTTCGCACCATGGTAATTTCCTGCTTCTCGTTCGCTGAAATTGCAAAACGTGCAGCCAGCCTGATGACTGATGGTGGCAGCATCATTACGCTGACATTTGCCGGCGCTGAACGGGTCATGCCCAATTACAACGTAATGGGCGTCGCCAAAGCGGGCCTTGAAGCCAGTGTCAGATATCTGGCATCAGATTTCGGTGCCGACGGGGTTCGCGTCAATGCCATTTCGGCTGGACCAATCCGCACCCTGGCTGGTGCCGGGATCGCCGATGCCCGCACCATGTTTTCCTACCAGCGCGATCATTCGCCGCTAAAGCGCAACGTCACCATAGATGATGTGGGCGGTGCCGGGCTTTATCTGCTCTCGGATCTGTCAGGTGGAGTTACCGGCGAAATCCATTATGTGGATGCCGGATACAACATCATGTGCATGCCCCGCCCTGCCGACCTGGAATCTCAAAACGGAGATATCCGCCTGGGGGAGCAGACAAAGGAAGCCGCTGAATAAGGTTTTTCGGCCTGAACGGTTTCCTTGGTAGACGCCGCAAATTTCAAGATTTATGCACTCGTGATATTTGCCCGGGAATCCCCAAATCGAGGGTCTGTCTGCCACTTTCCGAGCCTCCGTCACACTTCCGCCAAGTGCCGTGAGCCGCCAACAGTTTAGTTTGCTGCGAACGACTGCTCAGGGCCCATACCTGCCATTCGCCAACAGTCTGCGCAACAAAGGCCGCCCCTACTAGTCCAACTCAAACACCAAGCTGCCTGATACCGGGTCGCACCTGACTGTACTGCCGCGCCATTTCAGCGGTAATCCTTTCAGCGTACGCACAGTCAGGTAAATTTTTTGCTTCCGTCTGAATGGCATATCCAATGGAGTAGAGATTTTTCAGCACCCAACAGAATTTTCTAGGGTTTCCTGAATTTCTCTGTCCTGACTAAATGGTGAGTTTCATGTCGCAGAAAAACTTGACCAGAAAGGAACAGGAATGTCACTAACGAAAATGGATTATTGAATTGGAGTGAACGCGAATGGCACTATTATCCCCATCCCGCAGACTACGGCGCACGCCATTTTCGGACGGTGTCGAAGCGGCGGGCGTTAAGGCCTATACTGTCTACAATCACATGCTTTTGCCCACCGTTTTCCGCTCGTTGGAAGAGGATTACCGCCACCTCAAAGAGGCGGTGCAGGTCTGGGACGTAGCCTGCGAACGTCAGATTGAAATACGTGGCCCCGATGCCGGGCGCCTTATACAGCTTCTCACCCCGCGTGATCTGCGACCGATGCAGCCAGGGCAGTGCTACTATATACCTATCGTCGACGAAACCGGCGGCATGCTGAACGATCCTGTTCTCGTCAAACTGGCTGAAGATCGGTGGTGGATTTCGATCGCTGACAGCGACCTGCTATACTGGATCAAGGGATTGACTTATGGCTACAGGCTGGATGTGCTGGTTGATGAACCCGATGTGTCGCCGTTGGCAGTTCAGGGACCGCGCGCCGAAGACCTTATGGCTGCGGTCTTCGGTAACCAAGTGCGCCAGATTCGCTTCTTCCGTTTCAAGCATTTAAATTTTCAGGGTCGTGATCTGGTGGTTGCACGGTCGGGCTATTCCAAACAATGCGGTTTCGAGATCTACGTCGAAGGCGAGGATATGGGAATGCCGCTATGGAATGCGATAATGGAGGCCGGAGAGAGCATGGACGTTCATGCAGGTTGCCCCAATCTAATCGAACGCATCGAAGGCGGGCTCCTGTCTTACGGTAATGATATGACAGACGACAATACGCCACACGAATGCGGACTGGGACGATTCTGTAACACGCAAACCGCTATCGGCTGTATTGGGCGCGATGCGCTTCTTCGGGTTGCTGCAGAAGGGCCGGTGAAACAGATTTGCGCCATTTCTATTGATGGTGATCCGGTACCAATCTGTGACAGGCATTGGCCGCTTTTAGCCAATGGCAAGGTCGTGGGCCGTGTGTCCTCGACGGCTTGGTCTCCCGATTTCAACACCAATGTTTCCATAGGGATGGTGCGTATGACGCATTGGGACGAAGGCAACAAATTGATTTTGGAAACTCCTGATGGTTCGCGCCAAGCCACTGTTCAAGAAAAATTCTGGATTTAGTATTCACTTCCGATGTCTGATAAGTCCGCATAGCTGCCGTCAGATAGGCACAAAACGAATTTCCGCTTCGGGTTATAACGGAATCTGGAAAGACGAATTGGGGTTCGCTTTTTCCAAATGCGCAAAAAAAAGAGCGGCTCCGGGGAGCCGCTCTTTCTATACTCGATTTTTGAAACCGTCTTATTCAGCGATTTCTTCGCCGGTTTCCTGATCCACGACTTTCATGGAGAGGCGAACCTTGCCGCGGTCATCGATGCCGAGCAATTTGACGTAAATCTCGTCGCCCTCATTGACAAAGTCGGTGACTTTTTCGGCGCGTTCCTGGGACAGCTGGGAGATATGTACCAGGCCATCTTTTGGTCCAAAGAAGTTCACAAAAGCACCAAAGTCGAGGGTTTTAACAACCTTGCCTTTGTAGATCATGCCGACTTCGGGTTCAGCTGTGAGGCCGTGGATCCAGTCCATGGCGGCCTTGATGCTGGCGAGATCGCTTGACGCTACCTTGATGGTGCCATCGTCCGAGATGTCGATCTTGGCACCGGTCTCTTCGACAATTTCGCGGATGATCTTGCCACCGGCACCGATCACGTCGCGGATTTTGTCGACCGGGATATTCATGGTCTCGATGCGTGGGGCATATTCACCGACTTCATCACGGGCGGTTCCAAGCGCCTTTGCCATTTCGCCAAGAATATGAATCCGGCCACCCTTGGCCTGTTCAAGAGCTGCTTCCATAATATCTTCGGTGATACCGGCAATCTTGATGTCCATCTGCAATGACGTGATGCCATCTGCTGATCCGGCCACCTTGAAATCCATATCGCCGAGATGGTCTTCATCGCCGAGAATATCTGAGAGAACCGCGAACTTGTCGCCTTCCTTGATCAGTCCCATGGCAATACCGGCTACTGGTTTCACCAGCGGCACACCGGCATCCATGACGGCAAGCGAAGTACCGCATACGGTCGCCATTGATGAGGACCCATTGGATTCGGTAATCTCGGAGACAACCCGGATCGTGTAGGGGAAATCTTCGCGCGTCGGCAGCAACGGATGCACGGCCCGCCATGCAAGCTTGCCGTGACCGATTTCACGCCTGCCGGGAGGGCCAACGCGGCGTGCTTCACCAACCGAATAGGGCGGGAAATTATAATGCAGCAGGAAAGGTTCTTTGTAGGTGCCTTCGAGCGCGTCAACAAACTGCTCGTCGTCACCTGTGCCAAGCGTGGTGACAACCAGCGCCTGGGTTTCACCCCGGGTGAAGAGCGCTGAGCCATGGGTACGAGGCAAGATGCCGACTTCACATTCGATCGGGCGCACGTCTGAGAGACCGCGTCCATCAATGCGGATGCTGTCATTCAAAATCTGGCCACGAACGGTCGTTTTCTCAGCTGACTTGAACGCACCATCGATTTTGCCTGCGGGGATGGCGTCGTCGCCGTCACCACCAAGCGCTTCATGAGCCGCAGCGCGGACTTCCGCGAGACGGATCTGGCGCTCAGACTTGGTCTTGATGCCATAGGCTTCAGCAATATCTTTCGATACATGCTTGGCAACCGCATCCTTGACCGTGGTATCTTCTTCCGCTGGCAGGTCCCAGGCATCCTTGGCTGCTTTTTCAGCCAGACGGATAATCGCGTCGATTACCGGCTGGCATTCTTTATGACCAAACATGACGGCGCCAAGCATGACATCTTCGGACAATTCCTTGGCTTCGGATTCAACCATCAGCACGGCGTCAGTTGTGCCGGCAACCACCAGATCAAGTTCGCTTTCGCTAACATCATCGATCAATGGATTGAGGATATATTCGCCATCCTTATAGCCAACGCGGGCACCAGCGATCGGACCCATAAATGGAATTCCCGAAATGGTCAGCGCAGCAGATGTGGCGATCATACCCAGAATATCCGGGTCATTTTCGAGATCATGGGACAGAACCGTGATCATGACCAGGGTTTCGTTCTGATAGCCCTTGGCAAAGAGCGGCCGGATCGGCCGGTCAATCAGACGGGCTGTCAGGGTTTCTTTTTCCGAGGGGCGCGCTTCGCGCTTGAAAAAGCCGCCCGGAACTTTACCGGCAGCATAGTATTTTTCCTGATAATGGACTGTCAGGGGCAGAAAATCGATTCCCTCTTTGGGAGTCCTGCTGGCAACAACAGCTGCCATAACGGTGGTTTCGCCGTACTGGAGCATGATCGTTCCGTCGGCCTGACGGGCAACCTTGCCCGTTTCCAGAATGAGCGGACGTCCACCCCACTCGATTTCTTCTCTATGGACTTCAAACATTATATTTTCCTATCGTTCATCTATCTCGTCATATCTGCGCATGCAGAGCCATGAACAAGACGGCTGGAAACTCTTATCCACATGGAAAAGTTTCCGGCGATCCTGTCATGACCCCCCATACATTCAAATGTACCAATCGGGTGGCAGACGTGGCGCCACACCGGTCAGCGTTACTTACCGGCGGATACCGAGCCGGGCAATCAGGTCCTGGTAGCGCTTTTCTTCTTTGCGCTTGATATAATCCAGGTGCCTGCGGCGCTGGCTGACCATTTTCAGCAGTCCACGCCGGGAATGATTGTCTTTCTTGTGTGTCTTGAAATGTTCGGTGAGATTGCTGATCCGCTCAGTCAGGATTGCAACCTGGATATCAGGCGAACCGGTATCCCCTTCGCCTTGCGAAAATTCCTTGATCAACGCAGCTTTGCGTTCTTGCGTAATCGACATCGGATTACTCCTTATGTTCCATTTTGCGGGCTTGGCCCGGCAATATTAAAAACGCGTGTTGGATGCAATTCGCCGCGCCGAACTTCGCCAAGCGCCACAAGATCTCCCTTGCAAACCGCATAGGCCAGGCCGGTAACAACAGGGGCATCCCCTCCACGCACCAGAATGGACTGTCCTTGTCTGAGACAGACCGTATCCGCTCCGCTTATGGCCAGCGCCGGGATGTCGTCCAGCGCGGTCTCTACAGGGCAAATTAAATTGGCCAGCATCTGCTGGCCGCCGCCTTTATGACTGAAAGTCTCAAGTTTATCCAGCAAAATCATTCGAGCATTATCCATTGGTCCAACCCGGGTCCGGCGCAATTCAGCAATATGGCCAAAACAGCCCAATTCGCGGCCCATATCACGGGCCAGAGCGCGGATATAGGTTCCTTTGCCGCAGGTCACGCTGAAGCGGGCATGGTCTAAGTCCGGTTGATCGACCAGTTCCAGGCTATGAATCTGGACCTGACGGGGTTTTGGGGTGACTTTTTCGCCCCTCCTTGCCAGATCATAGGCCCGTTCGCCATCGATTTTGATTGCAGAATATGCGGGCGGGATTTGGGTGATTTCACCCAGACAGGATTGCAGACAATCAATAATATCCTGCTTTTTCGGGCGACTGGTTGATGTCTCCACCGCCTGGCCTTCACGATCATCGGTGTCGCGCTCTTCGCCCCAGCAAACCGTGAATTCATAATCCTTGGTGGCATCCACGATAAAGGGAACGGTTTTCGTGGCTTCGCCCAGCGCGATCGGCAACATGCCGGTTGCCAACGGATCAAGGGTTCCGGCATGGCCGGCTTTCTGGGCGTTGAACAGACGCCGCACCACAGCAACGGCGCGGGTTGATGTCATACCAAGCGGTTTGTCGAACAATACCCAGCCATCGACCTGATCGCCCTTGCGTTTGCGGCCCATTCACTGCTGCCCTTCAGGGTCTTTTCCAAGATCCCGGGATACGTCCGGCGAACGCAGCAGATCATCGATTTTTCGCGACGCCTGAAACGAGCGATCAAGCTCAAAACTCAGCCCCGGCATATATTTGAGAGTCAGTTTTTGTGACAACAGGCCTCGGATGCGCTTTTTATTCCGGTTAAGCGCACTGATAACCTCTTTTTCGCCGCTACCACCAAGGGGCATGACAAATACATTGGCGGTTTTCAGATCGGGCGTCATACGCACTTCCGGCACCGTAATAATCCGACCCTGCAATTCGGGGTCATGAAATCCGCCATGGGTCAGAATTTGAGACAATTCGTGGCGCACAACTTCGCCAACGCGCAACTGGCGCTGGCTCGGCGCTCTACCGCTACGGCCATCGCCGTCGTCGCGACGAGATTTGCTGGACATAACTTGTATCCGTATTGTTGAACGCTATTGTTCAGGTAAGGGTCTGGGTTAAAGAGAGCGCGCGATTTTCTCGACGTTGAAACACTCGATCACATCGCCTTCGCGGAGATCGTGATATTTTTCAAACCCCATGCCGCATTCCTGACCCGATACCACTTCGCGAACTTCGTCCTTGAAACGTTTCAGGGTTGAAAGCTCACCTTCATGGATGACCACATCGTCGCGGATCAAGCGTACATTAGCGCCCCGCTGGACCTTGCCTTCGGTGATTGTACAACCGGCAATCTTGCCAAGTTTGGAGATATCGAAGACTTCGAGAATTTTGGCGTTGCCAAGAAATTCTTCCCTGATCTCCGGCGACAACAGGCCGGACATGATGGCTTTAATATCGTCAACCAGATCATAGATCACCGAATAATAGCGAATTTCGATGCCGGCCTGGGCCGCTGCTTCTCGTGCCTGCTTGTTGGCGCGCACGTTAAACCCAATAATCGCTGCACCTGATGCAATCGCCAGGGTCACATCGGATTCTGTGATGCCGCCGGTCGCGGCATGAAGCACCTGGGCGTTTACTTCATCGGTTCCAAGTTTATTAAGCGCTCCGGAAATTGCTTCAACCGAACCCTGAACATCACCCTTGATAACCACCGGCACGTTACTGATTTGAACAGCCTTGCTCTGGTTCATCATGTCTTCAAGACCACCACGCGCGGTGACCATGGTAGCGGTTTGTTTTTCACGCCGGGCGCGATCACGATATTCGGTGATTTCGCGGGCGCGGGCTTCATTTTCAACAACTGCAAACGAATCACCCGCCAGAGGTGCTCCGCTCAGGCCCAGTACTTCAACAGGCACCGAAGGTCCCGCTGTTTTGATCTGGTTATCATGATCGTCGAGCATCGCCCTGGCACGTCCCCATTCCGTGCCGGCCACAACAATATCACCTATTTTCAAGGTTCCGCGTTGAACCAGAATTGTGGAAACCGGGCCACGGCCCTTGTCGAGACGGGCTTCAACCACCACGCCTTCGGCGGAGTGGTCCGGGTTGGCCTTCAGTTCCAATACTTCTGACTGGAGAGAAATGGCATCAAGGAGCTTATCAAGATTGGTTTTTTTGAGCGCTGAAACTTCGACCTCAAGAACATCACCGGACATGGATTCCACAACAATTTCATGTTGCAGAAGATCCGTGCGAACCCGGGTCGGGTCAACGCCTTCCTTGTCCATTTTATTAATCGCCACAATGATCGGCACTTCTGCTACGCGGGCATGGTTGATGGCTTCAATCGTTTGCGGCATCACACCATCGTCGGCGGCCACCACGAGAATAACAATATCGGTGACATTGGCACCACGCGCCCGCATCTCGGAAAAAGCGGCATGACCGGGGGTGTCGATAAAAGTGATTTTTTTGCCCGACGGATCGGATACCTGATAGGCGCCGATATGCTGGGTAATGCCGCCAGCTTCACCGGTAACAACATCGGTTTCCCGCAATGCGTCAAGTAGCGACGTCTTGCCGTGATCCACATGACCCATAATGGTGACAACAGGCGGGCGGGACACCAGATCAGCTTCATCATCTGCTTCCGCAAACAAGCCAACTTCAACATCGGCATCTGTGACACGCTTGACGGTGTGACCAAATTCATCAACCAGAATTTCCGCCAGATCGGCGTCGATCACGTCGCTTGGCTTGAGCATCTGGCCCTGTTTCATCAGATATCTGACGATATCAACCGCACGCTCTGCCATCCGGTCGGCAAGTTCCTTGATCGTGATGGTCTCAGGCAGAACCACTTCGCGTACTCTTTTGGCTTGCGGACCCTGAGGTGCGGTTTGCTTCTTGATACGTTCGCGGTGGCGGCGCATCGCAGCCATGCTGCGCTCGCGGCCATCTTCCTGGTTCAACGCATTGGCGAGGGTCAGGCGGCCCTTGCGCCGATCGCCATCACGGCGCGTTGCCGGGCGCTGTTCGGGACGTTTCTGGGGAACGGCGGCTTTTGCCTCTCTGCCCCGAGCGGGGGCTGGCGCATCTGGATCAGGCGCATCAGCGGCAGCACGGGCCGCTTCTTCCACTGCAGCCTGTTCAGCAGCAACACGTTGTTCTTCTTCTAACTGGAGACGCCCTTCTTCCTCTTTTTTACGATCTTCCGCAGCCTTGCGGTCCTCCGCGCGGCGGCGATCATCATCGTCAAGCCGGGCACGTTCCTCTTCCGCACGGCGGCGATCTTCGGCTTCTCGTTCTTTGGCAAGATTGAGGGCCTGAACGCGAGCATCTTTTTCTTCGTTTGTCAGGCTACGTAACACCATGCCAGACCCTTTGGGATCTGCAGGCGGTGCCACCGGCGCGGGGCTGACAGGGGCCGCCTGTTTGGCTATTGGCGCTGTAGGCACAGCCGGAGATGGAGCTGCAGGGGCCGCTTCCTGTTTTGCCGCTTCGTCAGGGGTGACAATGCGACGCCGTTTCTTTTCAACAACCACTGATCTGGTGCGGCCATGGCTGAATTTCTGACGTACTTGGCCTGAATCAACGGTACGACCAACGCTCAGGGGTTTTGCCGCCCCAACGCGCAAGGTCTTTTCGTCGTCTGTATTGTTGGTATCACTCATACTGTTCGCGTATCCTTGAAAGCCTGTGCCGTCAATTACCTGTTGAATTATTCATTTCCGGGCTGGAGGCCCGATATCGTAGCAATCTGCAGTATTTTTCAAGTATGGCACGCGACAAACCACCCAATGGCATGCCTGCATGTACCACATTTGATAAACCCAGCGCCAAACTCATCTGCCCAGAGGTAAACAAGTTTATTACCGTCACTTTATCGCGCAGGCCCGTGGCGTGCAGCGCGGCGCCGGTTTTGCGCATTCCGTCTTCAGCCCCGTCGGAGGCGTGAAACACAAGAGCGATGCCGCCAGACCTGATCGCCCCATCCAAGCGGCCCTGTCCGGTAATGATCTGACCTGCTTTTCGGGCCATTCCGAGAGAATCGAGTGCTGATTTCTGCAATAATTGGTCAATCAGACCGGATAGGTCTTCGGGTAAGACCACGTTGGTGGAAAAAGCGCGGTTAAATGCTTTTTTGGCGCAAGCCCGCTCTACATTTTCCCGCGTCGCTGTTACCCAGACACCCCGGCCTCCCAGTTTGCGGAAAAGGTCAGGGGCAATTTCCCCATCCGGCCCCAGCGCAAAGCGGATCAATTCATCGCAATCCTTGCTCTCGCCAGTGACAATACATTTACGAGTCATGCTGGCCGTCGTGGCAATTGAAGCGCCACGACGCGCGGCGCGCCGACGGGGCCGCGCGGTTTTACCCTGCAGCCCTTCCGGCTTGACCCTTTCTGTTACTGTCTCAATCGGCTGTTGCATCAGGCCTCACTCGTCTCCTCAACAGCTTCGCCGTCTTCCCCTTCGGGAAGCTCAGCTGGTTCTTCTTCGATCCACCCAGCAGCAAGGCGCGCAGCCATTACAAGGTTTTCAGCCTCCTGACGGGATATATCAAGGTTACTCAGGATACCTGTATGCCAGACCGTTTCGCCTTCGGTGCGCTCAGACCAGCCAACAAGCTCATCTGTTGCGTAACCTGCAACATCTTCAACCGTTTTAGCCTTGTCCTGGCCAAAAGCCGCCATGATGGCTGTTGTGACGCCCGGTAATTCACCAACCGCGTCTTCGACACCAAGCTTGGTACGCTCCGCTTGAAGTTCAGTTTCACGGCGCTCGAGGAATTCCACTGCCCGGCGTTGAATTTCGCCAGCTGTGTCTTCGTCCAAACCCGCTATACTGGCAATTTCTTCCGGTACCACATAGGCAACTTCTTCGGCATTGACGAAACCCTCGGACGCCAAAAGCTGGCCGATCATTTCATCCACATTGAGCTCTTCCATGAAGGTTGCGCTACGTTCCGCGAATTCCTTCTGGCGGCGCTCGGATTCTTCAGCTTCGGTCAGAATATCAATATCCCAGCCCGACAATTGCGATGCGAGCCGGACGTTTTGACCGCGTCGGCCAATAGCCAGAGACAATTGCTCGTCCGGCACCACAACCTCGATCCGCTGGGCGTCTTCATCCAGCACCACCTTGGCAACTTCGGCCGGTGCCAGAGCGTTGACGATAAATGTCGCTGCATCCGGTGACCATGAAATAATATCGATCTTTTCGCCCTGCAATTCGTTGACCACAGCCTGTACCCGGCTGCCGCGCATGCCGACACAGGCACCGACCGGGTCGATCGACGGGTCGCTGGAAATGACGGCGATTTTGGCGCGACTGCCTGGATCACGGGCAACCGATTTCAACTCGATAATGCCATCATAAATTTCCGGCACTTCCTGGGCAAATAATTGCGCCATAAATTGAGGGTGGGTCCGCGACAGGAAAATCTGCGGACCGCGTTGCTCCCGGCGCACATCATAAATGAACGCCCGGATACGGTCGCCATAGCGGAAACTTTCACGTGGCAGCAATTCATCACGGCGGACAATGCCCTCAGCGCGGCCAAGGTCAACAACAACATTGCCATATTCGACCCGCTTGACAACACCATTGACGATTTCTGAAACCCGGTCTTTATATTCTTCAAACTGACGATCGCGTTCGGCGTCGCGCACTTTTTGCACAATGACCTGCTTGGCGTTCTGGGCGGCGATCCGGCCAAAATCAAGCGGAGGAAGCGGTTCGGCGATAAAATCACCAACCTGAGCGGCAGGGTTGCGGACCAGAGCCTCACTCAAACTAATCTGGCGCGCCTCTTCATCCACATTTTCAACCACTTCGAGAAGACGATTGAGTGTGATCTCGCCGGATTTGGGATCGATCTGCGCAGCAATTTCGTTCTCCGCCCCGTAGCGCGAACGAGCCGCACGCTGGATGGCTTCCTCCATCGCGGACAATACAATTTCCTTGTCTATTGCCTTTTCCCGGGCAACCGCGTCCGCAATCTGGAGAAGCTCCAGCCGGTTTGCGCTTACTGCTGCAGGCGCCATTTCACCACTCCGAAATTGATCATGTTTCCATCTCCATTTATTCGTCGCAAAACCATCACTGATCAGCGATCCCCGATTGTTTTGACCGGCGAAGCGATTCCTCAATCAAATCGTCAGTCAACATTAATTTGGCTTCAGCAATTGCCGAAACCGGTACCGCGACACGGTTTTTCTCCGCGCCCGTAATTGCCAAATTCAATATTTCGTCTTCGATACTTTCGATAAAGCCACGATAGCGTTTGCGTCCATCCATCATCTGTTCAAGTTCGACCCGGCATTCATATCCGCGCCAGCGCTCAAAATCGCTCAAGCGCACCAGCGGACGGTCGATGCCCGGCGATGACATTTCCAGATTATAGGCTGTGTCCACCGGATCATCTACGTCCAGGGCTGCTGAAATAGCGCGGCTGGCAAGGGCGCAATCACTGACCGACATAGACCCGTCCAAGCGCTCTGCCATGATCTGCAACGTGGCACCTTCGCGCTGGGACAATTGGACGCGCACCAGCCGGAAACCAAGCTCCAGCAGGATCGGTTCGACGATATTGACGACCCTGGCCTCCAACCCCATTTCCTGCACGAATCTTGGTTCGGTCAGGTCAGGTCCGGATTCAGGTGTATCAGTCCCGGTTTCAGTTTTCATCGCCTCAGACAAAGCGCCAAATTCTCTCAATTGTAAACACAGGCTCACAGGGATCGGCCAAGCCAAAAGGAGCGGGCCGGGTGTGGCCCACTCTCAACGATTGACGACGCTGTGAGTGAATAGAGAGATAATAGGCCTGATTTGTATAATATGCAACCCGGCGCAGCCGTCACTTTCGCAAAAAGGAGAGGTAAGAGGCAGTACGTCCCGCTTCAATGGCTTTTCTCTCATACCGTGTTTCAGGCCAGTCAGCAGGACGTTGACGCCAATCATCGGGATGATTTGCGGTCCAAAAAAATTCCGGGTTTGCCAGAATTTTACGCATCCCCCAATCCACATAATCCAGAATATCACTGGCAAATCGTAATTCCGCGCCGGGCTTCATGATCCGGGCCAAATGAGAGACCAGCAAATCCGAGATAATGCGTCGCTTGTTGTGACGCTTTTTCGGCCAGGGGTCAGGGAATAAAATGAAGACCCGATTGAGAGAATTGTCTGGGAGCCAATCAAGCAAATCATGCACATCTTCGTCGTAAGGGCGGATATTAGCCAACCCTTCCCGGTCGATGGCGCTGAGCACTTTGGCCACGCCATTGATATAGGGTTCTGACGCCAAAAATCCTGTTTTGGGATTTTCCCGCGCCTGCCAGATCAAATGTTCGCCCGCGCCAAAACCGATTTCCAACCAAAATTCATTTATGGATTCGGAAAACAAGTTTGCCAGATCATCAACCGGACGGGTCGGATCAATACGCAATTCAGGTAACAGGGTCTCAACCAACGCTGCTTGATTCACGTGTAATTTGTGGCCTGCGCGGCGACCATAAAAGCGCCGCAGCCTTTGCGTAACTGGATTATTCAAGGAACCGGTTCCTTCGCGTTCAGGAAGGCTCGTCAGCTTTGGCGATAGCGCGGACCATGTTTAGGATATTGCGACGCACGTCCGGATTTTTAATCTGGACAAAATATTTGATGATATTCAGTCCCTTGCCGGACTGAACAAATTCGGTCACGAAATCCTGCTGACCGCTTTCTTCAAAACCGTCCTCATAATTTTGTGTTCCAGCCAGGTTTTCATAAAAAAACGCGATCGGCACTTCAAGAATATTGGACAATTCCCAAAGCTTGCTGGCGCCAATCCTGTTGGCACCTTTTTCATATTTCTGGACTTGCTGGAATGTAAGCCCGAGCCTGCTTCCAAGCTTTTCCTGACTCATGCCAAGTAAAATACGCCGCATCCGGACTCTGCTGCCAACATGAATGTCGACGGGATGAGGTTGCTTTTTCTGGTCCATTTAGGAGATCACCCGTAACAAAATTTTACTGTAGCAAAACCGGTCATATTCAGAAAAACCAAATTATTTCATCAAGAGCAAGACAAGAAGATGAATAATTAAGGGTCACAATCTATTTCTGCAATAGGTTGTATTTGAGCAACCTCTACTCGTCAAGTTGCTCCCTATTCATCGCCGCTTGCTATCCAACAGGCGGCCAACAAAACCCGACAATCCTGCCAGCAGGAGCAGGCCGAAAAATATCCAGTCTCCATAAAGCCCATAGATCGTTGGTGGCAAAGGCCCCGGCAAGCCGGTATCAATAACGCCAACCGAACCTAGTGGGAGCGTGTCCAACACCCTGCCGTAAGGATCAACGATAGCGGAAATGCCGGTATTGGCTGCACGGACCAGCGGCAAACCCTCTTCTACGGCGCGCAATTGGCTTTGGCGAAAATGCTGATAGGGACCGATGGTATTTCCAAACCAGGCGTCATTGGTGACGTTGAGGAGAAAACCGGGACGGTTTTCAGGGTCGATAATTTCTCCACCAAAAATAGCTTCGTAACAAATCATAGCAAGCGTTGTCGGAAGCCCAGGAATAGCCAACAAGGCGGTATCAGCGCCCGGTGTAAACCCACCTCTGATCCGGGTTAGTTGCTCAATGCCAAGTCGTTCAAGAAAGTCCTGGAATGGCAAAAATTCGCCAAATGGCACGAGGCGCAATTTATCGTATCGTGTGGTGATCTCAGCGCCAGAACCAAGAACAAAAAGACTGTTGAATAATTGCCCGGCACCGCCCTGTTCCAAATCCCTGCGGACGCTACCTGTCACCAAATGAGTGCCGTCTGGTAGCATCGCGGCAATCGCCGCCAGGGCTTCGGGGGTTTCCTCCAGCAAAAACGGCGGCGCGGTTTCGGGCCAAATAACATGAGTCACATCACTAATGCCTGAAATACCGGGAGATGTGGCGCGATCGCTTAGATTTACCAGATCAGCAAAAATCCGACTGCGGTTTTCGATTCTCCATTTCTCGGCCTGGGAGATATTTGGCTGTACGATGCGCAGCACAATATCAGGCAACATACCCACCTGGGTATTTCCGGCGATACGTTGCAGCCCGTTCAGGGTCAGGGCGGCAAGCAGAAACAGGCCAAGCAGGGGCATGCCGAAACGGTCCCGGTTGGATGCTCTCCGGCCCGGCAACAAATCCGGAGCTCCGAGGGTTGCCGGACTTACAAAAATGACCAGCGCCAATAATGTCATGCCGTAAATGCCGATATAGGCGGCACCCTGCATTGTCGGTAAATATCCGGTAAGACTGTATCCAATCAGGTTCCAGGGAAACCCGGTAAGAATATGTCCGCGGACCCATTCGGCCCCGGCCAGGGCGGCCGCGAAAGCAAATAACCGCATCACCCCTTGGGACCAGAAGAACCAAGCGACCATGACCGCGAGGCCGTGGAAAATGGCCAAACCCGCCGGTAAAGCTATCACAGCAAGCGGCAGCAACAGGGCGAAGCGTTCGGCTTCCACCAGAAATGCGGTGCCGATCCAATAAAGACCCGCTACAAAAAATCCGAACCCAAAGCTCCAACCAATGATAAAGGCCGCAGCAAAGCCTGATACATATCCGCTATTACCGAATCGCTCCTCGCGTTCGGGCAGTCCGACCCCATCGATCAGCCAGATGAGAATTGGGAAAGTCAGGAATAAAACCGGGAAGAAATCAAATGGCGCAAATGCCAGCACCGATACAGCCCCGGCGATCAGCGCGGTCAAAGCGCGACGCCATCCCCAGAGCAGAAGAAGCCTGCTGGCCAATTCCTGCATCATGCCTCCCCCCAATTCCGCTGACATCCGCTATACCCACATCCGTCGCTGTGTATCAGGTAGCTTTGGTCACCTTTTCCCGCGCAACCCGCACGGTTTTTACCCTGATTCGCATTTTTTTTATCCGGCGCTGATCAGCTTCCAAAACTTCAAATTCGATATTTTGTGGACAAGCGATCAGTTCTCCGCGAACCGGAACCCGGCCCGCTATGGAGAAAACCAAACCGCCCAGGGTTTCTACATCTTCTTCGGCAACTTCAAGTGTCGTTCGGTCACCGAGAAGGGTTCGAAAATCTTCAATCAGAACCCGTGCATCAGAGACAAAACTTCCATCTTCCGCTTTTGATATTTTCGGTGCCTGGGCCATATCATGTTCGTCTTCAATTTCACCAACAATCTCTTCGATCAGATCCTCGATTGAAGCCAGGCCCTCGGTGCCACCATATTCGTCAACCACAAGCGCCATATGCAACCGGGTCGCCTGCATTTTCAGCAATAGTTCCACCGCCCGCATGCTTGGCGGCACAAACAGCGCCTTGCGCAATATTTTGGCGGATTTCAGTGATCTGCCTAGATCAACACGGGACAGATCGATTCCGGCACCATTTCCGTCGCCGCTATTTCCATTTGCCCGGCTTCGTCCCCTGGCTTTACGGGTCATCCAGCCCATCAGGTCCTTGATATGAACCATGCCCACAGGTTCATCCAGAGTCTCGCGATATACCGGTAGGCGGGAATGCCCAGCCTGACGAAATACAGCAATAACATCTCCGATTGGGGAAGTTTCTTCCACGGCGATAATGTCAGCGCGCGGCACCATCACATCGTCAATCCGCACCCCGCGAAAGCGCAGAATATTGTTGAGCATAAGCCTTTCCTGATCGGAAAACCCGCTCGCTGAGCCTTCTTCCTCTTCCAGGGCGGCGGCGATGTTGTCACGCAGGGTTGGTTGGTCAGCCCGACCAAACAGCGCTCTCAAACGCGCCCTCCAGTTCTGATTGTCAGGGGAAGGTTCCATTGTGTCTCGGGTTACGGTCATGCGGGGCCGGGTTGTTCTAGATGCTTGTTCAAATCGGGTTCCCCGTCATAAGGATTCGCAATATTCATTTCAGCCAAAACGGCGATTTCCAGCGATTCCATTAATTGTGCGTCGTCATCCGTATCATGAACATATCCCAGCAAGTGCAACAAACCATGAATAGTCAAATGAACCACATGATCGGCAAACGGTTTGCCGTCTCGCTCTGCTTCTTCCGCGATAATTTCTGAAGCCAGAATAATGTCACCAAGAAGGCCGCCGACAAGAATTTTGTCATGCCCAATATCCATGCTTTCATCGACGGGAAATGAAAGTACGTTTGTTGGTCGATCAATTTCGCGAAATTGCTTGTTGAGCAACTGGACATGCTGGTTATCGGAAAGCGCGATGCTTATTTCAGCGTCTTCAGCAAATTGCAATTCGAGCTTTGCAATTGTGCGAGCAAGAGCATCGCGAAGCCGCGCCAGAAGCACGTGCTGATCCGGCCAATTACCTGCAATTTCGATGATGTCGATTTGCATTTATTTTTGCTTCTGGTTTTTACGGTCAAGCTCACCATAAGCATTGACGATACGTGCAACCAGATCATGGCGCACCACATCGGCTTGTGTAAATGCAACCTGCTCGACGCCCTCCACCCCGGCAAGCAGGTTTGCTGCTTCGGTAAGGCCTTTAGAAGCAGATGGCGGCAAATCGGTCTGGCTTGGATCACCGGTAATCACCATGCGACTATTTTCGCCAAGCCGTGTGAGGAACATACGCATCTGCATCGACGTACAATTTTGCGCCTCATCAAGAATGACCGCCGCGTTTGAAAGCGTCCGGCCACGCATGAAGGCGAGTGGGGCGATTTCAATAATTCCTGATTCGATATCGCGTTCGACCCGATCCAATGGCATCACATCATAAAGAGCGTCGTAGAGAGGGCGCACATAGGGATCTACTTTTTCGCGCATGTCGCCTGGTAAAAACCCCAAACTCTCACCCGCTTCAACCGCTGGTCTGGACAGGATGATGCGATCAACCTCGCCTTGCTCCAGCAAGGAAACTGCGTGCACAACGGCCAGATAGGTTTTGCCGGTCCCGGCCGGTCCGAGCGCAAATACCAGATCAGCGCGACCAAGGCATTCGATGTAATCCTGCTGGTTCTGCGAGCGCGGCGATATGGTGCGACGCCGGGTCACGATCCGGACACCGTCGGTTGGTTCTTTACCAGATTTCGCCTCACTTTTTTTTGCTGTGTGCTTTTTGGTTGAACCAGGTGGTTGCCCATCTTTCATGCGGATAACCCCTTCAATATCACCAGCCGACATGTTCTCTCCAGCAGCGATCCGGTTATAAATTTCTACCAAAGCCGCTTCCGCTATTTCGCAAGCTCCTTCGCCGCCACGGATAAAAACGTGGTTGCCACGCGCCGAAATCTCGACCCCCAACCGGTGTTCCATCAAGGCAAGATTCTGGTCAAAATTTCCAAACACCGAAGAGAGGTGGCTATTGTCTTCAAAGCTGACAACGCGTTCCACATCTGCGACAGGCTTGGCTGGTTTCACCCCAGTCCGTTTTACCATTGTGGAGCCGTTGCGCCCTTGACCAGATTTTCTGCTCAATTGGACGCACCTGCCATTTGGATGCCTCTGTCTCCCGCGGATGGCATTGCGGGCATTTCGTCAAGCGAGCCGAACAAAGAATGCGGTCCTGCACGATCCACCCGAACCTGCTGGATGGTGCCCCGCAATTCCGCCGGTGCTTCAACCTGAATCGCCTGCAAATAAGGGGTGCGTCCGGCTAATTGGCCCGGATTGCGGCCTTCGCGATCCAGTAAAACAGGGAATACCGTATTTTCGGAATTGCGGTTAAATGCGGCCTGCTGTTCTCCAATCAACGCTTGCAACCGTGCCAGGCGCTCGGCTTTGATGGCTTCGTCAATTTGCAATTCGCTATCGGCAGCGGGGGTGCCGGGGCGCGGACTGTATTTGAAGGAATAAGCCTGAGCAAAGCCGACCTTGCTTACAAGGCGCAAGGTATCAGCGAAATCATCTTCGGTTTCCCCCGGAAACCCGACGATAAAATCTGAGGACAGCGCGATATCAGGCCGTGCCGCGCGCAGGTCTTCGATGATCGCCACATATTCAGCCGCTGTATGTTTCCGGTTCATGGCATCGAGAATTTTATCGGACCCGGACTGGATCGGCAGATGCAGATACGGCATCAGTTTTGAATTGTCCCGATGAGCCGCGATCAGGTCCGGGGTCATATCGCGGGGATGGCTGGTTGTGTAGCGAAGCCGCTCGACACCATCAACTTCAGCAAGCGCGGCGAGGAGATCCGCCAATTGGTAGTCCCGCCCGGTATCGTTGGCACCATGATAGGCGTTTACATTCTGACCAAGCAGGGTGATTTCGCAAACGCCCGTATTCACCAACTGCTTAGCTTCATCGAGAATGACGTTGACGGGACGGGAAAATTCAGCACCTCGTGTATAGGGTACCACGCAGAATGTGCAGAATTTATCACACCCTTCCTGGATCGTTAAAAATGCCGCACTGGCCCGTTGCGCGGCAAGGCTGTGGCGCTCTTTTGGCAAGGTATCGAATTTTTCTTCGACCGGAAATTCCGTTTCTACCACCCGCTCCCCAGCGCTGGCGCGGGATAATAATTGAGGAAGCCGATGATAGACCTGTGGACCAAATACCAGATCAACGGCGGGGGCGCGGCGCAACATTTCTTCGCCCTCGGCCTGCGCCACACAACCCGCAACTGCGATGATTGTATCGCGGCCCTCGGCTTTGCTGTGGGCCTTGTTGATGCGTAATCTGCCGAGTTCCGAATAAACTTTTTCGGCCGCTTTTTCGCGGATATGACAGGTGTTCAGGATCACAAGATCAGCATCATTGCCATCCTCGACAAGCTGGTACCCTTCAGCAATGAGAAGGTCTGACATACGCTCGGAATCATAGACATTCATCTGGCAGCCATAGGTGCGGATGAAAGCTTTTTTCCGGGCGGTTTCGGCGTGTTTCATTTTCAGTCCATTGTAACGAGGTTAAGCGCAAAAGCGCCATTAAGCGATTTCATAGCCTGAATCACCGGGTTTGAGAATAGCTTCCATAATCCAATGGAATGCGCCCATCAATCCCGACCAGGTATTCCCGTCGTTGTGGGCAGAATATCGATGTCGGCAAGCTCACGACCCAGAATCGAGGATAATAGCATCCGCCGCACTTCCGTCTCCAGAAGCCTGGTCATAATTTTGCGGTCCGGATAGCTGGAATGGCGAAACGGCTCACTCACCGAAATAATAATTTCGACCGGTGTCCGCATCAATACCCCCCAGATATGGGGCAAAAGCTCCATATCGCCAAACCAGGTAAAAAAATGCCGGTCGGTGCGCGAAAGCGGTATGCCGTACCGGCTGACATAAGTAACCGCCATGGGCTGGATCAGAATGTCGTCGAAATCCGAATTCAGAAACGCCTTTTCAACAGCGCCAACAATTGCGCTTTTAAAAGGTAACACCCGGTTGCCGTCGCTGCTTGTGCCTTCCGGAAACAATACCATGCGATCACCATTCACCAGACGCACGGCTAATTCTGTTGTTGCGGTCCCGGTTGCCCGGCGGCTGGTGCGGTCGAGGAAAAACGTGCCTTTCAATTTGGCGAGCGTCCCGAATATCGGCCAACCGGCGACTTCCTGTTTGGCAACAAAACAGGTCGGGCCAAGAGAATTGATCGCCAGAATATCGATCCAGGATGAATGTGAAGACGCGATCAGAACCGGTCCGTTGGCGGCCAACTCACCATCGAGAGTCACCTGAATATTCAGCAGGAATAGCAACATGCGGTTGACGAGAACCGGAAACCATTTGGCACCTTTGGGCCAGATATGTACCAACAACCATTGGATCACGATGATCGGCAGAGCCATCAGGGAAATCAAAAGGGCGACAATGGCTGCGCGCGCAGCCTTCATGCGACCGGTATCCGATCAGGCCAGTGAGCCCCATCGCTGGTGAATGAATTGGCTTTAACTATCCTTGTCATCCAATGGGACCCCATACAATTCAAGGCGATGATCAACCAGCTTGAACCCGAGTTTTTCAGCTATAATTTTCTGCAAATCCTCGATTTCCTGACTGCGAAATTCGGTCACTTCACCGGTCCGGAGGTTGATCAGATGGTCATGATGGATATCGGTGACAGGCTCGTATCTGGCGCGCCCGTCGCGAAAATCATGACGGTCAAGAATTCCAGCATCCTCAAAGAGTTTGACCGTGCGATACACTGTCGAGATTGAAATATTGGAATCCACTTCAGAGGCCCGTCGATAGACTTCTTCCACATCGGGATGATCGCTTGATTCCGAGAGGACGCGCGCTACCACACGGCGCTGCTCGGTCATGCGCATTCCCTGATTGACGCAGGCGGCTTCAATTGAGCCGCGGCTTTCATCATCCGGCACTGTTTCAACTTCCGTTGCAATTTTCAATTCAGACATCCGCTTCCCCTTCAGAATGTCAACATATCAAAAAATATCCCGGGTCATAACCCGAACTCCAAACTTACCGGGCGAGGTCAAGCCGCATTAGCAATGCGTCCTCGGTCCCACCATTTTTCAAGCGCACATAATTTTTGCGAAGGCCCGCCTCACAAAATCCCTGTTGCCGGTATAGCGCGATTCCGGCGTTATTTTGTGCAGCCACTTCCAGGAAAATAGTCCGCACACCTTTTACTTCCAAATTATAGCGGATTTCCTCCAAAAGCCGCCGCCCCAAACCCTGACGCCGGTAGCGTGGCGCAACCATTATGGTGAGTATCTCACCTTCATCAACCACAGCTCGTGCCATTGCGAAACCGTTAATTTGTTCTGCCACCTCGTCAGTTGATATCAGGGTTACAACGCGATCACTTGCGTCGAGGCTTTTAATTTCATCTGCCGACCAGCCGACCGCAAATTCACTCCCGTGTAGTTTGGCCAGAGCTTCAAACTGGCTCTTCTTCGCGACCCGTACCCGGTTATTGCCGGGCAAGGGATTTGTGATCCTGCGCCTTGGCATCCGCCGGTCTTAGATAAAGCGGTGCCGGACGACTATCCAGGTCATCTGCCTTCGCCCCAAGAGCCGCGATACTGCGTGCTGTTGGACCGTTTTGATGTGGCAATTGCATAATGTCACCATGGGCAACATTTAATAAACCCCGTTCAGCCAGAACAGCCGCACCCGGCCCAGCCAACAACGTTGACGGGTTGCCCAGCCAACTCATATCTTCCAGATCGCAAACCACCGCTTCGTCTCGTGGCAATCCGTCTGCGTCATAATTGCGGACATAGATTTGCTCCCGGCGGGCATCAAGCAAAATGGCAAAAGGAGTTTTGAGGCCATCCCGGGAAGCGACAAAATCCGTAGCCAAAGCATCCAGCGTCCCGATGCCGGCAACAGGAATGTCCAGCGCCAATCCCAGTCCGCGGGCCGTAGCTATACCAACTCTGAGTCCGGTAAAACTGCCCGGACCAATGGTGACGGCAACCCGGTCCAGGGAATCGAACCCGGTTCCTGCTTCATCCATCACCCGAGCAATCATTGGAACCAATGCTTCGGCATGCCCACGCGCCATGTCTTTACGTATTTCCGCAAGCATGCCGATCTCGCCTGAAATATCATCAACCAAAACACACGCCACTGAACAGGCGGTCATTGATGTATCAAGAGCCAGAATTTTCATTATTTCTCCCGGCAAACGGGTATTTAAGCAAAATCAGATCGGGCGAACTTCCTGAACCTCGGGAACGAAATGCCGGAGCAAGTTTTCTATTCCATGCTTGAGGGTTGCAGTTGAAGACGGGCACCCGGCACAGGCGCCTTTCATGTGCAAAAACACAATGCCGTCCTTGAACCCGTTAAAGGTGATATCGCCGCCATCCTGAGCAACGGCCGGGCGAACCCGGGTATCCAGAAGCTCTTTGATGGTTTCAACGATTTCAGCGTCAGCCTCGTCGAAATTTCCAACACCTTCGCTCATTTGATGGTTTTCGTTCATGACCGGCGCTCCGGACATGAAATGCTCCATCAATGCTCCAAGAATAGCCGGTTGAAGATGCTGCCATTCATGGCTGTCTGGCTTTGTAATGGTGACAAAGTCCGCGCCGAAAAACACCCCTTCAACGCCATCAAGGGCGAACAGGCTGGTAGCCAATTGGGAGTCTGCTGCGTCATCAGAGCTGCGGAAATCGCAGGTGCCGGTCGGCATCACGACTTGTCCCGGCAAAAATTTTAATGTCGCCGGATTGGGAGTAGCTTCGGTCTGGATAAACATGGCTTGCCCGCCTTGAAATTGTTGTCTCGATTGGTTCGCTGTCAAAGCGAAGTGTAAATTAGAATCATTCTATAGAATATGGGGACGTCGGGTCAATTGTTCAAAGACATTGTAGGTCAAGTTCAGCTCTCAAGACCGATTGAAAATACAATCTTCAGATCAAGGCGTTGATTTCCTCATCAGTCAGATTTCCCGGTACAATGGTAACCGGAATTGGATACCCGCCAGCGCCTTGACTGGCCAGCATGGACACCAGCGGACCCGGGCCCTCATTTTCAGCGGAAGCGCCAAGTACCAGAATTGCTATATCCGGATCTTCTTCAATCAGTCCGAGGATTTCCTCACCGACTTTGCCTTCACGAATTACATGTTCCGGCTCGATATCGCTGTAAGCTTTCATTTTTCGGGTATGGAGCCGCAGGATCACCTGGGCTTCGTTCATGGCCTCACCGCGGCGAATTTCTTCAACCCCAAGCCAATGCTGAAAATCGCCCGGTTCGATAACAACCAGCATGATTAGTTTGCCGCCTGTGCTTTCTGCCCGATGGGCGGCAAAATTCATGGCGCTGCCGCATTCTGGTGAATTGTCCAGAACGACAAGAAATTTCCGGCTATGGCCGGGTTTGGTGCTTTCGCGGATTCTGCTCATGGATGTATGCTGCCATTCCCCGGCAAAAGCGGCAAGTCAAGATTGAAGGCCCGACTGAATTTCGGATATATCCCTGCTGGTTCAGTCGTGCAGTAATCCCATGATACTTTTTACATCCGTCATGATCGGTGCTGCAATTTCTGTCGCCCGCGCGGCACCATTACTGAGAATTTTATCGATATGGCCGGGATCAGCACAAAGGCGCTTCATCTCATCGTTGATCGGGCCAAGCTTTGTCACTGCCAGATCAGCAAGAGCCTGTTTGAAGCCGGAAAACTGACCGCCACCATATTCCGCCAGCACATCGTCCAGTTGCCGATCGGCGAGGGCTGCAAAAATCCGCACCAGGTTTTCAGCTTCCCCCCGTCCTTCCAGGCCGTCCATTTCCGATGGCAATGGTTCCGGGTCGGTGCGGGCTTTGCGAACTTTCAAAGCAATTGTATCAGCGTCATCGGTCAGATTGATGCGTGAATAGTCGGACGGGTCAGATTTAGACATTTTGGCAGACCCGTCACGCAACGACATGATCCGCGTTGCCGCACCTTGAATCAACGGCTCGGGCAAAGGAAAATAACCTTCTTCAAAACCGTTTTTCTGAATTGAACCCGCATAATCAGAATTGAATTTCTGGGCAATATCGCGGGTCAGTTCAAGATGTTGTTTCTGGTCTTCACCAACCGGTACATGGGTTGCCCGGTAAACAAGAATATCAGCTGCCATCAGGTTCGGATACGAGAAGAGCCCAACGGACGCGTTCTCGCGGTGTTTGCCAGCTTTTTCCTTAAACTGTGTCATACGATTGAGCCAGCCCATGCGCGCGACACAATTGAAAATCCAGGCCAGTTCAGCATGCGCCGTGACCCGGCTCTGGTTGAAAATTATGTGCTTTTCCGGATCGATGCCGCTGGCAATAAACGCCGCTGTAACTTCGCGGGTATTGGCGGCGAGGACTTCAGGATCCTGCCAGGTTGTAATGGCGTGAAGATCAACCACGCAATAAATGCATTCAAAATCCTGCTGCAAATCGACAAACCGGGTGATGGCTCCCAGATAATTGCCGAGATGCAGGTTACCGGTCGGCTGGACGCCGGAAAAAACGCGGTTTTGCGGATACGTCATGATCTAACCCTTGATATAAAATTCCCGGACATTAGCGCCTTGCTATTCCGGCACGCGGGTTATGACCAATCCAGGACCTGAGCGCAAGACGGCATCAAACGGCCTCAAGATCCCGACAGAGCTTTAGCGGCGGAATAATTGCCGTTTGATCTGCGCCGGGTCAACACCGCGGGTTACAACAAGTGCAACACCAAGAACCGCAACACCGGACGCGATCAGGGCGGCGAGGGCCAGAATGCGGACAATCAGATTTTGATCCTCAGCGAGCCAGGGGGCAATCACCTGGATGACTAACCAAAGGCCCACACCCATGATCAGGCTGGACACAAGAATTCGCGGCAACCTTGTCTGGAGCCCGTAATCGGCGTGAAAATGGCCCCGCCGGTATAAAACAAACCCCAACAGACCGGCATTGATCCACCCGGCCACGCTGGTCGCGATGGCGATGCCGGTATGGCCGATATAGAAATACAAAGCGAGGCTGCCCACAATATTTACGGCGACCGAAACGGCGGCAAAAATCATTGGCGTGCGGGTATCTTCGCGGGCAAAAAAGCCCGGCGAAAATACCTTGATTAAAACAAATGCCGGCAAGCCTGCCGCAAACGCCATTAACGGCCAGACGGTTGGCGCGGTATCTGCCGCCGTAAACGCGCCGTGCTCGAAAAGGACGGAGACAATCGGGCCGGGGATAACCATCAGCGCAATCGCCGCTGGAACGGTTAGCAGCATCGATAGTTCAAGCGCCCGGTTTTGAACCTGGCTGGCTTCCTGATCGCTACCTGACCGCAACTTGCGCGAGAGGTCCGGTAACAAAACGATCCCGATGGCAACACCAACAACTCCCAGCGGCAGCTGGTAGATGCGGTCGGCATAATAGAGATATGAAACGGCGCCCGCCTGTAATGTCGCAATCATGGTGCCGATCAACAAATTGATCTGGGTAATGCCACCGGCAATAATTCCGGGCACCCCGAGCCGGATCAGACCCCGGACTCCGGGCGTCATGCGGGGCCAGCCAATGGCAGGCGCCATGCCACTTTTGCGAACCGCGCGCCACAGCATGGCGAGCTGTAACAGCCCGGCGGCGCTAACGCCCCAGCTCAGGGCTCCGCCTGCACCCGGAGTTTGATGTGCCTTCATATAAAGCAGAAAACCCAAAACCGTGATCAACACGATATTCAGCAATACCGGCGCGGCGGCGGCAGCGGCGAATTTCCCCATGGAATTTAACATCCCGCTTAAAAGCGCCACCAGGGATATGGCAAACAGATAAGGAAACGCGATCCGGGTTAATAACACAGCCAGATCGAATTTTTCCGGGTCTGCGACAAAACCGGGCGCTATAACCACCATCAACCAGGGCATGAAAATTTCTGCAAGCGCGGTCACAACCAGCAATGCCGCCAGCAAGACATTCAAGGCTTCCCCGGCAAATTTACGGGCAACATGGTCGCCTTCGCCTTCATACCTTTTGGCAAAAAGCGGCACGAAAGCGGCGTTGAACGCGCCTTCGGCAAACAACCGGCGAAACAGATTCGGGAAGCGGAAGGCGACAAAATAGGCGTCGGCCACAGCGCCAGTACCGAGAATATTGGCAATCAGGATATCCCGGCAAAATCCAAGGACCCGGCTTGCCATCGTAAACCCGCCAACGGTTGCGAAAGAACGAAGCATGCTCATATGGCAACACCTGACCGGGCGGCGGAAAGTTTACAATCTGCGTCGGGGTAAATCCAGTTGCCGGGCCTATTTTGCATTGGAATGTACCGGAGATTTGCGAGCTTTCGGCTTTGCTTTGCCAAGTAAAGCGAGAAGGGTTTTTTTAATCCTGCCCTGTCGGGTTTTTGCGAAAACCTTCTGTCCGGTAAGATCGGTAACATAAAAAACATCCACAGCACGTTCACCATAGGTCGCCACGTGGGCGGAAATAATGTTCAGATTAAGGTTGGACAGGGCCGTTGTCAGATCATAAAGCAGACCCGACCGGTCAATGCCGTTGACTTCAATAACGGTCGCTTTGTCCGACCAGTTATTGGTGATCATGACCCTTGGCTCAACGCGGAACGCTTTCAGCCTGTCTCTGACGCCATCCCGGCTGGCAACAATATCCGGCAAGCGTACCTTGCCCACCAATGTGGTTTCAATGGTTGCCGCGATCCGGTTGCCCCGGCGCATTTCGTCACTGGTTTCGGAAAATTCCCGATTGACGAAAATTGAATCGAGGGCCATGCCATCACGGGTTGTAAAAATAGTCGCGCCGGCAATATTCGCCCCCGCAGAAGCACAGGCACCAGCAATGATCGATAGCAGGCGCGGGTGATCCGGCGCGTAAATCGATAATTCGGTAATATCCTGAAAGGCATCCGTATTGGCAATGCTGGCAAGCGGCAGGTTTTCCCGCATCGCGGTTCGCACCAGCTCAGCATGGACCCGTTTGCGAACCAAAGATACATTCAGCCAATAAGTCGGGTAATGGCGCTCCAGATAGGGAGAGATTTCATCTTCACTCCAGCCATCTTTAACCAACGCATCATTCATTTCCGCCTGCGCCGCGCCCACCCTGTCTTGATGACTGGTCAGGGATTGGCCACCATCAAGTACCGGTAAAACCTGATAATAGAGGGTGCGCAGCAACTGGCCCTTCCAACCGTTCCAGACGCCCGGGCCAACGGCCTTGATGTCTACCACGCTTAGAATCAGAAGTAATTTCAGATGTTCCGGACTTTGCACGATATCGGCAAAATCCTGAATGGTTTTCGGGTCGTTCAGATCCCGCGACTGGGCGAATTCGCTCATCACAAGATGTTTTTCAACAAGCCAGGCGACCGTTTCGGTTTCAGCCGCGCTCAAGCCCAGTCTTGGGCCAAGCTTGCGGGCAATCTTTGCACCCGCGATGGAATGGTTTTCGGGCCTGCCCTTGGCGATATCGTGAAGTAGAACCGCCATATACAGAACCCGGATATTTTCCAGTTGCTGGATAATTTCGTGGGACAGTGGATGCTCATCCTGCAAATTGCCTTTTTCGATATCGGACAGTATCCCGATTGCCCGGAGCAGATGCTCATCGACCGTAAAATGATGATACATGTTAAATTGCATCATGGAGACGATGCGCCCGAAATCCGGGATGAACCGACCGAGAATACCGACCTCATTCATGCGCCGCAAAATCGCTTCAGGTTGGCGACCGGGAGACAGAATTTCCAGAAACAGCCGATTTGCCTCAGGGTCTTTGCGCAGATTTTTATCAACCAGTTTTAACGACCGGCGAGCAAGACGAATGACATCGGGGTGGAACAACAGATCGCGCTGATCGGCAAGGTGAAACATCCGGATCAGGTTGACCGGGTTATCGCGGAAAACCTTGTCATGCTCGACCGCCAGTCGGTTGAGCTGGCGGACAAATCCCGGGGCTTTCTTGAACGGCCGGTCACGCAGGCGGCGAAACGGGCCGACCAGACGGCTCAACCGGCCGGTCATTTTGACATGCTGCATTTCCAACCCTGCGCAAAGGGTACGGGTCAGATCTCCGATTTCCTTGGCGATCAGGAAATAATGTCGCATGAAACGTTCCACATCACGCACGCCCGGATGCTCGGTATAACCAAGGCGGATGGCCATTTCCTGCTGAACATCAAAGGTCAGACGTTCTTCGGCGCGACCCACAAGGAAATGCAGGTGGCAGCGCACAGTCCAGAGAAATTTATCGCATTTTTCAAACCGGCGACGCTCGGCGATTGTAAAGACACCTGCCTTGACCAGTTCTGAGATTTTCCCGACCCGGTAATAATATTTGCCGATCCATAAAAGTGTATGCAGGTCACGCTGGCCGCCCTTGCCATCCTTGATATTTGGCTCAACCAGATACCGGGATTCGCCTGATTTGAGATGGCGCACGTCGCGTTCGGCCAGCTTGTCCGCGATAAATTCTGCGCCAGTACCTTTCACCACCTGCTTGTCGAAACGATCCTTGAGGTCATTGTACAATTCCTTGTCACCCCAGATGAAACGCGCTTCGAGGATTGAAGTTTTGATGGTTATGTCGGTACGAGCCAGGCGGATACAATCTTCAATCGTCCGGGTTGCGTGGCCAACCTTCTGGCCCATGTCCCAGAGCATATAGAGAATATATTCAGTGATGCTTTCCCCCCAAGCGGTTTGCTTGAAGGGCAGCAAAAACAACAAATCAATATCAGACCCCGGTGCCAGGGTGCCCCGGCCATAACCGCCAACAGCAACGATGGCGATCCGCTCACCTGCTGTCGGGTTACGGATCTGATAAATGTGGGTTTGGGCGAAATCATAAATGACACTGATCAATTCATCTTCAAGCCGGGAAATGAATTTGGCGCAGGCAGATCCATCACCATCTTCTTCGAGCCAGCGGCGGGCTATCTGGCGGCCATCTTCAAGGGTGCTTTTTAGACATTGCAATACAGCCTGACGGACGGCGCTATCATCTCCTCGCGTATTGGCGGCCAATGCGGTCAGGGTTTCCCGCAAACGAGTTGCATCCAGGATGTCGCCAAAATTCCGACCGGACTTTTTCATTTTCCACCCCCGGATTTATCATCATCGCTGGCGCTGTGAATTTTTTTCAAATCATACAATGCTTCAAGCGCTTCGCGCGGGGTCAGATTATCAGGGATCAAGGCATCAAGCTGAGCCGCGATTTCGCGCAACGCCGGGTTGGTGGAGGATGTGGGTGCGGGTGCTGCCACGTTGGCGGCAAAGAGTGGTAAATCTTCCGTTAGCCTGGCCCCAGCTCCGGCCTGATCACCGGATTCCAGTTCCGCCAAAATGTCTCCCGCCCGGACGACGACAGAAGCCGGAAGACCAGCCAACCGCCCTACCTGAATGCCGTAGGATCGATCAGACGCCCCTGACACAACTTCGTGGAGAAACACAACTTCACCCTGCCATTCCTTGACCTTCATGGTGGCATTCTGCAACCGGGAAAGGGTCGCGGTGAGGCTGGTCAATTCATGATAATGGGTAGCAAACAGTGCGCGGGAACGATTCACTTCATGGAGATGCTCGACCGTAGCCCAAGCAATCGAGAGGCCGTCAAATGTTGCCGTGCCGCGCCCGATTTCATCGAGGATAACAAGCGATTTGGGCCCGGCCTGGTTCAGGATCGCCGCCGTCTCCACCATTTCGACCATGAAAGTGGAGCGTCCCCGAGCCAGATCATCCGACGCCCCAACCCGGCTGAATACCCGGTCAACAATACCGATCCGGGCTGTCTTGGCTGGAACAAATGACCCCATCTGAGCAAGAATGGCGATCACGGCGTTTTGGCGCAGGAAAGTTGATTTGCCGGCCATGTTGGGACCGGTCAGTAGCCAGATTGCACCAGCCGTATCGGTATCACCGCTGCCCCCGGCGCTCACCCCCAGGTCGCTATCATTGGGGATGAAGACGTCGCCGGATTTTTTGAGCGCTGCCTCAACCACCGGATGGCGGCCGCTAGAAATCTCGAACCTTGTGGATTGATCAACCTCGGGGCGGCACCAGTTTTCTATTCTAGCCAGTTCAGCAAGCGCCACCTGACAATCCAGCGCCGCCATAGCATCCCCGACAATCTTTATAGTGTCGGCGATGGCCAAAGCCTGGCTCTGCAACGCTTCAAAAATGCCATTCTCGATTGCCTGGGCGCGTTCAGCTGCCGCCGCGATCCGGGATTCCAGCTCTCCCAATTCGGTTGTGGTAAACCGCGTTGCGCTCGCCAGTGTCTGGCGATGGATATAGGTTTCGTTCAGCGGTGGCGCCAACAACCGGTCACCGTGCTGTGTCGGCACTTCGACAAAATATCCAAGCACATTATTATGCTTGATCTTGAAAGCCTTGATTCCAGTGGCGTCCCGGTAGGTTGTCTGGAGTGCGGCGATGACCTTGCGGCTTTCGTCGCGAAGCGCGCGGGCTTCATCAAGTGTCGCGTCGTGGCCGGGACGGATGAACCCGCCATCTCGCACAAAAGCTGGTAATTCTTCGCCAAGGGCGGCGTCCAGCGCCGCTTCAAACCTGGTCAAAATATCTGGATCAGTTCCAACAAGACCATCAAGAATTTCGGCGATATGTTTGGGTGGAGGTGTCAGCCCGGGGGCATTGCTGAAGCGCTGGCACAGATTTGCCGCCGCTCGAATACCATCACGCAGCGCGCCCAAATCGCGAGGACCGCCTCGCTGCAAAGCCAGCCGGGATAGCGCCCGAGCAAGATCCGCCGATGCTGCCAGGTCCTGGCGCACAAAATCTCGCAAATTATCCTGGGCCGCAAAATACGAAACCCCGTCAAGGCGGTGATTTATGTATTCAGCTTCCGTCGACGGACTTGCCAGCCAACCTGACAAAGTTCTGGCCCCGGCTGGCGTCACGGTGCGATCGATAACCGCAAACAGGCTCCCGCGCGGGTCTCCGGCGGTGGAGCGGAACAGCTCCAGATTAATCCTGGTGGCCGGGTCAATTTCCATTACGTGAGCAGCTTGCTCCCGGCGCGGCGGTGAAATGCTGGCACGCTGGCCTGCCTGGGTGGTATCAATATAGGCGATCAATGCACCACAAGCAGCAAGTTCAGCGCGGGTATAGGCGCCAAACGAATCCAGCGTTGCGATATTGAAATAATCACCAAGCTTGCGAGGGGCGGAGGACGAATTAAAATAATCCGGGGTCAGAGGCACAACCGGAATTTCGTCGCCGGTCCACAAATCGCGCCATTCGGGATCTTCAAACAAAGGCTCGGCGATCAATACTTCGCTGGCGTCCAATCTGGACAAATCGGACGCGATACGGTTTTTGTCGGTGGCCATAACCCGGAACGACCCGGTGGAAAGATCAAGCCAGGCAATCGCTGTGGCATTGGCGTCATTACCCGCGCGGATATGAGCGACGGCTGCCAGGAAATTATTGCGCCTGGCGTCCAGTAAAGAATCTTCGGTCAGGGTTCCCTGAGTCACCAACCGCACGACATCGCGGCGGACAACTGCTTTTGCGCCGCGCTTCTTGGCCTCGGCCGGGTCTTCAAGTTGCTCGCAGACCGCAACCCGGTGACCGAGCCGGATCAGTTTTTGCAGATAATTATCGGCGGCATGTACCGGCACACCGCACATGGGGATATCGTGGCCCTGATACTGGCCGCGTTTGGTGAGCGCGATACCGAGCGCCCGGGACGCCACTTCGGCATCTTGGAAAAACATCTCGTAAAAATCGCCCATCCGATAGAATAGCAAACTGTCAGGGTTGTTAGCCTTGATTTCAAAAAACTGAGCCATCATCGGCGTCACCTTGGATGATGGCATTTTTTCTGCTTTGGCCGAGCCAACACCTGTCGTCTGCGCAGACGAACTGGAATCTGGTGTTTTTTCGTCGATCGGGACCGGAGCCGGTTTGGCAATTTGCATCTATAAACCCAGCCCCTTCCACAATTATTGTTAGCTCTTCCGAACAGAGCCCCAGTTTCAGACCCTACGCACGGATACCTTGTCGGCAGCGACGCCACGTCCTAATCTAGCGGTTTGCCGGAGCGCTTCCAAGGCGCAAGCTGGTGTAACCAACAGAATTGCGACAGAAATTTCATGGCTACCGAATTCGATTCACCGGGATCCCGGCCCACATTCACCGATCAGGACGCTCTTCATTTTCATCATCACACCAAACCGGGCAAGCTGGAAATTACACCAACCAAGCCAATGGCGACCCAGCGCGATCTGTCGCTGGCCTATTCTCCAGGCGTCGCGGTTCCTGTACAAGCCATCGCCGATGATCCTGCGCGGGCGTTTGATTATACCATTAAGGGCAACATGGTGGCGGTCATTACCAACGGCACGGCCATTCTTGGTATGGGCAATCTTGGGCCGTTGGCTGCCAAACCTGTTATGGAAGGCAAGGCCGCGTTGTTCAAGCGATTTGCTGATATCGATTCCATCGACCTCGAAGTTGATACCGAAAATGTGGATGAGTTTATCAATTGCGTTCGCTATCTCACACCAGCGTTTGGCGGCATCAATCTCGAAGATATCAAAGCGCCCGAATGTTTCATCATTGAAGAACGGCTACGCGAGCTTGCCGATATACCGGTTTTTCATGACGACCAGCACGGCACAGCGATCATTGTCGCAGCCGGTTTGATCAACGCTCTTGACCTGACAGGGCGCGATATAAAAAAGACCAAGCTTGTCTGTAATGGGGCCGGGGCCGCCGGTATCGCCTGTCTTGAGCTGATCCGGTCGATGGGATTTCCGGTCGAGAATATTATTCTGTGCGATACCAAGGGCCCGATCTACCGGGGTCGTTCTGAGGGCATGAACCAATGGAAGTCGATTTTTGCGTCCGATACCAAAGCCCGCACCCTGGCAGAAGCGGTCGCTGAATCAGACGTGTTTTTCGGTCTCTCGGCCAAAGGTGCGCTGACAGCAGAAATGGTTATGTCGATGGCCGACAAGCCGATCATCTTTGCGATGGCCAACCCGGATCCGGAAATCACACCGGAAGAAGTCGCCGCCGTGCGCGACGACGCCATTATGGCGACCGGGCGCTCTGATTATCCCAACCAGATCAACAATGTGCTTGGCTTTCCGTACATTTTTCGCGGCGCGCTGGATGTGCGGGCCTATGCGATCAATGACGAAATGAAAATAGCAGCCGCAAATGCCCTTGCGGAATTGGCGCGTGAAGATGTGCCGGACGAAGTAGCGATGGCATATCAGGGTAGTCGTCCGCGCTATGGATCTAACTATATTATCCCGATGCCGTTTGACCCGAGATTGATCAGCCGGGTATCGCCAGCGGTGGCCCAGGCCGCCATGGAAACCGGTGTTGCAGGCAAGCCGATTGTTGATATGGAAGCCTATGTCGAGCATTTGAGTGCCCGGCTCGATCCGATCGCCGGTACCCTGCAGAGCGTCTTTGCCAAAGTGCGCCGCCAACCGAAACGGGTGGTTTTTGCCGAAGGCGAAGAAGAACAGGTTATTCGCGCGGCTTATATTTTCGCCAGTTCCGGGTTGGGAAAACCAATTTTAATTGGCCGGGAAGAGCAGATCAGGGAGATGATGGCCGATCTCAATCTGGAACCCAGAGACGATATACAGATTCAGAACGCAGCGCTTTCGGATCGCACCGAGGAATATTCAGATTACCTCTATGCCCGGCTTCAACGACGCGGGTATTTGCGTCGCGACTGTGTTCGGTTGATTAATACCGACCGTAATTATTTTGCCGCCAGTATGATTGCTACCGGGGATGCGGACGCCTTGGTGTCTGGCATTACCCGGCCCTACGCTGTTGTACTCAAGGATATCCGCAAGGTCATTGATCCCAAACCCGGACACCGGGTGATCGGGCTGTCGATCATTTTATCGAAAGGCCATACGGTTCTGGTTGCGGATACCACCGTTCACGACATGCCAACCGCAGAGGAACTGGCAGATATTGCCATAGAGTCGGCAGGTGTCGCCCGGCGACTTGGGTACGAACCCCGTGTCGCGTTGCTGGCCTATTCCACTTTCGGTTATCCCGCGGGGGAACGCTCGGATCATGTGCGCAAGGCTGTCAAAATTCTGGACAACCGGAATGTCGATTTTGAATATGATGGCGAAATGGCCGCCAACGTGGCGCTCAATGTGGATACAATGGCGGCTTATCCGTTTTGTCGCCTGACCGGCCCGGCAAATGTTTTGATCATGCCAGCGTTTCATTCCGCCAGCATTTCAACCAACATGCTCCAGGAGCTGGGCGGTTCCACAATTATAGGGCCGCTATTGGTCGGGTTGGATAAATCCGTTCAAATTGTACCGCTTGGTGCGCAAGATACAGATCTGGTGAATATGGCGGCGTTGGCGGCCTATAATGTCAGCGGCTGAGTTGACATCTGGTTTTCAAGATCAAAGCCAAGCCTGCATCAATTGGCTTTGGCCAGTTTGTCCTTGTGGCGATAATGGTTGGCGTAGCGCGCCTTGATGTCTGCGACCGGCAGGATGATCAAAACATCCGTGGTACCGAATTGATGATCCACCACAGCGCCGTCACCGATATAAGCACCGGCCCGAAGATAGCCCTTGATTTGTGGCGGCAAAGTTCGCAGCACCTGCCTCGGATTGATTTTCTCCTTCGGGATCATGTTCATATCGACCCGGAGATGCGCATGGGCGCTTGTCTGCCATTGTGGCGGCGGTTTTCCGAAATGGTGCAAAAAACTCAATTGTTCTGAAAGCTTGTCCGGATCGGTTCCCGTCAAGCTGGCGCAGCCAATCATGACATCCAGTTTATGGAGATTGACGTATGACCAAATGCCCTGCCAGAGCAATTCGATGATCGATTTGGTGCGGAATTCCTTCATCACACAGGAACGCCCCACCTCAAGAAATTTTGTCTTTGGGCCATGACGCTCGATCAGGGGGGCCAAATCAAACTCATTCTGAGAATAAAATCCGGAAAATTCTTCCGCCATGTCCTGGCGCAAGAGCCGGTAAGTTCCAACGACTCGCGACTTCCTGCCCCACGGCAAACGACTGAATTGACCACCCGGTGTGGCATGCTCAAGCACCATTAAATGGTCGCAAATTTTGTCAAATTCATCTTCATCACGCTGTGTCAGGCGTGCCATTCGGCTCGGAATGGCTGACATTTCTTCAAAGAAAATCTTGTAGCGCAAATGTTCGGCACGGCGGATATCGAGAAGGTTGCGCGCCAGACGAACCTCCATTGATCCGTGACTGGCAAAAGCTGTACCAGCCGCGACCTCACCGGTGCGTTTGTTCATCGACGGGTAATGGCGTCGAACCGGTAACATTCAAGCGCCTTTCTGAATACAGGTTCGGGCGTCGTGCCCACGGGCATCTAAAAACGCGGCTCTCAACAACCCGCCACCTCCAGATTTCCAGTCAATACAGCAATAGCCGACCTTGGCCGTTGCAGAACCATCGTTACCACAATTCACAATTGTATCCGGTTCGAATTTTGAACCAATTTATCCATCACCACCCTTGAAACAGAATTTGATGATGGGATTATGACACATCCGTTGAAATTCCGGGAAAGGGAAATTCGTTCAAAAAACCTGTTGAAGGGTGGAGCCTGTCGCGATGGTTGAGCGTCCAGACCAGGCATCCGCTACCTTCTGAAGGTCTTCCGCATCAAACGGTTTGGACAGATAATCATCCATCCCGGCCATCAGGCAGGCTTCACGGTCTTCCGAGAAAGCACTCGCGGTCAATGCTATTATTGGAATCGCACCAGGCCCGTTTCCGGTATCGCCATGGCTGAGTGCTCGGATGCGGCGGGTTGCTTCCAGGCCATCCATTTCCGGCATGTGGATATCCATAAATACCATGTCATAGCCATTTTTCATGCCATCACCCGAGGTGTCTTTGGTGCCCGTTGAAATGGTTTCGATTGCCGCAACTGCTTCGCGTCCGTTGATAACATGGTCTACTTCATACCCGACCCGCTGTATTACGGCCTTTGCCACCCGAGCATTGATTTCATTATCTTCAACCAGCAAGACGCGACCATTGCCGAGGCTTTGCAATTTACCATTGGTTTCCGGATCAACCGACCCGACACATTTTTGCTCAATTTCCTGACCGACAATTTGGGTGAACAGGGATTGCGGTCGGATCGGTTTTATCAGATAGCCGTCGAAACCAAGTTTACCCAGCTGACCCAGGTCATGGCGCTCGGCGGCTGTCAATAATGCAAGTACCCTCACGTCTTGCTGGTCATTGCCGCTGGCGAGCATGGATGACATTTCCTCGGCAGCCTGCATGTCGCACATTATGACCTTGATCCCAGAACGGGTTCCCTGCCATAGCATGGCGTCCGACGGATTATTGAAACAACGGACAGTAGCGCCCAAATTTTCAAGGGCGTGGCGCACCCGGGGGGCTTCGATACGAGACTCCCATACGAGGGCAATATTGTGACCTTTCAAGGACGCCCGGTGGCTGCTTTCCGCAACGCTTTCGCTTATCGGAAAATCAACCTCGAATGAAAACGTACTGCCTGCGCGAAATTTCGACTTAACCACCAATTCGCCCTTCATCAATTCAACCAGGCGCCGGGAAATAGCCAGACCAAGACCCGTGCCGCCATGGCGACGGGTTGTTGTGGCATCACCCTGTTCAAATTCTGTGAAAATGGTTTTCTGAGCGCTCGCCGACATACCGACGCCGGTATCTAGAACAGAAAATTTGAGCCGCACGGTTTTTTTATGCTCCGAATTTTCATCTTCGATATCGCCGTCGCCAACATGAGTGACGTCGATGGCGACGCCGCCTTGTTCGGTGAATTTAATGCCATTGCCAGCAAGGTTCAGCAAAATCTGACGCAGGCGCATTTCATCTACAATCACCCTGTCAGGGATGAGAGGGTCGAGCTTGGTAGCAATTTCGACGCCTTTTTCCTGGGCCCGCGGCGATAATAGTTCAACAACACCCTGCAACAAGTCGCCGAGCCGGACCGGGGCCGGGTCAAGCTGTAGCCGGCCAGCTTCGATTTTTGAAAAGTCGAGGATTTCATCGATCAGGGTCAAAAGATTGTTGGCGGAGGTTTTGACAGCTTGCGCGTAAGAGCGTTGTTCCGGAGCAATTTCTGTATCAAGCAACAAGCCTGTCATGCCGAGAATACCGTTCATTGGGGTGCGGATTTCGTGGCTCATGGTGGCCAGAAACCGCGATTTGGCGCGGTTGGCATATTCGGCCTGATCACGCGCAGTGGCAAGCACGTCTTCATTGGCTTTACGAGTGGTTACGTCTCTGCCGACGCTCTGGATTTCCACCAGGGCTCCATCTTCATCACGTACCGCAAAATCCTGCCATGAGATCCAGCGCGGACCTGTTTCGGTGTCGATTTTTTGATCGTAACTCTGTTCCTGGAGAGATGGTGAATCAATGTCAGGAGATTTTTGCACGTCTTCTTCGTGGGCCAAAATTTCCGGCTGAAATCTGGTCCCTACAAGATCATCGGAGCTTTTGCCAAATGCCCGGACCGCAGCACCGTTTACAAAGCTGATATTACCATCCAATGAGCGGCGCAACATCAGATCATCTTGCACGTCGATCAGGCCGCGATAACGTTCTTCGCTTTCACGTAATTCCCAATTGGCGTCGTTGAGTTTTTCGACCGTACGGCGAAGTGCAGTATTTTCTCCCACCGAAATTTCCCAATCGCGTCGGGCCTGCCAGGCAATGGCAGCGGAATAAAGAAATGCAAAAATAGCGATCGCCGCGATGCCAGCAAGTAGCGATACCTGCCAACTAATTCCGGCAAATAGCAGGCCACCGATGGCAATGCCTAAAAATTGTGGGCGGATGCGGATCGGAGACTTTTGATCTTCGTCAGGAGAGGCCTCGTGGGTCGCTGAAGCAACAGCGGTCTGGCTATCCTCTTGGTTTATTAATTTTGAAGTTACCGATTCCGCTGTAACGGAATTTGGTGAAACTGACTCTTCCCGCGCGAGCGGGGACACAGAAATAGAAGACATAACGCTACAACCCAACGCAAACTGACTGATACCCAACGCAACAAATGTATTAAGACCACATCAACCTTGACAAAACCTTGACGCCGAGAAGGGCTAAACTGTGGCGTTGGGGATACAAAATAAATTGGTGCCTCACATGACGCGCCAAAAAAACTAAAGACATTTTGTATTATGTAAGGCCCTCAGGCCGCTTCGTGAAACGCGCCGATGGTGCCCTTATATCCAAGCGCTTCGGCAATTTCATTGCGTCCGACTGTTTCAGCGCCCGAAAGATCAGCAAGGGTGCGGGCAACCCTTAAGACCCGGTGATAGCCGCGTGCCGACAGACGCATGGCCCCAATGGCTTCCTGAAGAAGTTTGCGGCCCGATATATCCGGGGCGGCAATGTTTTCGATTGTGGCGGCGCTGCAATCTGTATTGGTGCGGATGCCGGATAATTCAAGCGCCTGGAAACGAGCTTCCTGTACCGACCGCGCAGCGGCAACCCGAGCAGCAACAGTAGCACTATCCTCGGTTGGACGGGGTAGAACAAGGTCGCCAGCGGTGACGGCAGGCACTTCAATCTGGATATCAATCCGGTCGAGAAGTGGGCCTGAAATCCGGGCCTGATAATCACCGGCGCAGCGGGGGCCACGGGCGCAGGTGCGGCCCGGTTCGCCCGCCATCCCGCATCGGCACGGGTTCATGGCCGCGATTAATTGGAATCTGGACGGATACATGACCCGGTAATTGGCGCGCGCGATAATGATTTCACCGCTCTCAAGAGGCTGGCGCAGGGAATCCAGTACCTGGGGTGTGAATTCCGGAAATTCATCGAGGAATAATACCCCCAGATGGGCGAGCGACACTTCGCCCGGATGCGCTCGCAACCCGCCACCAACCATCGCCGCCATGGTGGCAGAATGATGCGGGTTTCGGAATGGGCGGGCTCTTGAAATGCGTCCGCCATCAAGCAGGCCGGCGATTGATTGCAGCATGCTGACTTCGAGCATTTCGGGCGTTGAAAGTGGCGGCAGGATCGATGGCAACCGGCTTGCGAGCATGGATTTTCCGGCACCCGGCGGACCAACCATGAGCAAATTATGTCCGCCAGCGGCAGCGATCTCAAGCGCGCGGCGGGCCACTTCCTGGCCCTTGATATCGGCGAGATCGGGGATCGTTCCAGCCTGGTCCAAAGTATCAGGTTCCGGGCGCGGCAGGATTTGCTGGCCTTTGAAATGATTGGCGAGGCTGACCAGATTGGCAGGGGCCAGAATGGACATATCGCGGTCTGCCCAGGCAGCTTCCGGCCCGCAAGCGATTGGGCAAATCAGACCCTTATCGATGGCATTGGCACCGATGGCCGCAGGCAAAGCCCCGGCAACTGCCGAAATCGACCCGTCCAGCGCCAATTCGCCGATCACCACATAATCATCGAGCATATCGCCGGGGATGGCGCCGATGGCGGCCATCAATCCAAGCGCGATGGGGAGATCATAATGACTGCCGCCCTTCGGCAGATCAGCGGGGGCCAGATTGACGGTGATCCGTTTCGGCGGCAGACCAAGCCCGATGGCGCTCAACGCCGCCCGGACCCGCTCGCGGCTTTCGCCGACGGCTTTATCCGGCAAGCCGACAATGGTGAAAGCCGGCAGGCCCGGGGCCACATGGACCTGGACATCAACAATGCGGGCATTGATACCCTCGAATGCGACCGTTGTGACCCGTGCGACCATGTGCTTTACGCCCGAAATTGCCCTCAAATTTCTGGAATGATCCTAGACTGTGGCGCGGAATAATACAAGAACATAATGTGAACATTTAACCTACATGCGGTAAAACAGATTTTTTCCAGCTTTAATTGAGCTTTGATTCAATCGCATCCCAGATCAGGGCGGAAATATCGTTACCGCCAAACCCGGCAATTTCGCGGATGCCGGTCGGTGAGGTGACGTTGATCTCGGTCATGACATCGCCGATGACATCGATGCCGACAAAGATCATGCCACGGGCCTTTAATTCCGGGCCAATGCGGGCGCAAATTTCCCGTTCCCGGTCGGTCATCCCGGAGGCTTCCGGCCTGCCGCCCACATGCATGTTGGAACGGGTTTCGCCTTTGGCCGGCACCCGGTTGAGCGCGCCAACGGGTTCGCCGTCCACCAGAATGATGCGTTTGTCGCCTTTACGCACGTCGGGCAGATATTGCTGGACGATAAAGGGTTCCGGGTAGAGATCGGCAAACACTTCCAGAAGCGAGGCCAAATTGCTGTCATCCTTTCGCAACCGGAACACCCCGGCACCGCCATTGCCGTAAAGCGGTTTGATGATGATATCGCCGTAGGTGACACGAAATTCATCAATCAGAACCCGATCCAGAGTGATCAGGGTTGGCGGCATCAGGTCGGCAAAGTCGGTGACAAAAATTTTCTCTGGAGCGTTGCGCACCTCTAGCGGGTTATTGACCACCAGGGTTTTGGGATGGATGCGCTCCAGCAGATGAGTGGTGGTGATATAGGCCATGTTGAAGGGCGGGTCCTGGCGGAGCAGAACCACATCCCAATCGGCCAGATTTTCCAGCCGCATCTCGCCAACTTCAAAATGACGCCCCACCTCGTCCTTGACGCGCAGGGTCTGGCCTCTGGCCATAACCGCACCGCCATGCATCGAAAGAGCTTGCGGCAGATAATAGAAAATTTCCGCATCCCGGGCCTGGGCTTCCAGCAACATAGCGAAAGTTGAATCGCCAGCAATATCGATATTCTCGACCGGGTCCATCTGAACAGCTACACGGATTGGCATATGAAATTCACCTGATTTTGATCTGTCTTAATACTTGTATGGCCGCATACCTGTATGGCCGCTTAATTGGCATCAAACTGGCCTGAATAGTGATAGGGAATGTGCCCCGGCACCACAAGCACCATGTCGAAAGAAATATCGTAACTGTCAGGCAATCGACCGCGTTCGGATTGGCGGGCAAGCCAGGCGTCGGCGGCACGGACGATGCGGCGGCGTTGATATTCGGATATAGATGTGAGCGCGGTTTCAATATCTTTTCGCGCTTTTACTTCGACAAAGGCGATGCGTTGACCCCGCCGTGCGATCAGGTCGATTTCACCGATCGGTAATTTGAAGCGCTGTTCAAGAATTCTGTAGCCTTTCAGGCGCAACCGCCATGCGGCCAGCCATTCGGCGCGGCGGCCCTGACGCTCGGCCCGGCGGCGCTTTCGTTGTGCAGAATTAGGGTCCAGACCCATTAATTCCATCCATTCTGCGGAAGTGGATTTGGCATCTGAGAAGGTGGGAAAGCGCCGGAAACCTCGCGGTTTTCAAGCTTTTCCAACGCCCTCAGGGGCCAAATCCGCTCCGCCCGAAGGGTTTGTACAGGAGGATCCGCCTGCAGCCAAACAATGCTTGATAAGGCGGCCAGCCTGATCTTGCGCTTGTTTATCAGCATTCGAACCCTCCTGTACAAACAGAATTGAATGGAATTAATGGGCCTGGCCCCTAGCCCTTGCCATCTTTGTCCGGGCTTTTTCCGGCCAGCTCCAGTGCGCGGTTATATACCTTGCGGCGGGGCATATTGAGCAGATCCGCTATCTCGGTTGCGGCCTCGCGCACCGACAAGGTCTTGAGAGCATCGCTCAATGCTTCGTCGAGGGAAGGCCCATCACCGGCATTGTCAGGCGGGGGGCCGACCAGCAGCACAATTTCACCTTTTAATATAGTAGTATCACCAAGCCCGGATGCCAGTTCGCCAAGGGTGCCGGGGATGGTCTCTTCAAATTTTTTTGTGATCTCACGGGCGACAACGGCGTCCCGGTCACCAAATTCAGCGTGAAGATCAGTAAGGGTTTTGATCACCCGCTTTGCAGATTCGAAAAACACCAATGTAGCATCGATCCCGGCCAGTTCCCTGATCCGGGCAAGTCGTGCCTGTTGGCGGCTAGGAAGAAATCCTTCAAAATAAAATCTGTCTGTCGGCAGACCGGCTACCACCAGCCCGGCCATGACGGACGACGCACCGGGAATCGCAAAAACCTCGATTCCTGCTTCCTTTGCTTCGCGCACCAATTTGTATCCCGGATCGGAGACAAGCGGGGTTCCGGCATCACTGACAAGTGCAATTGCTGCGCCGCCAGCGAGTTTTTCCAGCAGGCGCGGGCGCTGGGTTGCACCGTTGCGGTCATGATACGATAGCAACGGCGTCAAAATGCCATAGCGCTCCAGCAGGCGCCGGGTGACGCGGGTATCTTCGCAGGCTATCCGATCAACGCCTGCCAGAATTTCCAGCGCCCTGATGGTCACATCACCCAGATTGCCAATCGGGGTCGCGACAATATACAGGCCGGGCGCGGGCCGGGACACATCTATTGTGTGGCCAAAAGCACTGAAATTTTTGGCCGGGTTGTCCGGGTCATCTTGGTTCTGGGGCATTATAATTTCCGGAAAACAAACTAAATCCATGGCAAACTAGACCATTCAAACGGACTTGTCCTGATTCCTGCCATATTTCGGCTGGACGCTGGGCGCTTGATATGGTCATTTCCCAGCACTTTGCGGCAGGGTGAGGAAACTCAGCAGACATGAATAGAATTTTTCCGGTCGGACTGGTCTTGACGGCCCTCGCTTTTTTGCTTGTTGCCTGTAGCGCTGGCAATATAAACCGGGGCGGGATTACCGATTTTAGCGGCAATCAGGGCGAACAATTCGAGGCCATCGGATCGGGTACGGTCAAAATCGGTTTGTTGTTGCCGTTGTCCGCCAACGGCAATGCGGGGCGGACCGCGACGTCGCTCAAGGAAGCCGCCGAGCTGGCGCTTTTTACCTTCAATAATCCAGACATCATTCTGATCCCGAAAGATACCGGTGGGACAGCGATTGGCGCGCAATCTGCGGCCACCGAACTGGTCAATGAGGGGGCGGAATTGATTATCGGGCCGCTATTTGCGGAATCCGTTGTCGCGGCCAGCGCCATTACCCGGCAGGCAAATATCCCGATGATCGCGTTTTCAACGGATTCGAACGTTGCCGGGCGCGGCGTCTATCTGTTGAGTTTTTTGCCGGAAAACGACATCAACCAGATTATTGGATACGCGATCGCGCAAGGCAAACGTGCGTTTGCCGCGATCCTGCCGCAAAATGCCTATGGCACAATTGTAGAGCGCGCCTTCCAGCAGGCTGTAGCCCGACAGGGCGGACGGGTGGTGGCAATTGAAACCTATCCGCTTGATCGTCAGGGCATGATGGAACCGGCGCAGAGAATTTCCGAAGTGGCCAGCGGCGATGACCCGACCGCCGACGCGATCCTTATTCCCGACGGGCCGAATGTGATCCCGTCCCTGACACCATTGCTGACCATCCACGGTGTCAAAATCGATCAGGTTCAATTTCTCGGATCAGGACAATGGAATGATGAACGGGCGCGGCGGGAACCCTCCCTCAGGGGTGGCTGGTATCCGTCTGCCGACCCTGCCGGATTTCAGGATTTTTCCAATCGGTTCCAGGCCACCTACGGGTCTGAACCACCGCGTCTTGCAAGCCTCGCCTATGATGCCGTCAATCTGGCTTCCACTCTTGCAAGTCAGCCTCAGGGGCAGCGCTTTTCGGATGCGTCGCTCACCAACCCGAACGGCTTTGCCGGGGTTGACGGTATTTTCCGTTTCCTGACAACTGGACTGAACGAGCGCGGATTAGCGATCATGGAAGTAACCGAAGGTGGCGGCAACCAGATCCTGCAACCAGCACCCCGGGCATTTGGGCCGCGCACTTTTTAGGGTTTTTGCACCGGTGATATTCGTCAAGGAAAGCCAGAAATCGCCGTGCCATCACCATTCTACTTTGTTGCCCAATCGCTGAAAATATGTTCAGAAAACGCATGAACAAGGTAAAAAAACCTTCATAATTTCGCCCGCCGTTATTGCATCGAGCGTAGCTCTTATTGGAATGAACGATACATTCCAATAAGAGCTACGCTCGACCAAATGGGTTCGCAAGATCAGACGTATAGCGACGAAGCCTACGATATTTTCCCTAGGTACACCGTCCTCGACGCCATTTTGGTTAATGTCGAGACACTTGACCCTGACAAGTTGCCTGATTTGCGAGAACTGATAAAGCTGCTGACTAAATTTGGACAAGGCGCTAACAGCGATCTGACAGGACATCACGACAACTCGATTGCGGTGGCATCTGAGCAAAATGAACGTGACAGGTTTGCCGAGGTTATTCGAAAGGCTGCAGCCGAGGATTTTCCTATCCAAGAACCCTTGTTTTATCGCCGGGTGTTGAGCGCAATTGAGGTTGCAGAGCTTTGGAAAAAAATCTCCGAGAAGTGGGGCGCTGCCGGAGACTATTGGTATCCACTGGGTGATCGGACGCACCCGTCACTCCTCGCTCTTGAGCTGGACTTAATCGACGAAGCGAAACTCCAATCGTCGCTTCGAAAATTCATGGTCGATTTCGGAGAGACACGTATTTTTGAACTACGTGAGCATGGTCCGGAAAACTATCTGTTGGACGCGGGAGTGGACGATTTCTTCTGCAGTGACGCAGAAGGGTATTGGATTCCGCAGTCAAATGAATGGATCATTTATTGTTCGCATGAGGGAACAATAACGTTGGGTGGAAGCATCGCTGATGTCGGAAGGAAAGGCCTTTTGAACATGACCGCTTAGGGTCAAAACCGGAAATTTAATCTGATACCTCACAGGGTCCGTTGAAAGAGGCCCTGTCGCCATAAAGGAATTACGCACAATTCAAAAATATATTCGGTCCCGACTAATCAGCGAGCTTTGCGATCAGTGTGTTCAGGAGCGGGCGGCCCTTGTTGGTGGCTGACAAATATTCCGCGTCATCAAGCGTGAGAAATCCGTTTTCGATCAGTGGCTGATAGCGCGTCTCGGGCAGAGCTTTGCCTCTGATTTTTTCGTACCGCGCCAGATCGAGGCCTTCTGCAAGGCGCAATGCCATCAGCAGATATTCATCTGCCGCCCCATCCGGGGTCAGGAGATTATCTGTAATTATTCCTGAGCCATTTGCCGCCAGGTTTCTGGGTGGCGCTCGGTTTCGATGGCCCAACGACCCTCTGAATTTGTGATGGTAGCGCTCGCAATATTCAAAATTCCATCAATAAGACGGTACGAAGCGACTTTTAGCCCCCCAGTTGGGGGGCTAAAATATAAACCCCAGTCTGGATCATCCAGTGCGTACCTGGGTCAGGAATTTTTCGACTTCCGTGCTCAGGGTTTCTGACTGTTGCGACAATTCGCTGGCCGCTTCCAGCAACTGGTTGCTTGACTGACCGGTTTCAGCTGCAGCCTGATTCACGCCGGTAATATTAGTTGTTACTTCGACGGTTCCTGCAGCAACCTGCTCGATATTACGGGCAATTTCCTGCGTTGCAGCGCCCTGCTCTTCGACCGCTGCAGCAATTGATGAAGATATTCCCTGGATGTTCTGGATCGTATCACCGATGGTCTGGATGGCACCAACCGTATCCTGGGTCGCACCCTGTATTTCCCTGATCTGGATATCGATCTCTTCGGTAGCTTTAGCAGTCTGTCTGGCAAGTTCCTTCACTTCACTTGCTACAACGGCAAACCCCTTGCCGGATTCACCCGCCCGAGCTGCTTCAATCGTGGCATTCAGGGCAAGCAGGTTGGTTTGATCGGCAATATCCGTAATCAGAGATACAACTTCGCCGATTTTTTCGGCGCCTTTTTCAAGGTTCTGGATACGTTGATTTGTCGTTGTTACACTTTCTACTGCCGCATCGGCGGCCTTGGTCGATTCATGAACCTGACGACTAATTTCAGCGATCGAGCTGGATAATTCTTCAGCCGCACTTGATACGGTTTGTACATTGCTTGAAGTTTGCTCGGCTGCCGTCGCCACAGTTGCAGATTGCTGTGAGGTTTCCTCCGATGTGGCTGACAGGGTTTGAGCAGATGACTGCATCTCAGTTGCGGCAGACGAGACACCCGTGACAATGCTGCCAACAGCCCCTTCGAAATCATCAGCCATTTTAAGTCGCACTTTGCGGGCATCTTCTTCGGCACGTCCCTTTGCCGCTTCCTGCTCGGCTTCCAGTTCCTTGTTGCGGATGGCGTTATCCTTGAATATTTGCACGGCTCCGGCCATGACGCCTATTTCGTTGGCGGTTTCCGGTGGAAGTTCTACATCCAAATTTCCTTCGGCCAGTTGCTTCATAGCCTCAGTAATGTTGGCAAGGGACCCCGTGACGTTGCGGATAATCACAAACGAGAGGCCTATCACGAGCAGCAGCGAAATCAGCGCCGCGGCAATGGCGGTCCACTGGCTGCTTTCTGCTTCTGCTTCGAGGCTTGCAAGGGCACCCAAAAGATCTTCAGAAAGCCGGTCTTCGATCGTTTTCAGTCCATTGATTTTCTGTGTGATATTGTCGAACCAGTATCCACCGGTAACGCCTTGCAGTTCACCATTCAGGCCGCCGGAAAATGCCACTTCCCGCACTCGTTGCACTTCATTCACGACGTCTGACGACATTACTTCTTCAAACAAAGCCCTTTGTTCTTGCGTCGCCATGGTCAGGAAAACCTGATTATAGGTGTCCTGTGTTGCTATCAGACGTATGAACCTGTCCAGATCTCCCGAAGTAAACAGACCTTTGGCAAACGCATTTGCGCCTACGGCGCGCTCAATCCCCGCACGTTCCTTGCTCTGGAGGAAGTTGGAATAGCTGACAAACCGCGCAACAATTGTAGCATCCTGGCTCAGCTCGCCCATATGTCCGATAAGTTGCAAATTCTGGGCGTTCAGACCGGTATAATAGCCAATAGCCTGCGAGGCAGAGATTGAGAGGCTATCAACGCCATTGCGGATATTTGTCATCTCCTCAAGCTTTGCCAGGATTGCCTGAAAATCGTGACTGAAAGTTTCGCCGTATGCTTCCGCATCAAAGTCTTTCAGAAAATTCTCCAGAGTTTCTCGTTTATGATCAGTCTCCTGACGCTGGGAGGCCAGTTCAGAGCCAAATCTTTGCCCTCTGCTACCAACATAAACGGCGGTTGCGCCGCGCTCTTTTTGCTGTTCGTGAACCAGATTGCTCATGGTGACGGCTAGCGTAGTCAGTCGCCCCAAATCAGCCATAGAGGTGTTTTTTTCCATTTCCCTCATGACCGTCTGGGTAGAAAAAAACATCATTACAAGGATAGGCATAGCGACGATGAACATAATCATCTGGCTGATTTTGATGTTGGTAAAGATTTTCATTGTCATACTTTCTGATCCGTTGGATTCAAGGAAATCTCTTTCCTTCTAATTAGCCCGCAGGATTCAAGGCAGCGCCTTGAACAATGAACAATTTAATTTCCCCAATTCACTGTATTGCAGACAAGGTTAACAAAAAGGTATCGAAGCGATACCAAAATGAAAAATTAGGAGACACTGGTTAGTCAGCGAGCTTCGCGATCAGTGTGTTCAGGAGTGGGCGGCCCTTGTTGGTGGCCGATAAATATCCTGTGTTATCAAGTTCGAGAAAGCCGTTTTCGATCAATGGCTGATAGCGCGTCTCGGGCAGAGCTTTGCCTCTGATTTTTTCGTGCCGCGCCAGATCGAGGCCTTCAGCAAGGCGCAACGCCATCAGCAGATATTCATCCGCCGCCTCATCCGGGGTCAGGAGATTATCTGCAATTATTCCTGAACCATTTTCTTCCACCATTTGCCGCCAGGTTTCAGGGTGACGCTCGGTTTCGGTGGCCCAGCGTCCAGCTGCGTTTTTCAGCCGCCCATGGGCACTGGGACCGATACCGGCATATTCGCAATAGCGCCAGTAAACCAGATTGTGACGACTTTCATCTCCAGGCCGGGCGTGATTGGACACTTCATAGGTGACCAGGCCTGCGGCATCGCACATGGTCCGGGTCGTCTCGAACATATCAAGCGCCAGGGCTGAGGGTGGGCAATGTAATTTACCTTTCGCATGAAGCGCTGCAAACGGTGTGCCCGCTTCAATCGTCAATTGATAGGGCGAAATATGGCTGATCCCGAGCGCCAGCGCCTGACCCAATTCATCCTGCCATTGGTCAAGCGTCTGGCCGGGGTGGGCATAGATCAGATCGAGCGAATTTCGCGGAAAAATATCGCGGGCCATCGCCAAGGCCCCGAGCGCTTCTTTTACGCTGTGCAAGCGACCCAGTGATTGCAGGTCTTTGTCATTCAGCGCCTGAACTCCAAGCGACAGGCGATTGACCCCGGCTTTGGCATACCCCTGAAACCGGTCAGCTTCGGCGCTGGTTGGGTTGGCTTCCAGCGTAATTTCAACGTCATCAGATATGTCCCAATTCACGGCGATACAATCGAGGATTGATTTGATGGTTGTCACTTCCATCAGGGACGGGGTGCCGCCACCAAAGAAAATGCTCTCCACTTCCCGGCCCGGCGTCCGCGCAGCTACGGTTTCAATTTCTCGGCAAAAAGCTTGTGCAAATTCTTTTTGATCTACGGGCACGTGGCGCACGTGGGAATTGAAATCGCAATAGGGGCATTTGGCGGCGCAAAACGGCCAATGCACATAGATTCCGAAAGCGTCCGGGATCTTTGACTGTACAGATTTAGCTTTTGCTGAAACAGGCATCGACCAGTTTCCTGAAAGCGTCAGCGCGGTGCGACATGGCGTGTTTTTGTTCCTGATCCATTTCACCAAAGGTCTCGCTAAACCCTTCGGGGATAAAAACCGGATCATAGCCAAAGCCTTTGTCACCCCGGGGCGGCCAGACGAGATTGCCTTCGACCCGTCCCTCAAAATCTGTCATCTCGCCGTCGGGCCAACAGAGCGTCAGGGCACAAATGAAGGCGGCGTTGCGATTCTTTTCGCTGGTCTCATTCAATCTGGATTCGACTTGTCCCATGGCGAAGGCGAAATCTTTGTCCGGTCCGGCCCAGCGGGCAGAATGAATACCGGGGTCACCATTGAGCGCGGCAACGGCAAGTCCAGAATCATCCGCCAAAGCCGGCAGGCCCGAGGCGGTCATAGTAGCGAGCGCCTTGATCCTGGCATTCTCAATAAATGTCACACCGGTTTCTTCGGGCTCTTCCAGACCAAGCTCACCCGCAGACCGGGCAATGACCCCGAACGGTTCCAGCAGCGCCCGGATTTCGCGGAGCTTGCCGGGATTATGCGTCGCCACCACCAATTCGGTGCCGGATGAAACCCTTCTTGTCGCCATCAAGCCACGGCCAGCTTTTGCAAATCCACCAAGCGGTCAATACCAAGCCGGGCGAGGCTCATCATTTCGCCGAAGGATTCGTCGGAAAATGCGACGCCTTCGGCAGTTGCCTGAATTTCCACAATGCCGCCGGACCCGGTCATGACAAAATTGGCGTCCGTGTCAGCGTCGGAATCTTCCGGATAATCCAGATCAAGAACCGGCACGCCTTTATATATTCCGCATGAAATTGCCGCCACATGATCGATGATCGGGTCTTTCTCCAGCATGTCACGGGCCATCATCCAGTTGACGCAATCGCGCAGCGCCACCCAGGCACCGGTGATCGCGGCTGTACGGGTGCCGCCATCGGCCTGGATCACATCGCAATCAAGCAAGATTTGTCGCTCGCCCAAGGCTTTCATATCAACAACCGCGCGCAGACTGCGCCCGATCAGGCGCTGGATTTCCTGGGTCCGGCCGGACTGGCCGTTTTTTGCCTCGCGGCGCATCCGGTCGCCGGTGGCGCGTGGCAACATACCATATTCCGCTGTCACCCAGCCCTTGCCGCCACCGCGCAGCCAGGGCGGCACGCGTTCATCAAGACTAGCCGTGCACAGCACATGGGTGTCGCCGCATCGGATCATGCAAGACCCTTCGGCGTGGCGGGTATAATTACGCTCCATGATAATCTGGCGCAATTCATCCGTGGCGCGTTTCGAAGGTCTTGATACCGGATCTGTCAATGATCTCTCCTGTAACTGTTTGGTGGGGCTGTCTAGCGCGGGGACCGGGAACCGTAAACCCTGTCGGAGCTTTCCCAAGCCGTCTGATTGACGGCCTCAAACCCATTATCTACATTGCCGATATTGCCATGTTACCGATCAGGGAGCGGCGTTTTTGCGCTGGAAATCGGAATCGCGAATATACCAAACTCAGCTTTCGCCGAACTGAACACCCGCTCGCACGAGATTTTTCGTCGCATTGTGGAGATTTATCTGGAGACCGGCGAGCCGATCGGGTCGCGTAACGTCTCCCGACAATTGCCGATTGCGTTGTCGCCAGCGTCGGTGCGCAACGTCATGTCTGATCTGGAAATGCTCGGCCTGATCCATGCGCCCCATACCAGCGCCGGTCGATTGCCGACCGAAAAAGGATTGCGGTTTTTTGTAGACGCGATGCTTGAAATTGGCGGGCTGTCCAGCGAAGAACAAGATGATATTGCCGGCCAGATCAAACGCGCCGGGCTGGCCAATGGCGAGATGCCCAGCAATGAGGATATCCTTGCCGAAGCTTCAAGCCTGTTGTCGGGCCTGAGCCACGGTGCAGGCGTTGTGCTGGCGTCAAAAGCCAACCGGTATTTGCGCCATATCGAATTTGTCCGTCTTGAAGCGTCCCGGGCTTTGGTCATTCTGGTTGGTGAAGACAGTTCGGTTGAAAACCGGATCATCGCCCTGCCAGCGGGTTTGCCCACATCGGCCCTCGAAGAAGCGTCAAACTATCTGAATGCCCATATCCGGGGTAAAACCATTGCCGATGTGATGGCGATGCTTGAAGATATGAAGCAACGCCAGAAAACCGATCTGGACCAGTTGACGCAAAAAATTGTTGAGGCCGGGCTCGCCAGTTGGGCCAAGGATGCGGAAGGACGGCCGAAAACGCTGATCGTGCGCGGCCAGGCTAATTTACTTGACGATGTTAGTGCAATTGCCGATATCGAAAAAATTCAGGTCCTGTTCGATGATCTGGAAAAGAAAGCTGAAATTGTCCAATTGCTTGATCTGGCTGAAGATGCGGAGGGTGTACGTATTTTCATCGGGTCGGAAAACAAATTATTTTCCCTGTCGGATTCGTCGCTCGTCTTATCGCCTTATCACGATGAAGGCGGCAATATTGTTGGTGTTCTCGGGGTAATCGGCCCGACCAGGCTTAATTATGCACGGGTCATTCCTGTGGTTGATTATACAGCAAAGCTTGTTAGCCGGATTTTGACTTGATATTAGCTCAGGCTGACCAATATCTGGGATGGCGAAACATCCACTAGATTCTAACGACCGGAGCTTGGAATGAGCGATAAAGACAAACCTTTGGATGGCCCGGAAAACGAGATACCGGAAAAATCTGAAACCGCAATGTCGGGTTGGGCGGAAACCGCTATGGAAAATGAAGGTGAATTGTCTTCCGAAGACGGTGAAGCTGAAATCGATCCGATCATGCAGCTCGTCGAAGACAATGCCGATCTGAAAGATCAATTGTTGCGGGCAATGGCCGAGATGGAAAATATGCGCCGGCGGACCGAACGCCAGGTGAAGGAAGCCAATATTTATGCGGTCTCCAATTTTGCCCGCGACACCCTGACCATCGGCGACAATCTGCAACGCACGCTTGAAGCCGTACCACCGGAAGCCCGCGCTGAAGGCGGGGCACTGGCCTCTCTGCTTGACGGGGTGGAACTGACCCAGCGCGAATTGCAAAAGACGCTTGAGAAGCACGGCGTCCAATCGATCAATCCGGAAGGCGAGAAATTCGATCCTAATTTCCACCAGGCTATGTTTGAAATTGAAAATCCTGATATCCCATCCGGCACCGTGGTGCAGGTGGCGCAGACAGGCTATGTGATCGGTGCCCGGGTGCTGCGGCCCGCCATGGTGGGTATTGCCAAGGGCGGCCCTAAATTTGTGGCCCCTGCCAGCGACGAAGACGGGCATGGTTCTGAACCTCCGCAATCGGATCCCGGCGACGATATGGGTCTCAACGAAGCCACGGTGCGCGCCGAAGACGCCCAGGCCGAAGCCGCCAAGGCCAAGGAACCAGCACCTGGCAGCCGGATCGATAAAAGCGCCTGATGCGCTAACCGCCCGGCCTTGTTACCCGGCGCAGGGTCAGGTTTATCCGGCTAATATCCGGAAATGACCTGGCCAGCAGGGTGGAGCTTGCGGAAATGATCCGGTCGACACCGTGATAGGCCAAACGGGATTCGTTTTCGAGAATCACAATGTCGCCCGTCTGGACCCGGAAAGACGATGTTGGATCGCCCCGCTTTGTTCCGCCGATCCGGAACAGGGCGGCATCCCCCAGAGAGATTGATAAAACTGGTGCGGCGCGGTCGGCTTCATCACCGTCAACATGAAGCCCCATACGGGCCATTGCCGCATAGAAATTCACCAAACAGGCCTCCGGCGGTTGGTCATACCCAGTCAATGTTTGCCACAGGTTTAGCAATATCGGCGGCATCGATGGCCACGGCGCACCATTGTCCGGGTGGTGAGTTTGATATCTATATCCAGTCCTGTCCGATACCCAGCCAAGAGCGCCACAATTGGTCATCGTCACCGAAAACGGTTTGCCGGTTCGCGGCATAACCGGTGTGAAGGGTGGCGCTTCGATTGTAATTTCACGAACCATCTCCACCAACATTTTTTGATCAGCGGGGTTCAGATATCCCGGCAAATAACGAGCGCCTGAAACAATCAAGTTGCGCTCCTCACAAGATATGTCCGTCCCATTGGTGGTTTGACCTCCGTTTTTAGTCTATTGGGAATGCGAGAACAAAATTGAGCAGGGACGCCATTTCTAATGTCACTCATCATCACACCATTTTATGCCGGATTACTGGCTTTATTCTATGTTTATCTGACAATGCAGGTTGTCGGTCAGCGACACGCGAATCAGGTATCGATCGGGGCTGGAAAAAATCGCTTGCTTGAACGGGCCATGCGGGTCCACGGCAATTTTTCTGAATATACACCCATAATCCTGTTGCTGATTGCGTTTGCTGAAATGCTGGGAACGCCGACTTGGGGAATTCACGCCCTGGCGCTGGTCTTCCTTCTTGGGCGTTTGATGCATGCCTATGGTCTTGGCCAGGAGCCGGACAATTTCAATTTTCGGCGCTGGGGCATGTATCTGACGGCCGTCGTTATTTTGATCTCGGCTTTTGTCTGTATCGGTTTGTCGGGAGCCAGGATGATTTACGGCATTTAACCAGCTTATTCGCTTTGTTGAAATTGTGTCTTGCGGGAGAAAGCAGGCTTACCTATATATCCTGACGAGCATCGCTTTATTGCGAATATCATCCAGGGAACCGGGGCGGTCGTCATTTCAGTTATGGAAATGCATCGGGTGCTTGTACAAGGCCTGAACGACTTGCCAATTAAACGGTTCGCCACAGTAAAGAGACTGGAAAATCAATGGGTAAAGTAATTGGAATTGACCTTGGCACCACCAATTCGTGTGTGGCCATCATGGATGGCAGAGATCCCAAGGTTATCGAAAATGCCGAAGGCATGCGCACAACGCCTTCGATGGTAGCTTTTACGGATGAAGACGAGCGCCTGGTTGGCCAGCCGGCAAAACGCCAGGCTGTTACCAATCCTGAAAACACCCTGTTCGCCGTCAAACGGCTGATGGGTCGGCGTTTTGATGATCCTGCCGTCAAAAAAGACCAGAAACTGGTCCCTTATGATATTGTCAAAGCTGAAAACGGCGATGCCTGGGTCACGGCGCGCGGTGAAAATTATTCCCCGTCACAGATTTCCGGTTTCATTCTCCAAAAAATGAAAGAAACGGCAGAAGCCTTTCTCGGACAGACTGTCGATCAGGCTGTGATTACGGTTCCTGCCTATTTCAACGATGCCCAGCGCCAGGCCACAAAAGACGCCGGTAAAATTGCCGGGCTGGAAGTGCTGCGGATCATCAACGAGCCGACAGCCGCCGCGTTGTCCTATGGTCTCGATAAGAGCGACGCCAAGACAATTGCTGTATATGACCTTGGCGGCGGGACCTTTGATGTGTCGATCCTGGAGATTGGCGACGGCGTATTTGAAGTAAAATCCACCAATGGTGACACATTCCTTGGCGGTGAAGATTTCGACATGCGGCTGGTTGATTATCTGGCCAGCGAGTTTGAAAAAGAAAACGGCATTAACCTGCGCACCGACAAGCTGGCGTTGCAGCGGCTGAAAGAAGCCTCCGAAAAAGCCAAGATCGAGCTTTCCTCCGCGACCCAGACTGAGATCAACCTGCCCTTCATCACAGCTGACAAAGCCGGGCCGAAGCATCTCACGATGAAGCTCACCCGGGCCAAATTTGAAGCTTTGGTGGAAGACCTTTCCGAGCGCACCATCGATCCATGCAAATCCGCACTCAAGGATGCAGGTCTGTCGGCGAATGAAATCGATGAGGTTATCCTCGTTGGTGGCATGACCCGGATGCCGAAAATCCAGGAAATGGTGAAAAACTTCTTTGGCAAAGAGCCTCACAAGGGTGTCAACCCGGACGAAGTTGTTGCCATGGGCGCGGCTATCCAGGCCGGTGTTCTGCAAGGCGACGTCAAAGATGTGTTGCTGCTGGATGTGACGCCATTGTCGCTCGGCATCGAAACCCTTGGCGGGGTCTTTACCCGGCTGATCGATCGCAACACCACGATCCCGACCAAGAAGGCCCAGACTTTCTCGACCGCTGAAGATAGCCAGCAGGCCGTGACGATCCGGGTTTTCCAGGGCGAACGTGAAATGGCCGCTGACAACAAGATGCTTGGTCAATTTGATCTGGTTGGCATACCAGCGGCACCGCGCGGCGTTCCCCAGATCGAAGTCGCGTTCGATATTGATGCCAACGGCATTGTGAATGTGACCGCAACCGACAAGGCCACGTCGAAAGAACAGCAGATCCGGATTCAGGCATCCGGCGGACTGTCTGACGAAGATATCGAACAGATGGTCAAGGACGCCGAATCCCATGCCGACGAGGACAAGGAACGGCGCGTGCTGGTTGAAGCCAGAAATCAGGCCGAGACCCTTGTTCATTCGGCGGAAAAAACCCTGTCCGAACATAGTGACAAGGTATCTGAAGCCGACAAATCTGCCATCGAGTTGGCCATTGCCCAGCTCAAGGAAGCTACTGAAGGTGATGATATCGAAGATATCAACGCCAAATCAGAAGCATTAGCGCAGGCTTCGATGAAACTCGGTGAAGCCATGTATCAGGCCCAGGAAGCAGCTGGTGATGCCAGCGAAGTGGATGAAGAAATGAATTCTTCCAACGCCGGCGGCGATGATGATGTAGTCGATGCCGATTTCGAGGAAATTCAGGACGACGATAGCCAGAAATCGGCCTAACCATGATTAAGCCCCGTATTGTTGGACGCCAGCTCGTTCAGCGGATGGCCGGGATACGAGACGTATGGTCACGTATTCTTTTGAATATGGAATCCGTGGAGTTGCGAATATATGGCTAAACGTGATTATTACGAAGTTCTTGGTGTCCAGAAAGATGTGGACGAGAAAGAACTGAAATCGGCTTTTCGCAAATTGGCTATGAAACTGCATCCGGATAAAAATCCGGATAACGCCGAGGCTGAGCAAAAATTCAAGGAAATTGGCGAAGCTTATGAGGTTCTGAAAGACCCACAAAAACGTGCGGCCTACAACCAGTTTGGCCATGCCGGTGTGGATATGAGCCAGGGCGGCCATCCGGGCGCAGGCGGATTTTCCGGTGATTTCGGATCCTCCATGTCGGATATTTTCGAAGATCTGTTCGGCGATTTTGTCGGCGGCGGGCGCGGACGGCGACAACGTTCCGACGGGCGCGAGCGTGGTGGCGATTTACGCTACAATATGGATGTATCCCTGGACGACGCTTTTGCTGGCAAAGTTGCACAGATAAAGGTTCCAACCAGTATCAGTTGCGACACCTGTTCCGGATCGGGCGCAAAAGCGGGCTCGGGTCCGGTTACCTGCAGCACTTGTGCCGGGCATGGCAAGGTTCGGGCTACACAAGGATTTTTCACGATCGAGCGAGCTTGTCACGCCTGTCAGGGTCGCGGAAATACCATCGAAGACCCGTGCGCCGATTGTTCCGGTACTGGACGCGTTTCCAAGCAACGGACATTGTCCGTGAATATCCCGGTTGGTGTTGAAGACGGCACCCGGATCAGATTGGCGGGTGAAGGAGAAGCCGGATTGCGTGGTGGACCGGCTGGCGATCTCTATATTTTTCTCTCTATCAAACCCCACGAATTTTTTCAGCGTGATGGTGCCGATCTTTTTTGCCGGGTGCCTATTTCCATGGTCACGGCGGCGCTTGGCGGACAGATCGAGGTACCAACCATTTCCGGTGGCCGGACACGGGTTAAAATTCCGGAAGGCACCCAATCGGGCAAGCAATTCAGGCTTCGCTCCAAGGGCATGCCAGTGTTACGCGGCAACCAGGCTGGTGATATGTATATCCAGGCAATTGTTGAAACACCGCGCAACTTGAACCGCAAGCAGACCGAATTGCTAAAGCAGTTTGAAGACAGTTCGAACGAGAGCACGCACCCTGAATCATCGGGATTTTTCTCCCGCGTTAAAGAATTCTGGGACGGTATCGGCGATTAATCCAGACGCGTTCATACGGGGCAGGCGTGACAAAAGAATTCAATATTGAGGATAACGATTCATCAGCGCCAGTGCGTGGAAGGCGCGATGATATCCAGTTTGTCCGTTCCATGCGCGAAGACCCCAAGAGGGTTGGGGCGCTGACGCCGAGCAGTCGCGGACTGGCCCGGATGATGGCGGCTCAAGTTGATCAGTCGGTCAACGGGAAAATTCTTGAACTTGGCCCCGGCACCGGGTCTCTCACCGCCGGGCTGCTGGAAGCCGGAATTCCAGAAGAACGCCTGATCCTACTTGAAATGGGTGCCGAATTTTGCACCATGCTGGGGGAACGGTATCCGGGAACAGAAATTGTTCAGGGCGATGCGTTTGATTTGAAAAAATTTGCCAGCGACCATCTGGATGCGCCGCTGGCGGCGATTGTATCGGGGTTGCCACTTTTCAATCATGAAGAAGCCCGACGGCAGCAATTGATTCTTGACGGGTTGAACCTGTTGCACCCTGATGGCAGCCTTATCCAGTTCACCTATCATGTCATACCGCCGGTGCCGCGCGACGACCAGGCTTTCAGATTATCTGCCACACGGCGGGTATGGTGGAACCTTTTTCCGGCCAAAGTATGGATTTATCGCCCACTTCCGGTTAGTGAATAGGGCTTGAAATTATTGCTCCCACGGGCTGACCATGACCATATCCACAGGACCTGAAAATCCCCGCGACCGGCTTATTGTTGCGCTCGACGTGCCGGACGTTGAAGCGGCGCAGACGCTGGTCGAAGCACTTGGCGATACGGTCAATTTTTATAAGGTCGGAATGCAACTTGCCTATGGCGGCGGTCTGGATTTTGCCCGTGGGCTCGCAGACGACGGTAGACAAGTCTTTATTGATCTCAAATTGCTGGATATCGCCAATACGGTTAAACATGGCCTTGAAAGCCTCGCCCAGCTGGGGGCAACTTTTGCGACCGTCCACGCTTACCCGCAAACCATGCGGGCGGCTGTGGAGGTGCGAGGCGACAGCGGGTTGAAAATCCTCGGTGTCACCGCTCTGACATCTTTGGACGAAAAAGACTTGATTGAAGCAGGTTATGCCCGCACCCCTGAAGATCTTGTTGAATTCAGGGTCCGGGCCGCGCTTGATTGCGGTATCGACGGTGTTGTCGCGTCCCCGCTTGAAGCCCGGCGCATCCGCGAAATTGCCGGACCTAATCTAGCAATCGTGACCCCCGGTATTCGCCCGGCGGGAGCTGATAGGGGCGATCAGAAACGCACCACAACACCGGGTGACGCCATTTTAGCTGGGGCTGATTATCTGGTCGTCGGACGACCGGTGATCGCGGCCTCTGATCCGGCAGCAGCGGCCAACGCCATTGTCGACGAAATCGAAGACGCGCTAACAAAAAGGGGAGATTGAAATGAAAGCATATTGGGTGGCACGGGTGACGGTTACGGACCCGGAACGGTACAAAAAATATGTTGAAGCTTCAGCCGCAGCATTTTCAAAATATGGCGCAAATTTTCTCGCCCGTGGCGGCAAGGTGGAACAACTTGAGGGCGATGGTCACGAGCGCAATGTGGTTATCGAATTTGAATCCCGCGAACAGGCCCTTGCCTGCTATCATTCAGATGAATATCAAGCCGCCCGCGCCCACCGTGTTGGTGCAGGCATCAACGATCTGATGATCATTGATGGTGCAGAATAAGCGTCATAAAAAGCCAGGGCGGTTGACTTGCTGTCGTGGCGCAGGAGTTTCCAATGGGTGACATGAACATTGTTGTGGCAGGAGCCGGAGGCCGTATGGGCCGGGCCTTGGTCCAGGCTGTTGGTGAGACCGATGGGCTGGCATTGTCCGGCGCACTTGAGCATGATGGCTCCGACCTGATCGGACAGGATGCCGGGACGCTGGCAGGCACGAGCGCATTGGGCGTTGAAATATCCGCCGACAAGCTGGCGCTGATGGCCGCCGCCGACGGGGTACTTGATTTCACGATCCCTGAAGCTTCGACCGATCTAGCTGCCCTTGCGGCGCAGGGGCGCATTGTCCATGTGATCGGCACCACCGGTTTTTCCAGCGAGCAGGAAACCGCAATTGAGGCGGCGTCACGTCATGCGGTGATAATCAAATCCGGCAATATGAGCCTCGGGGTCAATTTGCTGGCGCGGCTGGTAGAATTGGCAGCGGGTGCTTTGGGGGACGATTTCGATATTGAAATTCTTGAAATGCACCATCGTCACAAGGTGGATGCACCTTCAGGAACCGCCTATTTGCTCGGCAAGGCGGCGGCGGCAGGGCGCGATATCAATCTGGAAGCAAAGTCTGTTCGCGCCCGCGATGGCCATACGGGCCCGCGAAACCCGGGAGATATCGGGTTTGCGACGCTGCGTGGTGGTTCGGTTGTTGGCGACCATAGCGTGTTTTTGGCAGGGCCTCATGAGCGGATCGAACTGACCCACCGGGCCGAAGACCGCTCGGTATTTGCCCGTGGTGCGGTAGCCGCGTTGCTTTGGGGCAAAGACCAAAAGCCCGGAATTTACACCATGACGGACGTGTTGGGGCTGTAACCCCTGAACCTTTTCGGCTCGATCCCTGATTTGCCTGATGGAGATATTTATGGAACGACTTTTAGTGCTTGTGCGCCACGGCCAGAGCGAATGGAACCTCAAAAACCTGTTCACCGGCTGGAAGGATGTCAGCCTCACGGAAAAAGGCATCATTGAGGCCAAAGCCGCCGGGGTTCGGATGGCAGGCGAAGAGATGCAGTTTGACCTAGCCTATACGAGCAAACTGGAGCGGGCGCAAAAGACACTTGAGTTGATCCTTGATGAGATCGGCCAGCCTGATCTTGAAACCATCGAGGATGAAGCACTGAATGAGCGCGATTACGGTGACCTCGTTGGCCTCAACAAGGATGATGCGCGGAAAAAATGGGGCGACGAACAGGTCCATATCTGGCGCCGGTCTTATGATATTCCGCCACCCGGTGGTGAAAGCCTCAAGGATACCGCAGCGCGGGTGCTGCCCTATTACCTGACCAAAATCCTGCCCGATGTGATGGCCGGGAAAAGAGTCATTGTCGCCGCCCATGGAAATTCCCTGCGTGCCCTTGTCATGGTGCTTGAAGGACTGGGCCGGGATGAAATTACAGGCGTCAATCTCGGCACCGGCGTACCGCTGGTTTATCGTCTCGGAGACGATACCAGGGTTCTGGAGAAGCGTATTCTCGAAGCCTGAAACAGGTTAATTTCGCAATGCTGGCGTTTGTTGCAATGATTGAATGAACATTTCGATATTCGCCTTTACCGCACCTTCATTCGCCAACCGAAGACGCTCAACTGCAACAAGTGAGTCAGAGAAATCTGCGGTATAAGGTGAAACAATATCCTGTTCAAAAACCACATTTCCATTTTCTTTCTCGATAAGGACATAATGCACTCTTGCCGTGACCGTAAAATCAAATCCGATTACCGGTTGATCGAGACCCAACAACTCGGCTTTCAGTTCAAATTTTGGGTCGGCATCTGCAAGCATGGCGTTGAGAGCAAGTGATTGCTTAAGAGCCGCTTCAAAATCAGACGAAGAAACTTGCGATGTCCAGAGTGGATTGGTCTCCCGACCACCGGTAGTTTCGATCAATGAAATAGATTTGTGTAATTTTGAATTTTCAGTAATTACAATATTATTTGTTATTCCTGTAGTCATGGCGCCAGGACGTGCGCCGGATGCACAGCCTGCAAGAAGGAAGGCCGTACATACCAGAAACACAAGACGAAAATTCATTTTAAATATATCTCCACACAAAACCGAAATAACGAATAGACTCGCTTACAGAAAAATCAAAGTAAATCATACATCGGGGATTACAAATTTGCACGTTAGATTCATTTTCACGTTGCTAATTGTTGTATGTGTAACCGGTTGCGGCGGTCGGGTGGCGAATGAAGTAACTGAAACCCGGTCTAGCGATATGAATTTATCCTGCAATCACATTTCCGCAGAATACGAGTTTAATCTGAGGCGAATCGCTGATCTTGACAGTGAAAAGCAGACGCGGCTTGCCAATAATATTGGCTTTCTATTGATGTCGCCTTTGATGATCGATGCGTCAAATTCAATAGAAAGCGAACAAGACGCCATTGTTCGACGAAATTTGGTGTTATCTGATCTCGCGGAACAAAATGGTTGTGAATTACCCAAAATCCCCGAGGGAGAGGGATTCTGAAGATTTATTGATCAGCCCGGTCTCCCAGCCAATGATGGCGTGCTTGCGCGTCACGCCCCAATGATAGCCGGTGACGCTGCCGGTTTTGCCCAGCACCCGGTGGCATGGCACCACGAAAGAAACCGGATTGCGGCCAACTGCAGAGCCGACCGCGCGGGCGGCTTTTGGTTTGCCTAACGCCGCCGCCAGATCGCCATATGTGGTGGCTGCACCGACAGGAATGCGTAGCAATTTTTCCCAGACCCGGATCTCGAAATCCGTGCCTATCATGACGACCCGTAAGGGTTCTTCGCTGCGCCATTGTTCAGGGTCGAAAATCCGGGCGGCATAGTGAGCCGTGGCATCGGGGTCTTCCCGGAAAGTCGCGTTGGGCCAGCGTCGGATCATATCGGCAAGCGTCGGTGCCCGGCCCCGGATATCATTGCAAAAAGCAAGCCCGGACAAGCCTCGTGAAGTCGCCATGACCAGAGCTTCACCAAACGGGCAATCATGAAACCCGTAGATCATTTCAAGCCCCGCACCACCGGCCTTATATTCGCCGGGTGTCATGGCCTCGTGGGTCACGAATAGGTCATGCAACCGGCCCGGCCCGGACAGGCCGACCTCATAGGCCGCATCCAGAATAGACGCTGAATCGCGCAACAGATACCGGGCATGATCGATGGTCAGGGCCTGGACAAAATCCTTGGGTGAGATCCCGGCCCAGCGCTTGAACAATTTCTGAAACCGGGTCTCGTTCAATCCCACATGCTTCGCGACCGCCCCCAGAGGCGGCTGGTTGCGCCAATTGTCGATCAGATATTCGACCGACCGGCGCACCGCATCATAATCATCCGCCGGGCTTGAATTTATCGGAGCCATTTTATGCCCTCCTTGCGGGGCGACTGGATCGAGCAACATGGGACATGTCCTTGGTTATTATCTTCAGCCTCATTATTGGTATTCCTGATCCCTTCCGCCACCCGTTTCCTGATCAGGTTTCAGGTTTTTCCCCGGCCATGGCGAAGCTCCGGAATAAAAACAGGAATCGGGTTGCGGGGCCGCGCAGACCCCGAGTATAGGTCAGCCATGGCTAAATCCAAGACACATACGAAAAAACCAGCGCGGGCGAAAAAACCAGTACAGGCGAAAAAACCGGCGCCCGGATTATCAAAACCGCTTGACGAACCAGCCCGGTTCGAGATTTTCAAGCGGTTCCGGGATAATGATCCGCACCCGAAGGGCGAACTTGATTATATCAATCATTTTACCCTGCTGGTGGCAGTGGTATTATCAGCCCAAGCGACCGATGCCGGTGTCAACAAGGCGACCAAAGCTTTATTCGAGATTGCCGATACGCCACAGAAGATGCTGGCGCTTGGCGAAGATCAAGTCCGGGACCATATCCGCACTATCGGTCTGTTTCGCAACAAGGCGAAAAATGTCATTGGCCTTTCCGAAAAACTGATTGCTGAATTTGACGGCAAAATTCCCGAAGACCGCGACGCCCTTGTTTCCTTACCCGGCGTTGGCCGCAAGACCGCCAATGTGGTCCTCAATATCGCTTTCGGGCACCCGACCATGGCGGTGGACACCCATATTTTCCGCATCTCGAACCGCACCGGTCTGGCACCCGGCAAAGATGTGCTGGCAGTTGAAAAAGCGCTTGATGCCAATGTGCCTGAAGAATTCGGGCTCCATGCCCATCACTGGCTGATCCTGCACGGGCGCTATGTGTGCAAAGCGCGTAAACCCGATTGCCCGGCATGTCTGATTTCCGATCTCTGCCTTTTTGAAGACAAGACCGATATGCTTTAGGCGGGGTTTCCCTCATTCGTCATTCCGGCGATAAGCCGGAATCCAGAGCAATGTTGCCATAGCGAAATCGCTAGACTGGATCCCGGATCGCGCGGCGGGTCAGCATCGAGGCATGTAAACCATCCCGGCCGCTGCTTGTCCGGGATGACGAGGTGGCCGCTTGGTTCGGGAATTTCAACAAACATTAACCTCGCCGTCTCCGTCCCCTCTCCCCGGTGGGAGAGGGACAGGGTGAGGGGTTGCCATCCTCATCGAAATTCCGGTGAATACCAGAATGAAGGCGTCAGATATTTGCTTCCAGCAAGGTGATTTCGTCTGAGGTCAAGTCAAACAGGCGGTAGACGATTTTGTTGATATCGGCCTCAAAGCGGGCGATTTCTGAAGACAGGCGGGCAATCTCTCCCCTTTCGCGGGTGAACCAGGTTTCCCAGTCGGTGCGCTCGGCCAAGGGGATATCGGCCTTGAAGTGCTTTTTCACTTCGGCCCGGAAGACCCTAAAATCATCCAGCACCCACCAGTTTTTGAGTTTTGTATTGAGCTTTGGGTCGCGGTCCGGCGGGCACAGATCAGGAATGCGGCGGCGCAAAGCCTCCTGCTTTTCGTAGCGCGCTTCCGCCGCCAATTGGCAAGCTTCGGCGAGGCGGGCGAGCGCGGCTTTATCGGTGTCGAAGGCCGGGGGGATGGGGACTGGTTCAACATATTGATTCTTCATGCGCTGATAACCACCCCGAAGAAATGACGTGGTGGCTGCCCAAAAAAACCATATCGGATTGGAATTCAAAAGAGCTAACAAAAAACGATCAGCTGCTGGAATAAAAAAAGTTGTGGCTTCCTGATATCTTTGTTTATCATCGAACGAAAACGGTGCCCAAGAGCAAATTTCTATATAAGAGATTTTTGGTTTTTTGAATTGCTCATAATAATCACACGCTCGTAATTCCCACCAAAAATTACCCTTATCGGTTCTTTTTCGGCAAACTGCGGCGAAAGGTAAAAGCCAACCAGCAATCGCAGGGTATTGTTCAGTCAACCAATTCCAAGCCGTTTCTTCATTATCAGTCATTACATTTTGTCCGGTCCAACCTTTCGGAAACAATATAAGCCAAAGGTCTTCAGGTTCGATTCGCCACCTTTTCAACTCGTTTCCCTTTAATACGGGTTTCAGAATTTCTTCTGATTTCGGGTCCTCCGTTACCAGCCGGTCGCGCACTTGCCGGTCGATAACGAAGGCTTCGTTGCGACCGGTCAGGACGCCGCGATATGGTGAACCATAGACCTGTTTCAGAGTCTGTTTTCCCTCAACAATTTTGGTGCGCAAGGCCCGGAGCGCAGGGTTTTCCAGTTGCCAACTTGCCTGCGTCAATGCGTCTTGCGGGAAATTTTCCGCGTGCGCGTCAAAGCTTTTCGAGAAATTTTCGCGGGGGATTTCATCCAGCTTCCAGAAATGTAAAGCATGGTCTTTCGGCATCTCCCGGCGCTGCATGGTGAGGATTGCCGGGTAGGTGGTGACACCGTCAAAAATTTGCAGATCACCAAAATCCGTGATGGTCTCTAACGTCGCCGCATTTGGCAGATAGGCCCGCAACGGCTTGCCGGAATTGGTCTTGAAAAAAGTGCTGGAAGAAATATAGCCCAGCCGTCCACCGGGTTTCAGCAAACGCAGGCCGCGCTCGAAGAAATAACAATAGAGGTCGGCGACGCCGTGATAAACCTCAAAGCGCTTTTGCAAATACGGTTTCAGGGGCGACAATAATTCCTGCCTGACATAAGGCGGGTTACCAAGCACCACATCGAAGCCGCCATTGGCGAACACTTCGGGGAACGCTTTTTGCCAGGTGAAGCCGTGTTCCAGATAGGCGAAATTTGAATCTTCGATCAGGCTGTCGCCAACCCGGATGGTGTGGTCAAGGCTGGCCAGTTCCTTGCCTTTTTTGGCGGTTTTCAGCCAGAGCGATAATTTGGTGATCTCGACGCTCTCGGCATTGACATCAACGCCGTAGAGATTTTGGCTGAGAATTTCGGCGTCGGGATCGAACAGGTCCGGGCTACCGCGCAATTCCGCCATTTTGGCGTTGACCTTGTCATATTCGCTTTTCAGATAGTCAAAAGCGGTGACCAGAAACACCCCCGACCCGCAGGCCGGATCAACAACCCGCAGGGTTTGCAGTTTAAACCTGAATTCTGTCCAGGCCTCCAGTTCGCGCTTGTTCCATGTGGCTTTGCCGCGTTCTGAATTTTGCGCGAATTGCAAATTGTCATAATCGTCGGCATCGCCTCTGGCATGTTTCGCCATGGTGGCACGGAATATTTCGTTGATGTGGGTGCCCAAAGTACGCTCGACGATGAAGCGGGCGATATAATCAGGCGTGTAGACGATGCCGTCGCGCTTGCGCCGCCCGGTTGCCCCGGTCTTGTCCGAATCGTCTTCAGCATCCCCCCGGGCGCGGGCCAGAAGGCGCTCAAGGTCCGAGACCGATTGTTCGAAAATGCGCCCCAGAATGGTGACGCCGACTTCGGTTTCGAAATCATAAGACCCGATCCGCTTGAAGCCTTCGCAAATCTCGTCGGGCAGCTCGATTTCATCGACCGCCGGGTCAGGCTGAAACAGGCCACCATTATATTTCGGAATATTCAGACCCTTGTTGCCCTCATCCACGGCGCGGAACAGGCTGAGAAAATTTTGCCAAACGGGCCGGGGATTATACGGATCGGCATGTTGATAGGCCTGCTCAAGGGAGCGTGCCGGCAGCAACCCGGTATCTTCGGCAAAAGCCACAAAAAGAATCCGGTCGAGGATTTTCTGGGCGGCACCCACCGCCGTCACGGCATCGATGCTTGAATTTTTTACCGGGATCACAGCGATCAGGGTTTCGCGCAGGGTGCGGTATTCGCGGTACAGGGCTTCGCCGATTTCCTTATCGGCGCGCCCGCTTTCATCGAGCAGGGTTTGGGTGTTGCCGGACAGCAAATTTTCCGCCGACAACAAAAGCCTAAACCGGGCATATTCATCCGGGTCGGTCAGGTCTTTGAGGAAAAAAGCCTCATATTCCTGCTCGCCAAGCGCGTAGGAATAGAGCCTGATTTCAAGATAATTCGATACCAGAACCCATTTTGTCCCGCTGTTTTTCCGGGCATAGCGCCATGCCTGTTCGACCGGGGTCTCCCGGCGTCCCGATATTGGGGCGTCAAGGTCGCGGGTTTTCGCGCCCTTTAATTCGAACGGGGCGATGATCCGGCGGTCATCACCAAACGATCCGAGCGCCAGATCAACCCGGCCACCCGCGATCAATTCCTGCACCGCAACCGTTTGCGGTGCCTCCAGCCCGGCCGGAATATAGCCAAGTACGGCCTCGATTATGCGGGATTTGAAATCACCTTCGATCTGGGTTTCGTTTTCGGAAAAGATACTGCGATCATTTATGGTGCGTGCCCAGTTTGAAAGAATTTCCAAATGGGCAGACGGGATCGGCGCTGGATTGCCAATAGATTTTTTGAGTATGCGTTTGTTGAAAAGGCTCATGACCCGCAGACTTTAGCGCAATCGCTGTTCAGGAACACCCCTTGGCTGACGCGCTTCGGCCTGCTTGTAGATATGTACCATGAAGGTGGTGGCGAATATAGGCGTCAGCAGATTGAGGATCGGGATCGCCAGCAAGCCGACAATGATCAGACCGGCCATAAAGACCCGGATCTGATTGGCTTTTCGCAACGCCGTTACCTGTTCATGGGAACGGTGGCGCAGGCCGGCCAGTTCGAAAAATTCCCGGCCGAGCAGATAGCCGTTGGCGCCAAAAAAAGCGATCAGGTTGATGCCCGGAATGAGCAGCAAAAGTAGCGCCATGATATTTACCAGGATTACCAATCCGGCAAATTTGGATGCCAGCAATGTTGCCTTTACGACCGGCAGGGCGGTGCCCGGAACATCGTTCGGGTAATGCTCTGCTTCTACCTGATCGGCGATTTCATCGAGAAACAGCCCGGCAACGATGGATGAGACCGGGGCGATCAGAAAGGTCATGCCGATCACCATCCCAAGGCCTGCGACAATCGCCAGCATGGTCTCGACCCAGGGCCACGGGATTACTATAAAATAACCGAATAATGCCTGGATTCCGAACCAGATCACGACCAGACCGGCAATGGTTATTCCAAGCGAACGCCACAGCACAGAGCGAAATGGCGGCGTTAAAACCTGGCGAAAGGATGTCAGGGCAGCATCAAGCATTTACGTTTCCAGATAAATTAAAACAAGGAATTACCCGCCACTTCAGATAGTTGTTTGCCGGCGCAGGAACAAGGGCCAAAGAGCTTTTTCCAGGCCAGCCAATGGACCATAGATTTGACTGGAATTAGAGAGGCCTGACTCTATAATCCAGCGCAGAATCATAGCTTCGCAGAAAACCTGAAACAGGACGCCCCATGGCTGATAAATATGATGTGCTTGGAATCGGTAACGCGATTGTCGACGTTTTAACGCGTGCTGATGATGAATTTCTCAAAGGACGCGGTCTTGCCAAAGGCGGCATGCAATTGATCGATGCGGTGGAGGCCGAAAACCTCTATGCCGCTATGGGGCCGGGGATTGAAATATCTGGCGGTTCGGCTGCCAATACAATTTCCGGGCTAGCTTCGTTTGGTGCTGAAACCGGGTTTATCGGCACCGTTCAATCTGATCAGCTTGGCAAAGTATTTCGCCATGATATCAGTGCGCTTGGGGTGGATTATGTAACGCCCGCGCGTACCGAGGGCGACCCAACTGCGCGGTGTCTGATTTTGGTGACACCGGACGGGGAGCGCACCATGAATACATTTCTTGGTGCCAGCCAGACGCTAGGGCCCGGTGATGTCAATGAAGACGATATCGCGAAGGCCGATATCGTCTATCTGGAAGGCTATCTGTTTGATCCGGCCCCCGCCAAGGAAGCCTTTTACAAGGCCGCCCGCCTTACCCACAAACATGGTGGCCGGGTGGCGCTAACGCTATCCGATTCATTTTGTGTGGATCGTCACCGGGAAGAATTCCGGGTTCTTGTAAACGACGAAGTTGATATTCTGTTCGCCAACGAAGCCGAAATTATTTCGCTTTATGAAGTCTCATCGTTTGATGAGGCATGTGAAAAGGTGCGCCGCGACTGCCCGCTTGGTGTCCTTACCAGAAGTGCAGACGGGGCGGTAATCACGTCCAAAGACAAGATCAGCCAGGTGCCAGCAAAACACGTCGAACAGGTTGTCGATACCACCGGGGCGGGGGATTTGTTTGCTGCTGGATTTCTGTATGGTCTTTCCCGAAAGCTGCCATGGCTTGATTGCGCCCGGCTTGGTGCCATGGCCGCGGCGGAAGTGATCAGCCATATGGGAGCACGCCCGGAAACGTCCCTGATGGATCTTGCGAAATCCGACAGATTGGTTTGAAAACGGCCCTTTGAAAAATCAGAGCTTTCTAAGCGCCACTTTATCGACCTGGTGATTTGCACCTTTGTGCAGGATCAAATCAGCGCGTTGGCGGGTGGGCAAAATATTTTCGCGCAAGTTCCGTAAATTGATCTGCCGCCAGATATCATTGGCCGTCTCATGGGCTTCAGAGTCAGAAATCTGGCTGTAACGATGAAAATATGAAGCCGGGTCGCGGAATGCAGTTTTGCGCAGTTCCATAAAACGTTCCACATACCAGCGCTCGATCACTTGTTCATCAGCATCCACATAAATCGAAAAATCAAAAAAATCCGACACAAACGGAATTTCCGACCCATCTTTGGGTAAGCGTGCGGGCTGCAATACGTTTAACCCTTCCACGATCAGAATATCCGGGCGGTCAACTTCGATAAACTGGCTGGGCATGACGTCATAAGAAAAATGCGAATATACCGGTGCTTTGACTTTCGCTTCACCGGCTTTGATATCGGTCAGAAATTGCAACAAAGCTGGCAGATCGAAGCTCCCTGGAAAGCCTTTTTTCTCCATCAGTCCTTCTTTTTCCAAAACCGCGTTGGGGAGCAAAAATCCGTCGGTTGGCACCAGCGCCACCTTCGGGTTTCCCGGCCAGCGCCCCAGCAAAGCCTGCAGGATACGGGCGGTGGTTGATTTACCGACAGCGACAGAACCCGCCAGCCCGATAACAAACGGCATTTTGGCATGATTGTTGCCGCCTAAAAACCGCTCGGTCGCGGTATGAAGGTCTCTGGCTGCCACAACATAAAAATCCAGCAACCGGGAAAGCGGCAAATGAATCTGCTCGACTTCCTTGGCAGAGACCCGCTCGTTGATCCCCTGCAACTGGCGCAACTCTTCTCCCGTCAGGGTCATGGGTTCGCCCGCGCGCAATTCAGCCCATTGCTTGCGGGTAAAAACCTTGAACGGCGAAACCGATTGGGAGGAAAGCTTATCCATATTTTTCGTTTACCGGTTGAAAATACTCAATCTGGCTCTTAGGCGGGCGAGCGGGCGGCTTTTTCTTCAAGACCTGAAGTTTTCGTGCGGCGCTCCAGCTCACCGACAACATCTTCGATTTTTATATCCCGCGCCTCCAGCAAAACCAGCAGATGGTAGATCAGGTCAGCGGCTTCGTCACGCAGGGCATCTTTATCTTCGGAAAGCGCCGCGATGACAGTTTCGGTAGATTCTTCGCCAAGCTTGCGGGAGATATGCGCGACGCCACGATCAAGCAATTGCCGGGTATATGATGTATCCCCGGTTGCGGCGCGACGGGCGCGAATTATCTCCGCCAATTGTTCGATACTAAAATCGCTCAATGCCGGTTTCCCTCACTGGAACTAATCTGGACGAGCATATACGAACCCACCAGGCGAAAAGTCAAATTGGCAATATGGATCATGGTCATCGGTCTTGCCTGACCGGAATGCCGGCTGCCGCCATATGGGCTTTGGCTTCTGAAATTGTGTGTTCGCCAAAATGGAAAATTGAGGCTGCCAAAACCGCGCTTGCCTTGCCATCTGTAACACCTTCGACCAGATGATCGAGGTTACCAACACCGCCGGATGCGATTACCGGGACACTGACCGCGGTTGAAATGGCACGGGTCAAATCATTGTCAAAGCCCTGTTTGGTCCCATCGCGATCCATGGATGTGAGCAGGATTTCGCCTGCCCCGAGCGCAACTACTTTTTTGGCAAATTCGATGGCGTCAATGCCGGTTGGTTCGCGCCCACCATGGGTGAAAATTTCCCAACGTTTGGGATCGTCGGAGGAGCTGACCTGTTTGGCATCGATCGCCACAACGATACATTGTTCGCCAAATTTTTGCGCCGCCGCCCGGACAAATTCCGGGTCTTTGACCGCCGCCGTGTTGATCGCGACCTTATCCGCACCATGAAGCAGGAGTTGGCGGATATCATCAAGCTTGCGGACACCACCACCAACTGTCAAAGGCATGAAGCAGGCCTCAGCGGTACGGGTAACAACATCAAGAATGATGCCGCGATCTTCTACGCTGGCCGTAATATCGAGGAAACAAAGCTCGTCCGCACCCGCCGCATCATAAGCGAGCGCGCTTTCAACCGGATCACCGGCATCCACCAGATCAACAAAATTGACACCCTTGACCACGCGGCCGTCTTTGACATCGAGACAGGGAATGATCCGGACTTTAAGCATCGGCCTTCGCCGCCTTTTTTGCTTCCTTGATCAGGGCAAGCGCCTGATCGACATCCACCCGGCCATCATAAAGAGCGCGCCCCGCAATGGCACCTTCAAGATGGTTCGCGGCGGGGGACGCAAGCATTTCGATATCGGTCATGGATGCAAGACCTCCCGAAGCAATGACCGGTATATTGGTCGATTTACCAAGCTCAATGGTGCCTTGCCAATTAATCCCCTGCAACATGCCATCGCGGGAAATATCGGTATAGATGATCGCAGCGACGCCGCAATCGGCGAATTGTGCGGCCAGATCGCTGGCGGTCAATTGAGATGTTTCGGCCCAGCCTTCGACCGCGACAAAACCATCGCGGGCGTCGATCCCAACGGCGATTTTGCCGGGATATTTTTGACACGCCCTCTTGACCAGATCTGGATCACGCACGGCAATCGTGCCTAGAATGACCCGGGCCAGGCCTTTATCGATCCAGGCGTCGATATCATGCAGCGTGCGGATACCGCCGCCAAGCTGGACCGGGATCGAGACCGTTTCAAGCACCCGCTCCACCGCTGCACCATTTTGTGATTTGCCGGCAAAAGCACCATCCAGATCGACCATATGGAGATATTCAAAACCCTGGTCTTCAAAATTTTTAGCCTGGGCCGCCGGATCATCATTAAAGACGGTCGCCTGGTCCATGTCGCCACGCACAAGGCGGACGCATTGGCCTGATTTCAGATCGATTGCGGGGAACAAAATCATGGCGACCATTCAATAAAATTGGCGATGAGTTTCAAGCCGAGCGCCTGGCTTTTTTCCGGATGAAACTGGGTGCCGATCATATTATCCCGGGCGACGATTGCCGTTATCGGCCCACCATAATCAGCGGTCGCAACAAGGTGGTCAGAATTCTCAACCTGCATCGCATAAGAATGCACGAAATAAGCGTGCAGGCCATCGGTCCCGGTTTCGATATCTGCCAGCATCGGATGATCGTTTAAAACGCCAAGCGTGTTCCATCCCATATGCGGAATTTTCAAATCTGGGTCGCTGGGCTCGATCCTTGTCACGTCGCCCGGAACCCAATCCAGCCCTGGCTCAGCACCATGTTCCAGACCTCTTGTGGCCATGAGTTGCATCCCGACACAGATACCAAAAAATGGACGGCCTTTTGTCCGCACCGCTTCTTCCAGAGAATCAACCATGCCATCAATCGCGTAAAAACCCTGTTTGCAGTCGCGGAACGCACCAACACCCGGCAGCACAATGCGGTCGGCGCTGGCAACAATTCCCGGGTCGCTTGTGACAAGCACATTTTGGTTGCTGGCAATGGTTTGTACAGCACGCTCAAACGCTTTCGCTGCCGAACGTAAATTCCCCGATCCGTAATCGATGATGGCGATGGTCATCCGTCACCCCCGGGCCTGGGGAAAATGCCAATCACGTTTGAGCCCGGCACGTTTGAGCCCGGGTGAAAAATTTCAGGTCCCGGTGGTAACGGTGCAATTGGTTCCGGGATCGCATCGCGGTTAATCCGGTTTGCAAAATAGCGTCGTTCGCAATCATCCAGATCATGACCGGATATCACCGTTTTCAAGGAATAACCCCGACGCGCAATGGTCCAGGCGCACAAATTCGGTGCTTCAAAACCAAACAGCAAATGGGTCAAAAAAATAACCAGAGGTAATATTACGAGACTGGCAGGCAATAAATAAACAAGCGCAGAAACAAACATTGCGGCCAGAACCAGATAGCCGATCAGGACCAGCCACATGCCTTTTGCCAACAACCAAAATGGCCCGAAAAAAAAGCCCGGCCAGGAAAATTTGTCGCGCACAAATACAGCCTGCTCAGCTGCTTTTTGTCCGGCAGGTTCATGCACCGTATAAATTGCCATTGGTTCAAGAATCCACGACTAGTCAGAATCGCCGAGCGCGCCTTTGGTGGAGGGAATGATACCAGTCTGACGCGGGTCGATTTCAATTGCGCTATATAACGCACGGGCCAGACCCTTGAAACAGGATTCTGCGATATGGTGGCTATTCACCCCGTAAAGTGTTTCCACATGAAGAGTTATGCCGGCATGCTGGGCAAAGGCCTGAAAAAATTCGCGCACTAATTCAGTATCGAAGGTACCAATTTTTTCTGACCTAAATTCCACATTCCAGACCAGAAACGGACGACCCGATATATCCACAACAACCCGGCTCAAGGTTTCATCCATGGGAAGATAAGCAGACGCGTAGCGCCGGATCCCGGCCATATCGCCAAGCGCCTTTTTTACAGCCTGCCCGAGCGCAATTCCGGTATCTTCAACCGTGTGATGATCATCAATATGAAGATCCCCCACAGCTTTCACATCCAGATCAATCTGGCCATGTTTCGCCAATTGTTCGAGCATATGGTCGAAAAAACCGACCCCTGTGGCAATATCATTGACACCGGTACCGTCCAGTTTGACGGAGACCTGGATATCGGTTTCCCGGGTCTTGCGAGCTGTTTTTGCCGTACGCATGGCAGAAGATCCGTTCTTTAACTGAAATTTATGGGGCGGGTTTAACAGGATGGAACAAATTATTCCACCTTCAACCGAAATAGCAGTTAAGGATGAGGTCAGTCTCGGATTTGCAGAATCGTTAGTAATTCCTACATTAGGGACTGAATTAAAGGCCCGTGACTAAGACACAGGATTTTCAATGACCAAATCGCCGGACCAGATGTATGCAACGACAATCCTCACTGTGCGCAAAGGCGGCAAGGTGGTGGTGGCTGGCGATGGCCAGGTCAGTCTTGGTAATACCGTGATCAAACATAATGCACGCAAGGTGCGCACACTTTCCGAAGGCAGGGTGATTGCCGGATTTGCAGGCGCGACTGCGGATGCGTTGACCTTGTTCGAGCGGCTTGAATCAAAACTTGAACAATATCCCGGACAATTGACCCGAGCCTGCGTCGAACTTGCCAAGGATTGGCGCACGGATCGCTATTTACGCCGCCTTGAAGCGATGATGCTTGTGGCAGATGCCCAGGTTTCCCTGGCGCTGACCGGCAATGGCGATGTGCTGGAACCGGAACACGGTATCATGGCGATCGGATCAGGTGGTAATTACGCGCTTGCAGCCGCCAAAGCACTGGCCGATACCGATCTCGATGCCGAAGCTCTGGCACGAAAAGCCATGGCGATTGCCGCTGAAATTTGTATTTTCACCAACGAAAATCTTGTTGTGGAAACGCTTGATGCCGAATGACATTTCCTGTTTTAAATCCGAACCGGGTAAATACTGATCTATGACCAATTTCTCTCCCCGCGAAATCGTTTCCGAACTGGACCGCTACATTATCGGTCAGAAGGATGCCAAGCGTGCGGTCGCCATTGCACTGCGTAATCGCTGGCGTCGGATGCAAATCGAAGGGCCTTTGAAAGAAGAGGTGCTGCCGAAAAATATTCTGATGATCGGCCCGACCGGGGTTGGCAAGACCGAAATTTCCCGCCGTCTGGCCAAACTGGCGCAAGCACCTTTCATCAAGATTGAAGCCACCAAATTTACCGAGGTTGGTTATGTGGGGCGGGATGTTGAACAGATCGTCCGCGATCTGGTGGAAGTGGGGATGACCCTGGTGCGGGAACGGCGGCGCGAAGAGGTAAAAACCATTGCCCATGGTGCCGCCGAAGAACGTGTTATAGATGCCCTTGCCGGGGACAAAGCGGGCACCACTACGCGGGAACATTTCCGCAAAAAACTCCGGTCCGGCGAACTTGATGACAGCGAGATTGAAGTTGAAGTTGCGGATACCGGCGGGGGTGCGCCCGGCTTTGATATTCCAGGTATGCCCGGTGGTCAAATCGGCATGATCAACCTCAACGATATGCTCGGCAAAGCGATGGGCGGGCGGACAAAATCCCGCAAAATGAAAGTTTCTGAAAGCTACGAAGTGTTGATCGCGGAAGAATCCGACAAATTACTGGATCAGGACCAGATCACCCAGGAAGCAATATCGAGCGTGGAAAATGACGGCATAGTGTTTCTCGATGAGATTGATAAAATCACCGTGCGTTCGGATCGCGCTGGCGGCGATGTCAGCCGTGAAGGCGTGCAGCGCGATTTGTTGCCGTTGCTGGAAGGCACCAATGTGGCCACCAAATACGGGACGGTGAAAACTGACCATATTCTGTTCATTGCGTCGGGCGCTTTTCATATCGCCAAACCATCTGACCTGTTGCCTGAATTACAGGGGCGATTGCCGATCCGGGTTGAATTGCGGGCTCTCACCAAAGACGATTTCAAACGCATTCTGACCGAGACCGAAGCCAGCCTGATCAAGCAATATGTGGCATTATTGGCGACCGAAGAAGTGACGCTAGACTTTACCGATGATGCCATCGATGCGATTGCTGGCATCGCCGCCGATATTAATTCAAGTGTTGAAAATATCGGCGCACGGCGGCTACAGACCGTGATGGAACGGGTGCTCGATGATATCAGCTTCACAGCGACCGACCGGGGCGGCGAGACCGTCAAAATCGACGCCAGATTTGTTGAGGATCAGATCGGTGATCTGGCCAAAGATACAGATCTATCGCGGTTTATTCTCTAATATTGGAACCGGTGCTTGACCGGTCCCATGATGCCGCGTCAACTTCCCTTGTTGAAGGGAAATTTTATGACAGACAATCTGCCAGACCATACAGATGTTGTAATTGTCGGTGGCGGCATCGCCGGATGTTCAATTGCGTACCATCTTACAAAAATCGGTATTAACGACGTCACCCTCGTTGAGCGCAAACAACTTGGATGCGGCACGACCTGGCACGCTGCCGGGCTGGTGGGACAATTGCGCGCCACCCGAAATCTGACCGAACTGGCAAAATACACATCAGACCTGCTGACCCGGCTTGGTGCTGAAACCGGCCAGGAAACCGGCTTTAAACAAAATGGTTCGATCGCGGTCGCGCTCCACGAGGGTCGGCTGGAAGAATTGAAACGCGGCGCATCGATGGCCCGCAGTTTCGGACTTGAAGTACAGGTGATTGGCGCCGGTGACATTGGCGAACGCTGGCCAGGGATCAATCTGGATTCTGTGCTTGGCGGCGTTTTTCTGCCGGGCGATGGCCAGACCAACCCTGTGGATACCAACGCGGCTTACGCCAAGGGCGCGAAAGCTGGTGGGGCGCGGATTATTGAAAATTGCCTGGTTGAGCGAATTGTTGTCGAAGCTGGGCGGGCCACGGGGATTGTTGTTGCCGATAATCATTTGATCCGGGCCAATACAATTGTGATTGCGGGCGGCATGTGGTCGCGGGATATGGCTGTTGAGATTGGCGTCAATTTACCGCTTCATGCCGCTGAGCATTTCTATGTCGTAAGCGAAGCGATTGACGGGCTTGCCCGCAATCTCCCTGTGGTTCGGGTGCCTGACGAGCAGGCCTATATCAAGGAAGATGCTGGCAAACTGATGGTGGGCGGGTTTGAGCTGATCGCCAAACCCTGGGGGATGGACGGGATACCGGCGGACTTTTCGTTTGATTCCCTGCCCGATGATCTGGATCATTTCGGGCCAATTGTCGAAATGGCCTGCAACCGGATACCCGTACTTGGCCGGACCGGGATCCAGACCTGGTTCAACGGACCGGAAAGTTTTACGCCTGACAATCGTTATTATCTCGGTGAGACGGCAGAGATACGTGATCTGTTTGTAGCAACCGGGTTTAATTCGATCGGCATCCAATCGTCCGGTGGGGTCGGCAAAGTGTTGGCCGATTGGATCAGGGATCGCCATCCACCGATGGATCTTGTGGATGTGGATGTGAAGCGGGTTTTATCGTTTCAATCAAACCGCGCATTTCTCCATGACCGGACAGTTGAGACCCTCGGCCTCCTCTACGACATGCATTGGCCGCATCGCCAATATGAAACCGCGCGCGGAGTTAGACGGTCACCATTCCACGACCGGTTTGTGGCGGCAAATGCCTGCATGGGAGAAGCCGCCGGGTGGGAGCGGCCCAACTGGTTTGCGGCCAAAGACCAGGACGCTGTTTACGAATATGGCTGGGGCAAGGAAAACTGGTTTGAAGCTTGCGCACGTGAATGTCTCGCTGCACGTGATAAGGTCGCGCTGTTTGACCAGACAAGTTTTGCCAAATTTCTGATACAAGGGCCTGACGCTGCAACAGCACTGAATTTGATCTCGGCCAATAATATAGACGTGAAACCCGGTCGGGCGGTTTATACCCAATGGCTCAACGAGCGGGGCGGAATCGAAGCTGACCTTACAATTACCCGGCTTGGCGAACATGAATTTATGATCATCACCGGGGCAACCAGCCAGACCCGTGATCTGGCCTGGTTCCGGCAAAATGTACGGGATGATTTGCAGGCTACAATTACCGATGTGACCTCAGGCTATACTTTGATCGGGTTGATGGGACCGAAAACGTGGGCCTTGTTACAACTGCTATCGCCGCACACGGATTTTTCCAAAGAGGCTTTTTCGTTCCGGGACTCCAGGCGCATCGACATTGGCCAGAGCCAAGCCCGCGCGACCCGTATTTCTTATGTGGGCGAACAAGGCTATGAATTATTGATCCCGACCGAATCCGCATTGCCGGTGTTTGATGAGATCGTCAAAGCGGGCGCTGATTCCGGACTGACCTTTGCAGGAATGCATTCAATGAACGCGATGCGGCTTGAAAAGGGTTATTGCCATTGGGGCCATGATATTGGCGTCAGCGATACACCCCTTGAAGCCGGTCTCGGATTTGCAGTCGCGTGGAATAAACCGGGTGGGTTTATTGGCCGGGATGCGCTGCTGGAAAGAATAGAAAAACCACAGACCAGACGCCTTGTTTATTTTGCGCTTCAAAATCCTGATCTCCGTCTGTTTCACGAAGAACCAATTTGGCGAAACGGCGAAATTGTTGGGGCGATTACATCTGGTGCGTATGGCCACCGGATCGAACAATCGATTGGCATAGGATATGTCTCTTGTTCAGAAGGGGTTGATGAAGCTTTTATAGCCAACGGGGATTTTGAAATCGAAATTGCCTGGAAACGGGTGCCAGTTAAGGCCAGCTTGACACCTTTTTATGATCCGACCGGGGAAAAAATGCGAAGATAATTTTATTCTCGCGCTCGGCGGATTTGCAAATACAGCGCCCCATCGCCACCATGATTTGGCCGGGCTGAGGAAAGTGCGGATACAATTTCTGAAAATTCCGGTTCGTTCAACCAATGGCGGATATTGCGGCGGATCACGCCCGGCGCTTCACGGCCCGGCTCATTTGTCGTATCTCCTGCCCGGCCCTTACCAGTAATGACGAGGACGTTGCGGTATCCGCGCGCGCGGGCTTCACGCAAAAACATCAGCAATCTGGAATGAGCTTCTTTCTGGTACATGCCGTGCAGATCGATCTGCGCGTCAAATGACAGGTTTCCGCGACCCAAGCGACGAACGCGCTTGGTTTCCATTTGTCCGGGGTTTGAGCGGGGCGGCACATATGGGGTTGGTGCAGGGGGCGGTGAAGCCGGTAAAGTCGCTTTCCTGGGTCGGGATTTTTTCCCGGCAAATGTATCGCTACCAGGATCGGCGGCGTCTTCCCGCTGGATATTGCGGGATTTTTTTGAAAGCGGCGTCAAATTTTCGGTAACTTGCTCCCAGAGATTTTCATCCTCTTTATCCAGTCCTGGTTTTCGTCTGTCCCCCGCCATCGTTCCAACTCAACGCGCCCATCGGGGTAGGGTCGCGCCTTTCGGCAGCAACATGAAAAAATCCGCGCGGTGCTGGGTCAAGCCTGCGCGTCTGCCAGCACCATCACCCGGACCAAAAAACACATCGCCGCGTGCCGCGCCCAAAATAGCGGACCCGGTATCCTGAGCGATCATTAGCTGGTGAAGGGGCCGGTCGCTACCATTGTCACCGGGAAGTGTTCCGGCCAACCAGATCGGTGTGCCGAGCAGATGAAAATTACGATCTACAGCAAGGCTGCGCATTGGCGTCAAGGGAATCCCCTGCGCTCCTTCGGGGCCAAGAGAATTATCCCGACCTGTCAGTTCGCGAAAAAAAATGAAGGATTTGTTTTCGTCGGTAATTTCTGAAACCCGTGAAGGATTTTGCACAAACCAGGCGCGGATCGATTGCATGGAAACGTCAGGCCGGGGAATTTCACCACGGTTTACCAGGACGCCGCCAATGGATGTGTATGGGTGACCATTTTTGGCGGCAAAAGCGAGCCGCATGGTGCTGCCGTCGGTTAATTCGATTCTGGCCGAGCCTTGTACGTGGATAAAAAACACATCTACCGGATCTGCCAGCCAGACCAGTTCAAGGCCTCTGTTCGCCAACGCCCCGGATTCGATTTCAGCGCGGGTATAATAAGGCACCAATTGTCCGTTTGACGTGCGACGCATGGCTTCGAGACGTTTGTCAGCTTGAGTCGCATTGGCGCGTTCTGAGGATACAACCAGATCATCAGGCCGGGCGTAAAAGGGAACTTCGAAACCCGGTGCGCGAATTCTGGAACCGCGCGCCGCCGGTTCAAAATATCCGGTGAGAAATCCGCGCTCATTGCCACCCGGATTTACCTGATAAGCTTCGAAATTAACTTCAAAAAAATGCCGGGCAGAACGCCCATCCGGTGCCGTTGAACGCGATGCTTCGCACGCTGTTGCCCAGGCGTTACGATTGATTTTGGTGCAAGATCGACGAAACGCTTCCAGTGCACCCACCGGATCATCGCCGGTCCAACCCGGTAAATCCGCGATAGCAATTTGCTGGACGCTCGGGGCGGCGGAAGCCTGGGTCATGCCGGTTTGCAAATCAGAATTCACGCCTGAGCACCCTCCTGCGACAAATGTTGTTGCAAACACCAAGGTGAACAGGGATCGATTGCGGAACGCCGCAACGATTTCTGCCGCCACCCGGCAAACCCGCCGATACAGATTATGGTCCGGAATATGGACGACACTTTGTTGTTCTATGATCCGCCTCAAGATCCTGTCGCTACAAGTTTCCAATTAGGATTTGACGCATTCAAGTCGCGGGCAAAAGTCCAGACATCATTCACTTGAATTACCGTGTTTGGATCGCCATCAATCACATCGCCGGCTTTATCAAGGGTCGCGGTAATCATCTGGCTGACAAAACTGACAACCATATGGGCAGTGGACCCTTTCAGCTGGGCATCCTTGATATCGATTTTATCGATACTGACAAAACTCGATTCGATCCGCTCTTCGCGTTTGGTACGTGCTGAAATCGCTTCCAGAAATTCGCCATATACTTCCGGGCTCAGTAAAGATTGCAACGTATCGCGGTCGCCTTCGGCAAACCCCGTGACAATCATCTCATACGCGGCACGGGCGCCTTGGACAAATTCAGCAGGATCAAAATTACCGTCAATTTCAACGATTGAGTTGAAAGTCTTGGCGCGGTTTGAGCGTGGTTTTGCAAAATCGCCCCAATCCCGCGCTGCCGGGCGGGCCGCATTTCGGGCGGCAGCGGTGCGCCGCCCCGATCCCGGCAAAGTCACGACCTTATCGTCATTGGCAGGTTCCGGTGTTGCGCTATTGTCGGCTTTTTCCGAGCCACCAAAACGATCCTGCGGGTGCTGTTTTTCATTCCCGGTACGCTGTCCAAGAGACCGCCGCAAGCGTAGTAAAACAACAACGGCAATCACCAGATAAATCAGTGTGTAGATATCAAAAAACTCAGGCATGGAACCTCTGCAAGTGAAATTCAAAACAGGTTGTTCCTGCATAGTATCAGGATCGCACCTATATATAATAGCATTAACCTGATATTTGACCCTAGTTAAGGGCCGAAGACCCAAATGGAACCAAAATAAATGAACCGATTGGTGCTACCTCTCATATTTATCGGCATTCCGCTGATCGAAATTGCCCTGTTTGTCATTGTCGGCGACCGGATCGGCGTTCTCTGGACGATTATTATTGTGATCGCCACCGCCATCGCCGGAACCTCGATGCTTCGCATGCAGGGCGCGGGTGCCCTCGCCAACGCGCGGAACGCCATGGAAAGTGGGCAATTGCCGGTTGAATCGGTTGCCGACGGTATTTTTCTGCTAATCGCCGGTATTTTGCTTTTAACGCCGGGGTTTTTAACTGACTTTATCGGCTTTCTGTTATTCATCCCAGGTTTGCGCCACCGGATTGGGCGCGCGATCTGGCAAAAACTGGCCGCTTCAGGAAAAATCGACGTCCGGACGCGCGGTGGGAATCAGCATGGGCCGGGCGGTTTTTCCAATGGCCCAGTAATTGACGGGGAAATTATCGACGACGAAAATCAACAACAAAATGATGCGTCGCCTGATCATGATGAACCGGGTTCATCTCAGGGCAGCCCGCGTGCCGCTTCGCCATGGCGCAATCATTAGCTATATGGTTAGAAGCGGCGCGGGTTCTCTTGTTAAGCTTGCGAAAGCATGATAGCCACTTTCCGCCCCTCGGGTTCCGCCCCTTGAGGCTAAGCAAAATTTGAAAAAGCGAGTTAATTTGATGGCGAAAAGCCCGAAGAAGAAAAGCGCTGCCGCAGCAGCAAATGCACCAACCGGCGCAGCTCCCGCACCAGGCGTAGGACCGGGTGGAAATGGCGCGGCGCCCTCGCTGAATGTGCTCGCGCAATATGTAAAAGATTTGTCATTCGAGAATCCCAATGCGCCGGAATCTCTGGCGGCAGGTCCGAAAAACCCGCAAATCCAGATTCAAATCAACGTCAACGCGAAGAAAATCGGCGAGACCGAATATGAAGTTGAGCTGGACCTGGACGCGGAAGCTATAGAAGACGAAAAAGTGGTCTTCAAGGTTTCTCTCGTCTATGCGGGCATGATGCGACTACAAAATGTTCCTGAACAAAATCTTCAAGCAATTGTTCTGGTCGAATGCCCTCGCATTCTGTTTCCTTTCGCTCGTCAAATCATTGCTGAAGCAACCCGCAATGGTGGCTATCCGCCTTTATTGCTGGAGCCGATCGATTTCATGGCCTTGTTTCAGCAAAAAGGGGCTTCGCAGCAGAACGCACCGGTTAGCTAAACCGGTCAAGCTTCGTATTTTTTCCATATTGCGTCGTCTCCGAGCCGGGCAACGGCTTCTTTATGTGCGGCTTGGGCGGCGGCGGTTTGGCGTGACGGCAAGGGTGTGGACCGCGCCCCGGCAAATTTATCGGCGTCAGCCTCGCCGACCTGGGCGACAGGTGCTATCGAATCAAATGTCAGCCCGGCCTGACGGCCCCCTTTCAATTCCAGATAAACTTCGGCCAAAAGCTCTGCATCAAGCAACGCGCCATGGAGCGTGCGCCCGGAATTGTCGATCCCGAAGCGTCGGCACAAGGCATCGAGGCTGTTGGGCCCGGCAGGGTTTTTCCGACGCGCCATAGAAAGTGTATCGATGACCCGGGACATGGATAATTTGGTTGCGGAGACGCCCTCAATTTCCATATTGAGAAACCCGATATCAAATGATGCGTTATGGATGATCAAATCGGCTTCACCGATAAATTCAAGAAAACCGTCGATAACATCACCAAACAAAGGTTTGTCGGACAAAAACTCTTCCGAGAGACCATGAACCTGAAATGCGCCGTGGGGCATGTCCCGTTCCGGGTTGAGATAGGTATGCCAGGTTTTACCGGTTGCGATATGGTTGAATAATTCTACGCAACCGATCTCCACGATCCGGTCACCGTTATCGTGATCAAAACCGGTCGTCTCGGTATCAAGAACAATCTCTCGCAATTTTTATCTCCCTGCCCGCTATTTTGTTGGCGGGTCTATTCGTTCGTCCGATTTGAGCGAACCGCGTATAATGCCCGTACAATGTCAGATACCTGCTTGCTGGAAGCTTCCATTCCGGTGCCGGTATTCACAATGAAATGGGCGCGTCGGCGCTTTTCGATATCCGGCATTTGTTTCCCCAAAATGGCTTCGAATTTGTCTGAAGTCATGCCGGACCGCGCCAATACGCGCTCACGCTGTATATCTGGGGCGACGCTGGTCACAACCAATATGTCGCAGCGGTTGGTGCCTTTGGTTTCAAACAAAAGCGGAATTTCCAGAACCACCTGGCGATGACCCGCCGCTCGCGCGCCGGCGATAAAAGCGCGCTCTGATTTGTGAACCAGCGGGTGAACGATGGTTTCCAGTTTTTTGAGTTTTTCCTGATCGCCTAAAACTTGAGCCGATAATTTTTGACGGTCGATCACCCCGTCGACGCTTGTGCCGGGGAATTCTTTTTCAACAGCTGCCACCGCCGCACCGCCATTATAAAGTGCGTGGACGGCGGCATCTGCGTCATAAACCGGGATACCGAGAGCCCCGAACATTTTTGCGATGGTGCTTTTCCCGGTCCCGATTGAACCGGTCAAACCGATGATCAGCATTTTTTGGCTCCAAGATCCTGGACAACAAGTTCGCGCAGAGCTTTGCTGACAATTGGCCTTTGCCCGAACCAGCGTTCAAACCCGGGCACAGCCTGATGCAGCAACATTCCCAACCCGTCAACGGGTGTGAAACCTGATTTCCGGGCCGAAGCAAGGAGCCTTGTTTCAAGCGGTGAATAAACGATATCGCTGACAATAGCATCGGGCGCAAGGACAGACAGATCTATCTCCAGCGGCGGCTGCCCGGTCATGCCAAGCGAAGTTGTATTGATAAATATTCCGGCGCCTGAAATCGCCGCTTGCAATTTATCTGCGGGGAAAATCTCTGCTGAAACACCCAGTTCCGACACCATCCGGGTGGCGCGGACAGGGGTGCGATTGATAATCCTGATAGTCTTGAAACCACGCCCTTCGAGGGCCAGCAAAATGGCACGGGCGGCACCGCCAGCACCAAAAATTACCGCTATCCGATCTGCTTTGTCCCAGTTTGGTGCCTGATCATCCATGTTGGCAACAAATCCGTGGCCATCACTATTGTCACCGTGAAGCTCGCCATCTTGCAGCCAGATTGTATTGACTGCCTTTAAGCGCCGGGCCTGGTCTGTATGATGAGAGCAACAAAGATACGTTGCTTCTTTATGAGGGATAGTGACATTGCCACCGACAAATTCGTTGTCTTTGCCAAGCCCATTGAGAAACGATTCGATTCGTTCCGGCTCGATCGCCACTGCCTGATATGACCCGTTGATTCCAAGTTTCTTGAGCCAGTAATTATGCACCAACGGTGACCGGGAATGAGATATTGGCCATCCGACGACAAAAGCTTTGGTGGCTGGTGTAGCTGTGGATATCATTGCGCAATGACCTTTTGGCTACGCAAAAACTCCAGAAGCGGCACCAGCGGCAACCCAAGGATTGTGAAATAATCGCCTTCGATCTTGCTGAAAAGCTGAACGCCCCGGCCTTCGAGTTTATAGGCGCCAACGCTGGTGCAAACATCTTCGCCTTCCTGATTCAGATAATTTTGCAGAAAGTCATCTGAAAAATCCCGCACGGTCAAACTGGCGCTATCGGTATAGCGAAACAGGGTTTGATCATCGCGCACGCAACAAATTCCAGCGTGAAGCTCATGGGTCCGGCCTCGCAATTGCTTTAGCTGGCGGTGGGCCACAGCGATCGAATCGGGTTTCGAAAATATCTCGTTGTCGAGCGCCAAAATCTGATCCGCGCCGATCACAATCGTGCCCGGATTGAGAGCCGCAACCGAACGGGCTTTTGCTTCAGCCAGGACCAGGCCCACATCAGCCGGCGGCATCGGAGCGTCGGAAATATCAAGAACCTGACGCACCGCGACTTCATCAATGTCTGACGCTTGAACTGAAATTTCGACACCCGCGGCACGAAGCAGGTTGCTTCGGACAATGCTGGCAGAAGCCAGAATAATCGGGTTTTGCTCGGTTGTTTCGGTCATATTTCGTCTGCTGCTTTTCGTTCATTATAAAGCGACAAGATTCCGGCTGCAGTTTCTTCAATCGAACGCCTGGTCACATCTATTACCGGCCAATTGTTGCGAGCGCATAATTTTTTGGTCTCGGTGATTTCAGCGGCGATGGCGCGGCGGTCCACATAATCGGTGTCGTTTTCAACTTTTAAAGACAATAGCCGGTTTCGCCGCACCTGCATGATCCGTTCAGGTGAAGATATCAAAGCGACAATCAGCGGTTTTGTCGTCTGACCAAGTTCAACCGGTACTGGAACGTTGGGGACGAGTGGTACATTCGCGGTTTTTATACCCCGGTTTGCCAGATACATGCTGGTCGGTGTTTTTGACGTGCGGCTGATTCCCAAGAGAATGATGTCCGCATTGTCCAAACCTTCCGGGTGTTGGCCATCATCATGGATAATGGTGTAATTGAGAGCATCGATGCGGCGAAAATATTCGGCATTCAGGATATATTGCCCACCGATTTTTGGTGTCTGCTCGGTTCCAAGATAAGAACGATATACAGTCAGAACCGGATCAAGAATCGACACGCATGGTAAACCAAATTCCTGGCATTTGGTTTTTAGATGTTCAGCGAGTTCCACATCTACCAATGTGCAAAGCACAATGCCGGGCGACGCTTCAATGTTACCGATGGCTTTGTCGAGTTGATCTCGCGACCGGATTAGCGGATAGGTATGTTCAATAGCGCGAACATTTGCATATTGTGCAGCCGCCGCACGCGCCACTGCGTGCAGGGTTTCACCGGTCGCGTCCGAAATCAGGTGAACGTGAAAAAAATTTTTGGTCTTGGGCAATGTTGATCCGTTGTGGGTGAATTGTGGAAAAACAGACGCTTTATCCAGCTTGTGGGATAACTCGCCTTTCAAACAGGGTTATCCAGTGATTTTATCCACATGATACAGTCTGTGGACGGGATTATCCAAGAGTCTGATGTTCGAATGGCAAGAAGAGTGTTCTTAACAGGTTTTCCAATAAAATTTCATAGGATGAATAAAAATTTTGGTACAGATAAATTTCTAACATGTTGATAAATAATGATATTAATTTGAAAAATGATTTTGGTTGGAAATATCGTATTTTAATTAAAACCCCACTTTTAAAATTCCGTTTGTGTGGATAATTGGTTAACTGAATCTTAATTCGACCAACGCCTGTGTCATAAAGAATAATCAACAATCTAGAATCTTTATATTTATAGGAAGAAGAGCCGCCGTAATGACTGTGAAAAAACCTCTTGTTCAGGCTCTCCAAGGGAAAAGTGATTGCCAAATTCCTCTCTGGATGATGCGTCAGGCGGGACGGTATCTGCCCGAATATAAAAAGCTCCGTGCGGAAGCAGGTGATTTTCTCTCGCTCTGTTATTCACCATCGTTGGCAGCCGAGGTTACCTTGCAGCCAATCAGGAGATTTGATTTTGATGCGGCTATTTTGTTTTCAGATATTTTGGTTGTCCCTGACGCGCTCGGACAAAGAGTCTGGTTTGTAACTGGTGAGGGTCCAAAGCTGGAACCTTTGGATCAAAATGATTTCAGTGGGCTTGATATTGGGAAAATTAACTCACACCTGGCGCCGGTATTTGAAACTGTATCACGGGTAAAAGATGGTCTGGAAGACAATAAGGCCCTGATCGGTTTTTGCGGAGCGCCCTGGACGGTTGCTACGTATATGGTGGCAGGGGAAGGTACCAAGGAGCAGGCACCAGCCAGACTTTGGGCTTACCAGGATGAGCAAGCTTTTTCTCGCCTGATAGATATTCTGACGGAGGCCTCAATTATTTATTTGAAAGGTCAGATTGAAGCCGGCGTTGACGTTGTCCAGATATTTGATTCATGGGCCGGGTCTTTAGCCGAAAACGAACGTGAAAAATGGTGTCTGGAACCACTCCGGAAAATTTCCCGGGCAATCAAGGAAGCCCATCCAGAAATCCCGATAATCGGGTTTTTACGCGGTGCACCGCTGGTTTATCAGGAAATGGCGAAAATCGCTGATATTGAAGGGGTTGGAATTGATACAGCGAGCGATATCGATTTTGCGCGTGAAACTTTGTCGGGTAAGAAAACCATACAGGGAAACCTGGATCCACTGGCGCTTCTGGCAGGTGGAGATGCTCTTGATGAAGGGATTGACCGAATTCTGGAAGGTTTTGGCGAAACCGCGTTTATTTTCAATCTGGGACACGGAATTTTGCCTGAAACCCCGATTGCCCATGTAGAATATTTGGTTGCAAAGGTGCGGGCTTATTCAAAAGCGACCAGAGGCGCTTGAAATGACGTATTTACTTTTCAAGGCACTTCATTTTATCGCTGTGATTTCCTGGATGGCGGGACTTCTCTATTTACCCCGGATTTTTGTCTACCATGTTGATGTGGAGCCGGGCGGGGAAGCGGATCGGATATTCCAGATAATGGAAGTGAAGCTTCTTAGAATTATCATGATGCCAGCTATGTTGGTTTCATGGGTAACCGGGTTAGGGCTGTTCTGGAATCTTTATGGATTTGGGATATTTTCTGCGGATTTTTGGTTTTATGCCAAATTTACAGCTGTGATTACCATGACATGGTTTCATTTTTTTCTGACGCGAAGGCAAATGGACTTTGCCGGAGAAAGAAACACGAGAACCGGCCGTTTTTACCGTGTGGTCAATGAAGTACCTACATTGTTGATGATTTTTATCGTATTGATGGTTGTTATTAAACCTTTTTGAATGGTGTGATTTTGGTTATTCTTATTAGGTTTTGTTTTTTTGCCAAAAATAGTTCTGGTAAATTTGGGCGATCCTGATATTCGTTCAGATGTTAAGTCCCATTCCCGGGCCATTCCTCCCTTAAGTTTTGTGTTCTGGTTGATTTTATTAAAAACCAGACACCCGACCAACTTCCAAATATCCAATTCAATCTCCGGAGTAAAAAATGCAGGAAATCAAACTGCGCGAGCTTAAAGGTAAATCACCAACTGAATTGTTGGCTTTTGCCGAAGAATTGGAAGTGGAAGGCGCGAGCACGCTCCGGAAACAAGAACAGATGTTTGCCATTCTCAAGCAGCTCGCTTTGGATGATATAGATATAATTGGTGAGGGCGTTGTAGAGGTTTTGCAGGACGGGTTTGGGTTTCTCCGCTCACCGGATGCCAATTACCTGTCAGGTCCGGATGATATTTATATCAGCCCCAGCCAGATTCGGCGTTTCAGTCTTCGCACCGGCGATACGGTTGAGGGGCATATTCGTAGCCCCAAAGACGGGGAGCGGTATTTTGCCCTTCTCAAGGTCAGCACGATAAATTTCAGTGATCCTGAGACGGCAAAACATACGGTTCATTTTGATAATCTGACACCGCTCTATCCAGATGAGCGCCTGAATATGGAAGTTCTGGATCAGGAGATCAAAGACAGAAGCGCCCGTGTCATTGATATCGTTGCGCCCCTGGGTAAAGGCCAGCGCGCGCTGATCGTGGCGCCACCGCGGACCGGTAAAACCGTGTTGCTCCAGAATATTGCAAAATCAATTTCTGCCAATCACCCGGAATGCTACCTGATCGTTCTGTTGATCGATGAGCGCCCGGAAGAAGTTACCGACATGCAGCGAACGGTGATTGGTGAGGTTGTTTCATCGACCTTTGACGAACCGGCAACGAGGCATGTGCAGGTTGCGGAAATGGTGATCGAAAAGGCCAAGCGATTGGTCGAACATGGCCGGGATGTGGTGATCCTGCTTGATTCTATCACACGTCTTGGACGAGCCTATAATACCGTTGTGCCATCTTCGGGTAAAGTTTTGACCGGTGGCGTTGATGCTAATGCGCTGCAGCGACCGAAACGGTTTTTCGGTGCCGCGCGGAATATTGAAGAAGGTGGGTCTTTATCAATTATCGCGACAGCATTGATCGAGACCGGGAGCCGGATGGACGAAGTGATTTTTGAAGAATTCAAGGGTACTGGTAATTCGGAGATTATTCTTGATCGTAAAGTTGCAGACAAACGCATCTTCCCGTCGATGGATATTTTGCGCTCTGGTACGCGCAAGGAAGAACTTATTGTCGGGAAAGACGATCTCAAGAAAATGTATGTGCTTCGCCGTATCCTCAACCCTATGGGGACTGTGGATGCGATCGAATTTTTGCTCGATAAATTGCGCCAAACGAAAAGCAACGCAGAATTTTTCGATTCTATGAATACCTGACCCTGTTGATATAAAGATCTTTAATCTTTGGCAGACGGCATTGTGGTGCGGGCTTCGCTCAGGCGCTGAACAAGATCTTCTTCATTCATTGCTGGTGGCAAGCAGGCACCCGGGATACAGACATGAATGCCGTCCGGCATTTTGGATATAGCCTCAGCTGCGAGGTTTTCTGGAATTGTACCAGACCCTGTTTCATTTGTTAAAACAATAGGATAAGGAAATTTCGCTGCCGAAATTTTCTCTTCCAGACTGCTTTTATTTACCCCGGCTTTGTTGGTTAGTACCTGGATCTGCCGGTTGGCTTGATCGAACGCGTTGAGAAACCCTACATGAGCATGCGGGTTCTCTTTAATGTCGCCGGAAAAAGCCGAGAGTATTTTGCGAACGGTCGCATCGTAGCCGACATTCCCGGTGATAGCTCCGAGGACGGTGAAATTCCGCATCATGGTTGGATTGCCGTTGGGTGTTGCGTCATCTGCGCCATTGCGTGGACGCAAAATCAAATCGTTGCTGGTATCGGGTGTCATGTAATATCCACCATCTTTTGCTAAAAAATGCCGGTTTACAGTGTCTGCCCAGTCTTTTGCAAATGAGATGTATTTTTCGTCCAGACTGGTCTGGTACATTTCAAGGGCCGCTTCGATCATATTGGCATAGTCTGCGAGCATGCCCTGGCCATTTGTTTTTCCTGCGCAGAAACTATGAACAAGCACGTTATTTTCAGACATTGATTCGGAAACGAAACGAAACACCCCTTCTGCAAACTCATACCAATCGCTTCGTTCAAAAGCGCGCGACGCTCGAATGATAGCTGTAATAGCCAGGCCGTTCCAATCCGCCAGGATTTTATCGTCTAATCCCGGCCATACGCGTTGTCTACGGTTTTCAAGAAGGATATTGCGCATTTCACCAAGTCGCGTTTCCGTATCCAGATCTTCAAGTGCTTTTGAATGGAGCCGGTTTGGGATGGATTTTCCTTCCCAATTTCCAACGGATTTGATGTCGTAATGATGAGCAAAGAAGGCCCCGTCATTTGGGCCCAGGATGCTCTCTATTTCTGCCAGGGTCCAGACATAGAAACGACCCTCCTCACCTTCGGAATCGGCATCGTAGCTTGAAGCCAGTCCGCCCCCGTCCATTTGCATATCTCGTCTCAGCCATTCGATGGTTTCTGCAATGGTTTTTTCGAGGATCGGGGATTTGGTTTCCAGCCATTGGGCGACCATTTGATTTAGAATCATTGCATTGTCGTACAACATTTTTTCAAAATGGGGGACAAGCCATCTTTCATCGACCGTGTAGCGGGCAAAGCCACCGGCCAAATGATCGTAGATGCCGCCAAAGGCCATGCGCTCCAGCGCGAACAATGTCTGGCTGTTATATTTTGAATTGCCGTTTTGTTGACCGCACCGCCACAATATTTCGATCATATTGGTTTGGGGAAATTTGGGTGCGCCCTGTACTCCGCCATTCACCGGGTCCCAGATTGACAGGATTTTTTCGCCAGTTAGGAGAAATAGATCATTGTCGATCTCGGCTTGCGGGCGTGCGGCGTTTTGATGATTCAGGCGTTCGCGTACAGCCTGGAGATTTTGCTCAATTTTTTCAGGTTCTTCATGAAAAATTCGGGCAATTCCCGTCATGACATGGATAAAGCCGGGTCGGCCATAATTGGGTTCTTTGGGAAAATAGGTTCCACCCCAGAAAGGCGCAGCGTCGGGTGTTAAAAACATAGTCAGGGGCCAGCCACCCTGCTCGCCTAACTGGTGCAATGCCGCCATGTAGATGGCGTCCACGTCCGGGCGTTCTTCGCGATCCACCTTGATGTTTACGAACAATTTGTTCATGACATCAGCGGTTTCCCGGTCTTCAAAACTCTCGTGCGCCATAACATGACACCAGTGGCAGGCAGCATATCCGATTGACAGGAGAATAGGTTTGTTCAATTCCCTTGCTTCAGCTAAGGAAGCATCGTTCCAGGCGCGCCAATGGACAGGGTTGTCGCGATGTTGAAGCAGATAAGGACTTGTTTCTTCGCCTAGAAGATTTATTGATTTTTGCATAAACTTTTCGTTTCCCGCTTGTTGGGTTATGAGCCTACAAAATCGCCGTCAATTTAGAAATATTCTTATATTTTGCCATGAATGATTCACGTGAAACAATTTACGCACTGGCCAGTGGGCCGGGCCGGGCCGGGATTGCGGTTTATCGTCTTTCGGGGCCAAAGGCGAAAGATATTTTGACTGCTTTGATCGGGGTTTTGCCGAAACCACAAAGAGCCAGCCTTCGAACCCTGCGCGACCCAAAGGACGGGGATATTCTCGATCAGGCAGTTGTTTTATGGCATCCGGGACCGGCCAGTTTTACAGGGGAGGATGTAGCGGAACTGCATATCCATGGCAGTGTGGCTGTGGGTAATCGTCTGTTAGATATTTTGGCGACATTTTCGGAATGCCGACCGGCATTGGCCGGGGAATTTGCCAGGCGGGCCTTTCATGCCGGCAAGCTGGATCTTGCTGAAATTGAGGGAATTGCCGATCTGGTGGATGCGGAAACGGAATTTCAGCGACGCCAGGCGGTGCGGCAAATGGGCGGCGAACAGTCGCGACTTTATGATTCTTGGCGAAGCCGCCTTCTGCATGCTTTGGCGATGATGGAAGCCGCGCTTGATTTTCCTGAGGAAGACGATGTAGCGGACCATGATCTGGTTCCCGAAATTGTGGGTCAAGTGAAGAGCCTTGCCGCAGAATTTGCAGCCCATCTTGATGATAAAAATCGTGGCGAACGGTTGCGGGACGGTGTGCGGGTGGTAATTGCGGGGTCACCGAATGCGGGGAAATCTACTTTGTTGAATGCCCTTGCCAAGCGAGACGCAGCTATTGTTTCAAATCTTGCCGGAACCACGCGGGATATCATCCAGGTTGATTTGGATTTGGGGGGGTATCCGGTAACACTGGTGGATACGGCGGGGCTTGGGGATACGGAAGAGGAAATAGAGCAAGAGGGCATTCGCCGCGCCGAAAAAGCAATTTCGGGCGCGGACATTGTTTTGTATCTCGAAGATGCTGCTCTCGCGACCGGCAGAATTCCAAACGAAATATCTGGTTGTGCAGATCATCTCATTGTTCACAGCAAATGTGATCTGGTGGACAAAACTGCACCGGGCAGCGTTTTCAAGGTGGATGGTCGGGAAAATTTGCGTCTTTCAATTCACAATGACTGGAATATCGAGGCGCTGGAAAACTGGTTGTGTGCAGCGGCGGCCAGATTGTGTGGACAGGGCGAAAGTGCTGGCATAACGCAAGCCCGTCACAGAGAATCGCTGCAGGCATCACTTGATGGGCTGCGAGAATTCTTGGAAAACCCTCTTCAGCCAATGGAAATTTCTGCGGAGAATCTGCGTCAGGCAGCCCTGCAGCTGGGTCGGATTACCGGGCGCGTGGATGTGGAGGATTTGCTGGATGTTGTTTTTTCCAAGCTCTGTATCGGCAAATAGAGCCGTGTCGGGGATGTTTCACGTGAAACATGTCTGAATCCGGTCCAGACTCTTTGACGTGCCTGTCGGGTCGGGATAGAGAAGGCGCAACATATTTAGTCGGCAAGATAGGTTGCCGATTTCCAGTTTGACCGGGTATTTCCGATGGACGCTAGCAATACCAATTCAGGGGATATTCAACGGTTCGATGTGATCGTTGTTGGCGGCGGTCATGCGGGTTGCGAGGCCGCAACCGCAGCTGCGCGCGTCGGGGCAACCGTTTGTCTGGTAACCCATCGGCGCGACACAATTGGCGAAATGTCCTGCAACCCGGCCATTGGCGGGTTGGGAAAAGGACATCTGGTACGCGAAATAGACGCGCTTGACGGCGTTATGGGCCGGATCGCTGATCTGTCCGGGATCCAGTTCCGTGTCTTGAACCAGAGCAAGGGACCAGCGGTGCAGGGGCCGCGGGCCCAGATCGATCGTAAACTCTATCGAAATGCCATGCAGGCCGAGATTGCCGCCACACCGGGTCTGACAGTTCATGAAGGGTCGGTTGACGATCTTCTGTTCGATGGCGACCGGGTTGTGGGTGTTTGCCTTGGTGATGGAGGCACATTGAAAAGCGGCGCGGTGGTTATCACGACCGGTACTTTTTTGCGTGGTGTTATGCATCTGGGCAAAAAAATCATTCCCGCCGGACGGACCGGTGAAGCGCCGGCCAATGCCCTGTCGGCCCGGCTTTATGAGGCCGGATTTCCTATGGGGCGGCTAAAAACCGGGACACCGCCCCGGCTCGATGGGCGCACGATTGATTATTCCGGTCTGCAGGTCCAGCACGGTGATGAGACACCAGTGCCTTTCTCCCGTATGACCAGGGAAATTTCAGTACCGCAGACACCTTGTCATATCACCCATACCAATGGGACTACCCATCGAGTGATTGATGAAAATATCCAACAGTCACCGTTATATTCCGGGCAGATTGAAAGTCGAGGCCCACGCTATTGCCCGTCGATCGAAGATAAAATCGTTCGGTTTGGTGATCGCGACAGCCATCAGATTTTTCTGGAGCCAGAAGGTCTGGATGATTTCACGGTTTATCCAAACGGAATTTCCACATCTCTGCCGGAAGATGTGCAAAAGGCCTTTCTCGTCACCATCAAGGGGCTGGAAGAGGTCCGGATCATTCAACCGGGATATGCGATAGAATATGATTTTGTCGATCCACGGGCACTTACAGCGGCTCTTGAGACCAGAAAATGGCCGGGTCTTTTCCTTGCCGGGCAAATCAACGGCACCACCGGGTATGAGGAGGCCGGGGCTCAAGGGTTGGTGGCGGGTCTGAATGCGGCCCGGGCGACCGGTGGGCAGACCCCGGTTATATTTTCGAGGTCTGACGGGTATTTGGGTGTCATGATCGATGATCTGGTCACAAAGGGGATTACCGAGCCTTATCGGATGTTTACATCGCGCACCGAATATCGACTGACTTTGCGGGCAGACAATGCAGACTTGCGGCTGACCCCGGTCGGCATGGACGCGGGGTGCGTGTCTTCTGATCGCTGGATTGTATTTGAAAAACGGCGCAAGGAGGTTGACGGGGCCATTGTTCTTGCGCGGTCTTTGATGATTAGTCCGACTGAAGCGAACCGGGCCGGTCTCAAGGTCAATCCGGATGGGGTTAAACGGTCGGTTTATGACCTCCTCGCCTACCCGGATATTGACGTGGATCGGCTGAAAGTGATCTGGCCAGAACTGGCTGAATTGAACGCAGATCAGGTTCGTCAATTGGAAATCGAAGCCCTGTATGCGGTTTATCTCGACCGGCAGACCGCAGATATTGCGGCGTTCAAACGGGACGAGAATCTCAAATTTCCTGCGAGCCTGGATTTTGATGCGATTCCGGGCCTGTCCGGTGAGGTCCGGGAAAAACTTAAAGCTGTAAATCCGGAAACCCTCGGCCAGGCGAGCCGGATCGACGGGGTGACGCCTGCTGCCCTGACCCTTTTGCTGGCCTATTTGAAGCGTGGTAATTTTGCAAAATCTGCTTGACCCAGCTCAGGTTCGCGCTATTTCCGGGGCGGATTCTTTTCAGGCTGCGTTCAATGTTTCACGTGAAACCATGGCGCGATTGCAGAGAATGCATGATCTTTTGTGTCATTGGCAGAAGACAACCAACCTTGTGTCGCAGAAATCCATTCCTGATCTCTGGTCACGGCATTTTGCTGACAGTGCCCAATTGGCGTTGTTGGCTCCCAAAGCCCGGGTTTGGATGGACCTTGGTTCTGGCGCCGGGTTTCCGGGGTTGGTGGTTGCGATCCTGCGCCAGGATATTGAGATGCATCTGGTGGAATCCACCAGCCGCAAAGCGGCATTTCTGCAAACGGTTTGTCGGGAAGCCGGGGTGAGTGCGGTGGTTCACAATTGCCGGATCGAAGCGCTTCAGACGCAAGGCTCCGTTGTGCCTGATATTATTTCAGCGCGGGCATTAGCAAGCCTGAACAAGTTGCTCGATCTGGCGACACCATTGGGCAGCGCTTATACACAATTTATATTTCCAAAAGGTCTTCATATGGTAGAAGAACTGGAAGAAGCTACCAGATATTGGGATTTCAAAGAAAACCGGTATGAGAGCTTGACCGACCCCCATGGTCGGATATTGATGATTTCTGAACCCCGGCGCAAAGATTTGGCTGTTCGTGGTGACAATGTGTAACAAATTTCAAGTGGCGTGAAATGGTAATGAATTTCAACAGAGAGACACCGCGTATTCTAGCGCTGGCCAATCAGAAAGGCGGCGTTGGCAAGACCACGACGGCGATCAATCTGGGCACTGCGCTTGCAGCCACAGGAGAACGGGTTCTGATTATTGATCTGGACCCGCAGGGCAATGCGAGTACCGGATTAGGGATTGATCGGGAGCAACGGCCATTTTCGAGCTATGATATTTTGGTTGGGAATGCCGATCTTGCGTCCGCCGTTCAGGAAACGGCGATCCCACGATTATTTGTTGTGCCATCTACTATGGACCTGCTCGGGTTTGAACTTGAAGTATCGCAAAAGCGCGACCGGGCTTTATTGATGCGTAACCTTTTGGAGACACAGGGTTACCGGAATTCGGCTAACAAAGGGGCCGCGCCGATTTACACCTATATTCTGTTCGATTGTCCGCCGTCACTTAATCTGTTGACCATCAATGCAATGGCAGCGTGTGACGCGGTTTTGGTGCCGCTGCAATGTGAGTTTTTTGCGCTTGAAGGCCTGAGCCAGCTTTTGAAGACAGTCGAAGAAGTGAAGCAGACCATCAACCCGGAAATTGAAATCCAGGGGGTCGTGATGACCATGTTTGACGCCCGCAACAATCTGGCCAATCAGGTGGTGGATGATGTACGGGCATTTCTTGGGGCGAAGGTTTATGAAACTGTGATCCCGCGTAATGTGCGGGTGTCGGAAGCGCCGTCTCATGGCAAACCGGTATTGCTGTATGATTATCATTGCGCCGGCAGTCAGGCTTATATCAAGCTGGCTTCAGAAATTATTCAACGCGAACGGCAATTGACCGGACAGGTCGCAGAGCTTCAATCCTGAAATACAATATGAAATCGATTCGGAACCGGAACAATCATGACTGACAATAGCGAAAAACCCTCTTCAAACGAAATCGGTGGCAGGCGGCTGGGGCGTGGCCTTGCAGCATTGATCGGTGATATTCATGACGATAGCGGGGATGGGGAAACTGCGTTGCTGGAAGGCGTGCGCAAAATTCCAATCGCCTTGATCCGGGCTAATCCGCGTAATCCGCGCAAGGAATTTGATGAAAGCGATTTGGTTGATCTTGCCAGCTCGATTGAGCGGCGCGGGGTTGTTCAACCGATCATTGTGCGTCCGGCACCGGGGATTCCGGATGAGTATGAAATTGTTGCCGGTGAGCGGCGTTGGCGGGCAGCCCAGCGAGCAAACCTTCATGAAATTCCAGTTGTGATTCGTGAACTGGAAGATCGCGAAGCAATGGAAATTGCGCTCGTTGAAAATATCCAGCGGACCGACCTAAACGCACTGGAGGAAGCGCTCGGCTATGAGCAGCTCATGAACGAACATGAATATACCCAGGCGTCCCTTGGCGAGGCAATCGGGAAAAGCCGATCGCACGTAGCCAACATGTTACGACTTTTGAAGTTGCCTGATGCAGTGCGCGATATGCTGGCATCCGGCGTGTTGACCGCAGGGCACGCGAAAATTCTGGTTGGCCATGATGACCCCTTGTCGCTGGCCCAGGTTATTGTCCGGGACGGGTTGAATGTGCGACAGGCCGAAGCCCTGGCGCGCCGGGCAGGGGATGTGCCCGGAAAAAGCCGGGTATCAACGTTAGCCGAAGTGCCGGTGCTGGATGCCGATACAAGAGCATTGGAAGAAACCCTGTGCAGTGCTTTGGGGTACCGGGTAAAGATTCGCCATGGTGCTGGCGGCAAGGGTGAAATCACCATTGCCTATAATGATCTTGAGCAGCTGGATCATGTGTGCCGACGTTTGCAGGGTATCCGCGAAAATTAAATTTTAGGCAGGTTACGAGGCGCGGCTGCGGCCGACGATCGAACCAGCTTTGGCGCAAATTGTAAGGATTGCGGTTGAAATTATTTCACCGGCCAGGCCATCGCCCTGGCGGATTTGCCATTCAGCTCTGCCTATAATTTCAAGTGCCCGGTTCAAATCCGGCAACCGCCAGATACGGCATTGATTGATGACAGCAGCTTTTCGCTTGAAGAAAATTGGTGGACGGTAGCGGGCAACCAGATCGTCCGGGCGGCCACCAGTATCAGCGCTGCTCCGTAATTCATGCAAAAGCATATAGTGTCGGTTGATCCCGGCCAAAATCCGGTCCGGTGCCACGTTGCTTTGCAACAGTCGTTGTAGCAATAAATCACTCTCTTGTAATTGCCCGAGGCCGGACGAATCGCATAAATCGTCAATATTAAGCATGGAGGAATCGCTGATAATTTCTGCGATATCAGCAAGACTTACATGATCTCGACCGGAACAATAAAGCGCGAGCTTGTCCAGCTCGGAGCGTGTGGCCTGACGGTCGCTGCCAAGTTGGGCGCTGAGCGCGGCAATGGCTTCGCTATCAATGGCCAGTCCGGACTTTTGCAAATGCTCGACAATGATCTGGTTTAAGTCGCCCGCCCCATCGGAATAGCAAGGTAACGCGGCACAGGCGGTCGAGGCTTCAAACATTTTCCGCAATTTGGAAGAAGGCGTCAGCTGACCGGCTTCAACGATAACCAGAATGTCGTCGGGAATCCGCTCCAGTATATTGTCAATTTGGTCTGCAATCTGGATTTTTTCCGGGCGCACGCGGACAGCCCGCTTGCCGCCAAACAATCCAATCGATGTGGCTTCATCAGATAGCCGTCCTGGATCAAGTTCAAGGTCGCCCGATATCAGGCGGGTAATTGACAATTCATTGTCGCTTTGACCGATGAATTTATTGGCGAGCGCCCCGGCGCGCTCGTTGACGAGGCCACGGTCGCTGCCATGGATCAGGATGGCGCGGAAATTTTCAGGCGGGTTGTTGAGAAACGCATTTACCCGGTTGGCTGTGATGGCGGTCATGGCCGACCCCGGTGGATAAGTGTCAGGAAGATGGATTGGCGGCAAACCAGGCTGATATTCTGGTCTTTATATCATCAGCTATAACACCGGCCGCCCGGTTCTCCGCATCCAGTTCGGCGCGCTCATTGGCAAATAAAGCCCGGGACGAATCATAAGATGCCCGCGAAAAGGCCGTCCCACCATGGACAACTTCGCCGGTGGAATTGTCTGTCAGGGTATAGACCGCGTTGATCGAAATGGTCTTTCCGCGTACCCGCGTACTGGGCTGAACCAGTGCGCCGGTTTCTTTGACATCAAGCGAAATAGATAATTGATAGGTTGATCCGCTGCTATTGCTGCCGAAATCATAAATCAGATCGTTGCGGATTACCTGTCCAACCCGGGTGTCCATAACCTCAACGTAAATTTGGGATAGATCGCCTGATACCGAAGACCCATTGCTGCGCTCGGCCAACATCGGGCGAAAGCAACCAGTCAGGACCAGGCTCGCTGAAAGGCAGATCAGGGCCGTGAATGAGCGGCGAGAGACGCGGTTAAGCAACGACATTGACGATCCTGTTTGGTACCACAATAATTTTCCTGACAGGCCGGTCGCCAATATCCCGGATCACGTTGTCGAGGGCGAGCGCGGCTTTCTCAATATCTTGTTTCGCCATATCCCGGGCAATTGTCAATTCATCACGACGTTTACCGTTGACCTGCACGGCGATGGTAACGGTATCATCCTGCAAAAGACTTTGGTCAATTTTAGGCCATGGCCTATCAACCAACAAGCCTTCGCTACCAATCGCCTGCCAACATTCTTCGCCAAGATGCGGCATCATGGCACCAAAACCCTGGATCAGGAATTGAAGTGCTTCCCCAATAACGGACTTCATTTCAGGCGTCGCGCTGGCCGGGTTATCACCTGTCGGCAGGGATGCCGACAGGGCATTGGCAAATTCATAAATATGCGCAACCGCACGGTTGAACCGCAGGCTCTCGATATCGGTTGCAACAGCTGCCAGCGAGCGATGGGCGATTTTGCGCAAGCCAAGCGCCGGGCCATCCAGGTTACCAGAAATTGGATCATTGGAAGATTGCTCTTTGGCATCATGTACCAGACGCCAAAGCCGCTGGACAAAGCGCCAAGCACCTTCGATCCCGGCTTCGGTCCAGATGATATCGCGTTCGGGCGGCGAATCCGACAGCATGAACCAGCGCGCGGTATCGGCACCATAGGTTTCTAGAATGTCGGATGGGTCGACGGTGTTGCGTCGGGATTTCGACATTTTCTCCACGTTGCCGATTTCAACCTTTTCGTCGGTCTCGATCAGTGTCGCAGTGCGAACATTATCCGATTCAGTAATCGAAACCTCGTCAGGGGTCGCCCATGTGCCGTCCAATTTGCGATAGGTTTCATGGATCACCATGCCCTGGGTGAAGAGACCGGCAAACGGCTCGTCCAGATCAAGATGGCCGGTGGCTTTCATAGCGCGGGTGAAAAAGCGCGAATAAAGAAGATGCAAAATGGCATGTTCGATACCGCCGATATATTGATCCACTGGCAGCCATTGATTCGCAATTTCGGGGACAGTTGGTGCGTCGGCATGGGGCGCGGTGAAGCGGGCAAAATACCATGACGAATCTACAAATGTATCCATCGTATCGGTTTCGCGCCGCGCCTCACCCTGGCAGGTCGGGCATTGCACATTTGCCCATGTAGGGTGATGATCGAGCGGGTTGCCCGGCACATCAAATGTCACATCATCGGGCAGGCTGACCGGCAGGTTGGCGCGTGGGACCGGGACGATGCCGCAGGAATCGCAGTGGATGATCGGAATCGGGCAGCCCCAATAACGCTGGCGGGAAATGCCCCAATCACGCAACCGGTAATTGACGGTGCGTTTGCCAAAATTCCCTGCTTCCATGCGTCCGGCAATATCTTCCTTGGCATCTTCGATGGTTTTTCCATCGAGAAATTGTGAATTGGCAATCCGCCCCGGACCGACATAGGCATCATCACTGATTTCGAATTCCGCCGGGTCTTCGTTCTCGGGAACAACAACCGGGATCACGTCGATATTGTATTTGCGGGCAAATTCCAGATCGCGCTGGTCATGACCGGGGCAGCCGAAAATTGCGCCTTCGCCATAGCCCATCAGGACGAAATTGGCGATATAGACCGGTAGTGTTTGACCCTCCAGAAATGGGTGAACGGCGCGCAGGTCAAGTTTGAAGCCGCGTTTTTCTCCGGTTTGTAATTCTTCTTCGCTGGTACCGGATTGCTGGCAGGCAGCGATGAATTCAGCAGCTTCCGGGGATTGTTCGGCCGCCGCCTTAGCCATTGGGTGATCGGGTGCGATCGCACAAAATGTTGCACCGAAAATTGTATCCTGACGGGTGGTGAAAACGGTGAGCTTTTGGTCGGTCGCTGCGTCATTGTCTCCGACCAGATCAAAATCGAAGGTCATGCCTTCGGAGCGCCCGATCCAGTTTTGCTGCATCAGGCGGACTTTTTCCGGCCAGCGGTCCAGCTTATCGAGGCTTGCCAACAAATCATCATTATAAGCTGTGATGCGGAAAAACCATTGGGTCAGGTCGCGTTGCTCGACAATTGCGCCCGAGCGCCATCCCTTGCCGTCAATCACCTGCTCGTTGGCCAGGACGGTATGGTCGACCGGGTCCCAGTTCACGGTGGATTTGCGCCGGTAGGCCAGACCGGCGTCCAGAAAATCCAGAAACAATTGTTGCTGACGGGTATAATATTCCACATCGCAGGTGGCAAATTCACGGCTCCAGTCGAGCGACAGCCCCATTGATTTGAGCTGGTCGCGCATGGTCGCGATATTGTCGTAGGTCCATTCACGGGGATGAATGTTGTTGGCCATCGCAGCGTTTTCCGCCGGCATGCCAAAGGCGTCCCACCCCATCGGATGAAGTACATTAAATCCCCGGGCGCGTTTGAACCGGGCAACCACGTCGCCCATGGTATAATTGCGCACATGGCCCATATGGACGCGGCCAGACGGGTAGGGAAACATCTCCAGCACATAATATTTTTCGCCGGGATCATCGTCCCTGGTCTGGAAGGTGCCGTGATCTGTCCAGGTCTGCTGCCATTTGGTTTCACAGGCCCCGGGATTGTATCTTTCTACGGACATACGTTCTATGGACATTAGTTTTGACTTTTCGGCTCCGGAAATTGTTCGCCATGGTTTATCCATTGCCGGTATGAAATAAAAGCCCTGATAGGAAAATGCCTGGTATGGCCGGGCGTCGGGTTTAGCCGAAAACGAGCGATTGTTATGGATGCAAATATGGATAATGCTGGCGGACGCCTGCAAATTGTGAAAGAGGCCATCGGCAAAGCCGCTGAGACGGCAGGCCGCGACCCACACGATATTACCCTGATCGCCGTTTCTAAAACCCGAGATTTTGAAGAAATCCGTTCGGTGCTTGAAGCCGGACAAAAAATATTTGGAGAAAACAGGGTCCAAGAAGCCCAGACGAAATGGCCTGCGATCAGAGAAGATTTTCCAGATACCGAACTACATTTAATTGGCCCATTGCAATCCAACAAGGCGCGTGATGCGGTAACATTGTTCGATTGGATTCATACAATAGACCGGGAAAAAATAGCTTCCGCCGTCGCCCGCGAGATGGAATCTCAAAACAAAATATTGCGCTGTCTGGTTCAGGTCAATACTGGGATGGAGCCGCAAAAGGCCGGTATCGATCCGACAAAGGCAGCTGAATTTGTGGAAAAATGCCGCTCTGAATTTAACCTCGATATACAGGGTCTGATGTGTATTCCACCCATAGAGGAAGAAGCGGCTCTGCATTTTGCCTTGCTGAAAAAAATTGCAGAAAAATGTAACCTACCAGTTCTAAGTATGGGCATGAGCGCGGATTATGAAAAAGCAATTGCTTATGGAGCGACCCATGTGCGGGTCGGCACTGCTATTTTTGGTCCGCGAGACTATTCGTAAATCAGATTATGATTCGATCGCCTGGATTGAGATGAGCTAAAAGGTGCTGCATATCTTCCAGTGATATGGCGATACAGCCTTCGGTTGGTGCATAATGTTCAGCGGCAATGTGCAGAAATATGGCGCTGCCGCGTCGGGGGATTGGCGGATCGTCATTGTATCCGAGCTCGATCACCACGTCATAAAGGTGGTCCTGGCGCCACATTTTTTCGTGGGTTCCGGGAAATGGCAGATCGACCAGACGGTTATACGCGCTGTGTGCCGGATCATCGCACCAGCCAAGTTTTTGATTTAACGGATACGTTGCAAGCGCAGTTGCAGGTCTGGCTACGCGGTCAGGTCTGAAAAAAAGGCGGCGGATTTTATGGATACCGCGGGGTGTCGCGCCGTCGCCCTCGCGTTTTTTTTGCCGGATACCGCTCCGTCCCAAAGCGCAACGAAAGCTGACACCGGACAGGACAAGTTGGCCCTGCGTAGCTACCGCCCTCCTTGTGGCAACCCGGATGAGGGGCCGGATAAGGGGCCGGATAAGGGGTTTGTTCACGATGCTTTTCAATCCGATCACGAAATTGCAACCCATACTGATCAAATGTGTATTCTTGAAACCGTGTCATTCCAGTATAAATACTCATATAGTGATTTGCACAACGGCGAATCAAGCTTTGAATTATCCGGGTAAACGGGGCCGAAAATGAGCAATGTCTGTAAAATCCTGATCGTCGATGATGATGAAGACCTCCGGGAATCTCTTGCTGAGCAACTGGATTTTCATGAGGAATTTGAATGTTTAACCGTTGGCACGGCAACAGAAGGCATAAAGACCGTGAAAGCCGAACATACCGACCTGGTCATTCTCGATGTGGGCCTGCCGGATATTGACGGGCGGGAAGCTTGCAAGATCATGCGCAAGAGCGGGTTCAGAAGCCCGGTCATTATGCTGACGGCGCAGGATTCAGAATCCGATACCATTCTCGGACTGGAATCGGGTGCCAATGATTATGTATCAAAACCATTTCGGTTTGCGATTTTGCTGGCGCGCATTCGTGCCCAGATGCGCCAACACGAACAGAGCGAAGATGCCGTTTTCTCGGTCGGTCCCTATACATTCCGCCCGAGTGCGAAATCGCTGACAACCGAGGATGACCGCAAAATTCGGCTGACGGAGAAAGAAACCTCTATCCTCAAATTCCTGTATCGCTCTGGCGAGAAGGTTGTAACCCGCGAGGTACTCCTGCATGAAGTGTGGGGGTACAATGCCGGGGTTACGACCCATACGCTGGAAACCCATATTTACCGGCTGCGCCAAAAAATTGAGCTTGATCCTGCAAACGCCGAATTGCTTGTAACCGAAGGTGGTGGCTATAAGCTTGTGCCGTAGGCATCCGTGCCAGTTTACGGTCAGGTAATACCCGGAACGGACCTATGAGCCTTGAGCAGAATATAGCGCTTTTGCAACAATTTCCTTTGTTTGCGATCCTGAATAATGAGCAATTACAGCTTCTGGCTTTTAACGGCGAAATGCGCCGGTTCCGTGCAGGCGAAACATTGTTCGAAGAAGGCAGCTCAGGCTCTGGTGCCGTCATCATTGTGTCAGGGGAAATAGCCCTTGAGCGGCGATATGAAGATGGAATGGTGGAAGAAGACACCCTCGTCGCAGGCAAGATGATTGGCGAATTGTCAATGATCACCAATATCAACCGGGCGGTAACCGCCCGCGCTTTGGTATTAAGCGAGGTGTTTATTATTTCCCGGCAGCTGTTCCGCCGCGTCTTGAACGAATTTCCCGATACTGCCGCGCAAATCCACCGGTTTTTGGGGGACAGGTTAAAAAATGCCATGGGTGACCTGACCGGCATTCTCCCACAACTTGATGACAATGTGGACGGCAAGCTTTAGGCACAAATGCCTTCAGACTTTGATATGGGTGATGACCGGTGCGTGATCGGACGGCTTGTCCCAACCCCGCACATCCCGCAACACTTCAACCGAAATGGTCCGGGCCGCGAGACCGGCATTGGCCCAGATATGATCGAGCCGGCGGCCTTTGTTGGAATTTGACCAATTTGGAGAGCGATAACTCCACCACGTGTAGCATTTATCCTCTGGTGGTATATGACTACGAATTACATCCACCCAATTACCTGCCTGCTGGATACCGTTCAGACCATCAACTTCAATCGGGGTATGGCTGACCACCTTGAGTAATTGTTTGTGCGACCAGACATCGGTTTCCAGCGGAGCGATATTCAGGTCCCCGACCAGCATAGTATCTTTGCCGCTCAAACCTTTCGACCAACTTGTCATTTCACTCAGAAAATCAAGTTTGTGCCCAAATTTGTCGTTTTGCTCACGGTCCGGGACATCGCCGCCAGCAGGGACATAAAAATTATGAAGATCGACGCCTGCAAGAGCTGGATGGGCGTCATCAGCAAACCGGGTTGCGATGTGGCGGGCATCCTGTTTGCCGCAAAACTCCATGCGATTTGTTTCAGCAATCGGCCAGCGGGAAATGGTGGCAACCCCGTGATAGGCCTTTTGGCCTTTCAGGGCGATATGGGGATAACCAAGCTTGTGAAATGCGTTCAAAGGGAAACTGTCATCAATGCATTTTGTCTCCTGCAAACACAAAACATCCGGTTTGTATATTTCGATGAAACGCGCAACCAGATCGATCCTGAAGCGAACCGAATTGATATTCCATGTAACGATAGAAGCTGAATTTGATTGCGTCATGATTTGCCTTTGCCCGGAAATTTTAAACCGAGAGTCAGTCCTATTTCACAGGTAAGGTCAAGAGCCTGATGCAAGGGGAATAGGGAAATAATAGAAGCGCCTGATCCCTGGGGTGGAGATCAGGCGCTTCTGCCGTATGCACGGCGCACCTGGTATGAACCGGTGCCAGCAGGGCCTTCAGCCGGCTAGACGGGGGGCACAACCGATAAATGCTTCAGGCCTGCATATATAAAAGAGATAGGAGAGCAAGTCGATTTTGCAAGCAGTTATAATGTGATCACGTGAAAGTGTATTTCTGGAGCCCGAGAAAAGCCGACACTCGAATCACTATCGATCGCCAACATCATAAGTTGCGTTGTCAGCGATCCAGAACAGGGTTGGATCTACCGGCGTGCCAACAACCAGATCAAAGACAGATACTTCGGTCCGCAATCCTTGCGCATCAAGTACAATCCATTGGCGTAGCATCAGGTCTTCGCTGCCAAATACCAAGGTTAGTTGTCCCGGTGCCGCCCCTCCACTGTCTTCGAATGTAACGCTTATAAATCCCTCTTCCTCACGGGCATCAATAATGCTTGCTTCCTCGTTAAGGTCGACGCGTTCCTCAAGCAACAGGCTTAGGGGTGTTGCAGCGAGAGGGTATTTGTCTGTGGTTTTCATATTGCGGTCTTCAATCCCGACCCAGAAACCATCAGCGACAACGAGAAGCGGGTTGGGGAGGGCATATTCAAACCGGATTTTTCCAGGTCGTTCCAGATAAAACACACCTTCGGAAAATTCGCCGTTGGGGCCGATCTGGCTGAACCGGCCGTGGAGATGCTGCAGGGCATTGAAATAGCCGTTGACCCGATCAATGATGGCGGCTCTCTCGGCTTCAGGACTTAAAACGGGTTGTTGGGCACTGGATGCCGTCACCAGGCCGCCAAGAATGAGTGTGAAAGCGGCGAGCAGAACCGGGATAAGTTGTTTCAGGCCTGGCATTTGATCGAATATTCCTTGCTGCAAGACGGGTGATCAATTGCCGGAACCTAACGGGATCAATGTGGCAAAAGATCGGTTGGACCACAAAATCTGTTGCGGCCATCTTATGTGAACTTGATCAAACGTGGTTAATTTTCCGGTAATTTCTGGCGTCGGGTCAGGCGTCTTCGCCGACCAGAATATCACGTTTCCCGGCATGATTGGCGCCGCTGATGACACCTTCCGCTTCCATCTGCTCGATGATGGTGGCAGCGCGGTTATAGCCGATCGACAGACGGCGCTGGATATAGCTGGTGGATGCTTTGCGGTCATGGAGCACGATATTCACGGCGCGATTATAAAGATCGTCGCCGTCGCTGTTTACAGGCATCCCGGTTGACGCATCAATATCGGATTCTTCTGAATCCTCGGTGACCACATCAAGATATTCAGGCACGCCCTGTTTTTTGAGGTGATTGACGACCCTCTCTACTTCGTCATCGGATACGAATGCACCATGGACGCGGCTGATGCGTCCACCACCTGCCATGTGCAACATATCTCCCTGGCCGAGCAATTGTTCGGCTCCTTGTTCGCCAAGGATGGTGCGGGAATCGATTTTTGAAGTGACCTGGAACGAAATCCGGGTTGGGAAATTGGCTTTGATGGTGCCAGTGATAACGTCGACACTCGGGCGCTGGGTGGCGGTGACGATATGAATGCCGGCGGCGCGGGCCATCTGGGCGAGACGCTGGATGGTGCCTTCAATATCCTTGCCAGCTACCATCATCAAATCGGCCATCTCATCGACGATGACGACAATGAACGGCATTTCATCAAGGCTCATTTCCTCGGTCTCGTAAACCGCCTTGCCGGTTTCCTTATCGAACCCGGTCTGGACAGTGCGGGAAACTACTTCGCCCTTTTCGCGGGCATCGACGACACGCTGGTTGAAGCCGTCGATATTGCGGACCCCAAGCTTGGACATTTTCTTGTAGCGCTCTTCCATTTCGCGCACGGTCCATTTGAGGGCAACGACAGCCTTTTTTGGGTCGGTGACAACCGGCGACAGCAGATGCGGGATACCGTCATAAACCGACAATTCAAGCATTTTTGGATCGATCATGATCAGCTTGCATTTGTCCGGCGGCAACCGGTACAGCAGGGACAGGATCATGGCATTGATGCCAACTGATTTACCCGAACCGGTGGTGCCTGCGATCAGAAGATGCGGCATGCGGGCGAGATCGGCGATTACAGGTTCACCGCCAATTGTTTTGCCCAACACCAGAGGAAGTTTGGATTTGCTCTTCTCGAAAGTCTCGGAACCCAGAACCTCGCGTAAAAATACGGTTTCCCGTTCGGAATTCGGCAATTCGATGCCGATGGCGTTGCGCCCCGGGATAACCGCGATACGCGCCGAAATGGCGCTCATTGAGCGGGCAATATCATCGGCCAGCCCGATCACGCGGGCGGATTTGATGCCGGGTGCCGGTTCCAGTTCGTACAGGGTGACGACCGGGCCGGGACGGACCTTGATGATTTCACCCTTGATGCCGTAATCTTCAAGAACGCTTTCGAGCATGCGGGCATTTTGTTCAAGAGACTCGAGATTTGTCGCCTTTTGCGGTGAAATTTTTGTCGGTTTCGAGAGAAGGCGCAACGGCGGTAAAACAAAATCGCGGGATGGCAGCAGCGAAGGCTGGGCTTCGCGGCTGATGCGTTTCCCTTGTTTCGGTCGGGCAGTGGGGGCTTCTACCCGCGGCATCTCATAAACATGTTCAGGATACATTTCCCCGTCAATCGCGTTGTCCTGGAAATCTTCATAATCAGCATAATTGCCAGTATCAGATTGTTCGGTCGCCTGTACGAACGGAGCGGAATATGCAGGCGCACTTTCGTTGAATATTGGTTCGACCCTGTCGCCATTGTCGGGGGAGCGGATGAAATCCGCAGACTCGTAATCGTAGCTGGAATCCTGGGTACCTCTCAACCGGGCAAAACCCCAGCGGACCATCTTCATGAACAAGCCTTCATGAGCTCTCGTCTGTTCCTCTTGAATGGTCGGGATCGCTTGAGGCGTGCGGCGAAACAGCCGCCGGATACGGGCGCGCAGGCTCAAACCTATATGACCGGCTGCGCCTAACCAGGCATTATTGTCTGTTTCATCATCGTCAAAATAGTCTTCATAATCGTCCTCAAATTCCTGTTCGACAATCTCGGGTGTGGCGGTTTCTTCTGGCGAAGAAAAGGATTTCAGCGACAGATCAAGAGCCCGTAGCGCCAGCAATGTGAAACATGCGGAAGCGGCCAGAAAAACCAACAGGTTTGTAAAGAACCCCATTTGGCTGCCGGTAATGCTGCCAATCGACTGGTATAAAAAATCTCCGAGAAACCCACCCAAAGCGGTTGGTAACGGCCAGGATCCAGGCGTTGGCAGGGCGGCAATGGCTGTAGCACCAGCGGCCAATGCCAAAAGGCTCAGGATGAAGCGCCGAGCAGGTGTTGGCATTTGTTGTTTGCGCAGAAGTCGAACGCCCCAAAATGTGAAGAATGCCACCAAAAATATCGAAATCAGACCGAATAATTGCATCAACAAGTCGGCGATAATGGCGCCGGGCCGACCAAGAGCGTTGTTGATGTCACCAGTCACGGCATGGTTGAGGCTTGGATCGCTGATCGACCAGGTGGCGAGCGCAAGAGCGATGGCGCTCCCAAACAGGACCATGGTAAGGCCGGAAAACAGATATGCCCGGCGGCCAACGGCGTGCCGGATGTTTTCGGGAACGAGGGTGTCTATAGGGACAGAATTGGCGATAAGACCCAAACCGAATACTCCACACTGACTTGATACTGAACGAAATCGTCCCAAAGGACGGTCCCAACCCCGGATGGTTCGGTGATGACCCGGTGCATGGCATAACTTTAGCCGGTGTTGGTTAAGTGTGGATTAAGCTTAAAGCGAAGGCATTTTTGTAAACAAAAAGGACCCACATTTTATAGTGGGTCCTTCTGGCTTGATTGTTTTGGAATATTCAGGCCGGGATATTATATCCGTTGACTGCCCTGACCGAATTCCGGATAGGCCTCCAACCCGACTTCCGCCGTATCCAGTCCAGCCACTTCGTCTTCCAGGCTCGGGCGGATTCCGATGGTAAGTTTCAGCGCATACCATAGAATCGTGCTGGCGGTCAGGGTGAACGCGCCGATTGCCACGATCCCGATAATTTGGGCGCCATAAGTCGCGCCGCCATTGGTGAATGGCACAATCAGGGTTCCCCAGATACCGGCCAACAAATGAACGGGAATCGCACCGACCACGTCATCGATTTTCAACCGGTCCAACATGGGAACGGCGAAGACGACGATCACGCCACCAACGGCGCCGATAAAGGCAGCGGCTGGCATGCTGGGTGTCAGCGGTTCAGCGGTGATCGAAACCAGACCAGCCAAAGCACCGTTGAGCGCCATAGTCAGGTCGATCTTCTTGTACATCAACTGGGTGAGGGTGATTGCGGCGACAACACCTGCAGCTGCGGCGATGTTGGTGTTGACAAAAATACGGGCCACTGCAGACGCATCAGCAATCGTGCCAAGCGCCAATTGAGAACCGCCATTAAAGCCGAACCAGCCGAGCCACAAAATGAAAGTACCAAGCGTTGCCAGCGGCATGTTGGAACCGGGCATTGGCATAACTTGACCTTGTTTATTGTATTTGCCGACCCGGGCACCGAGAATGACAGCGCCAGCCAAGGCAGCCCATCCGCCAACAGAATGCACCAGGGTTGAACCAGCGAAATCCTGAAAATTGGCTACTTGAAGCCAGCCTGCGCCCCATTTCCAGGCACCTGTAATTGGGTAGAGAAACCCGGTCAGGAGTGCGGTGAAAATAAAGAACGGCCAGATTTTGATACGTTCAGCAATTGTGCCTGAAACAATGGATGCGGCGGTGGCGCAGAATACCATCTGGAAGAACCAGTCGGACCCGGCAGCGTAACTGCCAGCGTCTTCGGACGGATCAGGGGTCGTGAACATCGAGAACGATCCCATATAACCACCATCGACGCCATCATACATCAGGTTGTAGCCGACCAGCCAATAGGCCAGTCCGGCGATAGAAAACAGCCCGATATTTTTCAGGCATTGCATGGAAACGTTTTTGGTGCGGACCATGCCAGCTTCGAGCATGGCGAAACCAGCAGCCATCCACATAACGAGAAAGCCGCAGATCAGAAATAACAGCGTGTTGAAGATAAAGGTGGTGTCCATCGCCTTGGCGAATTCAGGCGTTTCCTGCGCCATGGCAGGTCCGGAAAGGAGCAACAATGCGCCCAGACCGGTTTTTAGAAAAAGACTTGTCTTGCTCATGAAACTACTCCTGTGCGATCACTAAAGTGCGTCCGCGTTCGGCATCAAGCTTGAAGGGTTTGATGATCGTTATGATCAATTTCATGCTTGTCCCCTGTTTTTAATCATCACATGACCGGAAACATACCGGGCGACTCAACAAGGGATATTCAAGCCTTGTGCCAATTGGTTGGAAAAAGTCATAAGCTATTGTTATAAAAAGAATTATAGGAGCAAATCTGAGAATATTCGGTCACAAAAAAACAAATATGCCTAAAATTTAAGCAGTTTATTTTAAGAGATTAATTTTTAATCAGTGACCTTGTTTTTCTTTTTGGATGACTCTGATCAGACCTTCCTGGGTGACGGATGCCACAAGGACCCCGTCGCGGGTATAAACGGAGCCACGATTAAAACCTCGTGCGCCGCTGGTTGAAGGACTATCCTGGTGATAGAGCAGCCATTCGTCGGCGCGAAAAGGCCGATGGAACCACATGGCATGATCCAGGCTGGCTAATTGCAGATCCCGGTTAAAAAAACTACGACCATGGGCAAAAAGAGATGTGTCCAGAAGCGTCATGTCGGAGGCGTATGCGAGCACGCATTCATGGATCGCTACATCGTCTGGCAACGGACTGGTCGCTTTGAACCAGACATTCTGGATCGGATCGAGAATTTTGTCTGAGACAAAATGGGTCAGATCGACCGGGCGCATTTCAATCGGGCGGGCGCGTTCCCAATAGCGTCGTGCGCTTTCCGGCATCTTGTCGATAAACATGTCGCGAAGCTCAGCTTCACTTGCCAGGTCTTCGGGCATCGGAACATCAGGCATTGTAAATTGATGGTCCAGACTGTCCTCGTTATTGTGAAACGAGGCCGACATGGAAAAAATTGCTTTGCCATGCTGGATCGCGACGACCCGGCGGGTGGTGAAACTGCGCCCGTCCCTGATCCGGTCAACTTCATAAATGATCGGCACGGAGGGATCGCCCGGGCGCATAAAATAGCCATGCAGGGAATGGGCGGCACGATCTTCAACGGTGCGGCGAACTGCAACCAGCGCTTGCCCAATCACTTGGCCGCCAAAAACCCGTTGCCACCCGACCTGCGGGCTGAGGCCGCGAAACAGATTTTTTTCAAGCGGCTCAAGATCAAGGGTATCGAGCAATTCTTTTACGGGATCGGTCATGGAAAAATTTTCCTGGTTGCAGGTTGTGTGCAATATAATCCAAACTGCGGATACGAGAAGTACTGATTTCCACATTTTCCTGAATGGGTCATCATGATGCGTAAGAGCCAGACATCAAATAACTCGATCAAATGTCCTGTCCTGATTGTCGGCGGTGGGCTGGTGGGTATGGCGCAGGCGCTTGCATTGGCGGCGCTTGCTGAAACCGGAGCCGGGAACATTGTTCTGGTCGACAAGGTGGTGTTCACCCGAAACGATGCAGCCAGGGATTTGCGCTCTTTTGCGATCACAGCGGCCAGTCGGCGGATGCTGGCGCGGCTCGGGGTTTGGGACAAAGTCGCGCCGTATGCGCAGCCGGTATCAAAAATGCTGATCAGCGACGGTGAACTTGATCAAATGGTGCGCCCGCCCCTGCTGGAATTGCCAACGGAAGATAGTTCGGAAGATGGCAAGGAAGCAGCGGCGATTGTTGAAAGTCATTATCTGCTCGCTGTCCTGAAGGCGCGGGTGAAACAGGACAAACGGATCAGTGTCATCGCTCCTGACCGGGTAACGGGTGTCGAGCGCAACGGCGGTATCGTCAATGTCACGCTTGAAAAGAACGGCTCTCTTTCAACCCGGCTTGTTGTAGCCGCCGATGGTGCCAAATCCAGCATCCGCCGCATGGCGGGGATAAAAACTACGGATTGGGATTATGGCCAGACCGGCATTGTCGCGACTATCGCGCTTGACCGGCCACATAAGGGTCGGGCGATCCAGCATTTTCTTCCCGCCGGTCCGTTCGCCATGTTGCCCCTTGTGGGGAACAGTGAATATGCGCATCGCGGATCGCTGGTCTGGTCTGAAGAAAGACGGGAAGCCCGGCGTTTAATGGATTTGGATGAAGCAGGATTTCTTGAAGCCCTGCAATTGCGCTTGGGACACCAGTTTGGCGAGGCGCGAATGATCTCTGGACCCCAGGCGTTTCCACTTGGCATGACGTTGGCGCGGGATTTTGTCGCGCCCGGAATTGTGGTTATCGGAGACGCGGCGCACCGGCTGCACCCGCTTGCCGGACAGGGCGCCAATCTTGGATTTAAGGATGTGGCGGCGCTGGGCGATACATTGATCGAAGCCCAGCGGGTGGGCGAAGATTTTGCCAGTCTGACCGTGCTGGAGCGTTATCAAACCTGGCGACGGTTCGACGTGGTCTCAAACGCCATGGCGATGGATGGGATCAACCGGATCTTTTCCAACCGGATATCCGGTCTGAAACAATTGCGCGACGTGGGGCTTGGACTTGTGGACCGGTTTCTTCCGCTCAAAAATTTGCTAACCCGGGAAGCCGCAGGGGAAACCGGGCGGGTGCCTGCGTTGATGCGGGTCGGCGACGTTTGACGCCAAATCAACCTTCAAGTTTACGGGCTTCTTCCGGCAACATGATCGGAATGCCATCACGGATGGGATAAGCGAGCTTGGCGGCTTCGCTGATCAGTTCGCCCGCTTCAGCGTCATAGTGCAATGTGGTTTTTGTCACCGGACAGACAAGCAATTCAAGTAGCTTGGGGTCAACACCTGCACTGGCTTTTTCGTTTTTTGCCATCGGTATAGTTCCTTGTTCTCGTGGCAACTCAACTTATTGTAATTGGCCGGGCATGTCTTCGCATTCGCGATGCAAAAATAATTCGGTCAAAGCGATCAACAGTTCGGCCCGTGCACCGACATCGTGAACTTCGAGCAGGGCCTGTTTTTCTTCAGGGCCATAAGGGCTGAGCATTGAGAGGCCATTGACCAGGGCTTCATCGGACGCGTCCATGATATCTTCCCAATCGACACTCAGATCCTGGGCGTCGACAAAATCCTTCAGGGTTGCAATCAACTGGTCCCGGTTGACAGGGCCGGAATCGCTCTCAAGCAAAAAATCATCCGCGAAGGCTTCGTAACTGGCTTTTATGCTTCTATATGGATTATTGCCGGGCACTTCTTCAACAACGTGAAAACGCGTGATTCCGGCCAGGGTGACCAAGAGACGATCATCGCCGGTTTCAGCCCAGGTGGTGATGCGACCGAGGGTTCCGGTATTTTCCAACTCCGGGACACCGTCATTGGCATCTTTGGTTTTTGGCTGGATCATGCCGATCAATCGATTACCGCGCATGGCGTCATCGACCATGGCGAGATAGCGCGGTTCAAAAATATTTAGTGGCAGCTGGCCCCTTGGTAACAACAAGGCGCCGGACAGGGGAAAGACAGGAATGACCTTGGGGATATCACCAGGGCTGCCATATTGGTCTGAGAATTTCATCGGGTCGGTTCCAGCGAAAATTTAAGAAAACAGAACCGAAGACAATTTCCGTCGTCCGGAAATGGTTGCTTCGTCGGTTTGCCCCCAGGCTTCAAAAAATTTCAACAATTGATGGCGGGCAGCTTCCTCATTCCAGTCTCTTTTTCTTACCAGAATTTCACACAAGGCATCAGTTGCGCCGTCCCGGTCGCCTGAGGAATTGAGGCCTATGGCAAGATCGAAACGGGCCTGAAAATCATTTTCATCAGCATCCACTTTTGCCTGCAATTCAGAAATATCAACAACTGGTCCGGCATCAGCCAGCAATTCGAGCGCGGCACGGGCGCCGGAAATCGCCGGGTGATCGTGATCGGTTTCATCCATAAGGGCCAGAGTTTGTTCCGCTGCCGTCAGATCGCCGCTGGCTAGATAGCAGCGCACCAACCCGCCGACCGCATCTGCGTCCGGGTGTCCGGCAGACGCTTGAACAAGGGCGCCAAAAATCTGTGCCGCGTCTTCATGGTTACCTGCTTCAAGAGCGGCGTTGGCAGTCTGGAGCATTTCTATCGTCTGGTCGGCTTCCGGGTCACCTGCAACGCGCGAAATAAATTCAGCCAGTTCACTTTCCCCCAAGGCCCCCATAAAGCCATCGACCGGTTGCCCGTCTTTGAAAGCAAAAACGGCAGGAATTGACTTGATGTTCAATTGCGAGGAAATGCCTTGATTCTCATCTACATTGATTTTGACCAAAGCGATCCGGCCATTTGCAGCCTGAACGGCTTTTTCCAGAAGCGGGGTCAATTGTTTGCACGGTCCGCACCAGGGCGCCCAGAAATCCACCAACACAACGCGGTCGTGGGACGGTTCGATCACATCAGTTGCGAATTCTCGTTCCGATGATTCTTTAATCAAGTCGCTGCTTGGGGGCGAAATCAACTCGCCGGAAAGCGGTATCTGGTCATTATTATCGGACATATCTGGCTAGTCGCCTCCATGAAGTACTTAATTATCGGCAAGATGGTCATTTAAACAAAAAAATCAAACTGATTCCGCGCCTGCAACCTGAATGATCCGGGGTTCGTGTCCGCAGCTGGTGATAAATGTCAGCAAGTCTTGCGGTGTCAGCGATGTGGTGGCTTCGTTGGTGAGGGGGTGGAAATTGATAATATCACTCTCCATCAAGTTCGCGTCCAAAATGACGATGACCCGATTATGGGTATCGTTGATCAGGGTGAAGGGCGAAACAGATCCCGGGGTTGTGCCCAGCACTTCCTGCAACAGATCCGGTTTTCCGAAACTGAGTCGTGCCGAGCCGATTTTCTGGTGGAACCGTTTCATGTTGATCGTCGCGTCTTCTTCAGCTACCACCAGAAAAAGGACACCCTTCTTGTCCTTGAGGAAAAGGTTTTTTGAATGCGTGCCTGGAATTTCACCACGCAGACTTTTGGAATCTTCAACCGTGAACAGGGGTGCGTGATCCCGGGTTACGCTTTCTATTCCCAGCTCATCCAGGCGCTGCATTAAATTTTCACGGGTCAAAGCCATCAGATTTTTCCTTGTTGGCGGCCACGACTTTTAGCCTGTTGGGGCGAAAGATCAAAGGGGGATCCGGGTCATGCGTTCATCAAAACCAGTCTTTCTTCATGAAGCTGTCGGTTTATGTTGCAATGCGCTTCGCTTTGCGCAATAAAACGCCGCTGCCAGATAGCTGGAAATTAATTGGGCGGGCGTAGCTCAGGGGTAGAGCGAAACGTTGCCAACGTTTAGGTCGTGAGTTCGAATCTCATCGCCCGCTCCATATTTCCGGTTGTAAAAGCAGCGTTATAACAGGCCCTTAGGGGCCTGTTTTGCTATCTCCAGTTGTAAAAATATATGCAGTTCCAGGCTTGGTTGGAGTCCGTGGTTCCCTCTCGGTTCCATCGGGGATGGAGTCAGGAAAGGCGAACACACAACAGTTAAATGTCCGAAAAATCCTGTGATTGGTAACAAAGGGGGAGGAAAGCGGATTTTTGCTGCCCGCACGAGGCTAGGGCTGAAATTTGAAAAGGCAAGCATGGGCTGACGTGTTCTCAATATCAGTCTAAGTCGTTTTGTATTATGGATGTTTTAGTTGACCGCCGATGGGTGCTCGGTGCCGCAATCCGCCGTAACCGTTTCCGTTTCATCGAGGTAGCCAAGCTCAAGTGCACGGCGGTTAAGAATAGCCAACTGTTGATCCATAAGGGTGTCGACATATGGTGACCGGAGTCGTTTGGTACGCTTCAAGTTCCAGTCGAGCTTGGCCACTTCGCAATTCTTTGAAAAGGTCGGCGTGCAGACAGATTTGAAATGCCCATCGAAGCTTAGCGTTAGCTTGCAACGCGCATCGGCTTTTCTAAGTTCATCAGGATTTTCCTGAGCATTGTTTTGCGCATTTACGATTCTTTCTAAGAGCTTATTGGCGGTTCTAAGTCCCTTGGCCTGACCTGGCAGAAGCGCTGCATTAAAGTCATGGTCATTCTGGACCGCTACCACTCCGTCTTCATTGAAAGTCGCTAAGTCGAGGACCTCCAACTGGGCTGGTGAAGCTTGACGATAGTCGAACCGAAAATAGCCGCCGCCTTTGCCTATCTGAAGGTCATTGATTTTACGCCCGGCGTAGACCGTACTTTTCTTGAGGTGATCGTTGGCGATTTTTCTGAACGACACTAGCTGGCCAATCTGTGCACTACGCTTGCCGTCGCCTCGAAGTGCAAGATCGCAAGGCTGTCCTAAAAGGATGAAACGACGAGTGGTGTCGCCAGCAATGGTTTCAATCACATCGCCGATGGCGAGTGGCGCATGGCTAGTCTTGAGAAATTCGCCATCATCCCATATTTCATCGTATCGGGATTGCTCTATAACTTCGAGACGAGTCTCCAAAGGCTCGCCAATTGCAATGCTTCGAAGCATCCTCATTCGACCATGCATATCTTGGTTTTCGACGAACATCTGCTGTACCGACTTCGACACCTGACTTGTCATGATCCGTTCAATCATGTGCAGGTCCGATACACCTTCATTGACAGCTCTCCGGACGAACGCGTGTTCCAATTCTTCTGTAAATTGTGGCTTGCCCATGTTGTTCTCCTTGCCTCATTTTTAGGTGACAAGGTGTCTACAATTCTAGGGGCAATTCAAAGTGCCATTAACAGTTACTTTTTGAATTACAATGAATGGCGACTTCGAGCCCATTTTGACCGATACCACACAATGATCGAACGTCTGCAATGCGCAAAGAACAGACACTTTTAGTCTGGAAATATGCGTTCAGCACTAAATGACTTTCCTAAAAACCCCACGCCAATGGTAGCGGTTGCTTTGCTGTAGCATTGCAAATAATGGGATCAATTTCGACCGTCATTCATGGCCGATCGCCTTCAATCTGTGTCCGACCTGCACGATTGCTTCTAGCGCGGGTACGAGTTCCGCGCCCAATTGCGTCAGAGAGTATTCCACCGATGGCGGTGATGTCGGTTGAACGTTCCGGCTCAGCACACCGCGTTGCTCCAACTCGCTCAACCGCGTTGACAGAACCTTGGCAGAGATCGGGGGTATGTCACCGCGCAATTCATTAAACCTGCGGGGGCCAGCGCGTAGGGACCAGATCACGTTGGTCGCCCATGCGCCGGAGATCACAGCCATGCAATGCGTCAACATACAGGGCGGCGGTGGGTTGGGGCTTCTGTTCTTGCGGACTTTGAGGGGCATGTGGGTAACTAGGTTTCTTTGAAGTAACTCGATATTTAAGTATCTATTGGAAACTTGGTTGTCAACAGTTAGTCTGCATCCTATCTCTCGTTCAACGAACCAACCAATCGAATGGAGGTAATTCTCATGAAGTTGTATTACAAAACCGGTGCGTGTTCGATGGCATCCCACATCATCCTGAACGAGCTCGGCATACAGTTTGAACTCGACAAGACAGATACCGAGGCGGGCAAGACCGAAGCGGGCGAGGATTTCCGCAAAATCAGCCCGAACGGCTATGTTCCAGCTCTGGTCACCGACGAGGGTGAGATCATTACGGAAAATTCTGCCGTGCTGCAGTATCTGGCCGATCAGTCACCCGATGCCGGGCTTGCGCCGCTAAACGGTACGCTGGGGCGCACTCGGCTTCAGGAAACCCTCAACTTCGTATCGTCAGAACTGCATAAATCCTTCGGTCCGTTCTTTTCAGGTACTGAACTTGAAGGTGACGCAAGGCAGAAGGCCGAGGCCGGTGTCGGACGTCGCGCCGCGCATATCGAACGAAGTCTCGCAGACGGTCGCACCTTTCTTCTCGGCGACACTTTCACCGTCGCGGACGCCTATGCATTCGTGGTGCTCAACTGGGCAGGTTTTGTCGGGGTGAGCCTCGACGCGTGGCCGAAAACCCGTGCTTACGTGTCGCGTGTTGCGGCTCGTCCTGCATCGATCAAGGCAATGGTCGCAGAAGGACTCATCGAACAGGGCCAGGTGGCATGAACGAGTTTGCCGCTGTAACCGGCGTGCTGGAGACCTATTTCGATGGTCTCTATCACGCCGACATTGAAAAGCTGGAAATCGCGTTTCATCCAAAAGCGATCTACGCAACGGCGGATGAGGTGCCGCTTCTATATCGCACGATGGATGAATATTTTCCGGTGGTGGCGAAGCGCGTATCCCCAGCATCGCGCGATGAACCCCGGCGTGACGTGATTGAGTCCATAGAGTTCGCGGGTGAGAACACCGCCTTTGCCCGTGTGCGGTGTTCCATCGGTACGAAGGATTTCATCGACTTCCTGACCCTTGTGCGAACCGATGGCGCATGGCGGATAATGGCCAAGATTTTCCAAATCACTGAACGCGAGATCTGAAAGGAAACCGATATGCCTTATGTAAACATCAAGGTAACGCGGGAGGGCGTTACTTCCGATCAGAAGGCTGAACTCATCAGCGGCGTTACCGACTTACTGGTTCGGGTTCTCGACAAGTCTCCGGCGACGACTTTTGTCGTAATCGACGAAGTTGCGCTTGAGGATTGGGGGATCGGTGGTCTGCCGGTTGAACAGTACCGACGCGAAGCGGCGAGTTGACCAAAATGTCCATTCGCACGCCTCTCTGTGATCTGTTCGGCATCGAACATCCCGTCCTGCTGGCACCAATGGCGGGTGTCAGCGGCGGAGCGCTTGCGGCGGTAGTGAGCAGGGCGGGCGGTTTGGGCCTGATCGGCGGCGGTTATGGTGACGCCGACTGGCTCGAACGTGAGTTCGACGCTGCGGGCGATGCGCGGATTGGGGTGGGCTTTATCACTTGGTCACTGGCTCGTCAGTCCCATCTGCTCGATCTTGTCCTCGATCGTGCTCCTGCAGCACTGATGCTCTCGTTTGGCGATTTCAAGCCGTTTCTCCCTAAAATTAGGGACGGACAGGCAAAGTTTATCGTTCAGGTGCAGACGCTGGACCAAGCGCGCGAAGCTGTCGACGCTGGAGTCGATGCCATTGTGGCACAGGGCACCGAGGCGGGCGGACACGGCGGCACCAGAGCGACATTGCCTTTCGTTCCGGCGGTGGTCGATATCGCGAAGGAAATACCGGTAATAGCGGCAGGAGGCATCGCCGATGGTCGTGGGTTGGCTGCGGCTCTGGCGCTCGGGGCCTCGGGCGTGTTGTGTGGAACTGCCTTCTTTTCCAGCAACGAATCCCTCGCCAATGACAACGCCAAACAAGCAGCCGTTAGCGGTTCTGGTCACGATACCGAACGTAGTTCCATATTCGACATTGCGCGTGGTCTCGACTGGCCAACGGGCTGGAACCTCCGCGCGATGCGCAATGCCTTCACACGGCGATGGAGTGCGGACATGGACGGCCTCATGCAAAACCTTTCGGAAGAGCAGGCTCGTTTCGAGGCCGCTTCGGCGGCGGGTGACACAGATGTTGCCGCTGTGATTGTCGGTGAGGCAGCTGATCTCATTCGGGCTATCGAACCAGCGCAAGACACGCTTCACGGAATGATTTCGCAGGCTGAAGATCGTTTGTGGCGCATCGGGCGGCTTGCTGACCCAATAGAGGAGGATTGAGACGATGCAGAAAATCAAAGGCAGTTGCCTGTGCAGCGCGGTCTCGTTCGAGGTCGTCAAGGCCTTCGACAAGCTGTTCTTTTGCAGTTGCGATCAATGCCGACGGATCACAGGGTCCGCGTTTGCATCAAACCTTTTCGTGGGCGCGGACGGGTTCAACTGGCTCGGCGGCGTTGAGGATATCGTCAGCTATCAGGTGCCGGGACGGGGTATCTCCAAAACATTCTGTCGGATATGCGGTTCGGGCGTTCCTTGGTCCAGCGACGATGGATCGAAAGTGATTGTTCCGGCGGGTTCTCTGCACGGAGAACCGGACGTCGCCGAACGGATTAGAATATTTGCGGCTGAACAACCTTCTTGGTCATCAGGCCTTGAGCAAATCAACCCACATCCGGGATTTCCATCATAGGGCGATCTTCCACCGCGACATTGGGCTTGAGGCTCCACCATCCTCTAACCATCAACAACAACTAGGAAAAATTACATGAATATTCTTATCCTTGGAGCAACCGGCAAAGTCGGCAGTGTCGTCACACAACAGGAGGTTTTATAATTTGTCCAATATTTCAACCACGTTGACCGAAATGCTCGAAATCGAGCATCCGATTCTGCTTGCGCCCATGGGATCGGCAGCTGGCGGTCGGCTTGCCGCTGCCGTAACTCATGCTGGCGGGTTGGGGCTAATAGGGTCCGGATACGCCAATGTTGATGCAATCAAGAGGGAATTTGCGGAAGCCGGAAATGCGCGCGTTGGTATAGGTATGATCCTCTGGGCTCTCGACAAAAATCCAGGAGCACTCGATGTTGCCCTGGCGTCTCATCCACCAGTGGTTATGCTGTCGTTCGGCGATCCCTCACCATACGCCGGCGCGATCCACGATGCTGGTAGCTTACTCATATGCCAGGTTCAGAGCCTGTCGCAGGCGCGACAGGCGGCGGATGCCGGCGCGGACATCATCATTGCACAGGGCCGTGACGCGGGCGGTCATTCTGGAACGATGCGGGGTACGATGGGTTTGGTTCCGGCGGTCTCGGATGCTGTCGCTCCGATCCCAGTTGTTGCCGCCGGCGGAATTGCCGACGGTCGGGGGCTCGCTGCCGCAATAACGCTCGGGGCCTCCGGAGTCCTGATGGGGACCCGCTTCACGGCGGCTACTGAATCATTGTGGAACGATGCGTTGAAGACACGAGTCATAGCCGCAGGAGGCGACGACACCGAACAGACCCGTGTATTCGATATCGTCCGAGGCACGCCCTGGCCGGAGATTTATCCTGGGCGAGTGGTGAAAAACGATTTCTTCAAAGAATGGCATGGCCGGGAAGAGGAGCTGACGGCCGCCCAAGACACTGTAGGTGAGCGTTATTCTGGAACTTCACCGGAAGACGTTTCCATCCGCGCTGTCTGGACCGGCGAAGGTGTAGATCTTGTCCGGGGCGTTATGTCCGCTGCCGACATTGTCGAACAAACGGTGGATCAGGCAGTGGAAGCGCTAGAGCAAGGGGTACGGCAGAGTCAGAGGAAAACACCTTGAGCTGTCTGACATCAGCGGCAATGCAGACATCAACAGAACCCGTTGCTCTAACCGAATGAGTATCCTCCAATTAGTAGAGTTGGAAAAAAGTTGCTTTCTGTTCCACGTCGGTTCCACTCACGCCCCGACACGATTTTTGACGAGATTGCGCTAAATTGAATGAAATCCTACACACCCACTTCGGCCCATTACGAGTCCCGACTTCGGGCAATCTCGTTCAATCGCGTCAATTATGTTCGAATATCCCTCACTAGCGGAACACCGCAAACTCTCCCTTGCCAAGGTTGGGGTCGTGGGTTCGAATCCCATCGCCCGCTCCATATTTCCGGTTGTAAAAGCAACGTTATAACAGGCCCTTAGGGGGCTTGTTTTGCTATCTACAATTGTAAAAATATATGTGGTTCCAGGCTCAGTTGGAGTCTGTGGTTCCCTGTCGGTTCCATCGAGGATGGAATCAGGAAAAGGCAATCACATATGCTACCTCGCTTATGTAGAACCATTAAATGGCCTAAAAACCCTGTGATTGGCAACCAAGGAGGAAAGCGGGAATTTGTTGCAGGTGCGGTTTGCCAAATCCACATTGCGCAGAGCGGATATTGAACAAATGATGTGTCGCGCGATCCTCGACAATCGAACTAAGGCAGCTTTGTGCCAACAAGAGACATTGGTTTAATTTGCAACGAACGGCAACTCGGAGCCCTTAGTGACCGAATGGGCCATGTCACACTCTGGACGGCTTGAAGGATAATTATTGAGCAATATGACAGACAACAGATATTCACACTTATATCAGAACTTAATCGTTGCTTTGAGTTCACCGATTGCTCCGAAGCCGCCATCAAAGTTGGGCTGTACTTCACCTGATAGGGTAACGGCGAAGCTCTTGTCAGGGTTAGTATGGGTGAGAGAAGCACCTATGAAGCCAGAGATGTCGTCATCCAAATTGGCATCAAAAATAATAGCTGTGCCTCCGGTGACAACATTTACAGCATCACTGCCTGCGTCCCATTGGCCGTCTACACCTATTCTAAGTTCCATTTGCGTGTGTGAACCATTGTCATTGATCACGGTATTTGGAAGCGCCAGTTGTGCTCTTGCATTAAAGAGATGCACATTCCGGTCAGAGACGGTGAGCGAATTTGCAACCGCTCCTGTCTCTGTATAGCTCTCCAGCCACATCCCCGCATAACTCGCTCTGATACTGGTGATTGCAGGAATCGGGAACATCGGTAAGGGAGTGGCAAATGTTATTGAGGGCGAGAAGAACCACCCGTTATAGTCGCCATTAGCAATGGGCGTTGGAGCACCCGCAATGATCCGGGTTGAATCATGATTTACAAAACCGCCGGCTAAAGCCATGTGTATGCGGTGGGAACCATGGTCCCATTTCCAATAGGTCCCACCGAAGAAGGTCTCGATGTCTGTTCCACCGGCACCGAATTGCAGATCCAGATCGCTGACACCAAAGCCGCCGAAGAAGCCGAGCCTTCCATAGCCAATATCGTTCTCGGCCCCAAACATCACCCCGCCAAACGAATGGTCGATCTCCGCGATGTTGGCACTTGCTGCGACCTCCTGGAGTCCGCCAAAGCTGGAAGCCCACCATTCGGCCCCAAACACCACCTCGCCAGACGACTGGTCGAACGCAGAGATGTTGGATCTTGCTTTGGCCTCCTGTAGTCCGCCAAAGTTGGAAGCCAACCGGGGGGATCCTGAGCTATATTGATACGAGCTTGTTCCACTAGGGCTGGACGCACTATAATGAGGCGCTGAACTGTTATTGTCGATCATGTTGAAGATCGAATTGGTTAAAGCTCCCAAAAACAAGCCGGAGGTCGCAAACCCGGTTGGATCAACAGCAACTGCCGTCGTGCCTCCATTGATCAATAGAATGTTCGAACTGACCTTTTCAGGGGCTGATTGAATATTGCTGTCGCCACCAGAACTGTCAGCAAACGTCACGACGCCATTAAAGCCAGGAAGTGCATTCAGAGTATCAATGTCGTTGGGATTGGTGCCACCCATATTGTCATTGCCATTGCCCATATCAACAGTGCCGGTAATAAATGCCCCCCCACCGAGATTTAGTACATCATTGCCATCGCCCTGGAAATTAATCGCAGTGCCGCTAGAACCCGTCACCCCGCCATATGTGGTGATTGTAGTGGCAATCATGTTACCGCGGTCACGAATGAGAATGCCGGTGGCGCCCGAAACAGCGCCCACAGCCGTAATGCTGGTCGCGCTCATTCCATCATTATCGACGTCAATGCCTTCACCGATACCATTTCCATCCGCATCACCCGTCACGGATGCAGCATTGACCGTCACGCCACCATTGCCGAATTGAATGGCCCGAATGCCTTGTAAACCGCCCCTAACGGCACCGGTTGCTGTAA
>JAJFHA010000016.1 GCA_021775875.1 Hyphomicrobiales bacterium | reverse complement strand
GACGAGATCGCTGCAACCATGAGTGAGGATTGCGTTTTCAGTGTCGAAACTCATGGTGTCATGCTGCAGGGGCATGCCGAAATTTCAACTATGTTTGCGCGTCTGTGGGCGAAACATGCCGCAGTTGAACATAAAGATTTTTCCTATGTTGCGGCCCCGAACAGCGGACGTATCGCTACCCAGTTCACAGTAGCCAACACCGAGTTGGATGGGAGCCTGACGTATAAATCAAATTGTAATTTCTTCCGCATACACGACCGCAAATTCACGCATGTGGCGGTTTACATGGCCGGTCCGAATACGCTGGATACAGCTTAACAAGAGAGTTGGTTTGAGTCGCTATTTGCAACATGACGGGGACTTGAACTGCTCCCTAACACAGAATTGAAGGCAATTAATGGGTCCTGACCCTGGCGATATCGAACCGGAAGAAATGCAGCCTCTATTTCATGGCTAAGGTGGTGCTTGAAGCTCTGAAGGGCGAGTATGCGGTTTCCGAGCTGGCGACCAGGTTTGGCGTTCACCTGACAATGGTCCGTCAGTGGAAGCTATCTCATTTGGAAGGTGCCTCGGGCGTCTTTGATCTCAGATTCTGACAGCCCAATACTTGACCACCCTAGGCAAATACATTAGTCAGGCTTCCCGTTGCCTGCCGCCTTTGTGCTGACCACACCCCTTTTAACGATTGAATAAGGAATTTGATTTACATCGTTAACCTTAATGGCGGGCGCCAAAGCCTATATCAAATTGGGGAAGACTTGATTATGCACAATATTCTTAAACTCAATATTTCTACAAAATTACCAACAGTGATCGTCATTATCGCCTTCGTGACAGCAATGGCTACCGGAATAGCAGCCTATATATCGTCCAAAAGTGCTTTGGAAGCAGCGGCGGAACAGCAGTTGGAAGCAATGCTGGGCGCTCGAAACTCGGAATTGACGGGTTATCTTGGCAGCATACAGGAAGACTTGGCTCTGCTTGCGACGAATAAAACGCTGAATGATGCTTTCGTGGCTTTCGACAACTCTTACATCCAGCAATCGTCAGCGGCAAACCAGCGGTTACGCGGACTTTACATCACAGACAATCCCAACCCAGCCGGTGAGAAGCATATGTTGGATGCAGCTTCCGATGGTTCCGCCTATAGCGACGCCCACCGTCAGTTCCACCCCTGGCTGCGTGAGTTTTTAGATACCCGAGGCTATTACGATGTCTTTCTCGTCAACCGGCTAGGCGATGTCGTCTATAGTGTTTTCAAAGAGAATGACTATGCCACGAATTTGATCTCTGGTGAGTGGAAAGACACAGACCTAGGCCGGGTATTCCGCAGCGTAAGCGACAATGCAGGACCGAACGAGGTCTCCTTCACCGATTTTGCGGCCTACGCACCCTCTGCCGATGCGCCAGCAAGTTTCATCGCGACCCCCCTTACAGGAAATAATGGTACGTTTATTGGGGCCTTGGTATTCCAAATGCCGGTCGGGCGGATAAACACAATCATGCAGAATAGTGCGGGGATGGGCGACTCTGGTGAGACCTATCTAGTCGGTAGCGATTATCTAATGCGCTCAGATTCGCGTTTCCTGCAAGAAGGCGACGAGCCATCCATTCTCAATCAGCAGGTTGAAACAGCGACGGTCCAAGCCGGCATTGATGGCGAAACCGGTATTGCGTTCACAACGGACTACCGGGGAATATCGGTCTTGTCTGCGCATATGCCAATAGAATTTAATGGTGTTTCCTGGGTCATTATGGCGGAGATAGATGGAGAAGAAATTGCCCGTCCTGTAATTGCCATGCGCAACCTGATCATCATGCTGGCCATGGGCATTATCGCAGTCATGGCGGTAATCAGCTTTTTCTTCGCCCGTACAATCTCCAACCCGATTATAAAAATGAGCGAAACGATGGGTGTTCTTGCAAATGGTGACCTTGCCATAGAAATTCCATTTACCGAAAAAAGTGATGAGCTGGGCATAATGGCCGCAGCTGTTCAGGTCTTTAAGGACAATGCTACTCGGGCCAAGGAAATGGAGGCCGAGCAGGAAGCGGCAAAAGGCCGTATCGAAGAAGAAAAGCGCCAAATGATGAACAAGATGGCAGATGATTTTGATGCCAACGTTGGCGGTATTGTAGGAACGGTAACCTCGGCCTCACAACAATTGCAGTCTACGGCACAATCAATGGCCAGTATTTCAGAAGAAACCAGCAGTCAGGCAATCGCTGTAGCTGCCGCTTCCGAGGAAGCGTCCGTCAATGTACAGACAGTGGCTGCAGCCAGCGAGGAGATGTCAGCATCGATCGATGAAATCAATAACCAGGTGACGTCAGCTTCAAAAGCTGCCAAGTCCGCCGTTGAAGAAGTCGAGAAAACTGGTACGGAAATGAAAGCCCTTGCGGCCACAGCTGACAAAATTGGTGAAGTGGTAGCGATGATTTCCGATATTGCCGACCAGACCAACCTTCTGGCACTCAACGCAACCATCGAATCCGCCCGTGCGGGTGAAGCTGGCAAAGGCTTTGCCGTGGTCGCATCCGAGGTGAAAGGGTTGGCTGGTCAAACAGCCAAGGCCACTGAGGAAATCACGCAACATATCGAAGCCGTTCAGAACGCCACCAAACAGGCGGTAGTCTCCATGGGTAGTATTGGCAAGGTCATTGCCGAGGTCGACGAGATTTCGACTTCGATTGCAGGTGCGATGAGTGAACAAGGCTCGGCTACACAGGAAATCGCCCGCAATGTACAAGAGGCGGCTACCGGAACTCAGGAAGTTTCGTCTAATATTTCTGGTGTGACCCAGGCGTCACAGGAAGCCGGGTCAGCCTCAAGCCAGGTTATGGCTTCAGCCGAAGAGTTGACCGCGCAGTCAAACAAACTGAAGAGCGAGGTCGACAAGTTCATCGCGGAAGTAAGAGCCGCATAGAACTTTATTATCCCGGTAAAAATACCGACCTCTGGTAGGAAAATACACCTACCAGAGGTTTTTTTGTGCGAAAAATCCCGTTACATTAACGGAGTTGACTTGTCGCGGTTTAGCTCCGGATCCTTGAATGGAATAACAGCTAACAAGGAGAGCGATCAAGGAACACGGGCACCTGTGGCTGAAGTGTTAAATCGCAAGCGCAACCCCGCAATTGATATGATCAGACGCCTCCATGATCAGTTGGGTAATTCGGCTGATATGTTGATCTAACCAACACGCTATGGGACGACAGACTGATTTGTTTCGATAACCATAACAATATCGTTTAATGGTTTCCCCTGAGATCATTCGCCTCATAGCGAAAAAAACAAGTATGATTTGTATCTGAAAGTCAGCAAGTCTTGGGAGAATGACATGACAAACGATTATTCCCCGGCAGCGCGCCGGGCAGATATGGTGGAATCTGGTCTATGGATGGACGAGACGCTTTTGGATCATTTCGGGCGCAATGTGACGGCCCATCCTGACAAAACCGCGCTGATCGCGGTGCGCGAGGAAGCCGGTGACGAGACCCGCCTGAGCTTTGCTGAACTGGACAGCCTTGCCGACCAGGTCGCGGTCGGGCTTAGCCGTTGTGATATCAAAGAGGGGGATATTGTATCCTTCCAATTGCCGAATTGGTGGCAATTCACGGTTCTGCATCTGGCCTGTTTGAAAATCGGTGCTGTATCCAACCCGTTGATGGTCATTTTCCGGGAACGTGAATTACGCTTCATGCTGGGGTTGGCGGAATCCAAAATTCTGATTATCCCGGCGATGTTTCGCGGAACCAGCTATCCAGCCATAACTGACGCGGTGCGGGCTGATCTGCCATGTCTGGCGCATGTTTTTGTGATTGATGGTGGTGGCAATGATGATTTTGAACAGCTGATTGCAAAAGATGCCAGCGCGGCGGAACTTGCGGCTTTGCGCGCGTTCAAGCTGTCACCAGATGCGGTCATTCAATTGCTGTACACCTCGGGCACCACGGGCGAAGCCAAGGGCGTGACCCATACCTCCAATACGATGCTGTCAAATCTTGTTCCTTTCGCCAAACGTCTGCGGATGAACGGAGATGACATTCTCCATATGCCGTCTCCCCTGGCGCATCAATTGGGATTTATGTACGGGCTGGTTCTTCCCGCAATGGTGGGCGCAACAGCAATATTACAGGATGTGTTTGTGCCCGCTGAAATGGCACGTCAGATTTCAGAAGAAGGCGCGACCTGGACAATGGGGGCGACGCCGTTTTTGTCTGACCTGACGGATTATTGCATTGCAAACGATATCGAAACACCGTCGCTAAAGGTGTTTGTGTCGGCGGGTGCACCGATTCCACGGGTCTTGGTCAGCAAGGCGCGGGATACCCTGAAAGCAGTAATTATCAGTGCCTGGGGCATGTCGGAAAACGGCGTGGTTACCTCTGCACTGCTCGATGATGCCGAAGATAAAATTACAGGCACCGATGGCTACCCTCTGCCGGGGATGGCGGTGCGCGTGGTTGGCGAAGACGGCCAGACGCTGGGGGCCGATGAAGAGGGCGATCTCTACGTCAAGGGTTGTTCAAATTTTGTTGGATACCTGAAACGCCCAGAATTGGCGAAAATAACCGAAGATGGTTGGTTTGACACAGGTGACATCGCGCGGATCGACAGCGATGGCTATATCCGGATTGCCGGACGCTCGAAGGATATCATCATTCGTGGCGGCGAGAATATTCCGGTAGTTGAAATAGAAAATATGATTTTCAAACTGCCTGCGGTGGCGACAGTTGCCATCGTTGCCTATCCCGATGATCGGTTGGGAGAGCGCGCCTGCGCGTATGTAACATTGCAGGATGGCGCTCAACTGACACTGGATGACATAATCACCTACCTGTTGTCGCAGGACACCACCAAACAATATTTGCCTGAGCGGCTTGAGATTGTCGGCGAAATGCCAACGACCCCATCAGGGAAAATCCAGAAATTCAAACTGCGCGACATGCTGCGTGAAAAAATGGAGCGGGCGAAAGGAATCGAACCTATGCACTAATCTTGGAAAGATTACGCTCTTCCACTGAGCTACACCCGCATCTGATATCCAGTTTAACCCGGATAGATTTAATTATCGCTAATAACCGCTCGTAACCGTCACGATGTAATTTCAATTATTGGATGCGACCAGGTTTCCAGCTCTTGCCGTCCTGTTCAGAAGTCAAATCCGCAGCCGCAGAATGAAGGCTATTAATGGGCCCTGACCCTGGAGAAGATAGAACAATCAATCCCGGTTTCTTTCAAGGTCCACCACCATTGGGCGATGCTGATAAAAGTGATTGCGGCCGCGTAGCCAACGGCAATGCCTGTGATACCCACATTGGGATACAACATAAAAATAGTTAATGCCGATGCCAACATGCCAGCGAGCAGGATGATAATCATTGGTTTCTGACGTCCGGCAACAGACATGATATTTGTGGCAGGGCCGAAAATTGCTTTTGGAATCATTGTCAGGCAGGCAACAAGCAAGGCATCATAGCCGACTTTAAACTCTGGGCCGAAAAATCCGAGAAACAATTCGCCAAATAAATACATTCCCAGGCATGCAGCCAGTGAATATACCAGCGCCACTCCATTGCCTTTGGTCAACTCTCGGCTGACCCGCCGGGCGTCGCCGGCCGTGTGTGCGGTGTAGATGTCTGGCAACACAACCGAATAAAGTGCCCGCATTCCAAAACTCGCTAACATCCGCATCCGGAAGGCCACATGCAATACAGCCAGTTGCGCCGGCATCAGCAACAATCCAGCCAGAAGCAAGTGCAGTTCAACAAGATAGTCGGCCAGAAGAACAATTGCCATCCATGGAGTTGCTCTCCTGCGCCATCTCCTGGCATCGCGATAATCAGGGTCCGCGTTACGGAAATCCAGTCTTTTTCGCGCCAACAACATCTGGACACCAAGAGTAATCCAAAATGTGCTGCTGATCATCGCCAGAAGCCAGTATGGCGCCGATAAGGGCGTTGCCAACAACAAGAGTCCGATACTCAAGAGTAACAGCATTGGTTTGAACAGTAACTCAGGAATGAGTGCCCGAAGCTGCATGCCGTGCCCGGTCAGAATACCGCCATTGAGATTAATCAATGCCAGAGCCGGCGCCGACAAGGCGGCGAAGAGGCATACATATATTGTGTCCGACGAAACACCAAAAGGTGCTGTACCAGCAAACAATAGAGCCATCGCAATAATAATCGCGGAAAGTCCACCTACGATTTTATATCCTTGACGCAGAAAACCGTTTATTGCTCCAAGCTTTTTTGTTTCCAGATATTCGGATGCGAATTGTATCGCGACAGCAGGGCGCCCGGTTGCAATGCCAACTGAAAGTAGCCCGGCGATTGCGCCCATGAGGGCGACCATCCCCAACGCTGTGGCTCCGAAAAATCTCGCGATCAGGATGCTTCCCACAAAGGCGAGAATTGCGCCCGCAAAGCGGGCCAGTAGCAAGAGCGAAGACTTTGCCAGGAGGTTCTTTAATTCGACAAAGTTCATGCCTTCAGCGTCAAGCCCTGGCGGAAATTGTGGTGTAGTTTTCCGAGACTGTTTTTCACATTTCGCAGACCAAAGACCAGTCGTCCAGCTATGTGAGCACGCTTCGACGCGCCGTATGCCACGGCTGGCGGCGTCGGGAATATGGCGCCTTCCTTTCCAACAAAGCCTTTCTTGAACTGATGAAGACCCGCGTCCCTGTCGCCACCCCCAAGGTCGTACCATTTGGTTTCGGATCGGGCGCAGAGTTGTTCTGCAATCCACCAGTGCATGGCATATCCAGCTCGAAGAGCCAGCGCCCGTTCGTCTGTCGCGCCGTAAAGATAAACCGCTCGATCACCGATTATATCAATGACTGCGCCAGCGGTGGGTCGCCCTTCGCTACTCACCAATACGATTTTCGGCTGTAATTGCGAAACCTGACAGTCCAATAGGTCGGGAAGCGTATCGATCGCTGATGTATCCTGAAAACTTTTCCGCGCCAACATATCCCTGTACATTTTCATGAACTGCTCATGCCCCTCCGGGCCGTCTGCATAGCTTATTTGCAAATCTGCTTTCAGCGATTTTTTGAGATTATAGCGCCATTTTTGATTAAGGCTTTTGCGGAGCTCGTCGGGTGAAATTGCAACATTGACAAGATAACGATCGGGGTCAGGCAGAGAGTGCCTTTCTTGGAAACCAAGGTTTTCCAGGATGTTGCAAGTCAACTGGCCGAAATCCGGATCGGCATGCGGCATGATTGTAAAAAACAATCCACGCCGTACAGCATATTCGGTTTTCAGGGCCTCAATTATTTTAACAAGGTGAGGCGCTTCCGGCTGTTTTCCGCGCAACCTCCAGAGTGGTCCCCATTTCACTATTGCCACCCCAGATGACGTCCCGGGGAGAGTGAATATAAGGACAACGGCACCGCCAAGATTGATACCACCCTCGCGCACAATGATACGTTCTACTCGCCCAGAACCCCATCTGGAAACATTGAAGCAGTCCGTTTGCTCTTGATTGATATCTTCAAAATCCAGCGCAAATCGCTCCCATGTTGCTCCATCCACCTGGTCAACAACAAACCCTCTGAGCGCTTTCTCGTTTTTCAATTTGTCTGGTGAAAAAAGAAGCGGGTCCGAAGTCCCAATTGCGGAGGCAGAGTAAATATTGTTCATGTCAATTTCTCTCTGTAAGAAGATAAGGTTTTAGCGTTGAAGAAAACCTGTCCGTGATCGGGCGAATTTTCCGGAGAGATATTTGTTTCCACAAGACGTCGCGAGATGAAGAAATTTTTCAAATTCGAGCGCGTTATTCTGAAACCAGGAAGTATTGTCAAAAGTGCTAGCAGGGCTGGCATCGGATCGCGCCAATTTCCAATCATATGAATGTCGGCCTGCATTGCTGACCGAATTGCTGTAAATATTCTGCGCGCAGTTGGCCCGGCTCCAGTGTTTCCACTGACGAATGCTTGTTTAGCGGCGAGAACTTCACCGCTTGTCCAGACGTATCTTAGACCGGGCGCGGTAACAGAAACTGGATTGGGTAAAACTGGTTCGCGTTTCGTGTGCCCTGCGATTGCTGTTTCAACAGCAAGTTGGGTCAAAGGTAGACCTGCTTGTTCGGGCACCGCGTGGCTTCCCGAAATTCTGGGGTTTAGTTCAAGGAAACATATGTCTTTGCTGCTCGGATCTATGATGAATTGCGCGAGCCCGACACCGGTATAATTGGTGCGGCGAATGAGCGTTTTTGTTTTCTCCGAGACAACCAAATCGGTGACGACCGTGACGCCTTTAACCGCTAATCCAGTGCCGTCCGGACTATCGGTGCGGCAAATCCGGGTTTGCAGTGATCCAATCATATTGCCCTTATAGGCCGCAAAATAGAGATTATGTCGGTGCCCCGAAGCAAAACGCTGGATCAGGATTTCACCATGACCTTCGGGCCAAGCCGGCAGGGCTGATTTGAGTTCCAAAGGGCTTTTATAGATCAGTGCCTTCTTATTTAGAATCCGCGCATTTGCCCCAAAGGGCCGCAATACGACTGGATAACCCGTTTTCCCGGCTTCCCGAATGAGTTGTTCGTATGATGTCACGCAAGCATATGGCAAAGTTGGTACACCATTCTGGCAAGCAAACTTTAGTGCCTTGAGCTTGTTTGAGAACAAATTGATGATTTCAGAACTTGGCGAAGCTAAAGCGGCCATGTCTGAAATTTCGCTTTGAATGGGTTCAAGAAATAGCATGAACTCTTCAGAGACCGGCACCACAGCACCAATTTTTGGTCGCTGCAGAAACAACGCTTCAAGCGAAGAAAGAAAATTGGTTGTTCCATCTTCAATCGATGGATGATCCCAGATCTCGGAGACGAATCTGGAACATTCCGCTCCAAGTTCCTCACCTTCCAGTCCCAGTATTACATTGTACCCGCTCTCGTGGAGGGCGCGGGACATTGCCAGGGCGGGGCGATAGTTTCCCAAAAGCAGGATTGTGGGTTTAGTGCGTTGATCAAGATTAGCTTGCGTCAAGGACTGGGTCTCCTGTGGGACGCAAGGAATTTAACGCTTTTGGGGACGTCAACTGATCCTTCAGAATTTGGGCGGCGGCTTCAATATGAAATACCGCCCAGGCGGATATGCCAGCTATTTTGGCACCGTCTTCGAATAATATCCGGGCCACGTGTTCACTCTCGATTAGCCAGTCAATCATCACGCTTGTTGCCAGGAGGCCGCCCGCGACAAAAAACAGCAAATATCTATGTTGTAGGATTTGACGGTATGAAACCGCCAGATATCCAAATGCAACAAGCGCATATGCCGCGTAGGTTGCAGGTTGTGACACACCTAGAGCCGGCAATACATTTTCATGAATGAGAAACAGATCGTCGAGCGCAAGGAAGCCGGTAAAGAGGCCTGCGGTTAAGAGAAAAATTGCATTTCTGGTGAACCCGGTGACTCCAATGATCATTGCCGCCGCAAAAAGACAAACGGCTGTTGCAGAGCTCCAAATTAAAACACCTAAATTGGAAACAGCGCCAAAATAGACTTTGCAACAGTCTGTCTTCATTTCTGCAACGGCCAGGGGGTCGCGAAGCAAATCGCCGGGTGCAATCCAAGGTTGGGCAGCTATAGAGAACATGAGCAGCAATGGTAGTCCCAAGGCGCAAGTCCAAAATAGCCAGGCATGCGATGACTGTGACCCCGTGGCTGACATCGCTGAACGCATAGTGCGTATAATTGGACTGGTTACATCATTTCTGGACATGACTAAATCTTCCCGTATTACCAGCGCGTCGAATGGTTTCAGCATTAACAATTTTCCCTGGATACGGAATTGCCTCTTCGTCAAAACTGGTTGACTCGAAACCAAGCTTTTCCCGTAAACCTTGTCTGAAAAGCCCATTAATAACAAAAAGCAAATGCAACAGCCGCTCGTGAGATTTCAGGAATATTTTTAAACTCAGAAGCGATTTTGTGACCGCTGCGCAAACGCGACCGGGCAGGGTCAGACCATATATCGAGGAGGTAATGTGATTAATCTCGCTTGCCCATTCGGTTTTATAATTTTCGTCACCCACCGAAAAATCAAATTTAGCAAGACCTGACCTCGCTGCCAGTTCCATGAGTTTGACGTGTAAAATAGCTCCTGGCGAAAATCGGTGCCATCTACCAAATTCATAGGATGTCACGAACAAGTTCATAACCCCGTTGTGAACCAGGACGATACTTCCGGCAATTGGCTTGTCATCAAGAAAGAGGCCGTAGGTACGCAGGAAACCGGTGCTTGTGGCCGATTTGTTTATGGCAGAAAATAGCCGTTCAAATTTCCCATTACGGAACGGGTTTGGAGCCCCGCGCTCAGACAGTTGCAAGCTTTTCCATGTGAGTATGTTATTGATTGCCCTGTCTTGCGCGGACTGTCCTCGGACGCACCTGAAGGACAAAGAGCCTTCCCCGCCAAGCTTTTTTAATTTTCCTTTTAACCGGCTTCGGGATCTGGAACCCCTAAGGTCGGAATAAAGCGTTTTCCAATCTGCTTTTAATTTCAGGAAATGGGCGTTGCTTGAAAATGCTGTAGATTTGTGGTCCGCAAGTGGGTTTTTGTGACACCCTAAATATGCAGGTTGTTTGTGTAATTTGACAAAATCAACATTATCCAGAGAAGCGATTAGGTTTTCCCAGAATAATTTAACCGTCGAGGGTGGCGTCTCACTAAGCCAGTCAAAATCGAAAAGCGGCGCATTATAGTCATTTAAGTCTTGTCCAAGCCAAACGAGGCTGAGTGTGCCAAATCTCTGCTGAACGGCAAGGGGCACAATCATGCAGAGCTTGTTTTGTTTCATTACAAATAGCAGCAATGGCTCCAGAGATTTTTTATGATCAACTTGCAAAAGCAAATTGTTCATCCAATCGAAGTTCTGGAATGGCGTTGAAGCCGCGCGAAGTTCGAATTCCCGCCAAATCGGTTCAACTTGCAGCAGTTCATCTGCTCTATAAATATCCAGGCCAGAAATTCGGCCCAAAAATTCAAGACCTTTCAGATCCAAATCGCGTTCACGTTCTGACTGTGGATTGGTGGAAGAATCCAAGCTGCAAATCATGCGCGCGGAGCTGATTTTCAATTTACGACGTGGGACCACCTTGATCCTTTTTCGAACGCCGGTGTTAACCTGAACAGTTAAGTTTTGCATTCCCATATTGAAACCTAAAATCATTAAAATATCTCAAATTGCGCCAAACGTATGGGCGCATCCAAGACGAAGCAGGGATTGTGCCATTTTGGTTTTGGAGTCCGCACATTGCCATTTGTTGGTAAACAATTGCCGATTTGTCGATGCCGCACAGGGCGACAATGTATTTGAGTGTCGGGTTTAGAGGGTGGTTATTATCGCTGCCTAATCGTGGTGGCATAGAAATTGCCTCAAGAAATATTCATTATACTGGTTCGCCCGATAAGGATTTTAGAATGCCGTCTTCAATAATCATGAAGTTTGCACTGGGCAGTTTGGTTGCAATCGCAACAGGGTTTCTCGCATTCACTTCTGGTGAAAATCTGGATATTGCCCAGAAATGGGAATTCGAGATATTTGCCAGCGGACTAACCAGGGTAGACAACCTGGCGTTTGATGAAAACCAGTCGCTTTACGTAAGTCTGGAAGAAACCGACGGACAGGGCACCATTGTTCTTATTGAAGATAACGTACGCTCAATTGTGGCTGAAGGATTACGTCGACCCGACGGCCTCATCCTGATTTCTGATGAACTTTTTATCACCGAGGAAGTTGAAGACGGTCGGGTAATGAAGCTCAATATAAATACCGCTCAGCCGGAAATTATCGCAATCCTGCAAAAACCCGAGGGTATATTGTTGCTGGCAAACGGCGATTTGGCAATAACGGAAGATTTGCAGTCAGGAGGGCGGCTGGTAGCGGTAACCCCGGATGGGATTGTAAACGTGTTGCTGGACAATCTGGAAAAACCTGAAGGATTGGCACTTGCTAATGACGGCACACTTTATCTGGCGGAAAGCGGGACGGGCCGGATATTGCATGTTTCCGGGTCAGATGTGTCGACATTGATCGACGGATTGCACGCCCCTGATCAGATTGCAGTTGCAACAGATGGTTCAATTTGGATTACGGAAGATCGGCTCGAAGGCCGTGTTCTAAGATTTAGCGATGGGCAACTAGAAACCATTGTATCCGGTATAGCCAGCCCACAAGGAATAGCAATCGAAGAAGATGGCTGGGTTTATATCGCTGAGCAAGGTCTCAATCGTATTATCCGGCTAAGGCCAAGACTGTAGCTGGACTAGAGCCCAGCGCATGGAGTGGCCTCCCGTTCAGGATACATCCTGATCTTAGAGTCTGTATGGAAAGTAGTTGAGAGATATCAGTAGGTTGTGGTTCCATCAGATTATCAAATTCGAAGTAGGTCACAATGCCCTTGACTGATATCACCTGCATTGAACATAGCCGGACTTTCACACGCTACCCATGCGATTTGACAGCACTGTCTTCAAAGGACACCGCGCTGACTGGGCGTTGCTCATCTGAATGATCTGTTCGTCGGTAAATCGTGTCTTCATGCGTCCATCCTCTTGTTGGCTGGATTCTACATAAATATGGAGGAAATTCAGGGGCTCAGGTCAGGATCATTGTTTTCTTTTGCGCCCCGACCAAACAACGGGTTGGCAGTCAGGTAATACGCCACGCCAATAAACCCAGCACCACCAATGATGTTACCTACAGATACCCATGCCAGATTATAGATGCCGCCCAACAGCGTCACTGTTTCTGGATGATTGCCCAATATGGAAATCGTGAATACTGTCATATTTGCGACGCCGTGTTCAAAACCCGCCGCAACAAAAGCAAACAGGCACCAGAAAATCAAAATACATTTTGTCGTGTCATTTTTTGTTTTGGTAGACATCCAAATCGCCAGACATATCAACCAATTGCAAATTATCGCGCGGGCAACGAGTTCTACAATGGAACTGTTCATTTTGGCGGCAGCGACACTATGAACAAGGGAGGAACTATCACTTATCCAACCCCCGCTATTACCCGCAACAACCAGAAATGAAAGCATCATGGCGCCAAATAAATTCCCCCACCAACAGAAAATCCAGTCCTTGATGACAGTAAAAGCCCCAATTTTTCCGTAGAAAAACCCGAATGACATATACATGGTATGACCGGAAAACAATTCTGCGCCAGCAAAAATGATCAATGTCAGGGTAATGCCAAACAGGGAACCCATTATCAGTTTTTGTGATGCCGGGTCGGCTTCATTTCCTAATGTCAGAATAAGAACAATGCCAACGCCAACATAGGCACCAGCCATCACGGAAAGAATAATGAAGCCAAGGGGATTGCGCCTGGCATATTCAATTTTTTCAACAGCGATGTCTGCAAACTGTCTTGTGATTTCCTGGTGCAAGTGATGTATGCCCACTCAATTTGCTGGACTTGTCCCGCTAGCGTCCTGGTTCTTTAACCGTTTAAGCTACATTTGCTTCAAACACCAGCGGTGTTTCGTTGGCATATTTACCGCAAGTAGCGGACTGTAGGTATTCGTGAAAATAAATAGCGAAACCCACTATCTCTGGCGGGCTGTTGATCACAAAGGAGAGGTCCTTGAAGTTTTTGTCAGCAAGCGACGGAACCGCAAAGCTACATTGCAATTTCTACGCAAAGCGATGAAACGGTATGGCAATCTAAAGGTCATCGTGACGGACAAACTTCGGTCCTTTCAGGCGGCCATGAAAGAGATTGGCAGTGAAACTCGCCAAGAGACAGTACGTGCCTGGTGGAGTTCATTTGGCACGATAATTGCTGATCAGGGTTATGCGCTTGCAACTTCGCAAAGTGGCCGCGTAACATATAGAAATCGCTTGCACGCAATTTTCGATTAGATCAAACATGGCTCCATCCCTATGATGACGGACATACGGAATAGGTTTTTGCTCGCTGGACAAGAGGTCTTGGGAGAAGGCCTGACACTTGTTGTGACCAATCCTGCGGATGGGTCGGTTGTCGCGGAAATTCGCGGTGCCTCGATGGCGCAAATCCGGTTGGCTTTTGCGCGGCACAAGGCTGCGATTGATCAAAACGATTGGTTCAGGCGGCCTCCGCACGAGCGCGCGAGTGTGCTTTTTAGCGCCGCTCAACGTATGCTGGACAGCAGTGATCGATTGGCAATGTTACAGACCGCAGAAAATGGCAAGACGCTCCGTGAATCACAGGGGCAGGTTAAAAGTGCGGCCGGGATAGTCCGTTATTTTGCCTCGGTTTGCGAATCTGTCGAGGGTGAGGCTCCTCCGCCGCGCGGACCGTATCTTGGTGTGACAACATACGAACCGTTGGGAATTGTCGCGGCCATAACGCCCTGGAATTCCCCGTTGACCATGGCGGCGCAAAAAATCGCACCGGCGCTGGCCGCCGGAAACGCCGTCATTCTGAAACCGTCGGAATTAACAACTTTGGTCTCGATCGAACTGGCGCGGGCCTTTATGGATGCCGGTTTGCCGGAAGGGTTGCTGAGCGTTTTGCCGGGAGAGTGCGATGTTGGCGAAGCGATTGTCAGTCACCCTGATCTTGCAATGGTATCTTTTACCGGCGGCACGGATGCTGGACGTTCCATCGCAAAATCTGTGGCGGGCCGATTTATGCCGACGATTCTGGAGCTTGGCGGCAAGTCACCGAACATCGTCTTCGCTGACGCAGATTTGGAAGCAGCCGCGCAGGGTGTATCCTCAGCTATTTTTGGATCGGGTGGGCAATCCTGCGTTGCCGGGTCCCGCTTGTTTATCGAACGCGACATCTATGACGAATTTGTCGAACGCCTGGTGACCTGTGCCGGAACATTGCGGGTCGGCCCCCCGCTGGAGGAAACCAGTGATATCGGCCCCTTGGCTTCGGAAAAGCAACGCGAGCGGATCGAAGGTTATGTGGAAATTGCCCGTCAGGAAGGCGGCCGCATTCTGTTGGGAGGCCAGCGTCCGGACACATCTGAATGTCGGCATGGGGCGTATTATCTGCCAACGATTATCGACGGGCTGGATCACGATTCCAGGGTTTGTCAGGAGGAAATATTTGGCAGCGTGCTCTGCGTCCTGCCCTTCGACACCGAGGACGATTTAGTAATTCAAGCCAACGACACGATTTTTGGCCTCGCATGTGGCATCTGGAGCCGCGATGTTCAAAAGGCATGGCGGGTCGCTGGGGCTGTCAAAGCGGGCACCGTCTGGATCAATACTTATAAACAGTTGAGCATCGCCGCGCCCTTTGGCGGTTATAAACAAAGCGGTCTCGGGCGTGAAAAAGGTATTCAGGGACTACGGGCCTACCAACAAAGTAAGAGCATTTATCTTGGCGAATTCGGGGGGTAGGGCATACACTATCCAAACCTAAATCCGCTGGTTGAGTGATCAATTCACCTCGCGCCAATAATCAAGGAATAGAAAGTGAATAACGCAACGAAGCTCGGATTTATCGGGCTCGGCGTCATGGGGGAACCCATGTGCCGCAATATGATTAAGGCCTGTTTGGGCGCGATGATCGTTTTTGATCTCAGCCCGGATCCGATCGCCAGGTTGCAGGCTGACGGCGCGCAAATAGCCCGGTCAGTGGGCGAGATCGCTCAAGCAGCGGATATCATTTTTTTGTCTCTACCCGGCGGCCCGGAAGTTGAAAAAATTGTCCTGGCGGATGACGGTTTGCTTGCCAACGGGCGGGCGGACCAGATTATCGTCGATATGAGCACATGCCCGGTAGCTATTGCCCGCAAAGTTGCCCATCAGTTGGCACTTAAAAACATAATTTTTGCCGACGCGCCGGTTGCCAGAACACGGCAGGCCGCCATCGACGGGGCCCTGAGCATCATGGTCGGGAGCGACGATGCAACGTATAATCGTATCCACCCCATCCTTGCAGCAACCGCAACTGATATCAGCCATTGTGGTGACGTCGGTTCCGGCCAGGTCGTAAAACTCTTGAACAATATGCTTCTCGTTCAAACGGTCGTCGCCTTGGCCGAAGCCATCACCATCGGCGAGCGTGCGGGAGTTGTGCGCGAAGTTTTACTCGACGCTTTGAGTAAGGGGTCGGCGGATAGCTTCGCCCTGCGCAATCACGGGCGCAAAGCCATGTTGCCCGGTGACTTCCCCGTCGGCGCTTTCGGGACGGATTATGCCCATAAGGATATTTCGTACGCGCTTGAACTGGCCGCTGATTGCGGCGTTAAATCCCCGGCCGGTGAGTTGGCAAAGGAGATGCTGAAGCGCACCAGCGAAGCCGGATATGGCCAGGAGTATTTTCCCGTTCTCATGAAGCTTGTTGAGGAGCCGAGATAATGGCCGAAAGCCAGTTTGACGTCATTGTCGTGGGAGCTGGTAACGCTGCCCTGTGCGCTGCCCTTAGCGCCAGAGAGAAAGGTGCGCGGGTTCTGGTCCTGGAGTGTGCGCCGAAAGACCAGCGCGGCGGCAATTCGCAATTTACGGCGGGGGCGATCCGGTTTGCCTATAACGGGGTCGACGACCTCCGGGCCATTATGCCAGATCTTTCAGACAACGAAATTGCGACCACGGATTTTGGAACTTACACTGAAGATCAGTTTTTCGACGATATGTTCCGAGTTACCCAATACCGTACCGATCCGGACTTGTGTGAAATTCTGGTCCGCCAGAGCTTCAAGACAATTGCCTGGATGCAGGAAAAGGGCGTCCGGTTTGTGCCGATCTATGGCCGTCAGGCTTTTAAGGTCGACGGCAAGTTCAAATTTTGGGGTGGGCTGACCGTGGAAGCTTCGGGCGGAGGTCCCGGCCTGATCGACTCGCTTATGGATTCCGCCGAAAAACGAGACGTGGAAGTCTGGTACAAATCCCGGGCGCTTGAGTTGATCACCGACGGTTCGGCAATTGCCGGGTTGCGGATCCGCCGGGAAGGTAAAATTCAGGAAATTGCAGCCAAATCCGTAGTGCTGGCAGCCGGTGGTTTTCAGGCTAACACCGAAATGCGGACCCGCTATCTGGGGCCCAACTGGGACCTCGCCAAAGTGCGCGGAACGCCATTTAACACTGGCGATGGCATCCGCATGGCGATTGAAATTGGCGCCAGCACGGCGGGCAACTGGTCCGGCTGTCATGCGGTCGGATGGGAGTTCAACGCACCGGAATTTGGTGACCCCGATGTCGGCGACGGATTTCAGAAACATTCCTACCCATTCGGCATTATCGTCAACGCCAACGGAGAACGGTTTGTTGATGAAGGCGCGGATTTTCGTAATTACACATATGCCAAATATGGGCGTGAAGTGCTCGCCCAGCCGGGACATTTTGCCTGGCAGATTTTTGACGCCAAAACCTTGCACTTGCTGCGCGACGAATACCGTATCAAGCAAGTCACCAAGGTCTCGGCCGATAATATAGAAGCCCTGGCCGAAAAGCTTGAAGGTGTCGATCCGCAAGCGTTTATCGAAACCATCAAGGCGTACAATGCCGCGGTTCAGACCGACATTCCGTTCAATCCCAACGTCAAGGATGGCCGTTGCACAAAGGGACTTCCCCTTCCCAAAAGTAACTGGGCCAATGTGCTCAATGAAGCACCGTTTGAGGCTTATGCAATTACCTGCGGTATTACCTTCACATTCGGCGGCCTTCGGATCGATGTGGATGCCAAAGTACAAAGCACGGATTATGCTCCGATCCCCGGCTTGTTTGCTGCTGGTGAATTGGTAGGTGGTATCTTCTACAACAATTATCCTGGCGGAACCGGTCTGATAAACGGCGCCGTTTTCGGCAAGATCGCCGGCAAATCAGCAGCCGAATATGTGTTGTCACGGTAACTTAGTGACAATACGGGGGTGCTGTCACGTAATGTGATTGCAGTCGAGCACAGTTGGGTTGATCACGGAAGTCAGACTGCAGCCGTTACATTCATCCACAAGCCCATCGCTTCATTGCGAAACTGATGCATGGTCTGTCTGGAAATCAGGTGCCGTTGAATGTTGAAAGTGTTGTAGATGGCGGCATGAGTGAAGAGAAAACGTTGAGCCGACTTTGCGGATTTGAACCATTTCATTCGTCGTTCTCGTTGCCGAATGGGCAAGTGGAAAATTTCCGCCCGACTGTTTTTCGAGCCGCTAAAATCATGCAGCCTGGACAGGCTCAACTCCCTCAAAGCAGCACCGTAAGACGGTAGTTTATCGGTCACAATTGCGTCCGGAACCCAGTCCGCCTCAGATATTTTAGCTTACCGTTGATCCACACAAATTCCTCATCCAAATGCCATCGATTGTCCGGGCACAAGCGCTTTCGTCTTAGCTCTCTGGCATAAGCCTGGCCAAACTTCAGAGCCGAACACCGAACGGTCTCGTATGAAACTGAATAGCCCCGTGTTTTCTAGACACCTTGCCACCTAAAAATGAGGACAAGGAGAACAACATGGGCAAGCCACGATTTACAGAAGAGTTCAAGATTGATGCCATCAAGTAGATTACCGAACGGGGTTACCCAGTTGCGGAAGTTTCACAACGTTTGGGCGTCAGCATGCATTCGCTATATGCGTGGATAAAGCGACCGTTCAGCAAACGGGCACTTGAAGACCAACGCCAGACAGAATTGCTGAGACAAGCCTGGGAGGACAGCGGCAAGGTCTATGGCTACCGCAAGCTGCATGATGATCTGCAGGATCAGGGAGAGATCTGTTGTCCTAACCGGGTAGCACGATTGGCAAGACTTGCCGGAATACGTGCCCAGATAGGCTACAAAACGGCGTCCATGCACATACGGTGGCAAGCCATCCGTTATTGTCGACAATATTCTGGACAGGCAATTCAACGTTGCTGCGCCTGATCGGGTATGGGTCACAGATATAAACTAGGTCAAAACCTATGAGGGGTTCGCGTATCTAGCGGTGGTGATTGATCTGTATTCCCGGAAAGTGGTTGGCTGGGCGATGCAGAGCCGTCAGACCACAGATCTTGTATTGCAGGCGTTGCTGATGGTGGTCTGGCGCAGAAAACCTTCAAACAAGGTATTGGTCCATTCCGACCACGGCTCTCAGTTTACCAGCTTCGATTGGGCATCATTCCTTAAGCATCACAACCTGCAACACAGCATGAGCCGCCGGGGTAACTGCCATGATAACGCCGTTGCCGAGAGCTTCTTCAATCTGCTGAAGCGCGAACGTATCCGGCGCAGAACCTACAAAACCAGAGAAGAAGCACGGCGGGATGTGTTCGACTATATCGAAATGTTCTACAACTCGAAACGCAAACACGCTAACAATGGTATACTGTCGCCAGCCGAGTTTGAAAGACAGCAGAAACTGAAACCGCAAGGTGTCTAGAAATCACGGGGCTATTCAGTTCAGGCTAGGTAGATATCTGATTAGCTTTCAGAACGGTCTGACGGCGACCAGGTATTGTGCTCCTTGGAATGCACGCGGGAAAGCTGCATTCGATATTGATAGAGGTCGGGTCGATATAAGCTGGTAATGAACTCCACCGGTCTGTCCGTCTGATCGTAAACCACACGCCTGATCCTGAGCAGTGGAGAAGATAGCTCCACTTCCAGGCAACGCGCGACTTCAGGGCCGGCCGAAGTCGCGCTGATGGTTTGTTCCGCTCGTGTCACTTCGATCCCGCTTCGTTCCAGCAACGAGATAAGCGAGGTTGAGCCGAGATCTTCGGGTTCATAGGTTCTACCGACAAATTCGGGTACGAAGGTGATGAGATAGGAGAATGGCTGTTTGTCCAGTCGCCGGATCCGAACAGAACGCTGGACGAGATCCGTTGCAGCGCATTCGAGGGCCTGCATGACCTGCTCGTTCGGTGATACATAGTCAAACTCAAGCAGGCTTACTTCAGTACTGAGCCCCATTCCCAACAAATTCTCCAGCATCCCTTCGACGCTGGCTTGCAAGGGTTGGTTCGACGACTGATAGGTTACTCTAGTGCCACGGCCTCGTTTTCGAATGACCAGGCCCTCTTTTGCCAATTCGTCGAGTGCACGCCGGGCGGTGATGCGCGATACGCCATACGCCGCCACCACTTTCTTTTCACTCAGAAATTGCTCTCCGTCAGCATATTCACGTTCGACGATTTTGCCGCGCAAGATGCTGTAGATCTGGTGGTAAAGCGGTGTTCGCAGCTTGCCGTTCACCGCAATTGAATGACCCATATCTGAGGTTTTTTTGCTCACTTGCATTTTCACCTTTCACTTTTTCCACTCTCAAGACACGTTGCCCTTTTAAGTGATGATGGAAAATTGATATAACAATCAGTCAAATGCGACTTTCACGACATCTCACCACAGGCCTGTTCAGTGGTCGAAAGTCGCGCCGGCATCCAGCATTGCCCGCACCATGCCGTCCTTTGGGACAGGCGACTTTGGATAACCGACGCGGCTATGACTAAGCCCAAGCCCAAGTACAGTTTCGGCCATTTTGTAGCTCAAAGGACCGGGGTTGATGATCGGAACAGGCAACCGTTCTGCTAAATAACTGTAGGCCTGATGCATGGTTGTTGAGCCAAGCAGGATGACATGCGCGCCGTCTTCTTCTACGCATTGCATTGCGGCTTTCTCAAGCAACGGGAAAATCACTTCTTCCTTGCCTTTCAGTAGACCTTGATTATCCGGCGCAATATCGATGGACCGTACGGAAGCGCAATGATCGGTTAGTCTCAAGTCCTTTATGGTCCGGACGTAGAGATGCTTCCACTGATCCCACATCGTGATAATCGAGAAGCGGTCGCCTAACATCATTGCCATCAACATCGATGCGCGCCCCGGGCCAATCACCGGGATGTCAAGAACCGAGCGCAGGGCGGCAACACCGGAATCGCTCATCGTATCGATGCAGACGGCATCAAAACCCCGCTTCTGTGCATCCAAGCCTGCTTCCATCATTCCTACATCGGCCAATACCAGATCGTATTGGCTGACATAGTTTTTTGGTGCTGCGCGCACCGATTCAAATTGGAATTCAATGTCAGGACCGAGTTCAACCGCCGACAATTGCTGTTGCCGCTGCGTCCGGTTTTCCTCGCTCATCGGAAACGGAACTAACACCAATACTTTCTTCATTTTGCTCTCCAATCATCGATAATTTCATATAAATTGCAGATCATGTTGATTTGGGCTGAAAGAATCAAACCGTATGATTAATCTTGAGGGACGAAGGATGTTTGTCACCGGCGCCGGCTCCGGCATCGGTCTGGCGACGGTGGCGCTTGCGACGTCTCTTGGCGCACGCGTTGCTGGAAGTGTGCAAGGCCGCGAACAGCGCGAGGCACTGCTTGAACATGTAGAACCGGCCGCCATCTTCGAGCTCGATGTCAAAAATTCTGCTGAAATAGATGCGGCGCTAGATGAGACAATAGCATTGTTTGGCGGTCTGGACGGCGTTGTGGCCTGTGCTGGCATCATCGAATTATTACCCTCTACCGAAACGAGCGATGAAATTTGGCGGCGCGTCATCGAAGTTAATCTGACCGGCAGTTTCAATTTGGCGCGCGCCGCGGCATGTCACATGACGCCGGAGCGCCACGGTGCGATCGTTATGATCTCCAGCCAGATTGGTTTGATCGGTCATCCCCGGGCGGCATCCTATGCAGCGGCCAAGTCTGGCATCAACGGCTTGACCCGCGCCATGGCGTTAGAACTTGCGCCTGCCAATATTCGCGTTAACGCCGTTGGGCCCGGTCCCATCGCAACGGAAATGACGGCAGGAACCAGGGCCGATCCTGAACGAAATGAAAGGCTGTTGTCAGGCATTCCGCTTGGTCGGTTTGGCGAGCCGGAGGAAATTGCCAACATGATCGTCTTCCTTTTGTCCGATGCCGCATCCTATGTCACTGGTCAGATCATTTGCGCTGACGGTGGATTTACCGCCCAGTAACTGGCGACCTAAATCCCGAGATAGGATTTCTTCAGTTCCGTATTTTCGATTAGCTCGCCCGCCGGGCCGGAAAGTGTCACAACGCCGTTCTCGATCACATAGGCACGATCCGCCAGCTTCAACGACTGCATCACATTCTGTTCGACCAACACAATCGACAGACCGCCCTCATTGATGCTCTTAATCAGATCGAACATTTGTTCGACTAGCAAAGGCGACAAACCAAGCGAAGGCTCATCAAGGATCAATAGCTTCGGTTCGGCCATCAGACCGCGCCCGATGGCGACCATTTGCTGTTCCCCGCCAGACAGGGTCCCGGCCGCTTGCGATAATCGTTCACGCAGTCTTGGGAAGATGTCCAACATACGTTCCAGATTTTTTTTGCGGTTGGACTTGCCACGACGATAGCTACCGATCTCAAGGTTTTCCAGAACCGACAAATTCGGGAAGATGCGGCGCCCTTCAGGAACCTGGATCAGACCGCCGGAGACGATATCCTTTGGGTCCTGGCCAATGATGTCGTTCCCCAGGAAGCGTATGCTGCCTGCAAAAGGTTTGTAGAGGCCGCAAATGTTGTTGTTCAGCGTCGACTTGCCAACCCCGTTACTGCCGAGGACCGCGATGATTTCACCTTCGGCGATATCAAGATCAATGCCGCGCAGAATTTGCACCTGTCCATAACCCGCCTCCAGACCTCTGATCTCAAGCATTGGCGGAGCCCTCAACGCGCATACGTTCGGCCGCACCATGGCCCAAATAGGCCTCTATGACGTCCGGATTGTTGGCAATCTCGGTCGGTGTTCCGTCTGCAATCCGAACACCATCGTTCAAGACATAGGCGTAATCGGAAAGGTTCATCACCGCCTTCATTACATGTTCGATAAGGAAGACGGTGACGCCGGTATCGCGAATTTTCTTGATCACATCGACGATCTCGTCAATTTCTATAGGGTTAAGTCCAGCCATGACCTCATCCAGCAGCAGCAAACGTGGCTGGGTCGCCAGCGCGCGGGCCAGCTCCAATCGTTTGCGTCCAGCCACAGTCAAGCTATCGGCGGCTTGATCCAGGGATGCCTTCATGCCGACTTGCTTTGCAATTCTCCGGGCGTTCGCTTCGGCCAGTTCGCGATTTGAAGTCCGGCAATAGGCGCCGACCATGATGTTTTCCAAAGTTGTCAACTTGGCGAAAGGTTGCGTTACTTGAAAGGTCCGCACCATCCCTAATTCGCAGATACGATGGGGCTTCATGCCGGTAATATTCTGGTCTTCGAACATGACTGTGCCACTATCCGGTTTAAGAAACCCGGCAACCATGGCGAAAAGGGTCGTCTTTCCGGCTCCGTTTGGTCCGATCAGGGAAATGATCTTGCCTTCTTCGACGGTCAGACCGACATTGCTGACGGCGGCAAGGCCTCCGAATGATTTACTCAGGCCGGTAATTTCAAGCATCGTCGCCTCCAGCCATTTTCTTTTGCCTTCTGCGGAACAGGCCGATAAGGCCATTCGGCAGGAAGCCGACAATACCGATGAGAATAAGGCCATAAACGATCATGCTCAGGCCCGGCGCTTCGAGATAATGCCGGGCGACTTCGTTTATGCTATGCAAAACGAAAGCGCCGACCAGCGGCCCAAAAATGGTGCCCAGCCCGCCAACGATCGTGACAAGAAGCATTTCGACAGAAGTGCCGATGCCATAGGCGATGGGTGGGTCGAGATAGAGAAATTTCTGCGTATAGAATGTCCCGGCGGCACCGCCCATGGCGCCAGCAATGCAGATCGCATACATTTTGCAGCGGAATGCGTTGACGCCAAGAGCTTCTGCCGCTTCTTCATTCTCGCGAATGGCAACCAGGCTGGCGCCGAAGCGCGAGCGTTCCAGCCACCATGCGATGAGCAGAGAGATCACCGTCATCAGCAGGGCCAGATAATAATAGCCCGCCGGATTGTCGAACTGCAGCTGGGTCAAACTCGGATTATAGTCGATAAAGATACCGACGCCACCGCCGGTGAATTCCACTGAATTGGCGATGATCCGGAAAAACTCAGCGAAAGCCAATGTGATAAGGGCAAAATAGGATCCCTTGAGGCCATAGCGGAAGCTGATAAAACCGATAAAGGCACCCATAGCAGCACCCGCCGCGATTGCGCCAAAAATACCAATCCAGGGGTCGATTCCAAAGCTTCTAAACAGGATGGAAGAAGCATAGGCGCCGGTGCCGAAAAAGACGACACCGCCGAATGAAAATTGCCCGGCATAGCCACCCAGGATATTCCAGGACTGACCAAGAAATGCCGAGAACAGGACCAGTGTCAAAACGTCGATATAGAAATTGTTATCGATGATCTGCGGAATGAGAAGCGCCAGAACCAGGCCTGCCAGACACAATAAGCCATTGCGGCTTTTCAACGACTTCATGATTTTGCTCCGAACAAACCGGTCGGGCGCAGCACCAGAATAAGAATAAAGATCAGCGAAATGCCGATCTGCCCCAGACTTTCACCCAGGATCAATCCACCGACGGATTCGGTCACGCCGATAATGAACCCTCCGACCAAAGCCCCGACAATGCTGCCCATGCCGCCCAGAACAACGATTGTGAAGGCGACCAGGACAAAAATATTGCCGGTGAACGGGTCGACATAAAATGAAGGCAACAGCAGGCAACCGGCAGCCCCCAGGCAGGCAATGCCGATGCCATAAGTGGCGGCAAAAATGTGTTCCACATCGATGCCGACCAGACGGGCGCCTTGTCGTTCCTTGGCAACCGCGCGGATCGCCCTGCCAAGATCCGTTTTGGAAATCAGCAGCCACAGTAACAAGCAAATGAAGAGTGAGGCGAAAAACGAAATAACTTTCGGTAGCGACAGGAATACGAAACCAAGATCAACCGTGTCGTAGGAATAGGACAGTGTGATGGTTTGCTGATCTGCCGTGAAAAAAAAGATCGCAGCGTTTTCGATGACGATTGCAAGCCCAAGTGTCACCAGCAGAATATTCTCGTCCTTGCCATGAGCCAATTTGCCGATGCCCCATCGATACAGGGCGTAACCGAGGACAAAACTGGCCGGTACGACAAAAACAATTGCAAAATAGGGGTCGATGCCGAAATGCCGGAACAGATAAAATGCCGCATACATTGCTAGCATCAACAGCGCCCCATGGGCAAAGTTGATGATATGCAAGACGCCATAAATAAGCGTAAGCCCAAGAGCGACAAGGGCGTAGATTGCCCCGAACATCAGGCCATTCACAACCGCCGCCGGCATCATTCCAAGTAACATGAATTCGTCTAACATGAATTCTTCTGCCCCAGGCTCTCAAGGAGCTCCGCCCAATTAAAGTCATTGGATGCGGTCAATTGCATTGAATTGACCGCATCCAACTGTCTCAGATCATTGTAGGGTGACCTGTTTTCTTTACACTTTCGGACGCGGGAATACCGCTTCGGCCGAGGCGAATTCGGTAGGCGAAATAAGCTGCACATCGCCGTTCTGTGCCTGAATGGCGACGGCCCGGGATCCCATATTCTGCCCATTGACCATTCTAGTCGGACCATAAGGCATGAAAAGCGGATCCATGGTGCTGGAGGCCAGCGCCGCATTCACCGCTTCCGGAGCGGTTGTGGCGGCACGTTCGAATGCGTCATGCAGTAGGCGGATGGAGTTGTAAGCAGTATAGATTTCCATTGTGAAGAATTTGCCGTCGGCTTCAACACGCCTGCGCAATTCCTGACCAAAGGCCGAATTCGGATCATACCAATGGTTCACGTCGATCATGTTTTCGGCGAGATCGGTCATTTCTTGCACGAACTTGAAGTTAAACCCGCCGCCAAGGACCGAGTAGCTCGCCGCGAAATCGACTCTCTGCTGGCGCAAAGTCCGGGCCAGCAGAACATACTCTCCAGGATAATTGATAGGCATGACAATATCTGGATTCATTGATTTGATACGTAAGGCGATATTGTCGAAGTTACGGGTCGGATTGGCATGTTTGATGACCTCGACCACTTCAAGCCCCTGTTCGGGTAGATAATCGCCCATCAGTTTGGCGGTGCCGGTGCCGAACAAGCTTTCTTCATGGACGATCACAACGGTTTTTGCTGGCGACCCTGCCGCTTTGTTGATCAGGCCCAGGTTGGTGGCGGCATCCTTGGCGATGCGGCCATAGCCGTCCATCATGCGAAAGACGTTCTCCAGGCCGCGTGTTACCAGCGTGTCGGACACACCGACGTCGATGGAAAAGGGAATGTTGTATTTGGCTGCGGCGGCCGAGGCAGCAATGCCGACGGCGCTTTGATAGCAGCCTGAGAAAGCGTGCACGCCCGCTTCATGCATTTTCTCGACTTCAGCGGCCCCGATCTGCGGTTTCGTCTGGGAATCGCCAAGCAGAGCTTCCAGTTTTGCGCCGCCCATAGATTTTACGCCGCCAGCTGCGTTAATGTCGGCAATCGCCAACTCGCTGCCATAGCGCAACTGCGCGCCCGGGAACGCCAGAAAACCGGTTACCGGATGAATAAGTCCTATTTTCACAGTATCTTCTGCGCGCGCCATGCGCGGGAATCCTATACTGGTGGTGGCCAAGACTGCTGCACCTGCGGTGGTGCCGGCTACAAATGACCGTCTAGAGATCGTGGATTTGGTTGGTTTCTTTGTCATAGTTAGTTCTCCCTTTCGAAAACAGCTTCAAGTTTGCACTCGTAAAATTTCTGATGGCGACAAGTCGAATGGCGTGCAGGCACGCTTCAAAATAACTTGTTTCTCTGGCTACTCACACGGTTTTTATTAGATCGCACCTCACACGTTTACGCTAATTGTTATAGTGTTATAACAATTAATGTTTTTTGATAAGCCTATCGAGATAGTTATTTTTTCGGCAAACCCCAATCCGGGCTCGGTGAAAAGGGATAGCGATGAAGAATTATTTGGTCACGGTTGCTGAATTTGCAGCCAATTATCACTGTGCGGATATACCTGCGGATGTCGTAGATAGAACGAAGTTGATCTTGGCCGATTCAATCGGAGCGATTGTTGGCGGTGCGGCGGAACCCGAAATCCGTACTTTGACGCATCGTCTGTGTGATCAGCGCACCGGCACTTCTGCGGTTATCGGGATGCGGCGAAAGGCTGAGCCTGCTCTGGCCGCCTTGCTGAATGGGAGCGCCGGAACGTTCCTCGAAATGGACGAAGGCAACCAATTCTGCAAGGGGCATCCGGGAATGCATACGATCCCGGCATGTTACGCCTGGGCCGATGGGCGGGACGTCAGCGGTAGCGATTTCCTTGCAGCCGTTGCGATCGGTTATGACGTTGGCGCCCGGGTTGGCATTGCCACCAACTTAAGACCAGCGATGCATCCACATGGCACTTGGGGTGCGATTTGCGCCGCGATAGGGATTGGTCGGCTGGCCGGATTCGATGTCGCCAAAATGACAACACTCCTCAATATCAGCTCAAATATGTGCCTGGCCACAAGTCGGCCGACAATGTTGGAGGGTGGAACGGTCCGCAACATGTATTGCGGTATTAGCGGTCAATTGGGAACATTGGCCTACAATTTGGTCGAAGCGGGGTTCACGGGTGAACATGACGGCATCCAAAATGTTTTTGGCCGCGTGGTGTCGGATACCTTCTGCACCGAGACGATGACAGAACAACTTGGCACCCGGTGGGAAGTCGCGAGAAACTATTTCAAACTGCATTCGTGTTGCCGGTTTAATCACGCTGCATTGGATGCCCTGGATTTGATCGTCGAAGGACCTGAAGGTATCGATGATATCGAAAATATAGCCAAAATAGACGTCAGGACTTATTCCCTGGCCGCCGAATTGGATGATCAAAGTCCCGCGAATACATTGGCGGCTAAATTCAGCGTGCCCTTTGCAATCGCCACGACTTTAATCAATGGCTCAAGCAAGGTTACAAGTTTTACTTGGGATGCGGTTCGAAATTCAGAGATTCAGAACTTGTCCAAGCGGGTATTCGTGTCGGAAGATCCGGCAATGACGGCCAAGCTGCCGGAAGCGCGTCCGGCAACCGTTATTGTTACCATGCGCGACGGTTCCCTTTTGGAAGCCAGCACAGATACAAATCGTGGAGATTGGCGTGACCCCTATTCGAAATCTGAACTGCGCGAAAAATACGATAGTCTCACCGCACGGCTGTGGACCAGGCAAGATAGTGACGCGGTCTATCAAGAGATCATAAATTTGGACAAGGCCGCCAGCCTTAAGAAATTGGGAAATCTGATTGATAAGGCGGACCGCTCTGTCGCAAACTGAAATCTGAACAAATTTTTATCAAAGAGTAAAATAATGACAGAAGAAAAAATGATCGCCCTGGTTAACAGGTATTTCCAGGGCGTGGATCAGCAATCTTTCGACGAGATCGCTGCAACCATGAGTGAGGATTGCGTTTTCAGTGTCGAAACTCATGGTGTCATGCTGCAGGGGCATGCCGAAATTTCAACTATGTTTGCGCGTCTGTGGGCGAAACATGCCGCAGTTGAACATAAAGATTTT